>NZ_JBMKHA010000003.1:0-305033 GCF_049238365.1 Enterobacter cloacae complex sp. IR53030
TCGCTGCGCTCTCAGTCTGTCCAACTGGCTACGCCAGTTGTCGAACCCCGGTCGGGGATTCTCATCCCCCCACTGGAGAATATAAAAGAAAAAAGCCCGTACTTTCGTACGAGCTTTCATCTTGAATATGGCGGTGAGGGGGGGATTCGAACCCCCGATACGTTGCCGTATACACACTTTCCAGGCGTGCTCCTTCAGCCACTCGGACACCTCACCATATTGTCATCCCGTTGTTGCCGGGACGGGCGCTAATGTAAGGAAAAGCCGAACTGCCGTCAACTCACTTTTTCAGTAATTTAGCGTGTTTAGACAAACTTCAGGCAACCTGATTCCGAAATGTGCGAAAAGCGCCTTTTTTATCAGCAATAACATAGCGCCATAAATTTGTTATGCTGACAATCCATTTGAAAATGAAAACAAAACAGCGCGAAAAAAGGCAGGAATGACTATGGATATACTCTTCTATCACCCCACTTTTGATACGGCTTATTGGATTAAAGCACTGTCGGCAGCACTGCCGGGCGCGCGCGTTCGTGAGTGGAAGCGGGGCGATAACGAACATGCTGACTATGCGCTGGTCTGGCATCCACCCGTTGAGATGCTTCAGGGCCGTAAACTGAAGGCCGTGTTTGCGCTTGGCGCTGGCGTGGATTCCATTCTGAGCAAACTGAAGGCACACCCGGAGATGCTGCCGGAAGATATCCCCCTGTTCCGCCTGGAAGATACCGGTATGGGCCAGCAAATGCAGGAATATGCCGTCAGCCAGGTCCTGCACTGGTTCCGCCGCTTTGATGATTATCAGGCCTTTAAGCAGGAATCCCACTGGGAGCCGCTGCCGGAATATCAACGTGAAGACTTTACCATCGGTATCCTCGGGGCGGGCGTGCTGGGCTCAAAGGTGGCTGAAGCCCTTGCCCCGTGGGGCTTCCCGTTACGCTGCTGGAGCCGTAGCCGTAAAGCGTATCCGGGCGTTGAGAGTTTTGCCGGAACGGATGAACTCCCGGCATTTCTGAAAGGCACACGCGTGCTGATCAACCTGCTGCCGAATACGGCGGAAACGGTGGGGATTATCAACGAAGCCTTGCTCAATCAGCTGGCCGATCGGAGCTACCTGATGAACCTTGCGCGCGGGGTGCATCTGGTGGAGCCGGATCTGCTGAAGGCGCTGGATAGCGGAAAGCTTAAAGGTGCCATGCTGGATGTTTACAGCCGTGAGCCGCTGCCTGAAGAAAGCCCTCTATGGCGACACCCTCGCGTGGCAATGACCCCGCATGTCGCCGCCGTGACGCGACCGGCTGAGGCGGTGGCTTATATCTCGCATACTATCGGTGAAATAGAGAAGGGGAACGCGGTTACCGGTCAGGTCGACCGACAGCGCGGCTACTGAGAGAAACCCAGCGTTGGCCGGGTTTTTGCTAATATTCGCCGCTGATAACTGCTATCCTTTGGAAAAACCGCAGAGGAGAGAAAGATGTATCCCGTTGACCTGCATATGCACACCGTCGCCAGCACCCACGCGTATAGCAACCTCCATGATTATATCGCCCAGGCAAAGCTAAAAGGTATTAAGCTCTTTGCGATAACCGATCACGGCCCGGATATGGCGGATGCGCCGCACTACTGGCATTTTGTGAATATGCGGATCTGGCCACGTCTGGTGGATGGCATTGGGATACTGCGCGGCATTGAGGCGAACATCAAAAACACCGACGGTGAAATCGACTGCACCGGCCCGATGCTGACCTCCTTAGATCTGATCCTTGCCGGTTTCCATGAGCCGGTTTTCCCGCCGCAGGATAAAGAGACCAATACCGCGGCGATGATTGCCACCATTGCCAGCGGCAATGTGCATATCATCAGCCATCCGGGTAATCCTAAATATCCTATTGATATTCAGGCCGTGGCGCAGGCCGCCGCGAAACACCGTGTGGCGCTGGAGATTAACAACTCCTCGTTCGTGCACTCGCGTAAAGGCAGTGAAGCCAACTGTCGCGAAGTGGCAGCCGCCGTGCGTGATGCCGGAGGGATGGTGGCGCTGGGCTCTGATTCGCACACGGCCTTCACGCTGGGGGATTTTGGCGAGTGCATGAAAGTGCTGCAGGACGTCAATTTCCCGGAAGCACAGATCCTGAACGTCACGCCGCGCCGTATGCTCGACTTCCTTGAGTCGCGCGGCATGACGCCCGTTGATGAATTTGCCGACCTTTAATTGAATAACGGAATAACACAATGAATGAATTCTCCATCCTTTGCCGCGTGCTGGGCTCCCTGTATTATCGCCAGCCGCAGGACCCGCTGTTGGTTCCGCTGTTTACGCTCATTCGCGAGGGTAAGCTGGCGCAGAACTGGCCGCTGGAACAGGATGAGTTACTGGAACGTCTGCAGAAAAGCTGTGATATGCAGCAGATCTCAACGGACTACAACGCATTGTTCGTGGGGGAAGAGTGCCGCGTTTCGCCTTACCGTTCTGCCTGGCAGGAAGGGGCGACCGAAGCTGAAGTGCGGGCATTCCTCTCTGAGCGCGGTATGCCGCTGAGCGATACGCCAGCCGATCATATTGGTACTCTGCTGCTGGCGGCCTCCTGGATCGAAGACAACGCGGGTGATGATGAAAATGAAGCCATCGAAATCCTCTTCGAGACGTATCTGCTGCCGTGGGTTGGAACCTTCCTGGGGAAAGTTGAAGCCCACGCCACCTCTCCGTTCTGGAGAACGCTGGCTCCGCTGACGCGCGACGCCATCGCAGCAATGTGGGATGAGCTGGAAGAAGAGAGCGAAGAGTGATTTAAATCACAAAAATTCTGCAACGATACATTTCAACTTGCACGTAATGTGCTTCTGATCTCATTTCCATGGTGCGCATCTGCTAAGATGCGCACCATGAACATATTACTTTGTATTGCAATCACGACGGGCATTCTCTCCGGTCTCTGGGGATGGGTGGCGGTGTCTCTCGGTTTATTAAGCTGGGCTGGCTTCCTCGGCTGCACGGCCTATTTCGCCTGCCCGCAGGGAGGGCTGAAAGGGCTCTTTATCTCCGGTTGCACGCTGATGAGCGGCGTTATATGGGCGCTGGTTATCATGAAAGGCAGCGCGCTGGCGCCGCATCTGGAGATCCTGGGCTACGTCATGACGGGGGTCGTTGCCTTCCTGATGTGTATTCAGGCGAAGCATCTGCTGCTGTCGTTTGTACCGGGCACCTTTATGGGGGCGTGCGCGACCTTTGCCGGACAAGGGGAGTGGAAGCTGGTCGTCCCTTCACTGGCGCTGGGGTTGCTGTTTGGCTATGCCATGAAGAACAGCGGTCTCTGGCTGGCGGCGCGACGGGAAAAAACGCAAAACATCACCGCGGTGAGTGAATAAAAAAAGGCGAGATAATCATCTCGCCTTTTTTATGCGCTTCCTGTCAGGATTCCGGAGGCACGGACATATCACGGTATTTCACCAGGATCGGGTTCTGCACGTCTGATTTGTTTTGCAGATCCCACAGCCCGCGATCGATACCATCGTTAATCAGGAAGATCACGCCGGTTTCAATGGCTGACATCAGACACATCATGACCGGTTCATTCGAGGTATAACCAATTTCACCTTCCAGTAAACGCTGGTAGTCGATGAAGCGGAATACCCCCGCCTGGACTTCATAAGACAATATCGTTTTGCTGGTGTTTACCGAGGAGAGCACTTCACCGGTACTGACGTTGACGACACGCAGGTTAACGGCAATTTGGTCGAGCTGATACTGGGTATCCGCGCCAATCCCAAAGTAACGTGCTCCCACACCACCCGATTTAACGTTGCTCTCATATCCGATAATCGAGCCTTCGATCATGACGTTTGCCGCAGCCAGAGACTGCAGAGGCATTCGGTTATTGTCCGCGACGGTGCCATTCTCCTGTGCCGCACGAATAATTTTTCGTTCATTTAACAGGTTCTGTAGCCCCTGGCGTTCCAGCGGTATAAACCAGTGCGAATCCTTGAGTGCGGTAACCAGCATGGCGGTGGCGCTTTGCGGCACTGCCGTGGAGAAGTTACTGGCCGGGTAGGGCTTAAATTGCCCTGTTTCATCCTGAATGTTGTATACCGAGACAAATATTTTGCCCGTTGGAGAAGGCAAATGGGTTAAATCACGATAACTCTGAGCCCGAGGCATTAATGTTGGTTTTGCAGCTTCTTTAGGCGGAGCAGTTAAACAACCGCTCAATAAGCACACTGCAACAAATATCAGGAAGCGCTGCATGATCGTTGTCCTTATTTAGCTATTGTTTAAAAGTCAGTTGAATTGCTTTGTAGGCCAGAAACCTCAATGGTGGAGGTTTTTCCGGTTTTACGATCGGTTACGTTCAACTGAAGTTGTCCGTCTCTGTTGGCGATATCGACAATAAAATCGTTGGTCACCATTCGGCCGGGCTTGCCGGTGTTAATGTTTGTCAGCAATCCCCCTAAAATTTGCGACTGGATAGCCTGGGTGAAGTTATCCAGTGCGGAAGGGGTATCAACGGTAAAGTCCTTATAACTGGGATCTTTATAGGAGTTTTGCGCCTGAGCTTCATTCAGCAGGAACGCACCGTTGTTAGGGTTACCGCCAAAGTTGGGGTTACGGAACTGGAACGTCATATTTCCGCCCCAGCAAAGAGGGGTAATAAGCATTATCGAAACAACTGCATATGCAATACGCATGACAGCCTCCGCATATCGGTTCGCTAGAACTCATCTTTTGCTAAATCGCTGGTGCTTAATAGCGCTTTGTCTATTTGCAGGCGATTAATAGCATCTTCAGTTTGAGCCAGTGCTAAGGCCACGTTTTTATCGAAGTCTGTTTTCGAGGGGAATAAAAACGTTTGATAAATAACGTCCTGATTAGCCGTGATGGTTATCCAGCTTCCCCAACGTGCACTGGGCCGCTCGTTGATTGTTAAATTACCCGTGTAGGTACTGTCCCATTTATCACTGAAGGCCCGGTAAAAACTGTGCCCGATCGATGAGACTGTGTGGTCAGTTAACAATCCGGGAACTTCGACCTCGACGGCCTGCAGGTTCCCTGCAGCGAGCAAGAAACTCGCTGCGGCGATCCAACTCAACGTGCGCTTCATGTGATTAACGCCTGAGGTTATCGTTTGCCCATGAAACAGCCTGAGTTCGATTTTTAACAGCTATCTTCTTGAAAAGATTATAAAGGTGCGTCTTTACCGTATTTTCGCTGATAAATAACGAACGGGCGATTTCAATATTTGAAGCACCAATGCGTAGTTTGTTCAGGATCTCTTTTTCACGGTGCGTGAGCAGCGCGGATTCCGAACTGTTATAGCGGTAGTTACCGGAGTGCGTGATGAGGTAGCTGGCCAGCTTTTGCGAGAAATAACACTCTCCGCGCAATATGCCCTGCAGACCCTCTACCACCCGGCCTTCTTCTTCAGTGACGTAGAACACGCCATTGATATGCGGCCAGCTTTCAATATCTCTGAAAGGGTATTCATCAGGAGTGTTCAATAATAACACGCGGATATTATTGTTTTTCCTGCTTAAGTTATCTTGCCAGTAATGGATAAGCTTCTTATCAGCTTCCATCATATCAAACAGAATGATGCTGCCAGGCGCAATATCATCAAAAGAACGTTGAATATTATGCAATTTCCCGTTCAATGATAAAGATTGCTTTAAATGTTGTAATAAAGCTGTCGCTTGCAGAGAAGGTTTTGTGATCAACAGTAATGTATGACCATGTAAACTATGGACTTCATTATACATGATGAAACCCCACTTATTTTTGGCACCTGACAGCTGCCCTCCTGAAAAGAGGAAGGCACCAGAAGTACTGACAGATGTTGCACTGCTGTGTGTAGAATCAGAACATAACCTCCACAGGGAGGTAAATATAAAACCAATTTCGTACAGCTAATTTCAATCTAGCTTTTACGAAGTTTAAAGCAAGTGTTAATAATGTAACAAGATGTAAAAATCAATATTAATTTGTGAATATTGGCTGTTTTGAATGTTGTTATTTGATATGAAAGTTGTACATATAAATAGGCGTGCACAGATTTTAAAAATCATACAAATTTTATTAACTGGTTGATTTTATGTCTTAATTTTTATTTTGGGGACGTTAAGCTTTGGTATGAGTAACTGATACTTTCTAAGCCATTATGTTCTCCTCTCTCTGGCTTAAGAAAACACGTCCTGTGTCACGTGATGAACAAAATGCCATCCTGCCGTTACGCTTAAACAACAACGCGGAGGGAAGCGTGGGCAGGCTTGTCGTCGTTGTACGAGACAACGCGCATAAATATTCTATAAAAAATTAAACCAGCCTGTGTAATGTGTATTTTTTCTGCAAATTACGACTTTGTGGTGACCTGATAAATAAAAATAAGCCACGCGGGTGAGATATTTAAAATGTTTCAGCGGACATACTCTTCACCGTAACGACGCGTTAACAAAAAAACGAGTCGTTTAACACGAAATACGAACAGGGTGTTTTCAGGTAGCCGGGTCCAGGGTGACAACATGAAAAACACATCGTTATTTTTGATGTTTACATTACTGGGTGTGCCTGGATTTGTAACCGCGGCTAATACTGATTTGGCGAATGCTGAATATAATTTTGCGGTTAATGAATTAAGTCGTTCATCATTAAATCAGGCAGCCATTATTGGTCAACAGGGCGTATTTAATGACGCTCAGATTCGCCAGGAAGGGTCGAAACTCTTGTCAGTCGTTTCCCAGGATGGTGCAGGCAACAGAGCGAGAGTTGATCAATCAGGGACTTACAATATTGCCTGGATCGATCAGAGCGGTAACGGGAACGATGCAGGTATTACGCAAGATGGATATGGTAATAGTGCAAAAATTATCCAGAAAGGGTCGGGTAATAGAGCAAATATTACGCAGTACGGTACGCAGAAAACCGCAGTTGTTGTGCAGAAACAGTCGCAGATGGCAATTCGCGTTATTCAACGCTAGTTATTTCGCGACGACTTTAATCAATCCGATGGGGGTTTACCATGAAATTTATCAAAGTGGCAGCACTTGCAGCAATCGTAGTTTCTGGTAGTGCTATGGCTGGTATGATTAACCAGGGCGGATGGGGTCATGGACATGGTCATGGCGGATACGGTGGCCCAAATTCAACCCTGAATATTTACCAGAATGGTGGCGGTAACTCCGCGCTGGCCCTGCAGACTGATGCCAGAAATTCAGTTCTGAATATTAGCCAGACCGGTGGCGGTAACGGCGCTGACGTTGGCCAGGGGTCTGACGACAGTAGCATTAACCTGACCCAGAACGGATTTGGCAACAGTGCGACACTTGATCAGTGGAACAGTAAAGATTCCGTGATGAATGTCAGCCAGTACGGTGGCCTTAACGGCGCACTGGTAGACCAGACGGCGTCTAACTCCACCGTCAACGTTACCCAGATTGGCTTTGGTAACCACGCGACAGCTCATCAGTACTGATACTGACATCTGTGCTACAAAAAACAGGGCTGATGCCCTGTTTTTTTTCGGGAGTTAATTATGAATACCTTAATTCTCCTCGCCGCGCTGTCGAGCCAGATAACCTTTCAAACCTCACAGCAGGGCAATATGACCACCATTATTCCGCAGGTCACGTTGACGGAATCGTGTGATTGTCAGGTCCAGATTGTCTCTTTGCGCGAAGGGCAGAGTGGACAAAGTTCATCCCGCCAGCAAAACACACTTTTTATCCCCGCTAATCAGGCGATTGATTTAATGCGCTTGAGTTTAAATATCTCAGCGGGAGACACGGTAACGATCGTGGTAACCGTCACTGATGGAAAAGCACTTCATTTATCACAACAGTGGTCGCCTGGAGGGCGCGCGCTCTAATCATTCATAATATCAATATGTTGCGAAGGTGGCGGGTCTGTGCCGTTGAGCTATGCTGTTATCAGGAACTGTGTCGTAATGTTCCGTAACGTGACACTTCGTTAACATAATGAAGCGCGTTTGCCCCTCATGGACGATTTTCATTGAGGAGTACCTATCGTGACCCACAATTTTGCACATCTTATTTCAGGTTTGGGCCTGCTCGTTTCTGCCTTTATCGTTCCTGCGCATTCGGCCACTTTTGCGGAAGGGGGCGTCATTCACTTTCGCGGTGCAATCGTTGCTGACCCGTGTGAAGTTACGCAGCAACATCGGCAGCTGGCGGTATCGTGCCCGGATAAAAACCGAATGCAAACCCGTATGGTCAGTTACGACGATGCGCTGAACGGCATGACGACACCTTCCAGCCTGGCGACAGTGGATATGAAATACCTTAATCCTGAAAAAACGCTCGCAGTGGTTCAGATCCAGTACCGCTAATTCGTGTTTTACCGCCGATCGTTTTTCTCAATAACCCCTCTGCGATACACTTAAAAAAAAGGCGGGTAGCAGAGGGCTTTTATGAAACCGCAAATTGAATTGATTCATGGCGATATTACGAGCCAGCATGTCGATGTCATCGTCAATGCGGCCAATCCTTCCCTGATGGGGGGAGGCGGGGTTGACGGTGCTATTCACCGCGCTGCCGGACCGCAGCTGCTGGAAGCCTGTAAAATCGTGCGTCAGCAACAGGGCGAATGCCCGCCGGGCCATGCGGTGATTACGCTTGCGGGCAACCTTCCGGCCAAAGCGGTGATTCACGCCGTTGGCCCAGTATGGCAGGGCGGCGACCACCATGAAGCGAGTCTGCTGGAAGAGGCATACCGAAACTGTCTACGGCTTGCCGCCGACAACGGCTACAAAACGATGGCATTTCCGGCAATTAGTACCGGCGTGTATGGTTACCCTAAGGAGGCAGCGGCGACCATCGCGGTAGAAACCGTTTACCGCTACCTGTCGCTAAAACCGCTGCCAGAGAAGGTGACCTTTGTCTGTTTTGATGAAGACACCCTGCATCTGTATCAGCGGTTGTTGGCGCAGCGCAGACAGGCGCTGGAGAGTTGAAACAAACGTGGCGCACCGTCAGTGCGCCACGCTGCTCAGGCGGTTTTCGTCTGGGGTTTGCCTGAAAACAGGAAACGCAGGAGAGGGATCCGCAGATGGATCTCGTAGAGCACAATCGCCACGCCCACCACAAACACCAGTCCGGTAAAGAAGCCCAGCGTGTTAGAGGCGATATGCGGCGTGATGTAAGCCCCGAAGAACAGCGTCAACGGGTGATGCACCAGATAGATAAACAGTGAAGCATTGACGAAGTAGGTCACGCGGCTGGACTTAAAGTTCAGCAAGCGGTGGCCGAGTGCGAACACCACATTCACCATCCACAAGCCCAGCAGCATAGTGATCACGCTTTCCGTTTCATACATCCAGGCGTCGCCGCTACCGTAGCGCTGGTTCAGCAGATAGGCCGCAAACGCGAAGGCGGCACCCACTGCGCACCACGGTGACGGTGTGGTAAACAAGGCTTTAAGCTTCGGATAAATAAACGCCAGTGCGCCAATTAAAAAGAACGGAATGTAGAACAGCGACTGCATCACCACAAAATTAAACAACCCGTCGCTCAGTATCGGTGGGTAGACGATAAACAGAGTGCGTCTCACGGCGGCATAAGCAACGCCAAGCAGCAAAAAGAGCACCGACAGTTTGCCCAGCGTGACGTTGGCGAAGAAGGCGTCAGCGGTCGTGCTTAAATGACGGCGCAGACGGCTAAAGATCACCAGGCTGACCGTGGTCAGTACCACCAGTACCAGCAGGAACCAGAGGTGAGACACCAGTTCCCAGACCAGCGTATTGTACTTTTCATACAGCGTAAGCTTCGGCCAGTTCTCTGCTTTGCCTTTAACATACTGCAGCATAATGAACTGCGGCAGCGTCAGCAGCGGGATGGCGGTCAACATAGGAATACCCACGCGCTCTACGCGGACTTTCCACCAGCGCTTCAGCGGATAGCGTAAAAAAAGCATGTAGGAGAAATAGCCTGAAATGACAAAAAACACCTGCATACGGAAGGCGTGTATAAAGTCATTAAACAGCGTGAGCCACCAGGAGGGCATCTGGCTATTAACATGCCACGTGTGGCTGGAGTAAATCAGTGAAATGTGAAAGGGGATCCCCAATAGCATCAGCCATGCCCGGATCGAGTCGAGGAAATATTCACGTTCTGTTGGTGATGTGCTCATATAACTTTGTGCATTCTCAGACTTTTCGTCTTATCCCTAAGACTCATAATGGTTACATTCGACGCCAACCCTACACCAAGACCGACACACTGTCTCCAGGATAAGCACGCAAAGTGAATCGCGGGTTCTTTCATTTGCTTAATCCATGAGCCAGTAGCTGAACAAAGCAGTGATTATGTTGTCGGATTGCCTGAGTTTCCATTAAAATGGATCGGATCGATATAAGCACACAAAGGGGGAAGTGCTTACTTATTATGAAACATAAACCACAGATGATGAAAATGCGTTGGGTGGGTGCTGCAGTCGTGTTATCACTGTATACCTCATCGGCACTGGCCTTTAACATCGACGATGTCGCAAAACAGGCAAAATCGATGGCAGGCAAGAGCTACGAAGCGCCTAAAAGTAACTTGCCCTCCGTTTTCCGCGACATGAAGTATGCGGACTATCAGCAGATCCAGTTCAATCACGATAAAGCGTACTGGAACAACATTAAAACCCCGTTCAAGCTTGAATTTTATCATCAGGGTATGTACTTCGACACGCCTGTTGCCATCAATGAAGTGACGGCGACCGCGGTACGTAAGATCAAGTACAGCCCGGATTACTTCAATTTTGGCAATGTGCAACACGACAAAGATACGGTGAAAGACCTGGGCTTCGCAGGCTTCAAGGTGCTTTACCCGATTAACAGCAAAGATAAAAACGACGAAATCGTCAGCATGCTTGGCGCCAGCTACTTCCGCGTGATTGGCGCGGGGCAGGTGTACGGGCTTTCTGCGCGTGGTCTGGCCATTGATACCGCGCTGCCATCAGGTGAAGAGTTTCCGCGTTTCCGCGAGTTCTGGATTGAACGTCCAAAACCAACGGACAAACGTCTGACTATTTATGCGCTGCTGGACTCCCCGCGCGCAACCGGTGCCTATCGCTTTGTGATTATGCCGGGTCGTGACACGGTCGTTGACGTGCAGTCTAAAGTCTATCTGCGTGACAAAGTGGGCAAACTGGGCGTTGCGCCGCTGACCAGTATGTTCCTGTTTGGGCCAAACCAGCCGTCGCCGGCAACCAACTTCCGCCCGGAACTGCATGACTCCAATGGTCTGTCTATTCATGCCGGTAACGGTGAGTGGATCTGGCGTCCGCTGAATAATCCGAAACATCTGGCAGTAAGCAGCTTTGCGATGGAAAACCCGCAGGGCTTTGGCCTGCTGCAGCGTGGCCGTCAGTTCTCTCGCTTCGAAGATTTGGACGATCGTTATGACCTGCGTCCAAGCGCCTGGGTTACGCCGAAAGGCGACTGGGGTAAAGGCAAGGTAGAGCTGGTTGAAATTCCAACCAACGACGAAACCAACGATAACATCGTCGCTTACTGGACACCGGATCAACTGCCGGAAGCCGGTAAAGAGATGAACTTCAAGTACACCATTACCTTCAGCCGCGACGAAGATAAGCTGCATGCGCCGGATAACGCGTATGTGATGCAGACTCGCCGCTCAACGGGTGATGTGAAGCAGTCTAACCTTATCCGTCAGCCTGACGGTACCGTGGCGTTTGTCGTGGACTTCACAGGCCAGGATATGAAGAAACTGTCTCCGGATACGGCGGTGTCGGCTCAGGCCAGCATTGGTGATAACGGTGAAATCGTTGAAAACACGGTGCGTTACAATCCGGTAACCAAAGGCTGGCGTCTGACCCTGCGCGTGAAAGTGAAAGATCCGAAACAGACCACTGAAATGCGTGCTGCGCTGGTCAGTGACGATCAGCCGCTGAGTGAAACCTGGAGCTATCAGCTACCTGCCAATGAATAATACATCTGAATATATTGATGCCATGCCGCTGACGGATATCGAAAAAGCGGCGCTGCCTAAGAGCGACATCCGCGCGGTTCACACCGCGCTGGATGGTGAACATCGTCAGTTTTCCCGTGATGATGATACGCCGCTGGGGTCAGTAAAAGCGCGTCTGGAGCAGGCATGGCCAGACTCGCTGGCAGAAGGGCAGTTGATTAAAGACGACGAAGGACGCGATCAGCTTCAGGCGATGCCGAAGGCGACGCGTTCCTCTATGTTCCCCGATCCATGGCGCACCAACCCGGTTGGCCGCTTCTGGGATCGCCTGCGTGGGCGTGATGTGACGCCGCGCTATCTGTCACGCCTGACGAAAGAAGAGCAGGCCTCTGAGCAGAAATGGCGTACCGTGGGGACTATTCGCCGTTACATCCTGCTGCTTCTGACGCTGGCACAAACGGTTGTCGCGACCTGGTACATGAAAACCATTCTGCCTTACCAGGGCTGGGCGTTTATTAACCCAACGGACATGATGGGCCAGGATCTCTGGGTCTCCTTCATGCAGCTACTGCCTTATATCCTGCAAAGCGGCATCCTCCTGCTGTTTGCGGTTCTGTTCTGCTGGGTTTCGGCAGGTTTCTGGACCGCGCTAATGGGCTTCCTGCAATTGCTGATGGGGCGGGACAAATACAGCATTTCAGCGTCAACGGTCGGGGATGAACCCCTCAATCCTGAGCACCGTACCGCGCTGATCATGCCTATTTGTAACGAAGACGTTGACCGCGTATTTGCGGGCCTGCGTGCGACCTGGGAGTCCGTCAAGGCGACCGGCAACGCGGCGCATTTCGACGTCTATATTCTGAGCGACAGTTACAACCCGGATATCTGCGTTGCAGAACAAAAAGCGTGGATGGAGCTGATTGCAGAAGTGCAGGGCGAAGGCCAGATCTTCTACCGTCGTCGTCGCCGTCGTGTGAAGCGTAAAAGCGGTAACATCGATGACTTCTGCCGTCGCTGGGGTAACCAGTACAGCTACATGGTGGTGCTGGATGCGGACTCCGTCATGAGCGGTGACTGCCTGAGCGGTCTGGTGCGTCTGATGGAAGCCAACCCGAACGCGGGGATCATTCAGTCTTCGCCAAAAGCGTCCGGTATGGACACGCTTTATGCGCGCTGCCAGCAGTTTGCCACCCGTGTTTACGGGCCGCTGTTTACTGCCGGTCTGCACTTCTGGCAGTTGGGTGAATCGCACTACTGGGGTCACAACGCCATTATTCGCGTGAAGCCGTTCATTGAACACTGTGCGCTGGCGCCGCTGCCAGGTGAGGGTTCGTTTGCCGGTTCTATTCTGTCGCATGACTTCGTGGAAGCTGCGCTGATGCGTCGTGCGGGCTGGGGCGTCTGGATTGCCTACGACCTCCCGGGATCGTACGAAGAGCTGCCGCCGAACCTGCTGGATGAGCTCAAGCGTGACCGCCGCTGGTGTCACGGCAACCTGATGAACTTCCGCCTGTTCCTTGTCAAAGGGATGCACCCGGTTCACCGCGCGGTGTTCCTGACGGGCGTGATGTCTTATCTCTCTGCACCGCTGTGGTTCATGTTCCTTGCGCTCTCTACTGCATTGCAGGTCGTCCATGCTTTGACGGAGCCGCAATACTTCCTGCAACCGCGCCAGCTGTTCCCGGTGTGGCCGCAGTGGCGTCCGGAGCTGGCAATTGCGCTGTTTGCGTCTACCATGGTGCTGCTGTTCCTGCCTAAGCTGCTCAGTATCATCCTGATCTGGTGCAAAGGTTCGAAAGAGTACGGCGGTTTCTTCCGCGTGACCCTTTCACTGCTGCTGGAAGTGCTGTTCTCCGTGCTGCTGGCACCGGTGCGTATGCTGTTCCACACCGTGTTTGTGGTCAGTGCGTTCCTGGGCTGGGAAGTGGTCTGGAACTCACCGCAGCGTGATGACGACTCCACGCCGTGGGGCGAAGCCTTCATGCGTCACGGTTCTCAGCTGCTGCTGGGGCTGGTGTGGGCGGCGGGCATGGCCTGGCTGGATCTGCGCTTCCTGTTCTGGCTGGCGCCGATTGTCTTCTCGCTGATCCTGTCGCCGTTCGTCTCTGTGATCTCCAGCCGTTCAACGGTGGGACTGCGGACTAAACGCTGGAAACTGTTCCTGATCCCGGAAGAGTACTCCCCGCCGAAGGTGCTGGTGGATACCGATACCTATCTGGAGCAGAACCGCAATCGCACGCTGGATGATGGCTTTATGCACGCCGTGTTTAACCCGTCATTTAACGCCCTGGCAACAGCCATGGCGACGGCGCGTCACCGTGCAAGTCATGTGCTGGAGATTGCCCGCGATCGTCACGTTGAGCAGGCGCTTAACGAGACGCCGGAAAAACTCAACCGCGACCGTCGTCTGGTGCTGCTGAGCGATCCGGTCACGATGGCAAGGCTTCACTATCGCGTATGGTCCGCTCCGGAAAAGTATTCTTCGTGGGTGAACTACTACAAAGATGTGAAGCTGAATCCGCTTGCACTGAAGGCGAAGTAAGTTGTTAACCAGGGCGGGTAAGCGTAGCGCCACCCGCCAGATAAAAATACCGGCTTAATCGCCGGTATTTTTTTAGAGGTAACTTATGAGAATAATCATCGTCGTCCTGATGGCATGCCTGCTCAGCGGCTGCGGCAGCATCATCAGCCGCACTATTCCAGGGCAGGGCCATGGGAATCAGTATTACCCGGGTGTGAAATGGGATGTGCGTGATTCCGCGTGGCGCTACCTGACCGTGCTTGATCTGCCGTTTTCGCTGATTTTCGACACGCTGTTGCTGCCCATCGATGCCAGCCACGGCCCGTACGAGTAGCGTAAATCAACGCTCGTCCCACTCATCGGCTGCGGTTTGACCTTCTTCCGTATCCAGCGGGGGTTCGAGCTGAAATTCGCCCTCATCCCACTCGTGCAGGGTGTTCTCTTCCAGCCACTCCTGCCGTAACTCGATTTCGTCATAATCACCATCAAAGACGGCCTGCGCGCCTTCACCGCTCAGGACCGGCAAACATTCCCCTTCTTCACCTTCATCAGCAAAGAATTCGGCCTGCCACATAATATCCCCGTCCTGCAGAACGTATTTTTGGATATTAAGTTGTTGCACGTCAGCATCTTCTTCCTCAACACCGGGATTGTCGGCGAGGAACTCTTCGCGAGCGGCATCAATAGCTTCTTCCAGCGTGGCGTACATGGTCATTGGTTTCTCCCTGTTTTCCAGAAGGTTTCAGGGAAAGAATAGCTGAAGATCGGATTCTGCAAGTATGAATGCGAAAATAAGCCGTCAGGCTTTCGCCTTATTCTGTCGTGGGGCGTAACGCGCGGGATAAACTCAACCACGAATACATCGCGTTGAACAACACCACGCCCGCCGTCACGATAAAGACGGCGCGAAAACCAAAGCTGGCGGATATAGCTGCACCGAGAAGCGGTCCGGTCACGTTACCAATATCGCGAAATGACTGGTTATAGCTAAAAATACGCCCCGCAATCTGGTTCGTGGAGTTGTAAACCAGCAGGGTCTGTACGGCGGGCAGTAACGCCCCGTCGGCGGCGCCCAGTAAAAAGCGCAGAACCCCCAGTTGCCACGGAGAGTGCACCATCGACATGGGGACAAGCAGCAGGACGGAGATCACCAGCGCGCAGATCAGAATTTTTTCCGGGCCTACCCGATCCCCCAGCTTGCCCAGCCTCGGGGCGCTAAGCAGCGCCGCCACGCCGGGCACGGAGGCAATGAGCCCGCTGATAAAGGCGATGTTACTGACATCACCCGCCAGGTCACGCACGTAGAGCGTCAGAATTGGCGCAATCGAGCCGGTAGCGACCTGAATAATCATTGTCGTGACGAACAGGCTCAGCACCAGTCTGGGATTCTTAAGCGAGGTCAGCACGTCTCTGGCATGGAGCATCTCTTTTTTGGCGACAGGCGTGAAGTTCTCACGGATACAGAGCAGAGTGACGATAAAGCACAGGAACAGCACGCTGGCGGTGATGAAAAAGACCGGGCGCAGGCCGTAATTATCCGCCAGCAGTCCTCCGGCCAGTGGCCCTAGCAAGGCGCCACTTACGCCACCGGTGGAGAGCGTCCCAAGCGCCCAGCCGCTCTTATGGCGCGGAATTTGCGTGGCAATCAGGGCATTCGCATTGGGAATAAATCCGCCCAGTAAACCCAGCAATGCCCGCAATACCAGGAACTGCCAGACGTTTTGCGCGACCCCCATCAGCGCCATGATGATGGCCATCCCCAGCGCAGAACGTAGGAGCATAATTTTTCGGCCCTTGCGATCGGCAAGGCCACCCCAGAAGGGTGAGGCAATCGCGGAGAAGAGAAACGTAATGCTGAAGACCAGTCCAGACCACATATTGAGCGCGCTGTGGCCCGTCACGCCCAGTTGTTCGACGTAGAGCGGCAGGAAAGGCATAACCAGGCTGAACGCCGCACCGGTAAGAAAACAGCCAAGCCACGCAACCGTGAGGTTACGTTTCCAGTTTATGGGGGCATCTGAGGGTGACATAACATTCCGCATAATGAGGTGCTGAGCACCTGAGGCATAAAGTAATAAGCCTGCTAATTATGCGCCTGGGTTATGATTGCCGCAATGCGGAAGCGCTTTTAAAGCTAAAACAGGAGGCGGCCCGAATGGGGCCGCATGAGGATCAATAGCGGGACGGTGTGCCCTGTGGTCGCGTTTTAAAGCGGCGATGCAGCCACATATACTGCTCTGGGGCCAGCATGATGCACTTCTCTACAACGCTGTTCATCCAGCGCGCGGTGGTTTCTGCATCGTCTAACGGCGGCGCGAGCTCCGGTTCGAGCATCATCAGCTCGTAGCCTGAGCCATCCGGCATACGGCGGGGAACAAAGGGGACGATGGCGGCTTTGGACATCCGTGCCAGCATCCAGGTGCCGGTGGTGGTGGCCGCCTCTTCAACGGCGAAGAACGGCACAAATACGCTCGACTGCGGGCCGTAGTCGTGGTCGGGAGCATACCAGACCACTTCACCGGATTTAAGGGCGCGGATCATGCCCTTCAGATCCTTACGGTCGATCATGCTTTTATTGGAGCGCATGCGGCCGTTGGTCTGAATGAGATCGATAACCGGGTTGTCGTTTGGACGATAAACACCGATGCCGGGCGCCTGCATGCCAAACATCCGCGCCCCGATCTCCAGCGTCAGAAAATGAACCCCGATTAGCAGAACGCCGGTCTGGTTAGCCTGAAGCGTATGCACGGGCTCCATGCCGGTTCCCGTCACTTTGCTCCAGCGCGCCATGCGCTTATCTGACCAGAACCACGCCATACCGGTTTCCATGAGCCCCATACCGACGGATTCGAAATTCTTCGTGACCATATCGTGGCGCTCTGCCTCGCTCATCTGCGGGAAGCACAGCTCAAGATTTCGGTACGCGATGCGCGCCCGACGCTTCATGAACGTTAGCGCGATTCGGCCTAACGATTTACCTAACCGGAAGATAACAGGGTAGGGAAGCTGTACCAGTAGCCATAAAAAGCCAATGCCAAGCCAGGTCATCCAATAGCGAGGGTGCAAAAGGGCGACGGTAAATTTGGGTAACTGGGTCATGTCTTTCCTGTGTTCAAACGTCCTGTTTCGCTATTGTCGCATTTTTTGAGACGTTGCCAAAATATCTGCCAACAAAACCTGTACGACGAGAGCAATTGTTAAACCTGATTAATCAGGGTGTGTGAAATGTAGCGTAAATTGTGTGGATGTAAATTGGTTTTGTTTGCTATATGATGCCGACCGATTTTTCATTCTCTCTAACGATTCCAGGACTGTACACCATGCCAGTGTTACACAACCGCGTGTCGAATGAGATGTTAAGAGCGCGTATGTTGGCTGAAACCGAACCGCGCACAACCATCTCTTTCTATAAATACTTCACGATCGACGATCCGCAGGCGACCCGCGATGCACTTTACCAGGCCTTCACGGCGCTGAACGTTTTCGGGCGCGTCTACCTTGCCCGCGAAGGCATCAACGCGCAGATTAGCGTACCGGAAAGCAAAGTCAGCGCCTTCCGCGACGTTCTTGATCGCTTCGACCCCGCTCTCGACGGCTTACGCCTGAACATTGCCCTGGACGATGACGGGAAATCCTTCTGGGTGCTGCGCATGAAGGTGCGTGAACGCATTGTGGCGGACGGTATTGACGATCCTGAATTTAACCCGGCGAACGTCGGTGAATATCTGAAGGCCGCGGAAGTGAATGCGATGCTGGACGATCCGGATGCCGTGTTCATTGATATGCGTAACCACTATGAATACGAAGTGGGGCATTTCGAGAACGCGATGGAAATCCCGGCCGATACCTTCCGCGAGCAACTGCCCAAGGCGGTTGAGATGATGCAGGAACATAAAGATAAAAAAATCGTTATGTACTGCACCGGCGGTATCCGCTGTGAGAAAGCCAGCGCGTGGATGAAGCACAACGGCTTTAATAAGGTCTGGCACATTGAAGGCGGCATTATCGAGTACGCCCGCCGCGCGCGCGAGCAGGGTTTACCGGTGCGTTTTATCGGGAAAAACTTTGTCTTTGACGAGCGTATGGGTGAGCGTATTTCGGAAGACGTTATTGCCCAGTGCCACCAGTGCGGTGCGCCGTGCGATACCCATACCAACTGTAAAAACGACGGTTGCCATCTACTGTTCATCCAGTGCCCTGCCTGTGCCGAGAAGTTTAACGGTTGCTGCAGTGAACTGTGCAGTGAAGAGAGTATTCTGCCGGAAGAAGAGCAGCGTCGGCGTCGTGCGGGACGAGAAAACGGCAATAAGATTTTTAATAAATCACGCGGCCGTCTGAATACCAAACTGGGTATTCCCGACCCGGAATGATAATAACGCCCGGCAGGCGAGATCCTGCCGGGCGAATCTATTATGACTTCTGCTGCACACCTTCAACAGAAATAACCAGCTCAACATCCTGAGACGCCGGACCCAAATCCGTTGTGATATTAAAATCTTTCAGGTGAATTTTTCCTGCCGCTTCAAAACCTGCGCGTTTACCCCCCCACGGATCGTCACCCTGGCCGATCAATTTTGCATCCAGAGTCACGGGTTTCGTAACGCCATTCAGGGTAAGATTACCGGTAATATTCAACTTATCACCGTCTTTTTTCACGTCCGTAGAGGTGAAAGTCGCTTTCGGGAATTTAGTGACGTTCAGAAACTCTGCGCTGCGCAGGTGTTTATCGCGCTCAGCATGATTGGTGTCAACGCTGTTCGTATTAATGGCCACATTGACTTTATCCGCCGCAGGATTTTTCTCGTCAAAGGTGAATGTGCCGTCAAAATCTTTAAAGGTACCGTACAGCCAGCTGTATCCCAGATGCTGAATACGGAAATTGACGAACGCGTGCTGGCCCTCTTTATCAATTTTATAATCCGCCGCCACGGCGGAACCGGTGGTGAATAACAGAGAGCCCAGTGCGATACCCAGCAGGTGTTTTTTCATTTTATACTCCAGAGTCAATTGACGAGCGGCCAAGCATGCGCTTGAGCGTATCGTCTTTATCAATAAAGTGGTGTTTAAGGGCGGCAAGCCCGTGCAGCACGGACAGGATCACCACGCTCCAGGCAAGCCAGAGGTGGACCACCCCCGCCGTGTCGGCCTGAACCCCAGCATCACTGAGCGTTGCTGGCACCTCGAACAGACCAAAAACGCTGATCGGCTTGCCGTCTGCCGTCGAAATGAGATAGCCGCTGATCAGAATGGCGAAGAGCAGCGCATAAAGCGCAATATGCGCGGCGACAGCACTGAAACGGGTCAATTTACTGTGGGTCTTCGGTGCTGCAGGTGGCGGGGAGATATGTCGCCATATCACGCGGAAAATCAGCCCCAGCATCAGCAAAACGCCGATGCTTTTATGCAACTCCGGCGCCTGGTGATACCAGCCGTCGTAATAGCTGAGCGTGACCATCCAGAGTCCAAGTCCGAACATGCCATAGACGGCAATGGCAAATATCCAGTGCAAACTTATGGATATTATTCCGTAGCGTCGGGAGGAGTTACGCAATTGCATCAGAATGTCCATTTTCAAATTAACCGAAACGTAAAAATGAACGGGAAGGCAAGATATTGCAACTGAAATAAGAGTATATGGATTTTTATTTTATTTATTTCAGCAATTTTGAAAAGGAACCGCAAAGGTAATTCAAAGGCTTCGTGCAAGGCGGAATAAGCAGGGGGAAAGAGATTAAATAAACATAAAGTAACGTCAATAAATGTCAGTCAACGCTTTCAATAAAATACAATGTAAATAAAATCAACGATCGCAAGCAGCGCCCACAGTAAGATATAGAGCATAAAATGTTCGCGAATATTATTGACGAGAAAACTCACGATCCTGCGCATAATGCCCCATGATTCACCGTAAAGAAAACGGGCCCCGAACTGTCCGGAGCCCATAGCGATTATCCGTTAAAACGCGCGAGTGAGAAGGGCGTCAGATCAAACTGGGGTGTGATACCCTGAGCAAATTGCGCGGCGATTTCACCCAGCACGGAAGCGAACTTAAATCCGTGTCCGCTCAGCCCGGTAATGAGCAGGGTGTTGTCATGTCCTGGCAGCGTATCAATGATAAAGTCTTCATCCGGCGTGTTGTCGTAGGTGCAGGCCGCGCCGTAGAGCAGGCCACCCACGCCCGGGAGAATATTGCGCAGGAACGAGAAGGCTTCTGAACCATCCTGCGGAAAAGCACCAAACGGTTTACGCTCGTCAGGTGAGGAGATAACTTGCCCCCCGTTGTGTTTTCCAATCTTGAGCGCGTCTTTTTCGGAAGGGAAACCGTAGAACTGATCGCCATTGGGCAATTCGCCGGTGAACGCCGGGAATTTATTCTGGGCACTGTAGCGACCATCCGACTGGAACCACGAAAAGACCTTACGCACGGGCTGGATCGGCAGGTCTGGCAGCAGGTGGGTGACCCAGGTTCCTGCGCTGATAAGCAAACGAGACGCCGAATATTCACCGTCCAGAGTCGTTACCGTCACGCCATCTGCGTTATGCGTGATGGCCTCCACCGGACAGTTGAACAGTTGCGCACAGCCCGCTTTGGCGGCAAGGTCGATCCAGGTTTTGATGGCGGTTTCACAGTGCAACACCCCGGAGTTGGCTTCAAAGAGGCCAATATAATCGTCCGGGACGGTAATTTCTGGCCAGCGCGCGGTGATAGCCGGCGCGTCCAGCTTCTCAACCTCCAGATTAAAAGCCTTTGCGCTGCGTTCCACATTAGCCAGAAATTCCGAACGGGCCGGGCCAAGATTGATGACGCCCGTACGTTCGAAAATGCGCTCTTCAGTCTCTTTAGCCAGCGCGTCCCACAGCGTCTGGGCACGAAGCACCAGCGGAACATAGCGCTCCCCCTCGCCATAGGCATGGCGAATGAGACGCGTGTCGCCGTGGTGGCTACCTTCGCTATGGGGCGGCAGGTGAGAGTCAATCATCAGGACATTGAGTCCTGCCTGTGTCGCGTAATACCCGGCGGCCGATCCTACGGAGCCACTGCCAATAATGATTAGGTCATATCTCATATGCATCTCGTCACGTACGTTTTTTTTAGCAGAGTAATTAACAAAGCGGGTGCAAACAAGCGGGAAATAAATAAGGCACCGCGTGGGTGCCTGTTGAAAGAAAAGTGAGCATTCGGTTAGTGCCGTTTATACTCATTTTCCTGATAGTCGCCAGATTCTATTTTTGCAATTCCTGCCTCTAAAATAGAAATAAACTGACGGGCGACGTCTGTCGTAAGCCACAGCGTCTGTCCAACTTCCGCTTCTTCACGGTTCAGCTGATTTGGGGTCTGGTAGTGCAAACGCAGCATCAGTGCATCGTAGCTGTCTACGGTACTGATATCCCAGCCAACGAGTGGGTGGGTCTGGATGACTTCGCTATTCTTTTCCATTATAACCCCCATAATGCGTGTTAGAAGACAACGACTTCGAGGTTCAATGCATGTTTTTCTGAAAGCAACTTCAGTATACAAGTAATAAGGGTTCCTAAGGGAAAAATAAACAGCTAGCAACACATTTTTCTGCTTTTTAGGATTGTTCGAGCAATAAAACACCATCTTGTTCACGATTTTTAAAGAAGTTGCCGAATTATTTTGAACTTTCTGGAATTTCAGGCAAAAAAAAGCCGGGGCGACCCGGCAAAAAACACAATGAGGGAGCAGTGTTAATCTGTGATGAACCAGTCGTCAGCGCTCTCCCACGTTTCCTGCAGGATTTCGCTGATGCGATCTTTATCTTCTTTTGCACCGCCAATGACGGAAAGGTTGTTCGCCGCGGCGTAACGAACAGTGACGGCGCCTGCATTGTCGGGGAAGGTGTTATGAATACGACGGGATAATTCGCCTGCCAGTGCGTCAAGCGCGCCAGCAGGCAGAACGGTAGTTTTGGCTATGGTGACTTCAATACGCATAAATGCCCCCTGTGTAATATACTGTTTATTTATACAGGTATATTGTTCGTTTGACAACAAGGGGCGTTGATTATTTAGCGTTTTACCGTCCAGTTGACGGTTTCGCCTGCCAGGAAGGGGATCAGCGTATCATCCGTCAGGGCAATGGATGCCTCCACCTGGCTCGCTTTGCGCTCCAGTTCAATGAACGTGTCATTGACCGGCAGGCCGTAAAAGCGCGGGCCGTTGAGGGAGCAGAACGCTTCGAAATGTTCCAGCGCGTTCATCTCTTCAAATACCGTTGCATAGCTGGCAAGGGCCGTAGGGGCGTTGAAACAGCCTGCGCAGCCGCAGCTCGCCTCTTTACGATGGCGGGCGTGAGGCGCGGAGTCTGTGCCGAGGAAAGCGCGTGAGAAACCGCTGGCAACCAGTTCGCGCAGCGCCTGCTGGTGAACGTTGCGCTTAAGGATCGGCAGGCAGTACAGGTGAGGGCGTACCCCGCCTACCAGCATGTGGTTACGGTTAAACATCAGATGCTGCGGGGTGATGGTGGCGGCAATCAACTCGTTGCCGTCACGCACATACTCTGCGGCGTCTTTGGTGGTGATATGTTCAAAGACCACTTTAAGCGCAGGCAGGCGCTGACGCAGCGGTTCCATCACGGTCTCGATAAAGCGGGCTTCACGGTCGAAGATATCAATCTCGGCATGCGTGACTTCGCCGTGTACCAGCAACGGCATGCCCAGTTTCTGCATACGTTCCAGCACCGGCATGATGGCATCAATGCTGGTGACGCCGTGGCTGGAGTTGGTGGTGGCGTTTGCAGGATAGAGTTTCGCCGCCGTAAAAACGCCTTCGTTAAACCCGCGCTCAACTTCGTCCGGATCGAGAGAATCGGTCAGATAGCAGGTCATCAGCGGGGTGAAATTATGTCCAGCCGGGACGGCATCCAGAATGCGCTGGCGGTAGGCAATCGCGGAATCGACGGTGGTGACTGGCGGAACCAGGTTTGGCATGACAATCGCGCGGCCATAAATTTCACTGGTATAAGGCACGACGGTTTTCAGCATATCGCCATCGCGCAGATGGATATGCCAGTCGTCAGGGCGGCGGATTTTAAGAACCTGGGGTTGTGCAGTCATGGAAGCTCCGGCTTGTCAGGAATCAGTCATAAGGATGGCTGTTTTTGCCGGACACAAATCATAAGCGGAAACGTTTTCGTTTGCACACTTTTCCGTAAAAAAAAGGGCGCCGCAGCGCCCTTCAGGTTAATCGGTGAAAGGAATGATGATTTCTCCCGGTTTCACCTCTATCCCTTTTGCGTATTTTTTCGCAAGGGCTTCACCCTTACTTTTGTCTTCGCTTAAGACATACGCCGGTTGCTGATTGAAATAGTTACGCAGCGACTGGTTCAGATAGGGCATCAGGGTTTGCAGAACCGGTGCCATCTTGTCCGGTGAAACCTGCGCATCGACCACTTCCATCTCCTGCAGGAAAATCGCGCCCTTCTCTTTGTTGAAAACCGGAAGTGCCTTCAGCTTGAGCTTGATGTTGGCTTTCTGGTTGCCAAAAAGGGAGGTCATATCAAGGCTGGCATCCCCGGCGAGGGTGACTTTATTGGGCTCTTCACGACCAATCTGACTGGTGAGATTGGTGAGAATGATATGCGCATCGGCAAGGCCTGGCACACCAATGTCTTTGGAGAAATTGTTATGTTTTTCCAGCGCCTGATTAATTTCCTGTTCACTGACGGTGTATTGCGTAAGCTGATTGCAGCCCACCAGCAGGCCGCTAACGATAAATGCGGCGGCAATGACAATTTTCTTCATGGTGTTCCTCAACGAAAAATCGGCGCTTCTGTCCTGTAGCGTCAGTATGTCAGTGTGAAATGGCAGAAACCAGCAGAAAATACTGAGAAGTGAGGCGGGAGAGTTCTCCCGCCAACGAGAAGGATTATGCGCCCGGCTCGAGCATACCGCTCGCGCTGCGCTTCTGGCTGAACTGCCACCAGAGGGCCAGTAACGTCATAAAGCCCACTGCGCCGAGCATCATCCACGGCAGTTCCGGTTGATTCAGCGCTTTACCGGCATCGAACAGCCAGCCGCCACCGGTGTAGCCTAACGCGCCACCAAAGGCCAGACCGAGTCGGCTGAATCCCATATAGCTGCCGCGGGCACGCGCGTCCGCAAGCGAGGCGCTCAGCGTTTCCCGGGCGGGCTCGGCGATGATGGAGCCGATATAGAAGGTGCAAATCAGTGTAAACAGCTGCTGGAGCGAGCTCACCAGACCGATCGGCATCATGCTCAGCGTCATCAGAAACAGCCCGGCCATCAGGCGATGTTCCAGGCGAAAACGCCGTTCGCTCCAGCGGGCGATGGGGTAGAGCAGCGTCAGTGACAGGCAGGCTTCAATGGCGTACATCCATTTAACGGCAGCAGGCGTGCCCGCAATATCGTTTACCATGATCGGCAGCATCAGCATCACCTGCACGGCCAGCATGTAATACCCGGTCAGGGTCAATACGTAGGTGACAAAACGCTTGTCGCGAAGCACGCGACCTAGCCCTTCGCGCACCGGCGCTTTTACCGTCGACAGTTTCCAGGCGGGAAGATAGAGACCGTTAAACAGTGCGCACAGAATAAAGAGTACCGCCCCGGCCGCACAGACCAGACGGAAATCGTACTGCAGCAGCCAGCTTCCCAGCAATGCGCCAACCACCGCGCCGGCACTGTCCTGCATCATCAGAATGGAGAAGAAACGCCCCCGGTGCTGCGGGCGAATCAGCTTCACCACCAGCGCGGTACGGGGCGGGTCAAACAGCGTGCCGCCGATACCTGAGAGGAAGCAGGAGAACCAGAGCAGCCAGGGCTCGTGGGCAACGGCCATCGTGGCAAAGCCTGCCGCGCGGAGCAGCATACCGGTCACGATCATCGGTTTAGCGCCAAAGCGGTCAGCGATCGCGCCGCCAAAGACGCCCAGACCCTGCTGGACAAACTGACGCAGTCCCAGGGCAATACCGACCATTACCGCCGCCCAGCCCATTTGATCGACAAAGCGGATCGAGATGAGAGGGAATACGACAAAAAAGCCGAGCACGACCAGCATGTTATCGACTAACAGGAAATATTTACCCAGGCTCCTCGCCTGTGATACGCGGGACATTTTCCCTCCAGGGAAAATAAGAAGGTGAGCACGCTAACATTCTGCGGTGTCGCCACGTTTTTTCCCACCCCTGGACGCGACAATATTTTTTTATCAAAAGGGTGCTTTGATAGAGAGTTTTCATTGAAAAAGGGGAAAAGAGGTGAAAATGGTATGTCACTGTTTTCACAGACGGCACGGGCGCAGGTATAGTAAAGCTAATGGGCAAGCTGAAGTGACGGGAAGGAGTGGTATTGATGTTTGGCTATCGCAGTAATGTGCCAAAAGTGCGTCTGACAACGGACCGGCTGGTCGTTCGTCTGGTGCATGAGCGTGATGCCTGGCGTCTGGCGGATTATTACGCCGAGAATCGCCAGTTTTTGAAACCCTGGGAACCCGTTCGGGATGAGAGCCATTGTTACCCCTCCGGCTGGCAGGCGCGCCTCAGCATGATTGCGGAATTTCATAAGCAGGGTAGCGCGTTTTATTTTGCGTTGCTGGATCCAGAAGAAAAAGAAATTATCGGGATCGCTAATTTCTCGAATGTGGTGCGCGGGTCGTTTCATGCCTGTTACCTTGGCTACTCTATCGGTCAGAAATGGCAGGGGCAGGGGCTGATGTACGAGGCGTTAACGGCGGCCATCCGCTATATACAACGTACGCAACACATTCATCGCATTATGGCGAACTATATGCCGCATAATCAGCGCAGCGGAAATTTACTGGCGCGCTTAGGGTTCGAGAAAGAAGGTTACGCCAAAGACTATTTGTTGATAGACGGCGAGTGGCGTGACCACGTGCTGACGGCGTTAACCACCCGTGACTGGACTGCAGGTCGTTAAGGAGAAAAGATGAAGTATCAGCTAAACGGTACAGAAGCGCGCGTGATTGGGTGCTTACTCGAAAAACAGGTCACCACGCCGGAACAGTATCCGCTTTCTGTTAACGCCGTGACCATGGCCTGTAACCAAAAAACGAACCGTGAGCCGGTGATGAACCTCAGCGAGCATGACGTTCAGGACGTGCTGGATGCGCTGGTAAAACGCCACTATCTGCGCACCGTCAGCGGCTTCGGTAACCGCGTGACCAAATACGAACAGCGTTTCTGTAACTTCGAATTTGGCGACCTGAAGCTGAGCAGCGCCGAAGTGGCGGTCGTTACTACGCTGCTGTTGCGCGGGGCGCAGACGCCGGGGGAGCTGCGCACGCGTGCTTCCCGTATGCATGAGTTTAGCGACATGCAGGAAGTTGAGCAGACGCTGGAGGGGCTGGCCGCACGTGAAGATGGCCCGTACGTTGTCCGTCTGGCCCGCGAGCCGGGTAAACGTGAAAGCCGCTATATGCATCTCTTCTGCGGTGACGTTGATATTTCAGTTACGTCTCCTGTAACCGATATAACAACTGGCGATGACGATTTGGTTGCCCGTGTGGAGGCTCTGGAAGGTGAGGTTGCCGGGTTGAAACAACGTCTGGATGCATTACTGGCACATTTGGGAGACTGACGGTGAAAAAATTACGCATTGGCGTCGTGGGGCTGGGCGGAATAGCGCAAAAAGCCTGGCTACCGGTTTTAGGGGCTGCGACCGACTGGACGCTACAAGGCGCATGGTCTCCTGGCCGTGAAAAAGCAGAGCGTATCTGCGCAACCTGGCGCATTCCGTATGCCGCCTCCCTGCAGGATCTGGCCCGCGAGTGTGATGCCGTCTTTGTGCATACCTCCACGGCCACCCACTATCAGGTGGTAAGCGAGCTGCTCAATGCGGGCGTCCACGTCTGCGTGGATAAACCGCTGGCGGAAAACGTACAGGACGCCGAACGCCTGATTGATCTGGCGGCGCGTAAAAACCTGACCCTGATGGTGGGGTTTAACCGCCGCTTTTCGCCGCTTTACCAGCAGCTGAAAGCGCAGTCCGGCAATATGGCTTCGCTGCGTATGGATAAGCATCGTACCGACAGCGTAGGGCCGAACGATCTGCGTTTTACCCTTCTTGATGATTATCTTCACGTGGTGGATACCGCGCTGTGGCTGAGCAACGGTAATGCACAGCTGAAAAGCGGCACCCTGGTCACTAACGAACGGGGGGAGATGGTGTACGCGGAACACCATTTTGCCGTTGAGCATCTTCAGATTACCACCAGTATGCACCGTCGTGCGGGCAGCCAGCGTGAGTTCGTTCAGGCCGTCACCGACGGTGCGCTGTATGACATTACCGATATGCGCGAGTGGCGCGAAGAGAAGGGCAATGGCGTTGTTACGCCTCCTGCACCCGGGTGGCAAAGTACGCTTGAGCAGCGTGGTTTCGCAGGATGTGCCCGTCACTTCATCACCTGTGTGCAAAATCAGACGGTTCCTGAAACGTCCGGCGAGCAGGCCATTCTGGCGCAGCGCATTGTGGAAAGGCTCTGGCGCGATGCCATGAGTGAATAATTCGCTGTAACATCTGCCGATAGTAATTCGATGAAATCCGGTTAGACTAAGCGCCGCTTGTTGGCTTTGCCGGGTGGCGCTTACGCTAACCCGGCCTACAAATCCGTATGGTTCTGGAAATTCACGTTAATGAACTTATTAAAATCGCTGGCGGCAGTCAGCTCGATGACCATGTTTTCTCGCGTGCTGGGCTTTGCACGTGACGCGATTGTGGCAAGGGTTTTTGGTGCAGGAATGGCGACGGACGCCTTTTTCGTCGCGTTCAAATTGCCAAATCTGTTGCGTCGTATTTTTGCGGAAGGGGCATTTTCGCAGGCATTTGTGCCTATTCTCGCGGAATATAAAAGCAAGCAGGGCGAGGATGCGACCCGCGTCTTTGTCTCTTACGTTTCGGGACTACTGACCCTGGCGCTGGCCGTGGTGACCGTTATCGGGATGCTGGCCGCGCCGTGGGTGATTCTGGTGACCGCCCCCGGTTTTGCCGATACGGCTGATAAATTTGCACTGACCTCGCAGCTGCTGCGCATTACCTTCCCCTATATTCTGCTGATCTCGCTGGCCTCGCTGGTGGGGGCGATACTGAACACCTGGAACCGTTTCTCCGTTCCGGCGTTTGCGCCGACGTTCCTTAACGTCAGCATGATCGGTTTTGCCCTGTTCGCCGCGCCGCATTTCAACCCACCGGTACTGGCGCTGGCCTGGGCGGTAACCGTGGGCGGCGTGCTGCAGCTGGCGTATCAGCTGCCGCACCTGAAGAAAATCGGTATGCTGGTGTTGCCGCGCATTAATCTCAAAGATGCCGGCGCGATGCGCGTGATTAAGCAGATGGGGCCCGCCATTCTTGGCGTCTCCGTCAGCCAGATCTCGCTTATCATCAACACCATCTTTGCCTCTTTCCTGGTGTCGGGCTCTGTGTCGTGGATGTACTACGCGGACCGTCTGATGGAGTTTCCATCCGGTGTGCTGGGCGTGGCGCTGGGGACCATCCTGCTGCCGTCGCTGTCAAAAAGCTTTGCCAGCGGCAACCATGATGAATACTGCCGCCTGATGGACTGGGGGTTACGTCTCTGCTTCCTGCTGGCATTGCCAAGTGCGGTGGCGCTGGGGATTCTGGCCAAGCCGCTGACGGTGTCCCTGTTCCAGTACGGTAAATTTACTGCCTTTGACGCCGCGATGACCCAGCGGGCGCTGATTGCCTACTCCGTCGGCTTGATGGGGCTGATTGTCGTCAAGGTGCTGGCACCGGGGTTCTACTCGCGTCAGGACATTAAAACGCCGGTGAAAATTGCCATTGTGACGCTGATTATGACGCAGCTGATGAACCTGGCGTTTATCGGCCCGCTGAAGCATGCCGGTCTGTCGCTGTCTATTGGTCTGGCGGCCTGTCTGAATGCCGGGCTGTTGTACTGGCAACTGCGCAAGCAGGATATCTTTACGCCGCAGCCGGGCTGGGCGAGCTTCCTTGTGCGGTTGATTATTGCAGTACTGGTGATGTCTGCGGCATTACTCGGGATGATGCATGTTATGCCAGAGTGGTCCCAGGGCACGATGCCTTATCGTCTGATGCGGCTGATGGCCGTGGTGGGCGTCGGGGTGGTAGCTTACTTTGCCACGCTCGCCGTACTGGGCTTCAAAGTGAAAGAGTTTGCCCGCCGTACGGCATAAACGCCAAAAGGGGAGTTCACCTTAGGGTGCTCCCCACTGCATGATTTGCCGCATATGCGTCAAATCGAAATCTTTTTCACACCCGCAATGCGCGCCGTCGCTGTCTGACCATCCGCACCGTACAGTCCGGTTTCTTTATGCGGCTTCAACACTTCAAGCGCCTGCTGATTACGCTCTATCTGGCCTTCAAGCAGCCAGCCGTTATGCTGGTTGAGGTCGCGCAGGTGCTGGGTTTTTTCCGTTATGGTCTGCCAGCGCTCAACAATATCGTCATTGGCGCTGCGCTTAGGATCCTGCTCAGCGCGTCGTTGCTGCTCCAGATAATCCAGCGTCGCCAGAAGCGAACTCTTATCCTCAGTAATCCGCTGCAGCGCACTGCCGTTGATGTTACCGGAAGAGAGGTGCTGCTGTTCAGCGTCCATTACCGTTTTCAGGTCGTTCAGGACAACCGTCATGTGATCCAGTATTTCTGACAGTCGACTCATACGGTTAGTTACTCTGTAAGAAACTCTGTGCTTCCTGAATCAGGGCATCAGCGATTTTGCTGGTGTCCATTTTCAGCTCGCCGTTACGAATTGCCGTTTTCAGCGCTTCCACACGTTCCATATTGATATCGTTGCTGCCGGGCTGCATCAGTTTTGCCTGGGCATCGCTCAGCGTCACGCTGGTGCTGTTAGACGTTGACGGTTTTTCCAGACGCGTTTTCTGAGGGGTAGCGTCATTCGTTTCGCGAGGCTGTACAGCGCTTACCGGCTTCAGGGCTGATGTACGATCAATGCTCATAGTGTTGTCCTCATCGAGGGTTCGCGGCGTTTGCGCCTGACATCATCATTAGTTGAATATTTATCGGCACGCGCCGCGAAATCTTTAAAAAGATTATAGGTTAATCAGAATATTCCCATCAGAATCGACGGTTCCGCTCACCACCTGGCCTGAGGACATTCTGACGCGGGCGTTTTGCGCGACCGCGGCATTGTTTAACGCTTTCCCTTCACTGTTGATGCTAAAGCCGTCTCCGTTGGCCACAACCATCACCTGCTGTCCCGCTTTGACACGCCATGCCTGGCGCAGCATTGAAAGCTGAATCGGCTGGCCTGGCGCAACATCGCGCAGGCTGACGGCATCCTGTGCCTGGTTCATTTCCAGCATTGTCCGTGGCGGGAGCTGATCCAGGCGCCCGCGCTTCAACGTCACGCTGTTTGCCTGCAGCAGGCTGCCACGCGCAATAGGCACGGCGGCAACAACATAATTGCCCGTCGCCTGAACGGCAACCTGTAAATAGCGTTTTTCGTTGGCGCAGCGAGCCAGCACGTTCACATTGCCCCACAGCTTCGTGGTTCCCGTGACGCTGAATGACGGTTGCTCACAGGTGGGGTACAGATTCGGGGGCGTACGTACGGTAACGGTAACGTCATCGCTAAAGCCTGCCAGCTTTTGGGCAAAGAAAGCCGTTAACTGATCCTGTAAACCTTCAGCCTGCACCAGAGGGCTAAACAGCAAGAAAGCCGCCACCAGACCACGTTTTAACGTTTGCATCGCAAGTTCCACCGTTTCCAGAGTTGACTGAATTCTACCTGCAGTGGTTTTGCATCAACGGAATAAATAGCGACGCATTTTGCGCTTATTCCGTCGATAGGGGAGACCGGGTGAGATTTAAGCTGTGAACTGAAATTTTGCCATCAGCGGAGGAGACATGCTCGATAAACTCGACGCCGCGTTACGTTTTCAGCAGGAAGCGCTCAATTTACGCGCCCAGCGGCAGGAGATTTTAGCCGCCAACATCGCTAATGCCGATACGCCCGGGTATCAGGCGCGCGATATTGATTTTTCCAGTGAACTCAAAAAGGTGATGGAGCGTGGACGTGCCGAAGGAACGGGTGTTGCACTTGCCATGACATCCTCTCGCCATATTCCTGCTCAGGCGATGACCGCGCCAGCGACCGATTTACTTTATCGCATCCCCGACCAGCCATCACTCGACGGTAACACCGTGGATATGGACCGGGAGCGTACGCAGTTCGCCGATAACAGCCTGAAATACCAGACGGGCCTGACCCTACTCGGCGGACAAATCAAAGGCATGATGAACGTCCTGCAGGGGGGCAACTGATAAATGGCCTTGCTGAACATTTTTGATATCGCCGGTTCGGCGTTAACCGCTCAGTCCAAACGTCTGAACGTGGCGGCCAGTAACTTGGCGAACGCCGACAGCGTGACCGGACCTGACGGACAGCCTTACCGTGCCAAACAGGTCGTCTTTCAGGTCGATGCGGCGCCCGGTGCGGCGACGGGCGGCGTGAAGGTGTCTGACGTGGTAGAGAGCCAGGCGCCGGACAAGCTGGTGTATGAGCCCGGTAACCCGCTTGCGGACGCTAACGGATACGTGAAGATGCCAAACGTGGATGTGGTAGGTGAGATGGTGAACTCCATGTCGGCCTCTCGTAGCTACCAGGCGAACGTCGAAGTGCTTAATACCGTGAAGAGCATGATGCTCAAAACACTCACTCTCGGCCAGTAAAGGAGACACGCATGTCCATCGCCGTCAATGTGAATGATCCCACGAACACGGGTGTTAATAACACCCAAAGTTCGACAAGCTCCAGCTCCCTGACGGGAAGTAACGCCTCCGATTTGCAGAGCAGCTTTCTGACGCTGCTGGTGGCTCAGTTGAAGAACCAGGATCCCACGAACCCAATGCAGAACAACGAACTGACGACGCAGCTTGCGCAGATCAGTACCGTGAGCGGCATTGAGAAACTTAACACGACCCTGGGTTCCGTCTCCGGCCAGATTAACAGCAGCCAGTCTCTGCAGGCGGCCAGCCTGATTGGTCACGGGGTAATGATCCCGGGCACCACTATTCTTGCCGGCACCAGCACCACAGACGGTACCTCGACCACCACGACGACCCCGTTTGGCGTTGAATTGCAGCAGGCCGCTGACAAAGTGACTGCGACGATCACCGACTCGACTGGCGCGGTGGTTCGCACCATCGACATTGGTGAGCTGAAGGCGGGCGTTCATACCTTTACCTGGGATGGCAGCCTGGCGGACGGCACCAAAGCACCAAATGGCTCCTACAAAGTCGCGATTAGCGCCAGCAACGGGACAACCCAGCTGGTGGCGCAGCCGCTGCAGTTCGCGCTGGTTCAGGGCGTGATTAGAGGGGGCGACGGCAACAAACTGGATTTGGGTACCTCAGGTACCACCACACTCGACGAAGTTCGGCAGATTATCTAAGCCTTAACACTTATCAGGAGTAAGTCATGGCCTTTTCTCAAGCGGTCAGCGGCCTGAATGCTGCGGCCACCAACCTGGATGTCATTGGCAACAACATCGCCAACTCCGCGACCTATGGTTTTAAATCCGGTTCTGCTTCCTTTGCAGACATGTTTGCCGGTTCCAAAGTGGGTCTGGGCGTCAAAGTTGCGGGCATCACTCAGGACTTTACCGACGGCACCACCACCAATACCGGTCGCGGTCTGGACGTTGCTATTAGCCAGAATGGGTTCTTCCGTATGGTCGATGCAAACGGCTCGGTGTTCTACAGCCGTAACGGCCAGTTTAAGCTGGACGAGAACCGTAACCTGGTGAACATGCAGGGGATGCAATTAACCGGTTATCCGGTTGCCGGCACGCCATCAACGGTTCAGACCGGTGCGAATCCACAGGCGATTAATATCCCGACCACGCTGATGGCCGCGAAGTCCACCTCCACGGCTTCCCAGCAGATTAACCTCAACTCCACCGACACCGCACCGACCACCGCCTTTGATCCGGCTAACCCGGATACCTACAACAAAAAAGGCACGGTAACCGTCTTTGATAGCCAGGGTAATGCGCACAACATGAACCTGTTTTACGTCAAAGATGCGACTCCGGCCAACTCCTGGAAAGTGTATGCCCAGGACGGTAGCGTGGCAGGCAGCACGGCGGCACTGGCCACCACGCTGACCTTCGATAATAACGGGACGTTGACCGGTGGTGGAAACATCAACCTGACGACCGGGACCATCCCGGGTGCGACCCCTGCGACCTTCGCCATGAGTTTTGCTAACTCTATGCAGCAGAACACCGGCGCAAACAATATCGTGGCGACCAGCCAGAACGGCTTCAAGCCGGGCGATCTGGTGAGCTATCAGATCAACGATGACGGTACCGTGGTGGGGAACTATTCCAACGAACAGACTCAGGTGTTGGGTCAGATCGTGCTGGCAAACTTCGCCAACAACGAAGGCCTGAAGTCTGAAGGCGATAACGTCTGGTCGGCTACCCAGTCCTCCGGCGTGGCGCTGCTGGGTACGGCGGGAAGCGGTAACTTCGGTACTCTGACCAACGGTGCGCTGGAAGCCTCAAACGTCGATCTGAGTAAAGAGCTGGTGAACATGATTGTCGCGCAACGTAACTATCAGTCGAACGCGCAGACCATCAAGACCCAGGATCAGATCCTCAACACGCTGGTTAACCTGCGTTAAGCGGCTAACAGGAAAGCGCAATGGATCACGCAATATATACCGCGATGGGCGCGGCAAGTCAGACGCTCAATCAGCAGGCCGTTACTGCCAGCAACCTGGCAAACGCCTCGACGCCGGGCTTTCGCGCGCAGCTGAATGCGTTGCGCGCGGTGCCGGTAGAAGGTCTTTCCCTGCCGACCCGTACGCTGGTCGCCGCCTCTACCCCTGGCGCAGATATGACGCCAGGGCAGATGGATTACACCTCACGCCCGCTGGACGTTGCGCTGCAGCAGGACGGCTGGCTGGCGGTGCAGACCGCTGATGGCAGCGAAGGCTATACCCGTAACGGGAATATCCAGGTTAGTGCAACCGGCCAGTTGACGATTCAGGGTCATCCGGTGATGGGGGAAGCGGGTCCGCTGACGGTGCCTGAAGGCTCTGAGTTGACCATCGCGGCTGACGGTACCATCTCCGCGTTGAACCCGGGCGATCCGGCCAATACCGTTGCCCCTGTCGGACGACTGAAACTGGTAAAAGCGGAAGGCAAAGAGGTGCAGCGTGGTGACGACGGGATGTTCCGTCTGACCCAGGCTGCTCAGGCTACCCGTGGTGCTACGTTACAGGCCGATCCGAGCATCCGCGTGATGTCCGGCGTTCTGGAAGGCAGTAACGTCAAGCCGGTAGCCGCCATGAGCGACATGATCGCCAGCGCCCGTCGTTTCGAAATGCAGATGAAAATTATCAGCAGCGTGGATGAAAACGCGGGCAAGGCTAACCAACTTCTGTCTATGAGTTAACAGGACTCTTTATGATCAGTTCTTTATGGATCGCGAAAACTGGCCTGGACGCGCAGCAAACCAACATGGATGTGATTGCCAACAACCTGGCAAACGTCAGCACCAATGGTTTCAAGCGTCAGCGCGCCGTTTTCGAAGATTTGCTTTATCAAACCATCCGTCAGCCGGGCGCGCAGTCTTCTGAACAGACGACGCTGCCGTCAGGTCTGCAGATCGGTACCGGTGTTCGCCCGGTGGCCACCGAGCGTCTGCATAGCCAGGGCAACCTGTCTCAGACCAACAACAGTAAAGACGTGGCAATCAAAGGTCAGGGCTTCTTCCAGGTGCAGTTGCCTGACGGTACTTCTGCCTATACCCGTGACGGCTCGTTCCAGGTCGATCAGAACGGCCAGCTGGTGACGGCGGGCGGTTTCCAGGTTCAACCTGCGATCACCATTCCGGCGAACGCCCTGAGCATTACTATCGGCCGCGACGGTGTGGTCAGCGTGACCCAGCAGGGCCAGGCTGCGCCGGTCCAGGTCGGACAGCTTAACCTGACCACCTTCATGAACGATACCGGTCTGGAAAGCATTGGTGAGAACCTCTACACCGAAACGCAATCCTCCGGTACGCCAAATGAAAGCACGCCGGGCCTGAACGGCGCGGGTTTGCTGTATCAGGGGTATGTAGAAACCTCCAACGTGAACGTGGCGGAAGAGCTGGTGAATATGATCCAGGTTCAGCGCGCGTATGAAATTAACAGTAAAGCAGTCTCGACGACCGATCAGATGCTGCAAAAACTGACGCAACTCTAAGGTGTAGCCCGGTGCGGTAAACGCCGCACCGGCTCCCTGTTTTCGAAGATGAAGGCAATGCAAAAAAACGCGGCGTTTCGTTATCCGATACTGACTGTCCTGGCCGTCACCCTCAGCGGGTGTGCCTGGATCCCGTCTAAACCATTGGTCCAGGGTGCGACGACTGCCCAACCCGTTCCTGGCCCTGCGCCAGTGGTAAACGGCTCTATTTTCCAGACCGCGCAGCCGATTAATTACGGTTATCAACCGCTGTTTGAAGATCGCCGCCCGCGTAACGTCGGCGATACATTGACCATTGTTCTGCAGGAAAACGTCAGCGCGAGCAAGAGCTCGTCGGCGAATGCCAGCCGCGATGGCAAAACCAATTTTGGCTTTGACACCGTACCGCGTTATCTGCAAGGGCTCTTCGGCAATGCGCGAGCGGACGTTGAGGCTTCCGGCGGCAATACCTTTAACGGTAAAGGTGGCGCGAACGCCAGCAATACCTTTAGCGGTACGCTGACGGTCACGGTTGACCAGGTGCTGGTCAACGGCAACTTACACGTTGTGGGTGAAAAACAGATCGCCATTAACCAGGGCACTGAATTCATTCGCTTCTCGGGCGTGGTGAATCCACGCACCATCAGCGGCACCAACACCGTTCCGTCCACTCAGGTGGCGGATGCGCGCATTGAGTACGTCGGTAACGGCTACATTAATGAAGCGCAAAATATGGGTTGGCTGCAGCGCTTCTTCCTTAATTTATCGCCGATGTAAGCGAGGTGACCCATGTTTAAATCGATCTTCGCCGTGGCGCTGGTTCTGGTGGCTACCTTTGCCCAGGCTGACCGTATTCGCGATCTCACCAGCGTTCAGGGCGTACGCGAGAACTCGCTGATTGGCTATGGCCTGGTGGTGGGGCTGGACGGTACGGGTGACCAGACAACCCAGACGCCATTCACGACGCAGAGCCTGAACAACATGCTTTCCCAGCTCGGTATTACCGTTCCGGCGGGAACCAACATGCAGCTGAAAAACGTGGCTGCGGTCATGGTCACGGCCTCTTACCCGGCGTTTGCACGCCAGGGGCAGACCATTGATGTGGTGGTCTCCTCTATGGGGAACGCCAAAAGCCTGCGCGGCGGTACGCTGCTGATGACGCCCCTGAAAGGCGTCGACAGCCAGGTCTATGCCCTGGCACAGGGTAACATTCTGGTCGGCGGTGCGGGGGCCTCAGCTGGCGGTAGCAGCGTGCAGGTGAACCAGCTGAACGGCGGACGCATTACCAACGGCGCGATCATTGAGCGAGAACTGCCGACCCAGTTCGGCGCCGGGAATACCATCAACCTGCAGCTGAACAACGAAGATTTCACCATGGCGCAGCAGATCGCCGACACCATCAACCGCAGCCGCGGCTATGGCAGTGCGACGGCGCTGGATGCCCGTACCGTGCAGATCCATACCTCCACAGGCAGCAGCAACCAGGTGCGCATGCTGGCCGATATCCAGAATATGGAAGTGAACGTCCCTGTTCAGGATGCCAAAGTGATCATCAACTCCCGTACGGGCTCCGTGGTGATGAACCGGGAAGTCTCGCTGGATAGCTGCGCCGTGGCGCAGGGTAACCTCTCCGTGACGGTTAACCGTTCTGCCAACGTCAGCCAGCCGGATACCCCATTTGGTGGCGGCCAGACGGTGGTGACGCCACAAACGCAGATTGATTTACGTCAGAGCGGTGGTTCTCTGCAGAGCGTACGCTCCAGCGCCAACCTGAACAGCGTCGTGCGTGCTCTGAATGCGCTGGGTGCCACGCCGATGGATCTGATGTCCATTCTGCAGTCCATGCAAAGTGCAGGCTGTCTGCGCGCCAAACTGGAAATCATCTGATGCTGACCGATAGCAAACTGTTGACCAGTGCCGCCTGGGATGCCCAGTCGCTCAACGAACTGAAAACCAAAGCAGGTAAAGACCCGGCGGCGAATATCCGCCCGGTCGCCCGCCAGGTGGAAGGGATGTTTGTACAGATGATGCTGAAAAGCATGCGTGAAACCCTGCCGAAAGACGGGATGTTCAGCAGCGATTCAACGCGTCTTTACACCAGCATGTATGACCAGCAGATTGCGCAGCAGATGACCGCCGGTAAAGGCCTCGGTCTGGCTGACATGATAGTCAAACAGACCGAAGCCGCGCAGGGGATCCAGCCGAAAGATGAGCTGCAGCAGGTACCGATGAAGTTTGACCTGCAAACGGTGACCAGCTATCAGAACCAGGCCCTGACGCAAATGGTGCGTAAAGCGATACCGAAGGCGACGGTGAGCAGCGACGAGCCGCTCTCCGGTGACAGCAAAGACTTTCTGGCGCAGCTTTCGCTGCCGGCCCGCCTTGCCAGTGAGCAGAGCGGTGTGCCACACCATCTTATTCTGGCCCAGGCCGCGCTGGAATCCGGGTGGGGCCAGCGCCAGATCCGTAAGGAAAACGGCGACCCGAGCTTTAACATCTTCGGCGTGAAGGCCACCTCCAGCTGGAAGGGACCGACAACGGAGATCACCACCACCGAATACGAGAACGGTGCGGCGATGAAGGTGAAAGCGAAATTCCGTGTTTACAGCTCCTATCTGGAAGCATTGTCCGACTATGTCGGTCTGCTGAGCCGAAATCCACGTTATACCGCCGTTACGCAGGCGGCGACGGCGGAGCAGGGCGCTCAGGCCCTGCAAAACGCAGGCTACGCGACCGACCCGAACTACGCTCGTAAGCTTACCAGCATGATCCAGCAGCTGAAATCCATGGGCGAGAAGGTCGGTAAAGCCTATAGCACAGATATTGAAAATCTGTTCTGAAAGTTCTCAAGTCCCGGTGGAGGTTGCCGATAACCTTCATCAGGACTCGTGTCTGAACGTATAAAAGGAACCCCCATGTCCAGTTTGATTAACAGCGCCATGAGTGGCCTCAGTGCCGCGCAGTCGGCACTCAATACCGTCAGTAATAATATTTCAAGCTATAACGTGGCAGGTTACACCCGCCAGACCACGGTACTGGGTGCCTCTAACAGCACGCTGACCGGCGGTGGCTGGGTGGGTAACGGGGTGTATGTCTCCGGTGTCCAGCGTGAGTATGACGCTTTCATTACCAACCAGCTCCGCGCCGCGCAGACCCAGAGCAGCGGCCTGACGACGCGCTATCAGCAGATGTCAAAAATTGACGATGTGCTCTCCGATACCACGAACTCGCTTTCGACCACCCTGCAGGATTTCTTCAAGAGTCTGCAAACGCTGGTGAGCAACGCCGAAGACCCGGCTGCACGTCAAACGGTGCTGGGTAAAGCGGACGGTCTGGTGAATCAGTTCAAAACGAACGATCAGTATCTCCGTGACCAGGATTCACAGGTTAATACGGCGATTTCTACCAGCGTCGATCAGATCAATAACTATGCGAAGCAGATTGCCAATCTGAACGATCAGATTTCCCGTCTCACCGGTGTTGGCGCGGGTGCATCGCCTAACGAACTGCTCGACCAGCGCGATCAGCTGGTGAGTGAACTGAATAAGATTGTCGGTGTTGACGTCACCATACAGGACAGTGGCACCTACAACATCTCTATCGCCAACGGCTACAGCCTGGTACAGGGCAGCAACGCAAGCCAGCTGGCGGCGGTGAAATCCAGCGCGGATCCTGCGCGTACAACCATTGCTTATGTGGATGCCGTAGCGGGTAGCGTGGAGATCAAGGAAAAACAGATCACCACGGGGTCGCTTGGGGGGCTGTTAACGTTTCGTTCTCAGGATCTGGATCAGGCGCGAAATACGCTTAACCAGATGGCGCTGGCGTTTGCTGATGCCATGAATACCCAGCATCAGGCTGGCTTTGATGCAAACGGGGACCCAGGCGGTAAACTGTTCGACTTTGGATCTCCGGCGGTGCTGAGTAATGGCAAAAATACCGGAAGTGCGTCTGTTACGGCCACGATGACGGACAGTACTAAGGTCCAGGCGACAAACTATAAAGTTGAGTACAACGGTACTGACTGGACAATCACGCGTCTTTCAGACAACACCAGCTTCACGGCCCAGCCTGATACCAGTGGTAATCTGTCGTTTGATGGTCTCAACGTCAATATTAGTGGCTCAGCCAATACTAAAGACAGTTTCATCGTCAAACCAGTGAATGACGTTATCATCAATATGGACGTTACGATTAGCGACGAGTCCAAACTGGCGATGGCTTCAGCGAATGGAAGCGGAGCAAGCGACAATACCAATGGCCAAAAGCTCCTGGATTTGCAGAGCGCCAGGCTGGTGGGTGGGAATAAAACCTTTAACGATGCTTATGCCTCACTGGTCAGTACGGTGGGTAGCACCACGGCGTCGCTGAAAACCAGCAGTGAAACCAAAGTTAACGTGGTGACGCAGCTTACCAAACAACAGCAGTCAATCTCCGGGGTTAACCTGGATGAAGAGTATGGCAACCTCCAGCGCTATCAGCAGTACTATCTGGCGAATGCGCAGGTGCTTCAAACGGCGAGTACGCTGTTTGATGCATTGATCAATATCCGCTAAGGCAGAGGCATAAAAAATGCGTATTAGTACTCAAATGATGTATGAGCAAAGCATGCGCGGCGTGACGAACTCCCAAAGCCTCTGGCTAAGCTACGGCGAGCAGATGTCTACGGGTAAGCGCGTCAACCGTCCTTCTGACGACCCGATTGCCGCCTCGCAGGCCGTTGTGCTCTCTCAGGCTCAAACACAAAACAGCCAGTATGCGCTGGCGCGCTCCTTCGCTACGACAAAAGTTTCGCTGGAAGAGAACGTGTTATCGCAAGTGACAACCGCTATCCAGGCTGCTCAGGAAAAGATTGTCAATGCGGGCAACGGCACGTTAAGTGATGATGACCGCGCTTCGCTGGCAACGAACCTGCAAGGTATTCGCGATCAGCTAATGAACCTGGCTAACAGCACGGACGGTAACGGTCGCTATATCTTTTCAGGATACAAAACCGAAGCGGCGGCTTTTGACCAGACTACGGGTGACTATAAGGGCGGCGGGACGCCAATCAGCCAGCAGGTTGACTCCGCGCGCACGATGCAAATAAGCCATACGGGCGCAGAAGTTTTCGACAGCTTCACCAGCAATGCGAAACCAGAGCCGGCGGGGAGTACGCAGGAAACGAATTTGTTCAAGATCCTCGACACCGCTATCGGGGCGCTGAATACGCCGATTGGTGATGACGAAACGAAAGCCGAGGCGTTTACTGCGGCTATTGATAAAGCCAACCGTGGCCTGAGCAACTCTCTCAACAACGTTCTGACCGTGCGCGCCGATCTCGGCATTAAGCTGGATGAGCTAGGGAAGCTGGATTCTCTGGGTGAAGACCGAGCTCTGGGCCAGACCCAACAGATGAGTGACCTGGTTGACGTGGACTGGAACTCGGTAATTTCATCCTACACCATGCAGCAGGCGGCCTTGCAGGCCTCGTATAAAGCGTTTAGCGATATGCAGGGCATGTCTCTGTTCCAGCTGAACAAATAACATCTTGACCTCTTAGAACATGTCTTGAAACTGGGCATGTTTTGCTGCCCAATCCGTCTGGATTGGGCATTTTTTTTATGCCATTTCCGCCGGCGCTGAGGCGAGGCGGGCGCTTTCAACCAGACGGATTGCCAGCGCAATGATGCCGCATACCGTTGCCAGAGCGACCACGCCCGTCCAGCCCGCCAGCGTATAAATATTGCTGCCTAATGCGGAGCCCAATGCCATGCCGATAAAGATCACGGTAAAGAGCAGGGCGTTAAGACGACCGCGCGCCTGCGGTTCAAGGCTATAGACCAGATTCTGGTGTGCAACCAGGCTGGACTGCAGACCCAGATCGAACCCGACGGCAGAGAGGGCAATCAGAACCAGCTGTCCGTGCACCCCCAGCGCGGGCATCAGGAACATCAGGGCAAACGAGATGGTCACGAGGATTGCACCGAGCTGCGTGACTTTCCCGGCACCCAGTTTGTCTGCCAGACCACCCGCCAGCGGCGCGGCTAACGCACCGGCCGCACCGGCGATACCAAAACCACCCGCGACTGCACTCCCGAGGTGATAGCGTTCCAGCAGCATGACCGCCAGCGTAGACCAGAAGGCACTAAAGGCAATCGACAGAAAACCCTGAGCCAGCGCCGCACGGCGCAGAGCGGGGTAACGACGCCACAAATGCGCCATTGAGCGCATAAGCGCGGGATAGCTCAGCGTGGAGTGAATGGCAAAACGAGGAAGTACCGCCCACATCACCACGCCGATAAATGCGATATTTGCCGCAGCCAGCTGATACATCACGCGCCAGCCGAACGCTTCGCCCACGACACCGCTGACGGTTCGGGAGAGCAAAATCCCCAGCAGCAGACCGGTCATCACTGTACCCACGGTTTTCCCCTGTTTACCTTCCGGCGCAAGAATAGCCGCTGCCGGGACAATATCCTGCGCCATGGTGGCGGCCATGCCGATGAGCAGACTCGTCAGCAGCAGGGAGTGGATCTGTCCGGTCAGACTACAGCCAAGAAGAAACAGCGCCAGCGCAGCACTTTTTATCAGTATTAATGTCCTGCGGTCGTGGCGGTCGCCGAGCGGTAACAGGAACAGGATCCCTAAGGCATAACCGGCCTGGGTGAGCGTAGGGACCATGCCCATTCCTTCGATACTCAGGTGAAGGTCTGCGCCCATCAGGGGCAGCAGAGGCTGGGCATAATAGATAGATGCCACGCTAAAGCCAGCCCCGAGTGCCAGCATTAAAATGACCCAGCGGCTTACGGCATGGGCGGCAGTGGTTGTTTTCATAAGACATTCCTCATTCATGGTGTACGGCTATTTTTTACCAGGACGCCTTGCGACGGTAGCGGGCCCGGTGGTAAAACGCTTATACGTTGAACGTATAAGTGGAAAGATAATGAAAAGAGTTGAGCGTATAGACAGGGTGGAGTTAATGCGAACGTTTGTCCGTATTGTTGAGGCTGGTTCACTCTCTGCTGCGGCACGCCAGCTGGCAACAACCCAGGCCACGGTGAGTCGACGGCTGCAATCGCTTGAGACGATGTTGGGCGTACGCCTGATGTTGCGCACCACCCATACGACACGGCTGACGGATGACGGTGAACGCTGCTATCAGCACGCTCGTCGGGTGATTGACAGCTGGCTGGCACTGGAAGATGAGGTGGGGCAGACGGAAGATGAACCGGTAGGTGTGCTGAGGGTGCGGGCACCGCACGCGTTTGGTCAGGATCAACTCCTGCAACCGTTAACCGAGTTTTTGCAGCGTTATCCGCAGCTTTCCATTGAGTGGTTGCTCAACGATCGGTCGGCTGATTTTCTCGGTGACAACCTTGATTGTGCTATTCGGGTGGGGGCAGAAGTCGATCCGGCGACCGTATCCGTGCTGCTGGCGGAAGTGCCGCGCTCGGTGGTGGCATCTCCGGCATTACTGGCCCGTTTCCCGGCGGTTAACACGCCTGAGGATTTGCAACCGTTTCCGTGGATTGCCATTAACTCTTTCTACCAGCGTCATGTAGAGCTTTTTCATGATGCTTCGTCAGCCACCGCGCGAATTGACATTACTCCGCGCCTCAGCACTGACAGCCTGTATGTTGCACGTAAAACGGCACTCACCGGGCTGGGTGTGGCGGTAGTGTCAAGCTGGACGGTACATGACGATATTCGGGAAGGGCGGCTGGTGCATGTGCTGCCAGAGTGGCAACCGGCGGCATTACCGGTGCATCTGGTTTATCCCTGGTCTCGTTATTATCCTGCGCGTTTGCGGCGTTTTCTGGAGTTGATGCGGCAGGTCATGCCGGAGGTCACGGGAATGAGAAAGCCCGTGCAGCAGCCATAAAAAAGCCGACCCGAAGGTCGGCTTTCAGCGCCAGCGTCCGTTATTCAACAGACTGCGGACGGGTGGCTGGTGCAGTAGCCTTGTGCGTAGCACTGTGACCACCGGCTGCACCTTTACCTTCGAAGTTGAATTCCGGGCGAACCCAGTCGCTGTGACGCGGTGCTTCAGGCACATAATCCGGTGCCGGAGCACGTGTCATCGGCGCTGTTGCAACGTGAACTGGCGCAGGCGCGGCGACAATCTTAACCGGCTCTGGCTCCACTTCAGGCGCTTTCACGTCTTCGACAACCGGTTCAACCTGAATCTCAACGTCCTGAACAACGTCTTCAGTGGTGGTTTCGACGATGGCTTCAGCGGTCTCTTCCACTGCGGCTACAGGTTCAGCCTCTTCAGCGACGTCCTTAGCGACCACGGCATCTTCTTCAGCAATCAGCTGTGGAGCGGCTTCAACCGGCGCGGCAATCACTTCAGGGTGCGTGGTTTCGACTTCTACAGCCTGAGGTTCTGCTGTTTCAACAGCCTGAGGCTCAACCACGGTTGCGGCTTCAGTCACGACCTCTTCAACCGCGGCGACAGGTGCAATCACCTCTTCGGTCACAGCCTGTTCTTCAACAGCCTGCTCCGGGCGAGCAACCGGGTAACGGATCCAGACTTTGCCGGATGCCATTTCAGGTGACGCGCACGCGACGGTCAACGGCATTGGAGACTGAGTCGGGTAACGCTCGTCACGGTAACGACGACGACGCTGGCCGCTGACGCGCAGATGACGCGGAGAACGACGTGAACGGCGCGGCATGCCTGCGTTGTCACGGTTTTCCCCATTCTCATCCTGCTCAACGTGATTTTCCACAACGGCTGGCAGATCAACTTTTGCAATCTGCGTACCCGTTGCGGCTTCCGGTACTTCAGCCGCTACAGCTGCGGTTTCTTCTGCCTGAGGAGCACCAATGCGCACTTTCTGCGTCAGCTGGCGCTGCTTACGACGTGGCATAACCTGAGTACGTTCTTCCTGCTCGCTGTCCTGCTGCTCTACAGGCTCTTCGCGGTTCAGATTTTTGACTTCCTGCTGCGCCTGACGTTTCTCGTCGTTACGACGACGGCTACGTTCGCGACGTGGCTGCTGGTCGTCACGCTGTTTGCCCTTCTCAGACTCATCGCCCGCCTGCTGGCGAATTTCACGATCTTCAACGTTCTGCTGTTGTTTCTCGCGACGGTTGCGACGGTTGTCTTCGCGTTGCTCACGGCCTTCGCTGTTGTCTGAACGGTTGTCACGACGGTCGTTACGATCGTTACGGTCGTTGCGGTCATTACGATCGCGGCGGTTGTTCTGACGTTTACGACGATCCTGCTGACGCTCAGGTTTAGCCGCTTTTGGTTCTTCTTTCGGCTGCTCTGGCTGGACTTCTTCACCCGCAAACATCTTTTTCAGCGCGCCGAAGAAGCGGCTCAGCAGACCCGGTTGCGCCGGCTGGGCTTTCGGTGCAGCGGCTTCTGGTTTCTGCACGACAGGTTTAGTGACTGGTTTTTCCAGGGCCGCTTCTGGCGGTGCTTCTGGCATGATAAAAGTGGCTAACGCAGGCTGCTCTGGCAGTTTGCGCTCGGCGGGTTCCTCATCGGAAGGCAGCGCCATCTCTTCTTCGTGCAGTTTCGGCAGCAGATAGCTGAGCGTGCTGGTCTCTTCACCTTTACGGACACGCAGCACGTGGTAGTGCGGGGTTTCCATCTGGTCGTTTGGCACGATGATGCAGCGAACGCCGCCCTGACGTGCTTCGATAGCACTCACCGCAGCACGTTTTTCGTTCAGCAGGTAGGAGGCAATTGGCACAGGGACAATGGCGTGAACCTCTTTGGTGTTCTCTTTCAGCGCTTCTTCTTCAATCAGACGCAGGATAGAGAGGGAGAGAGATTCGTTATCACGTACGGTACCGGTGCCGGAGCAACGCGGGCAGACGTGATGGCTGGATTCACCCAGCGACGGGCTCAGGCGCTGGCGGGACATCTCCAGCAGGCCGAAGCGCGAGATATGGCTAATCTGGATACGTGCACGATCCTGACGTACCGCTTCACGCAGGCGGTTCTCGACCGCACGCTGGTGGCGGACCGGCGTCATGTCGATGAAGTCGATAACAATCAGACCACCCAGGTCGCGCAGGCGGAGCTGGCGGGCGATTTCATCTGCGGCTTCAAGGTTGGTGTTGAAGGCGGTCTCTTCGATGTCACCGCCGCGTGTGGCACGTGCGGAGTTGATGTCGATTGCGGTCAGCGCTTCTGTTGTATCGATTACGATAGAACCGCCAGAGGGCAGGCGCACTTCACGCTGGAAGGCGGACTCAATCTGGGATTCAATCTGATAGTGGCTGAACAGCGGGATTTCGCCGGTGTACAGTTTGATTTTGCTGGTGAAATCCGGACGACCCAGTGCGGCGATGTGCTGGCGAGCCAGTTCAAGCACTTTTGGGTTGTCGATCAGGATTTCACCGATGTCCTGACGCAGGTAGTCACGGAAGGCACGCACGATAACGTTGCTTTCCTGGTGGATCAGGAACGGAGCAGGGCGGCTTTCTGCAGCTTTCTGGATAGCTTCCCAGTGCTTCAGACGGAAGCTTAAGTCCCACTGCAGCGCTTCGGCAGATTTGCCCACGCCTGCGGTACGCACGATAAGCCCCATGCCATCCGGCAGCTCAAGGCTTGCCAGCGCTTCTTTCAGCTCGGTACGGTCATCACCTTCGATACGGCGAGAGATGCCACCCGCACGCGGGTTGTTTGGCATCAGCACCAGATAGCTCCCTGCCAGGCTAATAAAGGTCGTCAGTGCAGCACCTTTGTTGCCACGCTCTTCTTTATCAATCTGGACGATAACTTCCTGACCTTCACGCAGAACATCTTTGATGTTTGGGCGGCCATGGGCGTTGTAGTTGGCAGGGAAATATTCGCGGGCGATTTCTTTCAGAGGGAGGAAACCATGACGCTCAGCACCGTAATCAACAAATGCAGCTTCAAGGCTGGGTTCAATGCGGGTGATTTTACCTTTGTAAATGTTCGCTTTTTTCTGTTCGTGTCCAGGACTTTCGATATCCAGATCGTACAGGCGCTGCCCATCCACAAGGGCGACACGCAACTCTTCTTGCTGAGTTGCGTTGATTAACATTCTTTTCATCGTAACTTACTCGTTATTCTTACATTGACGACAAAGCTGCGGGCAAGGTGACGCTTTCCGGGGTATGAACCGATGGCCTCGTGTCTGTTCACGTCGCCAACCTCACGGTTGTCGCTCGCTTAAGAGGCGCAGAGTGTCGGTTGCCTGTATTTCATACGGAAACACAGCGCAATTATCAGGGGAATTGCCTGGGTAGAACTCTCCAGAGAACAATCCTTATACCGGGAAGTACTGCAACCCGCAGCCCGCTAACTGCCTGAAAGATCAATACGTCTTACGCCATTGCTGCGTGGATGATCGGTCAGGCAAAATTGGTCATTCCGTCAACATCCTTACGTAACCAGGATTTAACACGGAAAACGGCTTCATTATTCCACTGCTCGCCGGGTTATAGCAAGATGACTTTTACCAATTATCACCCGGTTACTCACAGTTTCTTCACTTCAAAACGGTGATTGGTTTAATAACCACCAAATCGATTGCGTGAAACGGGGTGCAGGCCGGACAAAAGTAAATATAAGCATAGAAAAATGAGTGGCGCTAATGGCTGACGATATTTAGAATCGCCAACCATGAAAACAGAGACTCCAGCCGTAAAAATGGTTGCTATCGCGGATGATGACGCGGGGCAACGTATCGACAACTTTTTGCGTACCCAACTGAAAGGGGTGCCAAAGAGCATGATTTACCGCATCCTGCGTAAGGGCGAGGTGCGGGTTAACAAAAAACGCGTGAAGCCCGAGTACAAACTCGAGGCGGGTGATGAAGTGCGCATTCCGCCGGTGCGCGTTGCCGAGCGTGAAGAAGAGACCGTTTCACCTAAACTACAGAAAGTGGCGGCTCTGAGTGATGTGATCCTGTATGAAGACGACCACATTCTGGTGCTGAACAAGCCGTCAGGGACCGCAGTCCACGGCGGTAGCGGCCTGAGCTTCGGCGTGATTGAAGGCTTACGCGCGCTGCGTCCGGAAGCCCGTTTCCTCGAGCTGGTTCACCGTCTTGACCGCGATACTTCCGGCGTGCTGCTGGTGGCGAAAAAGCGTTCCGCGCTGCGTTCCCTGCATGAGCAACTGCGTGAGAAAGGCATGCAGAAAGATTATCTCGCGCTGGTGCGCGGTCAGTGGCAGTCCCATGTGAAAGTGGTGCAGGCGCCGTTGCTGAAGAACATTCTGCAAAGCGGTGAGCGCATCGTCCGCGTAAACCAGGAAGGGAAACCGTCTGAGACGCGCTTTAAAGTTGAAGAGCGCTATGAGTTTGCCACGCTGGTACGCTGCAGCCCGGTGACGGGGCGTACCCATCAGATTCGCGTGCATACCCAGTTTGCGGGCCATCCGATTGCGTTTGATGACCGCTATGGCGATCGCGAATTTGATAAGCAGCTGGCGGGAACCGGCTTGTCTCGTCTGTTCCTGCATGCGGCTGCGCTGAAGTTTACCCATCCGAATACCGGGGAAGTCATTCGTATTGAAGCGCCGCTGGATGAGCAGTTGAAACGCTGCCTGAAGGTTTTGCGCGGCTGATTATGTGCCGGGTGGCGCTGCGCTTACCCGGCCTACGAAACCTGTAGGCCCATGCAAGCGAAGCGCCGCTGGGCAAACGTCACAGGGTCAGCGGATTACACGCTTCTCTGCGTAACATCTGGCACAGCGCTATCAACGGTAACCCCACCAGCGTATTCGGATCGCGTCCGTCCAGCTTGTCGAATAGCGCAATCCCCAATCCTTCACTTTTAAAACTTCCCGCACAGTTCAGCGGACGCTCCCGGCGTACATAATCCATGATCTCCTGCTCGCTGAGATGGCGGAAGTGCACGTCAAAAGGCTCACACTCCGTTTGCAGATGACCAGAGGCGGAGTTATAGAGCGCCAGACCCGTATAAAAGGTCACAATGTTGCCACGCGCCTGCATAAGCTGTTTGAACGCGTTCTCTTCAGTGTGCGGTTTACCTGTTATTTCTCCGTCCAGCACACAAACCTGATCGGAGCCTATAATCAAGTGTGAAGGATAGCGCGCGGCGAGCGACTGTGCCTTCTCCTTAGCGAGACGGCTCACCAGATGTCGTGGTGATTCACCAGGCTGTGGCGTTTCATCAACATCCGGTGCGGCACATTCAAACGGGATCCCTAGCTTTTCCAGCAACATTCGGCGGTAAGGAGAAGTGGAGGCAAGGACGAGATTTGGCATATTTTTATCACCAGATATAGCGTATCGATGCCAGCCATTTTAAACTACAGGCCGCAATGTGTGCGAATAATTGGCAAAAGGCAGCTCTGGTTGCCTTTTTCTTTGACTCTATGACGTTACAAAGTTAATATGCGCGCCCTATGCAAAAGGTAAAATTACCCCTGACTCTTGATCCGGTTCGTACGGCTCAAAAACGCCTCGATTACGAAGGTATTTATACTTCCGATCAGGCTGAGCGTATTGCCGAATCCGTAGTCAGTGTGGACAGTGATGTAGAATGCTCCATGTCGTTCGCTATCGACAACCAGCGTCTCGCCGTTTTAACCGGTGATGCAAAGGTGACGGTAACCCTCGAGTGTCAGCGTTGCGGGAAACCGTTTGTACAGCATGTTCACACAACGTATTGTTTTAGTCCGGTTCGTTCTGACGAACAGGCTGAAGCACTCCCGGAAGCGTATGAGCCGATTGAGGTAAACGAATTCGGTGAAATCGATCTTCTGGCTCTGGTTGAAGATGAAATCATCCTCACCTTGCCAGTGGTTCCGGTGCATGATTCTGAACACTGTGAAGTGTCCGAGGCGGACATGGTCTTTGGGGAATTGCCTGATGAAGCGCAAAAACCAAACCCATTTGCCGTATTAGCCAGCTTAAAGCGTAAGTAATTGAGGAGTAAGGTCCATGGCCGTACAACAGAATAAACCAACCCGTTCCAAACGTGGCATGCGTCGTTCCCATGACGCGCTGACTGCAGTTACCAGCCTGTCTGTAGACAAGACTTCTGGTGAGAAACACCTGCGTCACCACATCACCGCTGACGGTTTCTACCGCGGCCGCAAGGTTATCACTAAGTAATCACGCGTCAGCGTGATTAGGCTTAGTGAGGATTTCCCCGTGCAAACGGGGAAGTTACCGAACCAGGCTGCGACGATACCTTGACACGTCTAACCCTGGCGTTAGATGTCATGGGGGGAGATTTTGGCCCTTCCGTGACAGTGCCTGCAGCATTGCAGGCACTGAATTCTAATTCGCAACTCACACTTCTTTTAGTCGGCAATCCCGACACAATCACGCCATTACTTGCAAAAGCTGACTTTGAACAACGTTCACGTCTGCAGATTATTCCTGCGCAGTCAGTTATTGCCAGTGATGCCCGGCCTTCGCAGGCGATTCGCAACAGCCGTGGGAGCTCAATGCGGATCGCGCTGGAGCTGGTGAAAGAAGGGCGAGCGCAGGCTTGCGTCAGTGCGGGAAATACCGGTGCGCTGATGGGGCTGTCGAAATTATTGCTCAAGCCGATTGAGGGCATTGAGCGCCCGGCGCTGGTGACGGTATTACCGCATCAACAAAAGGGCAAAACGGTGGTGCTGGATCTCGGTGCTAACGTGGATTGTGATAGTACCATGCTGGCTCAGTTCGCCGTGATGGGATCGGTGCTGGCAGAAGACGTGGTCGGGATTAAGAATCCCCGCGTGGCGTTATTAAATATTGGTGAAGAAGAGACCAAAGGCCTGGACAGCATTCGCGAAGCTGCTGAAATGCTCAAACAGGTTCCCTCCATCAACTATATTGGTTATCTCGAAGCCAATGAGTTGCTGACGGGGAAAACTGACGTTCTGGTGTGCGATGGCTTCACCGGGAACGTCACGTTGAAGACCATGGAAGGGGTCGTGCGCATGTTCCTTTCTCTGCTGAAATCTCAGGGAGAGGGCAAAAAAAGTGCCTGGTGGCTGATTTTATTGAAGCGTTGGTTACAAAAAAGCCTGACGCGGCGATTCAGTCACCTCAACCCCGACCAGTATAATGGCGCCTGTCTGTTAGGATTGCGCGGCATTGTGATTAAGAGTCACGGAGCCGCCAATCAGCGAGCATTTTCTGTCGCCATTGAACAGGCAGTGCAGGCGGTGCAGCGACAAGTCCCTCAGCGGATTGCCGCTCGCCTGGAATCTGTATTAGCTAAAAGTGACTGAGCGTACATGTATACGAAGATTTTAGGTACCGGCAGCTACCTGCCAAAACAAGTGCGTACCAACGCCGATCTGGAAAAAATGGTAGATACGTCTGACGAGTGGATTGTCACGCGCACAGGTATCCGTGAACGTCGTATCGCCGCGCCAGACGAAACCGTGTCCACCATGGGTTACGAAGCCGCACAGCGTGCTATCGAAATGGCGGGCATTGATAAAGAACAGATTGGCTTGATCGTGGTCGCTACGACGTCTGCCACGCATGCTTTCCCTAGCGCAGCGTGCCAGGTGCAAAACATGCTCGGTATTAAAGGCTGCCCGGCATTTGACGTTGCCGCCGCGTGTGCAGGCTTTACCTATGCGCTGAGCATTGCCGACCAGTATGTTAAATCGGGTTCCGTCAAATATGCGCTGGTGATCGGTGCTGACGTACTGGCGCGTACCTGCGATCCAACCGATCGCGGGACGATCATTATTTTTGGTGATGGTGCAGGCGCGGTGCTGCTGGGGCAGTCCGAAGAGCCGGGTATCATCTCTACGCATTTGCATGCCGATGGTCGCTACGGTGAACTGTTAACGCTGCCTAACGCCGATCGCGTTAATCCGGATAACGCTATTTACCTGACCATGGCGGGTAATGAGGTGTTCAAGGTGGCGGTGACTGAGCTTGCGCACATTGTCGATGAGACGCTGGAAGCGAACAACCTTGAACGTACCGCACTCGACTGGCTAGTACCGCATCAGGCGAACCTGCGTATCATCAGCGCGACCGCTAAAAAGCTGGGCATGTCGATGGATAACGTTGTGGTGACGCTGGACCGTCACGGCAACACCTCTGCGGCGTCAGTACCGTGCGCATTTGATGAAGCGGTACGCGACGGACGAATCAAACGGGGCCAGTTGGTCTTGCTTGAAGCCTTCGGTGGCGGGTTCACCTGGGGTTCCGCGCTGGTTCGTTTCTAGGATAAGGAATAAAAAAATGACGCAATTTGCTTTTGTGTTCCCGGGCCAGGGTTCTCAAACCGTTGGGATGTTGTCTGAAATGGCAGCAAACTACCCGGTCATTGAAGAGACTTTTCGTGAAGCTTCTGACGCGCTGGGTTATGATCTGTGGGCGCTGACTCAACAGGGTCCGGCCGAAGAGCTGAACAAAACCTGGCAGACCCAGCCAGCATTGCTGACCGCCTCCGTTGCACTGTGGCGCGTCTGGCAGCAGCAGGGTGGTAAAGCCCCCGCGCTGCTCGCGGGTCATAGCCTGGGAGAATACTCTGCGCTGGTCTGCGCCGGTGTGATCGCGTTTGCTGACGCGGTGCGTCTGGTGGAACTGCGCGGTAAATTCATGCAGGAAGCGGTGCCGGAAGGCACGGGTGGCATGTCTGCCATTATCGGCCTGGATGATGCCGCGATTGCAAAAGCGTGTGAAGAGTCTGCTGAAGGTCAGGTGGTTTCTCCGGTTAACTTCAACTCGCCAGGCCAGGTTGTTATCGCCGGTCATAAAGAAGCGGTTGAACGTGCCGGTGCTGCCTGTAAAGCTGCAGGCGCGAAACGTGCACTGCCGCTGCCGGTGAGCGTGCCGTCTCACTGTGCACTGATGAAGCCCGCTGCCGAGAAACTGGCGGTTGAGCTGGAAAAAATCACTTTTAACGCACCGACGATTTCCGTTGTGAACAACGTCGATGTGAAATGCGAAACCGCGCCGGAAGCCATCCGCGACGCGCTGGTTCGCCAGCTCTACAGCCCGGTACAGTGGACCAAAACCGTTGAGTTTATGGCCGCTCAGGGCGTTGAGCAACTGTATGAAGTCGGCCCAGGTAAGGTCCTCACCGGTCTGACAAAACGTATTGTTGACACCCTGACAGCGTCCGCGATTAACGAGCCGGAAGCGATGTCAGCGGCACTCTCGCAATAAAAGAGGAATACCATGAGTTTTGAAGGAAAAATTGCCCTGGTCACTGGCGCAAGCCGTGGTATCGGGCGCGCAATTGCTGAAACACTGGTTGCGCGCGGCGCGAAAGTGATTGGTACAGCAACCAGCGAGAATGGCGCTCAGGCCATCAGCGAATATCTGGGGGCAAACGGTAAAGGTCTGGTACTGAATGTGACCGAACCTGCATCTATCGAATCTGTTCTGGAAAATATTCGTGCAGAGTTTGGCGAAGTGGATATTCTGGTAAACAATGCCGGGATCACTCGCGACAACCTTCTGATGCGAATGAAAGATGATGAGTGGAACGATATTATCGAAACCAACCTGTCATCTGTATTCCGTCTGTCAAAAGCGGTAATGCGCGCTATGATGAAAAAGCGTCATGGTCGTATTATCACTGTTGGTTCTGTGGTTGGTACCATGGGAAATGCTGGTCAGGCTAACTACGCTGCGGCGAAAGCGGGTCTGATTGGTTTCAGTAAGTCGCTGGCGCGTGAAGTCGCGTCCCGCGGGATTACTGTAAACGTTGTTGCTCCGGGCTTTATTGAAACGGACATGACGCGTGCGCTGACCGATGAGCAGCGTGCGGGTACACTGGCGGCAGTTCCGGCGGGTCGTCTTGGCGACCCTAAAGAAATCGCCAGTGCGGTTGCATTTTTAGCCTCTGACGAAGCGGGTTACATCACTGGTGAAACCCTCCACGTCAACGGCGGGATGTACATGGTTTAATCACGATCGAAAATATTTGCGTTATTAGGGCAAATGGCCTCAAAATAACGTAAAATCGTGGTAAGACCTGCCGGGATTTAGTTGCAAATTTTTCAACATTTTATACACTACGAAAACCATCGCGAAAGCGAGTTTTGATAGGAAATTTAAGAGTATGAGCACTATCGAAGAACGCGTTAAGAAAATTATCGGCGAACAGCTGGGCGTTAAGCAGGAAGAAGTTGTGAACTCCGCTTCCTTCGTTGAAGACCTGGGCGCAGATTCTCTTGACACCGTTGAGCTGGTAATGGCTCTGGAAGAAGAGTTTGATACTGAGATTCCGGACGAAGAAGCTGAGAAGATCACCACCGTTCAGGCTGCCATTGATTACATCAACGGCCACCAGGCGTAAGTGAACATCTCCAGGCGGTCATTCGACCGCCTGAGTTTTATCTTTTTTAGTCCCACGAATCTCTTTTTTTATCCCTCCCTGGAGGACAAACGTGTCTAAGCGTCGTGTAGTTGTGACCGGACTTGGCATGTTGTCTCCTGTCGGCAATACCGTAGAGTCCACCTGGAAAGCTCTCCTTGCCGGTCAGAGCGGCATCAGCCTAATCGACCATTTCGATACTAGCGCCTATGCAACGAAATTTGCTGGCTTAGTAAAGGATTTTAACTGTGAAGAGATCATCTCGCGCAAAGAACAGCGCAAGATGGATGCCTTCATTCAATATGGAATTGTCGCTGGCGTTCAGGCCATGCAGGATTCTGGCCTTGAAATTACGGAAGAGAACGCAACCCGTATCGGTGCCGCTATCGGCTCCGGGATTGGCGGTCTTGGCCTGATCGAGGAAAACCATACATCCCTGATGAATGGCGGCCCGCGTAAAATCAGCCCGTTCTTCGTTCCGTCCACGATTGTTAATATGGTGGCGGGTCACCTGACCATCATGTTTGGCCTGCGTGGTCCAAGCATTTCAATCGCGACTGCTTGTACGTCTGGCGTACATAACATCGGCCAGGCCGCGCGCATGATTGCGTACGGCGATGCAGATGCTATGGTTGCGGGTGGTGCAGAAAAAGCCAGTACCCCTCTGGGTGTCGGTGGTTTTGGTGCAGCGCGTGCGCTCTCTACCCGTAACGATAATCCTCAGGCGGCAAGCCGTCCGTGGGATAAAGACCGTGACGGTTTCGTACTGGGTGACGGTGCGGGCATGCTCGTGCTGGAAGAGTACGAACACGCGAAAAAACGCGGCGCGAAAATTTATGCTGAAGTCGTTGGCTTTGGTATGAGTAGCGATGCTTATCACATGACGTCTCCTCCGGAGAATGGCGCAGGTGCTGCGCTGGCAATGGAAAACGCGATCCGTGATGCGGGCATTACGCCAGCTCAGATTGGCTACGTTAACGCGCACGGTACCTCTACACCTGCAGGCGACAAAGCGGAAGCTCAGGCTGTTAAGTCTATCTTCGGCGAGTCTGCCAGCCGCGTACTGGTCAGCTCCACAAAATCCATGACCGGTCACTTGTTGGGTGCGGCGGGTGCAGTAGAGTCAATCTACTCTATCCTTGCGCTGCGCGATCAGGCGGTTCCACCAACCATCAACCTGGATAACCCGGATGAAGGTTGCGATCTGGACTTCGTGCCTCACGAAGCGCGTCAGGTTAGCGGTATGGAGTACACCCTGTGTAACTCCTTCGGCTTCGGCGGTACCAATGGCTCGCTGATTTTCAAACGCGTGTAATGGTTTCTTGCCCATAAAAAACGGAGCGCATAGCGCTCCGTTTTTTTTAGTTCACATTTTCGTTACTGATAGGTGAAAGTGAACTGGACGGTGGTGTTAAATTCGCCTGCCGTGACGGTTCCCGTAGGGGTATAGAGGCGGGCCGCGAGAGGAAACTGCGCATTGTGCGTTGTTCTGTCTACATCGACGGTAATCGAGCCCGCGGGTGAGATCTCGTTGAGATGATCGCGGGTCATGATCTGCATCGCCATGCCTGTTGCATCCCCGCTGCTATTGGCAAATTTTGTCTGATCGTCACTGTCTGAATCGCCGGTCAAGGTAGCCTTAACACGTGTCGTTGAGCTGGGGCAGGATGAAAGCGTGAGTGAAAAATCCTGCCATTCTCCGGTTGCCCCAACGCGACTAAAGTTTACCGCTCGTGCTTGATCGAACCTTACTGTCTGATTTTTGGATCCCGCATCCACGGTACAGGCAGACGCCACGACCGTGCCGCTCAGATCGATAGTGGTTGCCTGCGCGGAGCTACAAAGTGCAAACACCAGGCATGCGAGAGTAGATTTTACCCGTTCTATCATCATCCCCATCCTGCATTACTGATAGGTAAAGGTGGCCTGTGCCTGGCCGATAATGGTGCCTGGCATCACGTTGCCGTTGGAAACGGCTCGGGCGCGCATTTTCAAATCATAGGCGTGCGTACTGCTGCTGATGGCGACATTTTGCAACGTGGCGCCACTCTTGTAAGCCGTGTTAGTCGTTTCGTCGGTCAACTCCAGCTTCAGGTTAGTGGCCGTTCCGGTATTTTTATAATAGTTAGTATCGGTATCCGCTGTACCGCCAAAAGTAACGCTAAAGCTGGACGTTGAAGCAGGGCAGTTTGTTAATGCAAGCGTAAAGTTAGTCCAGTTTGTTGCACTTCCGGCAGTGGCCAGACTATCAGCCTGTATATTGTCCCCTAATTTTACCGCCAGCGAGGGGCTATCTCCATTGACCACACAGGGTGAGGCAACAACCGTGCCTGTAATGTCAATATTGACCGAGTTGGCTGAACACGCGCCAGAAAACAGACCTCCGCAGAGCGTTGCCAGAATCGCTATTTTTTTTCCATTCGCGATATTCATTTTCATTCCTTATGTATTAGTTGTAGGTTACTTTAAGTTCAATGGCCGATTTCACATTGCCAGCAGTAACGGTTGCAGCGTCATCAATATAATAAGCGACCTTAAAATCGGGCAGGGTGTAGTCGCCTGAGCCGTCATAAAGGCCCAGATTGATCTCACTGTTGATCTTATGTGCAGAACCATCGGCGTTCTGTACCTGAATATAGACATTGCTGGCGTAACCATCGCCAGTGACCGTATTTAATACCCCATTATTGGCATTGTGTGCGCCGTATACCGCGAATAAGTTATAGGTGATCCCATTAATCGCGCCAGGGCAGTTTTTCAACTCAACTTTTGGAACGTCGGTAATGTTTGATGCGCCACTTGCCAGGCTTGCGCCATACAGTGGGGATAATTTTATTTCCTTTGGTGCGTTAATAGTACAGGCAGTTACAATTGGCTGACTAACTACGCCGGACAGAATCAGGCCCGAATCTAACGCAACCCCATCACCATCAGGGTTATGTACATTCATGGTTACGTCGGGGACAGAAATAATAGTACCTGCTGGTATTTTTTCACTTAATCTGACCAGGCGATACCATACATGGTAGTAACCGTCACGCGCGCTACCATCGACAATTGGCAGATTGATGCGGTAATTGGGAGCTGTGGGATTATCTTGCGGTGAATATCCCGGTACAGATGAAACATGGACCTGATATTGAATACCAATACCTGGATTGCTTGTTGCCCAGGTCACATTGTCGGCAAGTAATTGTCCGTTAACAGACAAATCAATATAGGAGTTTTTTCCTTCGCCGGGGATAGTCTCGGTATAAATGGAATCATTATCATACCAGTCTGTCGTGCCGCCCACGACATTCGGTATAGATAATGTAGAAAATCCATGGTGCATGACATGGAAAGATTGAACTTCAATATAATTTGCGTAGGCGCAATTTATGCCTGACAGACCACATGGAATAAAAATAACAGGGGTTAGCCATTTTTTAAGCATTTTATTTAACGACATGATGCGTTGACCTCTACAATTGCGCTTGATGATGTGCTCTCTGGTAATTGCCAGCGGGTATGACACTGCTTATTTGCACCCCATTTAACGGTTGCACTTCCCTGAAGTGACATACCAGCCAGATAAACCTGTCCACCATCACCGACAATCGAGGTGGTTTTTGCGTTCTTGTCGTCAGTCACGATTGCACCAAACGGAACAGGGCGCCCGTCACGACGGGTTAACGTCATCAAAACGCGTTTACCCACACGTGTGTCAAAATGTGCCCGGACAATAGCCCCTCGGGTTGGCGTAACCGTTTTCGCAGAAAGCTCAACGTCGGCATCATCCGGCAGTTGTTCGGTATTCAGCGACAGCGTGTTTTCACGGTATGGGCTGATAAACGGCACAACGGTATAGCCGCGGAAATCGGTGCTGACGCCCGTCTGGTTAGTGATATCAACACCGCTTGCTCCCGGCGCTTCAACCAGAGCGACGGTCTCACCTAATTCCTGACTCAGCGTAATGCCATTTGCATGCGCAACCACACCGCCGCTGATACCATAATTTACCCGGCGCTGATCGTGGTCGTAACTGTAGGCGCTGTTCATTCTGGCATAGGTACCCTGGTAGTCCAGGCTGGCGCTACCACCGTTACCCCCATCGTGGTTCGTCTCGCTTTCCTGCACGCTCCAGTTGAGGTTCTGATCTTGCAGCGCGGTGCCATTCAGCCCGACCGTATGGCTGGTGCTGCCATGTTTACTGGTATTGAGGTTGTAGGTGGCGCGACTGCTGCTGAGCCAGCGATCCAGCGGCACGCTGATACTCATTGAGAACACCTGGTCCTCGCTGTAAACGGTGTCGCTGTCGCGGGCATCAGTGGTGTTACGGTTAAAGCTGTAGTTCAGGCTCCAGGTGATGCCGTTCCAGCTGTTGCTGTAACCCGCGCCGATTGAGCGCATTGTTCGGTCGCTGTTCCAGTAATCCTCGCTGATGGCGTTTAACGAGATGGACCCCGCGCCTTCCCAGAGATTCTGGTTAAGCAATATCTCGGCACGATTACGCCGGCGTTCGGTATTGTCCTGCCAGTTACTGTCCCGCCAGGTGTCGAGTACTTCCTGCAGGGTGTAATAGCCTGAAGTTGAGTAGCGATAACCCGAAATGGCGATATTGGTCCCCGTTTCGAGAATGTTTTTACTGTAACGAACACGCATTGACTGGCCGATCGCTTTTTCCTGATCCTGTTGGGTTGACCAGGCCTGCGTGCCATCGACGGATACGGCTCCCAGCCCACCAAAGTTTTTACCGATCCCCACAAGTAGCGACTGATAATGTTGCGATAGCTGTCCGCCGCCGTAGGCGGTAAATCCTGCTGGCAGGCCGTAGATGGCCGAGCCCTGAGTAAAGAATGTTTTATCGACGGCGCTGTCGTAAGGACGGTACTGACCGCTGGTCAGGCTGTACTTTAAACGACCTTCACGCTGTAGAACCGGCAGTGAGGCGAAGGGGACCAACTGGTGCTGTTCGCTGCCGTCAGCTTCTTTAATCGTCACGTCCAGATCGCCGCTACTGCCCGTGGGATACATGTCAGTGATCTCAAATGCCCCCGGCGACACATAGCTTTGGTAAATGGTGTAGCCGTTTTGTTTAATGATGACCTGGGCGTTGGTCCGGGCAATTCCGCGAACCACCGGTGCGTAGCCGCGCAGGCTGTCAGGCAGCATGTCGTCATCGGAGGCCAGTTGCGCACCCCGGAAAGGCACGCTGTCAAACAGATCGGAAGGGGAGTTGCTTTCGCCAAGTGTCAGCTGACTTTTGAGCGCGATAATATTTCGCTGAGCGTAGGTATATGCCGAATCCCAGTTATTCTGGGTATTGTCGCCGCTGGTATTGCGTGACCAGGTGCTGTAGTTACGAACGCGCCATGGGCCGATATTTAGCCCTGGGCGCAGGTTCAGGTAATAGCTGTCTGAATCGGTCATATCAGAGTGACGAGCTTGGGTGTTGCCGCCTGTAAAGCTGTAATTAAGCAGCAGCGCATTGATGCCTTCATCCAGGCGTTCTGGAGCAACATATCCACGCGCCTGGTTATTCATCGCCGCCTGAGGGATGCTCAACAAAAGTTGCTGTTTATTGAAGACGAACTGAGTAGCAGCGTTGGGAATAGCGGCCAGGTTTGCGCAATGGTTCTCTCCGGTCAGTTGCGGAAATTGCTCGGTTCGGACGCCAAAGTCACGTAGCATCTCCATGCTTATGCACGGTTGCAATGATGTCTGGCCGTGACTGTCCTTTTGCATGCTAAATTCAATGTCATGTGTGCCAGTCAATGTCTGATTGACCAGCACGTCAACGCGATAAGTACCCGGCATTTGGCCAACACCTTCTTCAAAGGCACTCAGGTCAGAAATGTCTTTACCTGGACCGTCAATACCCAGTAGCGCGGGGTTAAAATATTCCCGGGCACAGGCAGGGTGCGACAACGAGAATGTACACTGCAATGCGATGAAGCAGGCCAGCCTGGTTGGCGAGATCTTATTTTTTTTAGCTCTGATCATTCCGTGATCCTTTCGGAGTCCGAGTATCTAATGAGTGATTACTGCGTCTGGTGTTCCGCGCCAGCTGCGCCGAAGTCACTGATAATTTTCCAGCGAATATTGCCTTTGGCATTTGCCGGAAGACTGAAGGTCGCGCTGGACATGGGCGCAACGTATGTCGCATCCGTAACCGTACTGGCACCGACTTTGACTTCGCTGAAGTTAATGTAATAGGGGGTTGGGTTACTGACCGTAAGCTGTTGATCGCTGCGTTTCCAGCTAGGCTTGCTGGCAAACTTTTCCGGCATTTCAGTAAGCGATGCGGGGCGATAAATGAGTTTGATACGTGTCTTAATCGCAATCTGTAGGGTATTTACGTTGTCTAACTTTTCTGTTGCCGGAATGGTTTTAATGTTCATCCAGAACAGTGACTCACGATCCTGTGGCAGATTCCCGCCCGTATTAATAATACGCAGTTTGTTTTCTTCATTGCCAGCTAAGCGGAACAGGGGCGGCGTGACGATAAACGGTGTTTTACTGGTGTCGTTTTCATCTTTATCAACCCATGACTGAATTAAATAGGAGTATGGGTCTGGGTTTTTGACGTCCAGGGAAGATTCTTTTTTGTCTGCATGATATATAATGCGAGTGCCTCCAATAATAACACCCGCTTGCGCTGTTGCCATTGAAAAAACAAATGCAGCGGCGATTAATGAATTCACTAATTTCATCTGGTTAACCTCAAAATAGCAATGCCGGGAAGCCCCGGCATTGCTTATAGCCAAAGGCGGAAATTTATCGCGCGATGATTAATTGTATGCCAGCGTAAAGTTAGCGGTACCGTTAGCGGAACCCGCCTCAACGGTAGCGGCAGTTGCGATATACTGTGCGCTGAAATTCATGGTAGCGGTGCCAGCAGTCGCATCGATGGTCGCTGCTTTAGATGCGGTTGCCAGCGGTAACGCGGTGCCGTCGCCGTTCAGCAACTGAATAGCAACGCCTTTGGCAACGCCAGTGGTGCCTGCGCCGGTGACTTCCAGATAGTCATTATTAGTGGCGTCTGGTTTGCCGGTGTATTTCACAACAACAGCTTTGCCTTTCAGGTCTGCCGGGCACTCAGACAGTTTCAGGGTAAAGCGAGTATTCGCGGCAACGGAACCAGCCTCTGGCAGAGCAGTTTTAGCGATATCACCTAACTTGACGGTCTGCGGTGCGGTCATGGTGGTGTCAATTTTACAACCTTGCTCGATGATATTACCGGTGAAATTTACCTGTCCATCATCGGCCTGCGCGGCAGAAACCATTCCGAGTGTAGTGATTAAGGCAACAGCCGCTACTTTTCCTTTCATTGATAATGTCCTTGAAGAGTGTGATTGATATAAAACACAGGTGAGTACTCATGGCACACGATGTGATGGTGCTCGATAGTTTTCAGCAAGAAACATTGTCTTGTGTTTTTAAAACCATCTTGCGCACTTGGGTATTCACATGGGGGATTATATCTATGTGCTAAAATATGAACTATAAACTATATCTAATGAGTGTTTTTAATTTAACTTTAATAATCCTCTCCGTGAATAATATTTCATTTATTCATTAATAGATGAATAGCATTTCTCTCATGTATACAGGCGTAGGCGCGCCCAACCTTCCTGTGCTTTTTTACATTTATTCGAAGATAACAGACTTGCGATATCCTCTTTCACCTGCCACCCTAGTCAGGTATTTATATGGAGGGTGAATGTATCTAATTAATGGTGAGTTACAAAAAAAGTTAGATGTGAACGATCGTAGCGTTGAGTTTGGGGATGGTTGTTTTACCACTGCTCGAATTAGCGGCGGCGTTGTTTCACTTTTCAGCCACCATCTGACACGTTTGCAGACGGCCTGCACAAGGTTGGCTATCCCGTTTTATGCATGGGAAACCCTTGCTGCGGAAATGCGGGATATGGCGCAAAAAAAGGGTGATGGCGTATTAAAGGTTGTTATCACGCGTGGAGCTGGCGGTCGCGGCTATAGCCCCGCAGGCTGTCAGCAACCGGTGCGCATCCTGAGCGTTTCTGAATATCCTACGCATTACGCACGCTGGAAAGAAACCGGCGTAACGCTTGCTCTCAGCCCGATCCCCTTGGGTCGCAACCCTTATCTTGCAGGAATGAAGCACCTCAACCGCCTTGAGCAGGTGCTGATTCGTTCTCATCTTGAGCAGACGGATGCCGATGAAGCCCTTGTCCTTGACAGCGATGGGTGGCTTACGGAATGCTGTGCCGCAAATCTGTTCTGGCGCTGTGGGCAGGATGTCTTTACCCCACGCCTCGATCAGGCGGGCGTAAACGGCATTATGCGGCAGTTTATTATCGCCCAACTGGCACTGACCGCGTATCGCGTTGTCGAAGTGAATGCGCCGCTAACGGCGCTCGCGCAGGCTGATGAAGTGCTTATCTGCAACGCGCTAATGCCGGTTGTCCCCGTACAGCGCTACGCAGAGCGAGAGTGGCCCGCGCGCGAACTTTACCACTATTTAGCCCCAATTTGTGAGTCGTCCGATTAGCATGATGAAACTGTTACGCCTTGTTCTGTTACTGTTGGTTGTCCTCGGCGCTGCCGCCGGCGTCGGTGTATGGAAAGTTTTCCAGCTGGCGGACAGTAAGATCCTCATTAAAGACGAGACGATTTTTACCCTTAAAGCCGGTACCGGGCGGATGGCGCTGGGCGAACAGCTTTACAGCGATAAAATCATCAACCGCCCGCGCGTGTTCCAGTGGTTACTGCGTATCGAGCCGGAACTGTCTCACTTCAAGGCCGGTACCTATCGTTTTACGCCCGGCATGACTGTCAGGGAGATGCTGCAGCTGCTGGAAAGTGGCAAAGAAGCGCAGTTCCCGCTGCGTTTTGTCGAAGGAATGCGACTGAGCGATTACCTGAAACAGCTGCGTGATGCACCCTATATCAAGCACACTCTGAAAGATGATCGTTACGAGACGGTCGCCTGGGTGCTGAAATTTGAGCATCCTGAGTGGGTGGAAGGCTGGTTCTGGCCGGACACCTGGATGTACACCGCGGGCACGACGGATGTCGCGATTCTTAAACGGGCGCACAAAAAGATGGTCGCGGCAGTCGATTCCGCCTGGGAAGGGCGTATGGAAGGGCTGCCCTATAAAGATCAAAACCAGTTCGTGACCATGGCTTCGATCATCGAGAAAGAGACTGCCGTTGCTGCCGAGCGCGATCGGGTCGCGTCGGTATTTATCAACCGTCTTCGCATTGGCATGCGTCTGCAAACCGACCCTACCGTTATTTACGGCATGGGCGAGCGCTACAGCGGAAAGATTTCGAGGAAAGATCTCGAGACGCCAACGGCGTATAATACCTACGTCATTAACGGCCTGCCGCCGGGCCCGATTGCAACGCCGAGCGAGGCGTCGCTTAAAGCCGCCGCGCATCCGGCCAAAACACCGTATCTCTATTTTGTGGCTGACGGAAAAGGGGGGCACACCTTTAACACCAACCTTGTCAGTCATAATCGCTCTGTTCAGGACTATCTGAAGGCACTTAAGGAAAAAAATGCGCAGTAAATACATTGTCATTGAGGGACTCGAAGGTGCGGGGAAAACCACCGCTCGCGACGTAGTGGTGGAAACGCTGAACGCGCTTGGCGTCACTGACATGGTCTTCACCCGAGAGCCAGGCGGCACTCAGCTGGCTGAGAAACTGCGCAGCCTGGTGCTGGATATCAAATCTGTTGGTGACGAAGTTATCACTGACAAAGCCGAAGTGCTGATGTTCTATGCGGCGCGCGTCCAGCTGGTTGAGACGGTGATTAAACCCGCTCTGGCCAATGGCAAGTGGGTGATCGGCGACCGTCACGATCTGTCCACTCAGGCGTATCAGGGCGGGGGACGCGGTATTGACCAGACAATGCTGGCAACGCTGCGTAATGCCGTACTGGGTGATTTTCGCCCGGACCTGACGCTCTATCTGGATGTCACTCCGGAAGTGGGCCTCAAACGCGCCCGCGCGCGCGGCGAGCTGGATCGCATTGAACAAGAGTCCTTTGATTTCTTTAACCGCACCCGCGCACGCTATCTAGAGCTGGCCGCGCAGGACAGCTCAATTCGTACCATCGATGCGACGCAATCGCTGGAAGACGTCACGCAAGACATCCAGCAGACCGTTACGCAGTGGCTACAGGAGCAGCAGGCATGAAATGGTATCCATGGTTGCGCCCGCACTTTGAACAGCTGATCAACAGCTATCAGGCCGGTCGGGGGCATCATGCGTTACTGATTCAGGCATTGCCGGGGATGGGGGATGATGCGCTAATTTACGCCATTACCCGTTTCCTGATGTGCCAGCAGCCTGAAGGGCACAAAAGCTGCGGGAATTGCCGTGGCTGCCAGCTGATGCAGGCGGGCACGCATCCTGACTATTACACGCTGGCGCCTGAGAAGGGCAAAAGCGCGCTCGGTATTGATGCCGTGCGTGAAGTCAGTGAAAAACTGTACGAACATGCGCGACTGGGCGGGGCGAAAGTCGTCTGGCTCAACGACGCTGCATTACTGACCGAGGCGGCGGCTAACGCGCTGCTCAAAACGCTGGAAGAGCCGCCGGAGAAAACATGGTTCTTCCTCTCATGCCGCGATCCGGGCCGATTGCTGGCAACGTTGCGCAGCCGCTGTCGTCTTCATCACCTTGCGGTGCCCCAGGAATCATGGTCCTTGAGCTGGCTAGAACGCGAGGTGACAACGTCACAGGAAAGTGCGCTCTCTGCGCTTCGCCTGAGCAGCGGCGCGCCCGCAGCGGCGCTGGCATTACTGCAACCCGACGTCTGGTCGCAGCGAGAAACGCTCTGTAAGGCCGTCGAGGCTTCGCTCAACAGCCAGGACTGGTTGAGCTTGCTGCCTGCACTGAATAGCGATCGGGCCGTTGAGCGTTTGCACTGGCTGGCGTCCTTACTTTTGGATGCGCTAAAGCTCCAGCAGCGGGCAATGCTACTGACAAACCCGGACGCGTGGCCACTGGTGAACCTGCTGGCGAGCCGCCTTTCAGGAACGTCCTTGCACGCTATCCTTCATGATATCTGCGAAAGCCGGGAACAGCTTTTAACCGTAACGGGTCTTAATCGCGAGCTGTTACTGACCGACCAGTTACTGCGTATTGAACATTACCTGCAACCAGGCGTTACGCCGCCTGTTTCCCATCTCTGAGAGAGACATTATGTTTTTAGTCGACTCACACTGCCATCTTGATGGCCTGGATTATCAATCCCTTCACAATGACGTGGATGACGTGCTGGCAAAAGCCGCTGCCCGCGATGTGAAATTTTGTCTTGCCGTGGCGACGACATTGCCGGGGTACCGCGCCATGCGAGAGCTGGTGGGCGTTCGCGATAACGTGGTGTTCTCCTGCGGCGTGCATCCACTGAACCAGGATGAAGCGTACGATGTTGATGAGTTACGCCGACTGGCTGCGGAAGAGGGCGTCGTGGCGATGGGTGAAACCGGGCTGGACTATTTTTACACGCCGGAAACGAAACCGCGCCAGCAGGAATCCTTCCGCAACCATATCCGCATTGGCCGCGAGCTGAACAAACCGGTCATCGTGCATACCCGTGATGCACGCGCCGATACGCTGGCGATCCTCCAGGAAGAAAAGGTGACGGATTGCGGTGGCGTACTACACTGTTTCACAGAAGACAGAGAAACGGCGGGTAAACTGCTTGATCTAGGGTTTTATATTTCGTTTTCCGGGATCGTGACGTTCCGTAATGCAGAGCAGCTGCGTGATGCTGCGCGTTATGTTCCGCTCGACCGCATTCTGGTAGAAACAGACTCTCCGTATCTGGCACCGGTACCGCATCGCGGGAAAGAGAACCAGCCAGCCATGACGCGAGACGTTGCGGAATACATGGCCGTGCTTAAAGGCGTCAGCATCGAAGAGCTGGCCCGCGTCACGACGGAAAACTTCTCTGCGCTGTTCCATATCGACCCCGCCCGCCTGCAATCTGTCTGATACACCTGTTTTTTTTAGGCTCGTAATTAATAAACAAAACGAGTAAAGTTCACCGCCTCATTTGGGGCGGTGAGGATGTATTTAGACACATCCAGACATGCTTTTTGTAAATAACTGCAAGTTTTTCGTCCGTCTTAAGCTGAAACGTGATAGCCGTCAAACAATCCCAGAGGGAATTATTTTACTCTGTGTAATAAATAAAGGGCGCTTAGATGTCCTGTCCACGGCACGGTACTCCCCCCGGGCCAATGCGTGAAAGCGTAAAAAAAGCACAAATACTCAGGAGCACTCTCAATTATGTTTAAGAATGCATTTGCTAACCTGCAAAAGGTCGGTAAATCGCTGATGCTGCCAGTATCCGTACTGCCTATCGCAGGTATCCTGCTGGGTGTCGGTTCTGCAAACTTCAGCTGGCTGCCAGCCGTAGTTTCCCATGTGATGGCCGAAGCAGGCGGTTCCGTCTTTGCTAACATGCCTCTGATCTTCGCGATCGGTGTGGCGCTGGGCTTCACCAATAACGACGGCGTTTCTGCGCTGGCTGCAGTGGTTGCCTACGGCATCATGGTGAAAACCATGGCTGTGGTTGCGCCTCTGGTTCTGCATTTACCGGCAGAAGAGATTGCCGCGAAACACCTGGCAGACACCGGTGTTCTGGGCGGTATCATCTCCGGTGCGATTGCAGCATATATGTTTAACCGCTTCTATCGCATCAAGCTGCCTGAGTATCTGGGCTTCTTCGCGGGCAAGCGTTTCGTTCCGATCATCTCTGGTCTGGCAGCGATTTTCACTGGCGTGATCCTGTCCTTCATCTGGCCACCAATCGGTTCCGCGATCCAGACCTTCTCTCAGTGGGCTGCTTACCAGAACCCGGTTGTCGCGTTTGGTATCTACGGCTTCATCGAGCGTTGCCTGGTGCCATTCGGTCTGCACCACATCTGGAACGTTCCATTCCAGATGCAGATTGGTGAATTCACCAACGCAGCTGGCCAGGTATTCCACGGTGATATCCCACGTTACATGGCAGGTGATCCAACTGCAGGCAAACTGTCTGGTGGCTTCCTGTTCAAAATGTACGGCCTGCCGGCTGCTGCGATTGCAATCTGGCACTCTGCTAAACCAGAGAACCGTGCAAAAGTGGGCGGTATCATGATCTCCGCAGCGCTGACCTCGTTCCTGACCGGTATCACCGAGCCGATCGAGTTCTCCTTCATGTTCGTTGCGCCGATCCTGTACGTTATCCACGCGATTCTGGCGGGTCTGGCGTTCCCAATCTGTATCCTGCTGGGTATGCGTGACGGTACGTCCTTCTCTCACGGTCTGATCGACTTTATCGTTCTGTCCGGTAACAGCAGCAAACTGTGGCTGTTCCCAATCGTGGGTGCGTGCTATGCCGTTGTCTACTACACCATCTTCCGCGTGCTGATCAAAGCACTGGACCTGAAAACCCCAGGCCGTGAAGATGCAACTGAAGACAGCAAAGCAGGTGTGACCAGCGAAATGGCTCCGGCCCTGGTTGCAGCGTTCGGTGGCAAAGAGAACATCACTAACCTGGACGCGTGTATCACTCGTCTGCGTGTGAGCGTTGCCGATGTTGCGAAAGTAGACCAGCCGGGTCTGAAAAAACTGGGCGCAGCGGGCGTGGTTGTTGCAGGTTCTGGTGTTCAGGCAATCTTCGGTACGAAATCCGATAACCTGAAAACCGAAATGGATGAGTACATCCGCAACAGCTAAGCTGTGAGCAGGGGAGACTAAGGCAGCCGAATGGCTGCCTTTTTTATTGCTGCGGTTTGTTGTGCCCGGTAAGCGTAGCGCCACCGGGCTTCTGTCACTCAAAAATCATAACTCGCGCTCACCGAGACGTTCAACGGTGCGCCATAAACCACATAAGAGCCGACGTAATCGTAATACTCTTTGTCAAACAGGTTGTTGACGTTAGCCTGGACGGCAAACTCTTTGGTGACCTGATAACGGCTGAACAGGTTAACCAGCCCGTAACTGCCTTGCTCTGCACGTGATTGTCCCGCCGGGCCGCCGTCCACATCCGTCCACACCTTATTCTGCCAGTTTACGCCACCGCCCACGGTTAGTTCTGGCAGCATTGGCAGTTGATAACGGGTAAACAGCTTCATGGTTGTGCGCGGCTGATCGGAGCTGACTGCGTTGCCGTTTTTATCTTCAGCAATGTAGCGGGTTGCGCCGAACGTTAGCTGCCAGTTATCCGTCAGCGCGCCGTTAAGCTCGAACTCAATCCCTTTACTCACCACACCGTCCAGCGATTCATAAATGGATTCACCGCTCGGCATGTAGGTATAAGTGTTGCTCGCCACGTTATCCTGTTCAATGCGGAAAATTGCCAGCGAGGTGGTCAGGCGGGTATTGAACCAGTCCGCTTTCACACCGGCTTCATAGCTTTTACCCGTGGTTGGGTCGAGGTAACGACCACTGGCATTACGCTTGTCCTGAGGCTGGAAGATTGAGGTATAGCTGACGTAAGTCGACCAGTCTTCATTAATGTCGTAGACCAGGCCCGCGTAAGGCGTGACGTCATCTTTGGTACTTTCCAGACGGGTGTCCGGAGAGCCCGCCGGGTTATAGCGAATGTTATAGTTGGTATAGCGCGCCCCGAGGATCAGGTGCAGCGGATCGGCAAGCGAGAAGCGGGCGGAAGTATAGGCCGATGACTGACGGATGTCGTCCTGGCTATAGAGCTTCCATGGCGTCCACTGAGGATCGGCAATATCCCCGTTCCAGTTTTTGAAATTACCCACGTCGACCATGCCGTATAACGCATCCGGCATCCTATTGTCATAATGGTTGCGCTGGCGGCTGAAGCTGCCGCCAAACATCATTTCGTGCTGACGGCCAAAGAGATCGAATCCGCCGCGCAGGAAGGCATCAACCGCATCCTGTTTGCGCTCGCCTTTGTTCCAGCCACCATAGCCCACCATGCCTGCACCGGTCGCTTGATCGGGATAGCCGGACATATACATCAGTTTGCTGTCGAAATTCGTATCAGCATGCATGCCGTTGATGTGGGCTTCCCAGCCGTTGTCAAAGCGCTGAGTCAGGTTGGCGAAAATGCGGGTGTTATCTTTATCCGAATATGCCCACTTTGGCGCTACGGTCTGGCTACGATCGTAATGGGTTTTACTCCCGTCGCTGTTCCAGGTTGGCAATCCGCCCCAGGTCGGATCCTCGGTGTTGCTTTCCTGGTATTCATAGCCGACAGAAAGGGTCGTGCTGTCGGTCACATCCGCATCCACCACGCCGTAGAGGAATTTTTTACGGTAGTGGTAGTTATCAACAAAGCTGTCGTTATCCTGATAGCCCGTAATCAGGCGGCCGCGTATCTTGCCAGACTCCACCAGCGGCGCCTGCAGATCCAGCACGTAGCGCTGTTTATCCCAGCTGCCGTAGCTGGCACTGACATTACCTTTGAATTCATTGCTGTCTGCATGTTTGCGCACCATATTGACATAGGCCGCCGGGTTTCCCGTCCCGGACATCAGGCCGGTTGCGCCGCGTACCACTTCGATACGGTCATAAATCGCGGTATCGGCGGCAGTATCGCCGAAGTTCCACACTTCGCTGATGGAGGTCGGCAGGTCATCGTACGCATAGTTACTCACGAAGAATCCGCGTGAGTAAAATACGGTACGGTCGCTGTCCTGAACCTGCGCCGTCACGCCAGTGGTATTGGTTAACACCTGACCGATAGACTGCAGGTTTTGATCCGCCATGCGCTGCTGGCTGATGACGCTGACGGACTGCGGAATATCGCGAGGCACGAGGAGCAGTTTGGTCCCGGTGGTGGTGGTCTTGACGCTGTAGTCCCGATCCTGCCCGTCGGACGGGGCTGGCGCGTTATCGAAACCGCCATCAACCACAACGGTATCTTCGTCTGTGGAGGCGGCAAAACTCACGGCTGGCATCAATGCCATAGCAATGCAGGCTGTCAGCAACGAAGGCGTTGCGACAGGCTGACGTTGCCCATCCCTGGTATGATGATTGAAAGACATGATCAAACCCTTAAGAACGGTGAAGGTTGGTAGCATCAGTCCCGCGATCGCGGTCTGACGTCGTTTTCTATGTTAAAAATGCGCATGAAAATGCAAATGCGAAATATACGCATTGCCATTAATGCTGTAAACAGATGTGTCGAGCGGAACTGAAATAATGTTTCAGCCAGTGAATACGCCTGAGCGGTCACTCTTCATTCAGCTGATGAAGATTCAGGAAAGAATTCGGGGGAGAAGGTTGAAAGGACAGGAGAAACTCGCTCATACTCTTGGATTGTGTCACACAGTCTTCCCGAGAGTGTGTTATCAGCGGACGCACCACGCCAGATTTAACAAAAAAGGAAAAGGTCATGGCTGAAGAAACGATTTTCAGTAAAATTATCCGTCGCGAAATCCCCTCGGATATCGTCTATCAGGATGAACTGGTGACGGCTTTCCGGGACATTTCCCCCCAGGCACCGACACACGTCCTTATCATTCCCAATATTCTGATTCCGACCGTAAATGACGTAAAAACCGAGCACGAAGTGTCGTTAGGTCGTATGCTGACGGTGGCGGCGAAAATTGCCGAGCAGGAAGGCATAGCGGAGGACGGTTACCGTCTGATCATGAACTGTAATCGTCATGGCGGCCAGGAAGTTTATCATATTCACATGCATCTGCTGGGTGGACGTCCTCTGGGGCCGATGCTGGCACACAAAGGTCTTTGACATGTTTAAAGGGCGTATTGCAGCGCTGGTAATGACGATGATGATTGTGGGATGCAGCACGCGCCCGGCGATCCCCGTGAGCGATGAACAGACGCTGGTGATGGAGTCCTCCGTGCTGGCGGCGGGTATTACGGCGCAACAGCCCGCGTTAACGGTCAGTGAAATTAAGTCTTCAGCCTCCTCTGCGCTCTTTAACGAACGAAATGAACCCGTGACGGTCCACTACCGTTTTTTCTGGTATGACGTAAGAGGTCTTGAAATGCATCCGCTGGAGGCGCCGCGCAGCGTCACCCTTCCGGCGAGGTCGTCGGTAACGATCTATGACAGCGCCAGCTATTTGGGTGCACATAAGGTAAGACTTTATCTTTATCTGTAAGGGGTGAACTTTGATTAAAAATTTGAGCCGTTATGCGCTCGTGACCGCTTTCGCTCTGTTTCTGGCAGGGTGTGTGACCCGTACTGAACAGCCTGCACCTGTAGAAGAGGCTAAACCGGGTACTGAGCAGCCGACAACGCCAACGGAGCCACAGCCAACCGTGCCGTCTGTACCGTCTATTCCGTCCCAGCCCGGTCCAATTGAGCACCCGGACCAGACGTCACAGCCTACGCCGCGCGTGCGCCATTATGACTGGAACGGTGCAATGCAACCGATGGTCGGTAAAATGCTGCAGGCACAGGGCGTGACGGCAGGCGGCGTGCTGCTGGTCGACAGCGTTAACAACCGTACTAACGGTTCGCTGAACGCGGGCGAAGCGACGGAAACCCTGCGCAATGCCCTGGCGAACAACGGCAAGTTTACGCTGGTCTCTGCTCAGCAGCTCGCGGTGGCCAAACAGCAACTCGGCCTGTCGCCGCAGGATAGCCTCGGCACCCGCAGCAAGGCGATTGGGATTGCCCGCAACGTTGGCGCCCAGTATGTGCTGTACTCTAATGCGACCGGCAACGTGAATACCCCAGCCCTGCAGATGCAGCTGATGCTGGTTCAGACAGGCGAAATTATCTGGTCAGGTAAAGGTGCGGTTACGCAACAATGACAGCACGCGTGATGCGATCCTGACGCGCTATTTTCCGCAGTACCGCCTTATCGCGCCGCAGGCCCACTCCGGGCTTGGCGGCGCGAGTTGTATTCTGGAGCAGGGCGCGCACCGTCTGGTCTTACGACATAATCACGATCCCTTCGCGCCCGCTTTCCATTTTCGTCGTCAGTTTCGTGCCCTCAGACGTCTTCCGTCGGATCTCGTGCCGGAACCCCGTTTTTTCCGACAGGGCTGGATGGCCGTCGACTATCTTGAGGGCGAGGTGAAAAGCGCGCTGCCGGACACCCCGGAGCTCGCGGCGATGCTGTATCATCTGCACCAGCAACAGCGTCTGGGGTGGCGAATCGCGTTACTTCCGCTGCTTGAGCACTACTGGCAGCAAGCCTCCCCGAAAAGACGTACCCCAGTCTGGCTTGCGCATCTCAAACGGCTGCGTAAAGCGGGCGAGCCGCAACCGATTCGGCTCTCACCGTTACATATGGATGTGCACGCCGGGAACATTGTGCATACGTCAGGAGGAGCCAGACTTATTGACTGGGAATATGCCGGAGACGGCGATGTGGCGCTGGAGCTGGCCGCGGTCTGGACGGAAAGTGACGCCGCGCGGCTGACGCTCATCAGAGAGTATGCCAGAGTAGCGCATATTGACGCCGACGCGCTGGCTCGTCAGGTGAGACGCTGGCGACCCTGGGTCATTATGCTGATGGCGGGCTGGTTTGAAATGCGCCTTCAGCAGTCCAGAGATAAACAATTTATTGCGCTGGCAGACGATGCCTGGCGTCAGTTACAAATGAAAGGATAAGAGAGGTGAGTGTGGGTCCAGTCATGTTGAATGTTGAAGGGTTTGAGCTGGATGCGGAGGAGCGTGAAATTCTGGCGCATCCGCTGGTGGGCGGCCTGATCCTGTTTACCCGCAACTATCACGATCCGGCGCAGCTGCGCGAGCTGGTGCGTCAGATCCGCGCCGCGTCGCGTAACCATCTGGTGGTGGCCGTCGATCAGGAAGGCGGGCGCGTGCAGCGTTTTCGCGACGGTTTCACCCATCTGCCGGCTGCCCAGTCTTTCGCCGCGCTGCTCGGGACGGAAGAGGGGGGAAAACTGGCGCAGGACGCTGGCTGGCTGATGGCCAGTGAAATGATTGCTATGGATATCGACATCAGTTTTGCCCCGGTACTTGATGTGGGCCATATCAGCGCCGCGATTGGCGAGCGCTCATACCATGAAGATCCGCGTATTGCGCTGGCAATGGCGACCCGATTTATCGACGGGATGCACGATGCAGGTATGAAAACCACCGGCAAACACTTCCCGGGCCACGGGGCCGTGACGGCGGATTCCCATAAAGAGACCCCGCGCGATCCGCGCCCGGAAGCGGAAATTCGTGCCAAAGATATGTCAGTGTTCCGTTCACTTATCACCGATAACAAACTTGACGCTATCATGCCTGCCCACGTGATTTACAGCGACGTCGACCCGCGGCCGGCCAGTGGCTCTCCGCACTGGCTGAAAACCGTATTGCGCCAGGAGCTGGGTTTCAATGGCGTGATTTTCTCCGACGATTTGTCGATGGAAGGGGCGGCAATTATGGGCAGCTATGCAGAACGCGGTCAGGCGTCGCTGGACGCAGGTTGCGATATGATCCTGGTCTGCAATAATCGTAAAGGGGCTGTTAGCGTGCTGGATAACCTGTCGCCGATCAATGCAGAGCGTGTTACACAATTGTATCATAAAGGTTCATTTAGCCGTCAGGAGCTGATGGATTCGGCGCGCTGGAAGACGGTCAACGCCCGGCTTGAAGACCTGAATGAGCGCTGGCAGGCGCACAAAGCCAGCCTGTAATCCCTCCCGGAAGGCGTAGCATGGTGAGAAGACAATGATCATCTATTTACACGGTTTTGACTCAAACAGTCCAGGTAATCATGAGAAGGTGTTGCAGCTGCAGTTTATCGATCCCGATGTCCGGTTGATCAGCTACAGCACGCGCCATCCGAAGCATGATATGCAGCATCTGCTCAAAGAAGTGGACAAGATGCTGCAGCTTAATATCGACGATCGCCCGCTGATTTGCGGCGTGGGCCTGGGTGGCTACTGGGCAGAGCGGATTGGTTTTCTGTGCGACATACGCCAGGTTGTATTTAATCCTAACCTTTTCCCGAATGAGAACATGGAAGGCAAAATTGACCGCCCGGAAGAGTACGTCGATATTGCCACCAAGTGCGTCAGTAATTTTCGCGATAAAAACCGCGACCGGTGTCTGGTGATCCTTTCGCGTAATGATGAGGCGCTCAACAGCCACCGGGCTGCGGAGCTTCTGCATCATTACTATGAGATTGTCTGGGATGAAGAACAGACCCATAAGTTCAAGAACATCTCCCCACATCTGCAGCGCATAAAAGCCTTTAAAACGCTGGGCTAAGCCACAGTCAGTCACCTCCGGAACCCGGTCGCTAATGCGTACCGGGTTTCTTTTTGTCCAGAATTGTCTACTTTTAAGCCATCAAAACTTGATGCATATCAATTTTGGTATGACCAATGCGCCTGACGTGGTATTCTCAATTCACCTGAATGGTTTCAGTGCTGTAACCTGTTGTTAATTAAGGGTTATTTTTATAACTTTTAATTAACAATTGGTTAATAATTTGAGGGGGTCACGTTGACTACGCCATTGAAAAAGATAGTGATTGTAGGCGGTGGTGCTGGCGGGCTGGAGCTGGCCACACAGTTGGGTAAGAAGCTGGGTCGCGGTAAAAAAGCCAAAATCACGCTGGTGGATCGTAACCACAGTCACCTGTGGAAACCGTTGCTGCACGAAGTGGCGACCGGATCGCTGGATGAGGGCGTGGACGCGCTGAGCTATCTGGCGCACTCACGCAATCACCATTTCCAGTTCCAGCTGGGTTCCGTGGTGGATATCAACCGTGAAAGCAAAACCATCACCTTGGCAGAGCTGCGTGATGAAAAAGGCGAGCTGCTGGTTCCTGAACGCAAACTGGCGTATGACACGCTGGTAATGGCGCTGGGCAGTACCTCTAACGATTTCAACACGCCGGGCGTGAAAGAGCACTGTATCTTCCTTGATAACCCGCACCAGGCACGTCGTTTCCATCAGGAGATGCTGAACCTGTTCCTGAAGTACACCAATAATATGGGTGCGAATGGCAAGGTTAACATTGCGATTGTCGGCGGCGGGGCAACGGGGGTAGAGCTCTCTGCTGAGCTGCACAATGCGGTGAAACAGCTGCACGGCTACGGGTATAAAGGGTTAACAAACGACGCGCTGAACGTCACGCTGGTCGAAGCCGGTGAACGCATCCTCCCGGCGCTGCCTCCGCGTATCTCCGGTGCGGCGCACAATGAACTCACCAAACTGGGTGTGCGGGTGCTGACACAGACGATGGTGACCAGCGCCGACGAAGGCGGTCTGCACACCAAAGACGGCGAGTACATCAAAGCGGATCTGATGGTCTGGGCGGCAGGTATCAAAGCGCCTGATTTTATGAAAGATATCGGTGGTCTGGAAACGAACCGCATTAACCAGCTGGTGACGGAGCCAACGCTGCAAACCACGCGCGACCCGGAAATCTTTGCGATTGGCGACTGTGCTTCCTGCGCGCGCCCTGAAGGTGGCTTCGTGCCGCCGCGTGCTCAGGCTGCGCACCAGATGGCAAGCCTGGTGCTGCATAACATTCTGGCGCAGTACAAAGGCAAACCGATGAAGGCGTATGTCTATAAAGACCACGGCTCTCTGGTATCGCTGTCCAACTTCTCTACCGTCGGTAGCCTGATGGGTAACCTGATGCGTGGCTCGATGATGGTAGAAGGGCGCATAGCACGCTTTGTCTATATTTCACTGTACCGTATGCACCAGATCGCACTGCACGGCTACTTCAAAACGGGTCTGATGATGCTGGTGGGCAGAATCAACCGCGTCATCCGTCCGCGTCTTAAGCTCCACTAATCTTTCACTCCCTCCGGGCCCTCCGGAGGGAGTTTTTAGCATATCATGCTGCCCGTCATGGATTAGGTGCTTAAGAGTTCTCCTAAACATGATATATCCCTCTCCAGTGTCCACTTTTTGATCCTTTGTCTTATTGGCGAAGCCGTGGCTTCATTGCAAAATTGTTACCAATAGCAACAAAGGAGGAAGTCCCGTGAATAAATCTATGTTGGCGGGTATAGGGATTGGTGTCGCAGCGGCGTTAGGTGTGGCTGCTGTTGCCAGTCTCAACGTATTAGATCGCGGCCCGCAGTATGCGCAGGTGGTTTCTGCTACTCCCATTAAAGAAACCGTAAAAACCCCTCGTCAGGAGTGCCGTAACGTCTCCGTGACCCACCGTCGTCCGGTACAGGATGAAAACCGTATTGCCGGCTCTGTTCTGGGTGCAGTAGCGGGTGGGGTAATTGGTCACCAGTTTGGCGGTGGCCGAGGTAAAGATGTCGCGACCGTCGTTGGTGCGCTGGGTGGCGGCTATGCCGGCAACCAGGTGCAGGGTGCGATGCAGGATAACGATACTTACACCACGACTCAGCAGCGTTGTAAAACCGTCTATGACAAGTCGGAGAAAATGCTGGGTTATGACGTGACCTACAAAATTGGCGACCAGCAGGGCAAAATCCGTATGGATAAAGACCCAGGAACGCAAATTCCACTGGATGGAAATGGCCAGTTGGTACTGAATAACAAAGTGTAAAAAAGATGTTCTCTGAACTTAGCTCCTCAAGCGCTCAGGCTGAGGAGCTTTTTTTTACCTCAAATTTTGAGGAGTTCAGGCCACAAGCGTAGTGTGGTTTCGGTTATATTCTGCAGTTTTTCCAGCGTCGCGCCTTCACGCGCGCTGATCGACATACCCTGCAAAATACAGCTCAGGTACTGCGCCAGCATCTGCGGCTGACAATGCGCGGGAATTTCACCGCGCTGCTGGCGTTGAGCCAGAAATGCGCTGAGGGTATCTTCCTGCATGGCATGTCGCGATTTCACCGTATTGGCGATCTCTTTCGACGCTGCCGCCAGGGTGGCGGAGGTGTTAATCATAAAGCAGCCCGCGGGCGTATCTTTACTGGTGAAGCAGGTGGCAACGGCGGTGAAGTAATCCCGTAGCGCCTGTTCAACGCTTTTCTCTTCACAAAACAGCTGGGCTTCGTGTTTCGCTGCAAAGCGCGAAATGTATCTGTCCAGCACTGCCCTGAACAGCCCCTCTTTGTTGGTAAATTCAGCATAGAGCGTCGGTGCTTTGGCGCCGGTGGCTTCTACCAGATCGGAAAGCGAGGTCGCTTCATACCCATGTTGCCAGAAGAGAGTCATGGCCTTATCAAGCGCTGCATCCCTGTCAAACACTTTTGGTCGGCCACGGCTTTTCTTCGCACAACTCGTGACGTCGGTTGTCATTTGCCGTTGGTCCTCTGTTGATTTGTTGAATAACCATTATAAAAATAAACGCAACCCACCACCAGTGCAGAATGCTTAAAAATAAATTAATCATATATGTATGAAAATTAACGACTTTAAAAATTAATTAATGCTCGTTATAAAATTATGTTGACGCGTGAGCTGGATCACATTTATGATTTACCTATCGATCGTTAACTAAATCGCTTACGACCTCCAAATTCATCTGCCAAAGGTAAACATCATGAAAAACGTAAAAACCCTCATCGCTGCAGCCGTACTGAGTTCACTTTCTTTCGCAAGCGTTGCTGCTGTACAAGTTCAGTCAACGCCAGCCGATCAGCATAAAGTCGGGACGATCTCTGCGTCTGCCGGGACTAACCTGGGTTCACTGGAAGATCAGCTGGCACAAAAAGCGGAAGCAATGGGTGCAAAATCCTACCGCATCACCTCTGTGACCGGTCCTAACACGCTGCACGGCACGGCTGTCATCTACAAATAAGCCGGGCATAAACCCTCATTTATGCCACTGCAATAAAAAACGCCCTGCTAAGCAGGGCGTTTTACGTTCTGTTTTACATCGACTGCTGAACGATATCGTGATGCCGGGTGACATCGGTCGGCATGCCTGACCGGGCCTCTATCGCACGTTCCATCACCTGGCTCTCGGTATTCGCATTCGTTTTAAAGCTCACCATCGCAGCATTCAGGTTAATGGGTAACGTCTGCGGATCGTCGCCGATATTTTTTGAGAGCGGCTGGTGAATTTCGACCAGCCGTACGCCGCCCGGCTCCTCAGAGACTTTAATCGGCGTATTGATAATATTCACTTTAGTCCCTGGCGTAACGACGTTGAACAGCGTTTTGATATCGTCATCGCGCAGACGAATACAGCCGGAGCTGACGCGCATACCGATGCCAAAGTCGGCATTCGTTCCGTGCAGCAGGTAAACCCCACCGTATGCCGCCAGGCGGATCGCGTGGTGCCCCATTGGGTTATCCGGGCCAGCCGGAACAACCGCGGGAAGATCGATGCCCTGGGCTTTATAACGGGCGCGAATGTTGGCCGTTGGCGTCCAGGTTGGATTCGCCCGTTTATCCGAGACGGTCGTCACCATCGTCGGTGTCAGGGTGTCGCCGCCCAGTTGACCGATACCGATAGGGTAGACGGTCACTTCATTTTTACCCGGCGGATAATAATAGAGACGTAACTCAGCCAGGTTTATGACGATCCCCTCGCGCGGGGCATCCGGCAGGAGAGTTTGTAACGGGATCGTCAGTACGCTGCCCGCGCGCGGGACATACGGATCGACGCCGGGGTTCGCCTGCAGCAGAGCCAGAAAACCGACGTTATATTTTTTGGCAATGGCTTCCAGTGAACCGCCATTATTTTCAACCACATGAAAGCGGTTTTCCCCGACCAGCTTGCTGCCAGGCGGTGGAAGAGGCCAGGTGTTTGCGCGAGCGGGAAGTGCAACCGCGACGGCGGCAGCCAGCGTAAACAGGGTTATCCAGCGGGTAAAACGCGAAGAGGTCATCATCACCATAATCCATATAAATGATAAGGTTATTGTTTTATAAGGTGTTAATGATAATTATGGCGAAAGGGTGTGTCGGGAAGATCGGGTGAAGTGCAAAGAGTTTGTAAATTGTCCCCCCGGCAGCACTGGCTAACGGGGGGGGAGGGCAGATTACGCGACCGCGTTCTCTTCGAGCTGTCGCATAAAGTTACGCACCCAGTCCATACGGGTTTTGCGATCCGCCAGCTCCTGGGTAAATTTCAGACGGGTTGGCCCATCCAGGCGGAAATACTGCGGCTGTTTTTGCAGCAGGCCAATCAGCCACATCGGGTTGACGTGATTCTTCTCGGCGAATTCAATGACGCCGCCTTTTTCATTACCTTCAAGCTTGCGGATCCCCAGCTTCTGCGCCTGCTGGCGCAGCCGCGCAATATCCAGCAGATTTCTCGCCGCATCGGGCAGCAGGCCAAAGCGGTCAATCAGTTCCACTTTGATCTCTTCCAGCTCATTTTCATTCTTCGCGCTGGCAATGCGTTTGTAGAATGACAGGCGGGTATTCACATCAGGAATGAAATCATCCGGCAGCAGGGACGGCATACGCAACTCGACCTCGGTCTGCTGGCTGGTGAGATCTTCCAGCGACGGCTCGCGTCCGGCCTTCAGGGCATCAACCGCGTTTTCCAGCAGCTCCATATAGAGCGAGAAGCCGATGGTTTCCATGGAGCCGCTCTGATCCTCGCCCAGCAGTTCGCCGGCACCACGGATCTCAAGATCGTGCGTGGCCAGCGCAAAGCCTGCACCGAGGTCTTCCAGCGAGGCGATGGCTTCCAGACGCTTTTGCGCGTCGGTGGTCATCGCTTTCGGATGCGGGGTCAACAGCCAGGCGTAAGCCTGATGATGCGAACGCCCAACGCGACCGCGCAGCTGATGAAGCTGCGCCAGACCAAAGTGATCCGCACGCTCAATAATGATGGTATTCGCCGTCGGGATATCAATGCCGGTTTCAATGATGGTGGTACACACCAGTACGTTAAAGCGCTGGTGGTGGAAGTCGTTCATCACCCGCTCCAGCTCGCGCTCGCGCATCTGCCCGTGGCCGATGGCAATACGCGCTTCCGGTACCAGTTCGGCCAGCCTGTCCGCGGCTTTCTGGATATTTTCAACGTCGTTATAAAGATAATAAACCTGGCCCCCGCGCAGTACCTCACGCAGGATCGCCTCGCGTACCACCAGATTATCGTACTCGCGGACAAAGGTTTTCACCGCCAGACGACGCGCCGGTGGTGTGGCAATAATCGACAGATCGCGCATGCCGCTCATCGCCATGTTCAGCGTACGCGGAATTGGCGTTGCGGTCAGGGTTAGAATATCGACGTCGGCGCGCATCGCTTTGATCCGCTCTTTGTGACGCACCCCGAAGCGGTGCTCTTCGTCGACGATCAGCAGCCCCAGATCTTTCCACTTCACGTCGCTTTGCAGCAGCTTGTGCGTACCGATCAGAATATCGATTTTGCCTTCGCTTGCCTGTTCGAGGATCTGCGTCTGCTCTTTGGCGCTGCGAAAACGTGACAGCATCTCAATGCGCACCGGCCAGTTGGCGAAACGGTCGCGGAAGTTGTCGAAGTGCTGCTGGGCGAGCAGGGTGGTCGGCACCAGTACCGCCACCTGCTTGTTGTTTTCAACCGCCAGGAAGGCGGCGCGCATCGCCACTTCGGTTTTGCCGAAGCCGACGTCGCCGCAGACTAAGCGGTCCATCGCCAGCGGCTGGCACATGTCGCTCAGTACGGCGTTGATGGCCTGGGCCTGGTCCGGCGTGGTTTCAAACGGGAAGCTGTCGCAGAACAGCTGGTACTGCTCTTTATCATGCTTAAAGGCGAAGCCCTCTTTGGCCGCGCGCTGGGCGTAGATATCCAGCAGCTCGGCCGCCACGTCGCGTACTTTTTCCGCGGCCTTCTGGCGCGCGCGCGCCCAGGCGTCGCCGCCCAGCTTATGCAGCGGCGCATTCTCTTCGGCACCGCCTGCGTAGCGGCTAATCAGATGCAGGGATGACACCGGAACATACAGTTTGGCGTCGTTGGCGTAGGTCAGCATCAGGTATTCACCTTTAATGCCGCCGGCTTCCAGCGTGGTCATTCCCTGATAGCGCCCAACGCCATGCTCCAGGTGAACAATGGGCTGGCCCGGATGCAGTTCGGCCAGGTTACGGATCAGCGTGTCCGGGTTAATGGTCCGACGGCTGTCCTGACGGCGCCGCGCGACGCGCTCACCCAGCAGATCGCTTTCGCAAATCAGCGCCAGGTTGTTGAGCGTATCAATAAACCCGTGTTCGGCGGCACCAATCATCAGATAACGGCCGTTTCCGGCCGCGTCGCTCAGGCGCTGAATGCGTTTCGGCGCAACTTTTATTCGCCCCAGCAGCTCGCCGAGTGCTTCGCGGCGGCCTTCACTCTCAACGGAGAACACCACCGGGCCGGTAAAGGACTCCAGGAACTTGCGCAGATTATCCAGCGGCGATTTCTGCTGCGCCTGAACGGCCAGGTCCGGCAGCGTCCGGAAGGCGAGGTTGGTGTTGGCGGCCTTATCGGCAAGCGAATCGGTTTTGAGCTGGATCCGCGGCCAGCGCTTCAGCTCCGCATTGAGTTCGTCGGTACGCAGCCACAGCGCTTCCGGCGGCAGCAGCGGACGCATCGGGTCAACGCCCCGGTTTTCGAAGCGGGCGCGGGTTTCGCTTTCGAAACGGCTGGCGCTGGCGTCGATATCGCCGGTGTTCACAATCAGCGTATTTGCCGGGAAGTAGTTGAACAGGGCCGGCAGCGGCTCGTTAAAGAACAACGGCTGCCAGTATTCGATCCCGGCCGGGAGCGTGCCTTTGCTGACCTGCTGATAGATATGCTCGGCATCACGCTTCACATCGAACTTATCGCGCCACTGGCTGCGGAACAGTTCGATAGCAGTTTTGTCCGTCGGGAATTCATGCGCGGGCAGTAAGTTAATGGACTCTACTTCCTCCAGCGTGCGCTGGGTGTCGGCGTCGAACACGCGCAGGCTGTCAATTTCATCATCGAAGAAATCGAGACGATACGGCTGGTCGCTGCCCATAGGATACAGGTCAAGCAGTGCGCCACGGGTTGCGTATTCCCCGTGCTCCATCACCTGATCGACATGGCGATAGCCGGCACCGTCAAGCTGCTCGCGCAGGGCATCACGGGACAGGCGCTGGCCTTTTTTCATCACCAGCGCATGACCATGCAGATAGCTGTGCGGACAGACGCGCTGCATCAGGGTATTCACCGGCACAATCAGCACACCGCGCTGCATGGTCGGCAGTTGGTAGAGCGTCGACAGGCGCGAGGAGATGATCTCCTGATGCGGAGAGAAGCTGTCATAGGGCAGCGTTTCCCAGTCGGCCAGGCTGAACACCAGGCTATCGGTGAACTGGCGGATTTCGTCGTGCAGGCGCAGGGCATTTTGCATATCCGGGGCAACAAGCACCACCGGGCCGGGGTGTCGCTCAGCAATTTCTGCCACCAGCGTGGCGCACGCCGCGCCCGTAAGTTCACCCAACTGGCGCTGGTCGCCCGCTTTGACAGGCAAGGAATAACGATAGTGTTCAGGCATGGCTATGTCAGAGTCTCTTATGGATATACCAACAGTATTGGGGCATATCACTGATACGCAATGTCTTTATTATCCTCGATCGTTTTACATAAGCAAATTGTAACCGCACGGGGTCACTTTCCGCCCCCAAAACGGGGGCGGAGAGGGCATTAGCGGGTGGACGGTGACAGGGAGAGCGTTGACGGAGGAGAGAAGAAAAGATCGCCAAACAGCGCGGTGGAGAGTTTGCGCACCCCGAGCCCGGCAAGGGTGCAGATAAGCAGGCTGGCAAACGGATAGACCAGAATTAAGCCCAGCTCTGCCCAGACCGGCCAGTATGCGGCATTCATCTCGCCAATCAGGAACAGGCTGAAGGCCTCAATGAGGATGCGGTGGGTGGTATAGATCGCAATGGTGTTTGAGCCAATCACATTCAGCAGATTGTTGGGATGCACGGCGTAACGCTGCTCAATACTGTAGAAAAGCTTCATGATCAACACAATCGACAGCAGGGAAAGCAGGAGAGGAACGTTAGCAAACCACAGCACCACGGAGACGGCGGCGAAAGCGCCTGTCGCCAGCCACGTGCGGCGCAGGTTGAAACTTTTCATCCACGCCATCAGCTCTGCGCCATACCACGCCCCAAGGCTGTAGTAGATCATGTTGCGTACCACGCTGTTCATTCCCCACCACGGCAACGGCAGGAAGTTGATCGCGACGCTCGCCAGTGCCAGCAGCCCGAGCACCGGTAGCTTCCAGCGGCTCAGTAGTTTACACAGCGTGAAGTAGACGACCAGAGCATACAGATACCACAGGCTGGTGCTGGCGGTGAGCATACCGCGTACAAATCCTGAGAGGGAATCGGCGTAGGCCGCGTTCGAGGAGGTGGCAAGCTCACGGTCGGGCGCCAGCCAGGCATTCAGGTGGGTCAATGCCTGCCATTGCAGAATCCCCCACAGAACCAGAACCCAGACAATGCTCCAGATCCGTTTGTCGAGACTGGTTCGCCAGTTCACCTCATCGATATAACGACGGATCAGATAGCCGGAGATAAAGAAGAATACCGGCATGCGGAATGGGGCGAGGTAGAGATTAAAATAGACCCAACATTTCGCGAGAAGGCCGGATAGCGGGTGTTGCAGCCCGCTCAGGTGCGGATAAAAGGTGATGACCGAATGATAGATAACCACCAGGCAGATACACAGCCCTTTTATCTGGTTAATCCATAATGCTTTTTGCTTCATTGTTCGCGACTACCTTAAATTGCCATAAACGAACGAGCAATTGTTGTGAAATGAAACCGGGATGTAACGGGTAACAGTCTGTATCAGGAGGTTTTTCGGAAAAGGTGGAGGTTGCGAGGCGACAATTCAGACAATAGCACGCTGATTTATCTGAATTTTTCGGAAAAATGATTACCAAAGCTTACGGTTTCAGTCATTTACGCTTAACGGATTCGCTTATATACTCGTGGGTCTGCTATCAGCAAACAGACGGATTTCATGTATCAACCTGTCGCACTCTTCATAGGCTTACGTTACATGCGTGGGCGCGCCGCGGACCGCTTCGGTCGCTTTGTCTCCTGGCTTTCGACTATTGGCATTACGCTCGGCGTGATGGCACTGGTGACGGTCCTTTCCGTCATGAATGGCTTCGAGCGCGAGCTGCAAAACAACATCCTGGGGCTGATGCCGCAGGCCGTTCTCTCCTCCACCAACGGTTCGCTGAACCCGCAACAGCTGCCGGAAAGTGCGGCGAAGTTACAGGGTGTCACGCGCGTTGCGCCGTTAACAACCGGCGACGTGGTGCTGCAAAGCGCCCGCAGCGTGGCGGTCGGCGTCATGCTGGGTATTGACCCGGCACAAAACGATCCGCTGACCCCGTACCTGGTTAACGTGAAGCAGACCGATCTGGCCGCCGGAAAATACAACGTTATTCTGGGTGAGCAGCTTGCCGGCCAGCTTGGCGTCAACCGTGGCGACCAGCTGCGTGTGATGGTGCCCTCTGCCAGTCAGTTTACGCCGATGGGGCGCCTGCCAAGCCAGCGCCTGTTTAACGTAATTGGTACCTTTGCCGCCAACAGCGAAGTCGATGGTTATCAGATGCTGGTTAACATCCAGGACGCTTCGCGCCTGATGCGTTACCCGACAGGGAACATCACGGGCTGGCGCCTGTGGCTCGACGCGCCGCTGAAGGTTGATACCCTCAGCCAGCAAAAACTGCCGGACGGCACCAAATGGCAGGACTGGCGCGAACGTAAAGGCGAACTGTTCCAGGCCGTGCGTATGGAAAAAAACATGATGGGGCTGCTGTTGAGCCTGATCGTGGCCGTGGCCGCTTTTAACATCATCACCTCGCTGGGTCTGATGGTGATGGAAAAGCAAGGCGAGGTCGCCATCCTGCAAACCCAGGGGCTCACGCCGCGCCAGATCATGGCGGTCTTTATGGTGCAGGGTGCCAGCGCCGGGATTATCGGCGCGCTGCTGGGGGCGGGGCTCGGCGCACTGCTTGCCAGCCAGCTTAATAATTTAATGCCGATCATCGGCGCGCTGCTTGATGGCGCGGCGCTGCCGGTGGCTATCGAGCCGCTGCAGGTTATCGGTATTGCGCTGGCCGCGATGGCCATTGCGCTGCTTTCGACGCTTTATCCTTCCTGGCGCGCTGCCGCCACTCAACCCGCTGAGGCTTTACGTTATGAATAAGATCCTGTTGCAATGCGACAACCTGTCCAAACGCTATCAGGAAGGCGCTGTGCAGACCGACGTGCTGCACAATGTGAGCTTCAGCGTGGGCGAAGGCGAGATGATGGCGATTGTCGGCAGCTCCGGCTCGGGCAAAAGTACGCTGCTGCACCTGCTCGGCGGGCTGGATACCCCAACCAGCGGCGACGTGATTTTTTCCGGCCAGCCGATGAGCAAAATGTCCTCAGCGGCGAAGGCCGAGCTGCGTAATCGCGAGCTGGGCTTTATCTACCAGTTCCACCACCTGCTGCCGGATTTCACGGCGCTGGAAAACGTGGCGATGCCGTTGCTGATTGGCAAAAAGAAACCGGCAGAAATTAACGCCCGCGCCAGCGACATGCTGAACGCAGTAGGGCTGGGTCACCGTGGCAATCACCGTCCGTCGGAGCTTTCCGGCGGCGAACGTCAGCGCGTGGCCATTGCCCGTGCGTTGGTCAACAACCCGCGTCTGGTACTGGCGGATGAACCGACCGGTAACCTGGATGCGCGTAATGCGGACAGTATTTTCCAGCTTTTGGGTGAACTTAACGCCTCGCAGGGCACCGCGTTTCTGGTGGTCACCCACGATCTGCAGCTGGCAAAACGCATGGGGCGCCAGCTTGAAATGCGCGACGGTCATCTGAATGCAGAACTGACCCTGATGGGAGCGGAGTAATGGCTTCACCGTTATCGTTACTCATCGGGTTACGCTTTAGCCGCGGTCGCCGTCGCGGCGGCATGGTGTCGCTCATCTCCGTCATCTCGACCATCGGTATTGCGCTGGGCGTGGCGGTGTTGATTGTCGGCCTGAGCGCCATGAACGGCTTCGAGCGCGAACTGAATAACCGCATTCTGGCGGTGGTACCGCACGGGGAAATCGAGCCGGTTAACCAGCCCTGGACCCACTGGAGCGATGCGCTTAACAAAGTTGAGAACGTCCCGGGCATCGCTGCTGCCGCGCCCTATATCAACTTTACCGGGCTGGTGGAGAGCGGGGTAAACCTGCGTGCCATCCAGGTGAAAGGGGTGAACCCCGCCCAGGAAGAACGCCTGAGCGCGCTGCCGAAATATGTGCAGAACGGCGCGTGGGCAAACTTTAAGGCCGGCGAGCAGCAGATCATCATGGGCAAAGGCGTTGCAGATGCCCTGAAGGTGAAGCAGGGCGACTGGGTGTCGATCATGATCCCGAACGCCAGCGCCGATCACAAATTGCAGCAGCCGAAACGCGTGCGCCTGCACGTCACCGGTATTCTTCAGCTGAGCGGTCAGCTTGACCATAGCTTTGCGATGGTGCCGATGGAAGATGCGCGGCAGTATCTCGACATGGGCGACAGCGTGACGGGCATTGCCATTAAGGTGAACGACGTCTTTAATGCCAACAAACTGGTACGCGACGCGGGCAGCGTGACCAATAACTATGTTTACATCAAAAGCTGGATCGGCACTTACGGGTATATGTACCGTGATATCCAGATGATCCGCGCGATTATGTATCTGGCGATGGTGCTGGTGATCGGTGTGGCGTGCTTTAACATCGTCTCGACGCTGGTGATGGCAGTCAAGGACAAGAGCGGTGACATTGCCGTGCTGAGAACGCTCGGGGCGAAAGACGGTCTTATTCGCGCCATCTTCGTCTGGTACGGTTTGCTGGCAGGATTGTTCGGTAGCCTGTGTGGCGTGGTGATTGGCGTGGTGGTTTCCCTACAGTTGACGCCAATTATCAACGGCATTGAAAAGCTTATTGGTCACCAGTTCCTGTCGGGTGATATCTATTTTATTGACTTCCTGCCGTCTGAATTGCACTGGCTGGACGTTTTTTATGTGCTGGTCACAGCACTTTTACTGAGTCTGCTGGCAAGCTGGTATCCGGCGCGTCGCGCAAGCCGAATTGATCCGGCGAGGGTATTAAGTGGCCAGTAATTACGTCATGATCTAGCGGCTTTTGGGCCGCCAGGTCAAAAGAGGAATGCACTATGTATTATGGATTTGATATTGGCGGCACCAAAATTGCGCTCGGCGTATTTGATAAAGACCTCAGGCTGCAGTGGGAGACGCGCGTTCCCACGCCGCGCAAGAGCTACGACGAATTTTTAACCGCCATTGCCGCGCTGGTGGCGCAAGCAGATGAACGCTTTGGCGTCAAAGGCAGCGTCGGCATTGGTATTCCGGGCATGCCCGAAACCGACGACGGCACGCTGTATGCCGCCAACGTACCTGCTGCCAGCGGCAAACCGCTGCGTGCCGATCTCTCTGCCCGCCTTGAACGCGACGTGCGTTTAGATAACGATGCCAACTGTTTTGCGCTCTCTGAAGCCTGGGATGATGAATTCCGTCAGTATCCATTGGTCATGGGACTGATCCTCGGCACGGGCGTCGGCGGAGGGATCGTGATCAACGGTAAGCCCATCACCGGGCGTAGCTATATCACCGGTGAGTTCGGCCATATCCGCTTGCCGGTGGATGCCCTGGACGTTGTCGGGCGTGAGTTTCCGCTGACTCGCTGCGGCTGCGGCCAGCACGGCTGTATTGAGAACTACCTCTCCGGCCGCGGGTTTGCATGGCTTTACGAACACTTCTATCATCAGAAACTTGAGGCCCCTCAAATCATTACCTTGTGGGAGCAAGGGGATGCGCAGGCGCGTGAGCACGTTGAGCGCTATCTGGATCTGCTGGCGGTATGTCTGGGAAATATTCTCACTATCGTTGACCCGGATCTGCTGGTGATTGGGGGAGGGTTGTCAAACTTCACTGCGATTACGGAACAGTTGTCCGGGCGTTTGCCCCGACATTTATTGCCGGTTGCACGCGTGCCGCGTATTGAACGTGCGCGACACGGGGACGCAGGAGGCATGCGCGGAGCCGCATTCCTTCATCTCACCGATTAGTTTACGAGGTTTCTATGCTGTCGCGTCGCCAGGGTCGACTCAGCCGTTTTCGCAAAAACAAACGCCGCTTACGTGAGCGCTTGCGTCAGCGGATCTTTTTCAGAGACAGAATGATGCCAGAAGCGATGGATAAACCCAGAGTGGTGGTGCTGACCGGGGCGGGGATCTCCGCTGAGTCAGGAATTCGAACCTTCCGCGCGGCGGACGGACTGTGGGAAGAACACCGCGTGGAGGATGTCGCCACGCCGGAAGGTTTTGCCCGCGATCCGGATCTCGTGCAGGCGTTTTACAACGCCCGCCGTCGCCAGCTGCAGCAGCCTGAGATTGCGCCCAATCCGGCGCATCTGGCGCTGGCGAAGCTGGAAGAGGCGCTGGGGGATCGTTTCCTGCTGGTGACGCAGAATATCGACAACCTGCATGAGCGAGCCGGTAACAAAAACATCATCCACATGCACGGTGAGTTGCTCAAAGTTCGCTGTGCCTGGAGCGGCCAGGTGCTGGACTGGAAAGAGGACGTGCTGCCAGAAGACAAATGTCACTGCTGTCAGTTCCCCGCACGCCTGCGCCCGCACGTGGTGTGGTTCGGCGAGATGCCCCTGGGGATGGATGATATCTACAGCGCGCTGGCGATGGCGGACGTGTTCATCGCCATTGGTACATCCGGCCATGTTTACCCGGCGGCGGGGTTTGTTCACGAAGCGCGACTGCACGGCGCCCATACGGTTGAGCTCAATCTGGAGCCAAGCCAGGTGGGCAGCGAGTTTGAAGAGAAACACTACGGTCTGGCAAGCGCGGTCGTCCCGGAATTTGTCGACAAGCTGCTGAAAGGGCTGTAGCGGCAATGGTGTAAAAAGGCACCCGTCCTGCGGGTGCCTGACGATTTACGAATGAAAGAACGCCAGCGTCTTCTCCAGCGATTTAGCCTGCTCGTCCAGTGAGAGCGCCGCGGCTGAGATCTGCTGCACCAGAGCGGCGTTCTGCTGGGTTGTGCTGTCCATCTGATTCACGGCGGTGCTGACCTGGCTAATCCCCCGATTTTGCTCGTCCAGCGCCTGAACGATATCGTTTATCACCAGATGCACATGCGACACCGCCTCGATAACCTGTTTCATCATCACGCCGGTTTCATTGACCAGCTCAACGCCTTTGTTGACGCGGCCAGACGATTCGGCAATGAGCTGAGAAATCTCTTTTGCTGCGTTAGCGCTCCGCTGGGCCAGGTTACGGACTTCACCGGCCACCACCGCAAAACCGCGTCCCTGCTCACCCGCCCGTGCGGCTTCTACGGCCGCGTTTAGCGCCAGGATATTGGTCTGGAAGGCAATGCCATCGACAATGCTGTTGATCTCACCGATCTTACGCGCGCTGTCATCAATCTCGCCGATCACCGTGACGACGTCGTTCACCAGCGTTTCGCCATGTCCGGCGAGGCTGGCGGCGCGGTCGGTCAGCGTGGTCGCTTTGTGCGCATTGTCGGCATTATTCTTCACCGTGGCCGAAATCTCTTCCATGCTGGCCGCGGTTTCCACAATCGCTGCTGCCTGCTCCTCGGTTCGCGAGGCAAGGTCAAGGTTACCTGCCGAAATCTCGCTGGTGCCACCCCGCACGGAATGGCTGGCATCGCTGATGTTGTCGACGATGCGTTTGAGCTGCATCTGCATGGTGTGCAGGGCGTAAAAAATACTGCGAGTATCTCCCGCGCGCACCGGAATTGTATTGTTCAGCTCCCCGCGGGCGACGGCCAGGGCAATTCCGGCGGCGTCAGAAGGTTCGCCACCCACCGGTCGGTCAACTTTACGCGTAAAGATTTGCGCCATGACCAGGCTCACCACTACGCTACTGAGCACCATAAGGACAATGGCTTTCAGCAAAAATGCACGCGCCTCGGCCATCACCTCACTGACCGGGGTGACGATGGCCAGCTTCCACGGCGTCTGGCTGTTACCAATTGTAATATCCTGCCAGGTAATAAATGCCTCCTCCTTCAGCAGTGGATCGTTTTCCCGGATGACATCATGGCCCGTTATCTTCCCCGCGTAAGGCTTTCCGGTGGCCTGTTTGTCCGGGCTGAATACCACTTTATTTTCCGCTGAGAGGAGCAGGGCATAGCCAGTCCCGTTCCACGGTTTTATTGCCCCAGTCATGGCTTGCAGCGTGGCGAGTGAAAAGTCAGAGGTGACCGATCCCAGAAACTTGCCGTCAGCCATAATGGGGGCGGCAATGGAGGTAAGCATGACGTCTACGCCATTGTACGGGTAGATATAGGGTTCGATGATCACCTCTTTTTGCCGTTGCTTCGGCAGCAGGTAATAATCGCCGCTGCCGGGTGTTTCCAGGTCCGTCAGCAGGTGCAGTGCGGGTTTGCCAGAGGCATCGCGGTCGACATAGCGGGCAAAGCGTCCGGCAGGATCCTCTCCGCTCTGTCCGGCAAAGGCGGCATCCTGATGGTCAAACGCGTTGGGCTCAAAAGCCATCGACATGGAGAGAAACTGCGGGTGGGTCGCAAGATAATGGATCAGCAGCTGGTTGAGACTTTGGCGATCGGAGATGCCCGCATCCCTCAGCGCCAGGGCACTGTTGCCCATATCCCTGGCGGCAGCCAGCGCGGAATCCATCTCCTTACTTACCTGCAAAGACTGCACCTCAGCAATCTGGCGGATATGTTTTTTGGCCAGACTGTCCTGCTGCGCCATCCACTGCCACATCATAAAACCAATCGTGGCGGTAAAGCCTACCGTCACGGTGAGAAAAATGGACAATAGCATTAACGTTTTGACGCTCATTTTTGATCTTCGGACCTTGGCGTTTTGCATTCTTATCTCCCGTAATCGTGTGCGTGTCGGTCAGGCACATATTACTTATCGGATATATCACTCTCTTTCTGTAGAGTACCGGGAGTATTTAATTTAAATTCTGAGAATATAAACCCTGTTAATTAGTGTGGATGCTTTTATTTTGTGCATTCAATCAAAATAGTGCTCGATAATGCTCGTTATCGTCGTGTAGAAAGAGGATGCTAATAAATATTAAGTGGTAGAGGAGGATGGGATATGTACGGATTTATCGCCAGACAACCCATTTTTAACCCGGAGATGAAGACGGTCGCCTATGAACTGCTCTTCAGAGAGGGAATGACAAACCGTTTTCCGGATGTCTCGGCGGAATATGCGACATCCAGAATGATATCAGATCAGTTTTTATGTGTACCCGCGCAACGGATCGCCGGGGAGCACACGTCGTTTATTAATTTTCCCTCCCGGATGGTCATCGACCGGAGCGGAGAAGCGCTCGATAAAGAGAGCGTGGTCATTGAGATACTGGAAGATGCGGTTCCGGGGGCTGAGCTGTTGCAGGCCGTCAGAGAGATGAATGCGCACGGCTACCACTTCGCGCTCGATGATTTCACCCTCGCTCCTGAATGGGATGCGTTTTTACCTTATATTTCGGTTCTGAAATTCGATGTCAGAAATTATACCTTAGCGCAAATTAAACAGTATCTGGCATCGCGTAAAAAAGAGACCGCACATATAAAATATCTCGCTGAAAAAATTGAGACTAAAGAGGAATTTATTCGATTCAGAGATGAAGGGTTTTCTCTGTTTCAGGGTTATTTTTTCTGCCGTCCGGAGATGATTAAATATAAACGCTTATCGCAAAATCAGCTTGCGATTTTCCGCCTGCAAATGGAAATCGGACGTAATAAACCTGATTATCGCATTATCGAATCGCTGATAAAAAGTGATCTCACCCTCTCCTGGAAAATTATGCGCTACATGAAGCACACGGCATTTAAACATGTTGGTGCCTGTAATTTCAGCAAGTTAACCCTGAGTGAGGTACTCCGCTATCTTGGGGAGAATCAGCTGAGACGGTTCGTTGCCGTCGTGGTCCTGGCGAGTGCGGACAATGACACCGTTAGCGAGCTTTATCCGTTGAGCATGATGCGTGGGAAATTCTGTGAATTGATCGCAGAGGCGATGAACGAACCAACGCTGGCTGAAAATGCCTTTCTGTGCGGCCTGTTCTCGCTGCTGGATACTCTCCTTGAACTGCCGATGACCGAGTTGATGAAGCAGATTGCGGTGCCGCAGAGCGTGAGCAACGCACTGTGCCATCAGGAGGGGCAGCTAGCTGATATGATCGCACTCTGTCGTTACTACGAGCAGCAGCAGTGGGAGGAGGCGACAAGACTGAGTCACGCACTGGGGCTATCGGATGATGATGTGGTCGAGGCGATGAGAAGGGCGACGATTTGGGCTGGCGAGAATGCGGCCAGTTAATGCTTCCTCACGCCGTTCGCACGGCGTGAGGAATAGCGCGATGCCGTTTATCGGCCCGCTTTTAGTTTCTGGTAATACTCTTCGTAGAGGCGGCTGGCGTCACCAACGTCGTTCTGCCATTCCCCTTTGCTGATGGTGTCGGCATCCGGATAGAGTGACTTATCGTTAGCCACTTCAGGCTTCAGCAGCTTGCGTGCCGCGAGGTTCGGTGTCGGGTAGCCAATCGTTTCGGCAACCTGCTTCGCCACGTCCGGGCGCAGCAGGAAGTTAATCAGCTTCAGCGCACCCTCCACGTTTTTGGCATTGGCAGGGATCGCGAGGCTATCCATCCAGAAGATCCCGCCTTCTTTCGGCCACACTACCTCCAGCGGCGTACCGGCCTGACGGGCAACATACGCGGAGCCGTTCCACACCATGCCCAGATTCACTTCGCCTTCCATATACGGGTTTGCCGGGTTATCAGAGTTAAATGCCGCCACGTTAGGCATCAGCTTTTTCAGCTCGTTATAGGCCGCTTCAATCTCTTTTGGGTCCGTCGTATTGCCGGAGTAGCCGAGCTTACGCAGCGCTACCTGGAACACTTCGCGCGCGTCGTCGGTTAACAGCAGGCTGCCTTTGTATTCCGGTTTCCACAGATCGGCCCAGCTTGTAACGGTTTTCGGATCGATAGCCTCGCTGTTGACACCAATTGCGGTTGCGCCCCAGATGTAAGGAATGGAGTAGTCGTTATTCGGGTCAAACGGCTTGTTGAGCATCTCCGGATCGAGATTGTTGAAGTGAGTGAGCTTCGTTTTATCGATCTTCTGAATCATGCCCTCTTTGCGCATTTTGTCGACAAAGTAGGTAGACGGCACCACCAGATCATATGCGCCGTCCTTGTAGGTTTTGAGCTTGGCATACATGGTTTCATTCGACTCGTAGGTCGAGTAGATGACCTTGATGCCCGTCTCTTTCGTAAACTGTTCCAGCAGGCCCGGTGGCACATACTCGGTCCAGTTATAGAAGTAGAGCGTTTTACCGTCATCAGCGTGCGCGGCACCCATGCCAAGTACCAGTGCCGCAGCGGCGAGCATTTTTTTCATTTCATTGTCCCCTGAGATTTTGTTTTATCACGAGCAATAATCTGGCTGGCAATCACCAGAACCAGCGAAAACACCAACAGAATGGTCGCCAGCGCGTTCACTTCAGGTGAGACGCCGACTTTGACCATCGAATAGATCTTCAGTGGCAGGATTTCGTAACTCGGCCCGGTCACGAACGAAGAAACAACCACGTCATCCATCGACAGCGTAAAGCTGAGTAGCCATCCTGCGGCTACCGCCGGCATCGCAAGCGGCAGAATGATTTTGCGCAGGATGGTCATCTCGCTGGCCCCCAGATCTTTCGCCGCCTCAAGCATACGCACGTCAAACCCTTTCAGACGTGCAAAGACGGTAACCACCACAAACGGCAGGCAGAAGGTGATGTGGGAAAACAGCAGCGACCAGAAGCCAAGCTGAATGCCCAGCAGCATAAACAGCACCAGCAGCGAAATCGCCATCACGATATCCGGCGACATCATTACCACAAACAGCATGCCGCTGACGAACGGCTTACCGCGAAAGCGATAGCGGTACAATGCCACCGCGGTGAGGGAACCGATCAGCGTGGCGAAGGTGGCGGAGAAAATCGCCATCGTCAGCGAGTGCTGAGCGGCCTGCAACAGACTGTCATTATTCATAAGCAGGCTGTACCAGTTGGTGGTAAAGCCCTGCCAGTTGATGCCGAAGCGTGAACTGTTAAACGAATTCACGATCAAAATGATAATCGGAATATAAAGGTAAGCGTAAATGGCGGTCATAAAACCGCCGCGAAGCAGTCGACCGATCATTCGAGTTCCACCTTCTTATTCAGCAACCGTGAGGCGCGCCAGTAGACCAGCAGCATTAGCCCCATTACCACCGTCAGCGTAATGCTGGTCGCGGATCCGAACGGCCAGTCGCGGATGTTCAGGAACTGGCTCTTGATCACGTTACCAATCAGCAGGTTTTTTGCCCCGCCCATGAGATCTGAAACGTAGAACAGCCCCATTGCCGGGAGCATCACCAGCAGACAACCGGCGATAATGCCGGGCATGGTCAGTGGAATGATAATGCGGATAAAGGTTTGCAGCTTGTTAGCACCCAGATCTTTTGCCGCTTCCAGCAGCGGTTTATCGAGCTTCTCGATGCTGGAGTAGAGCGGCATCACCATAAACGGCAGCAGAATATAGACAAGGCCAATAACCACCGCACCCGGAGTAAACATGATGCGTACAGGGGTATCAATCACCCCCAGCCACAGCAGAAACGCGTTGAGGTAGCCTTTGGTGCTCAGGAAGATTTTTAACCCGTAGATGCGAATCAGCGAGTTGGTCCAGAACGGCACGATCAACAGAAACAGCAAAAGCGGGCGCACCTTTTGTGGCAGCCCGGCCAGGAACCATGCGAAAGGATACCCCAGTAGCAGGCAGGCGACGGTAGCAATCAGCGCCATATTCAGCGAGTGCAGAAGCACGTCAAAATAGAGCGGGTCGAGCAGGCGCGCGTAGTTATCCAGCGTAAAGACCAGCTTAACGAAGTGGGCATCGTCGCGGGTCAGAAAGCTGGTGGCGATGATCATCAGGTTGGGTAAAAAGACAAATAACACAAGCCAACCGACGATAGTGGTAATCACCACCTTCTGGAATTTACTTGTGTTCTTCATCAGCCAGTACAACCTCCCAGCTTTCTACCCAGTTGATAACCATTTTCTGGTCGAGAGAGTGGTCGAAGTCAGGATCGTCCTCGTTAAAGAATTCGCTGACCATTACCATTTTGCCATTTTCCAGTTCGACGACGGACTCCAGCGTCATCCCTTTGTAATTGCGCTCGCGGATATAGCCGATAAGCCCTTCGGCTTCGGTATTACCGTGAATTTCATCGACACGCAGATCTTCAGGACGCAGCAGGACGTTGAGTTTTTGTCCCTTCTCGACGGCGAAGTTCACGGTGATATTGCATTCACGTCCTTCCACGTTCGCGCGCACGCGCCGATCGTCCAGACGTTCAATCACCGTGGCATTAAAGATATTGATTTCGCCAATGAAGCTGGCGACAAACAGGTTTTTCGGCTCTTCGTAAATTTCACGCGGCGTGCCGTCCTGCTCTATTTTGCCATCGCGCATCACCACAATACGGTCTGACATGGTCAGCGCCTCTTCCTGGTCGTGGGTGACGAAGACAAAGGTGATGCCAAGCTTGCGCTGTAGCGCCTTCAGCTCGTTCTGCATCTGCTTGCGCAGTTTGTAGTCCAGCGCGGAAAGCGACTCATCTAACAGAAGCAGGCGCGGTTTATTGACCACGGCGCGGGCAATGGCCACGCGCTGCTGCTGACCGCCGGAGAGCTGGTGGGGTTTTCGCTGAGCAAACTCGTCCAACTGCACCATCCGCAGGGCTTCCGTGACGCGCGGGGGGATCTCGCTGGCCGGCGTTTTTTGCATCCGCAGGCCAAACGCCACGTTCTCAAACACGGTCATGTGCGGGAACAGGGCATAGCTCTGAAAGACGGTATTGACGTGGCGATCTTCGGCAGGAACCTGGGTTATGTCCTGGTTCTCAAGATGGATGTGGCCATTATCGACGCTTTCCAGCCCGGCGATAAGGCGCAGTACGGTTGTCTTGCCGCAGCCGGAGGGGCCAAGCAGCGTAAGAAACTCGCCGTCATTGATGGTCAGATTGAGGTCGGAAATGACCTCTTTGCCATCAAAACTTTTACGAATTCGTTCAAGTTGCACCAGCGGTGAACGAGAACGGGGTTGTGTATTCAATTTTTGCACTGTCCCATATAGACGCCTCAGGCAGCAGGCCGAAGCGGGGTTTGTGTGTAACCACCTTGGTGACTCGTAATGAGGGCGGACATTCTACGGCAAACCTCGGGAATCGCCAATCCTTGTCACTGATTCATAAGCTACATTTACTAACGCAGAACGATATAAACGGAAAATATTCTCGTTTGCGGGATAAAAGTGACCTGACGCAATATTTGCGTTTTGATGCTTATTGATAATGTTGTCACAAAAAGTGAGGGTGACTGCATGGATAAATTACTTGAGCGTTTTTTACAGTACGTTTCGCTGGATACCCAATCTAAACCGGGTTTCCGCCAGGTGCCAAGCACCGAAGGCCAGTGGAAGTTATTAAACCTGCTTAAAGAGCAGCTCGACGCCATGGGGCTGGTTAACGTCACGTTAAGCGAAAAGGGCACTGTGATGGGGACGCTGCCGGCGAATGTCCCGGGTGATATCCCGGCGATTGGCTTTATCTCCCATGTCGACACCTCTCCGGATTTTAGCGGTAAACATGTGAACCCGCAGATTGTTGAAAACTACCGCGGCGGTGATATTGCGCTGGGCATTGGCGACGAAGTGCTCTCTCCCGTGATGTTCCCGGTCCTGCACCAGCTGCTCGGTCAGACGCTCATCACCACCGACGGGAAAACGCTGCTGGGCGCGGATGATAAGGCGGGGATCGCGGAGATCATGACGGCGCTGGCGGTGCTGAAAGGCAAAAACATTCCGCACGGGGATATCCGGGTTGCTTTCACGCCGGACGAAGAGGTGGGGAAAGGCGCGAAACATTTCGATGTGGAGGCTTTTAACGCGCAGTGGGCCTACACCGTCGATGGCGGTGGCGTGGGCGAGCTGGAGTATGAAAACTTTAACGCCGCTTCGGTCACCATTAAAATTGTCGGGAACAACGTTCACCCCGGCTCAGCCAAAGGGGTGATGGTGAATGCGCTGTCGCTGGCGTCGCGTATTCATGCTGAAGTCCCCGCGCAAGAGAGCCCGGAGATGACAGACGGGTATGAAGGTTTCTATCACCTGACCAGCATTAAGGGCACCGTGGATAGCGCCCAGATGCACTACATCGTGCGCGATTTTGACCGTAAAGCCTTTGAAGCGCGCAAGCGTAAGATGATGGAGATCGCCAAAAAGGTAGGCAAAGGGCTGCATCCTGACTGCTACATTGAACTCATCATCGAAGACAGCTATTACAATATGCGTGAGAAGGTGATGGCGCATCCGCACATAATTGATATCGCCCGGCAGGCAATGCGCGACTGCGATATTGAACCGATCTTAAAACCGATTCGTGGCGGTACCGACGGTTCGCAGCTGTCATTTATGGGATTGCCGTGCCCGAACCTGTTTACCGGTGGCTACAACTACCACGGCAAGCATGAGTTTGTGACGCTGGAAGGAATGGAAAAAGCGGTGAAGGTGATTGTGCGCATAGCGGAGTTAACCGCGAAGCGGTGAGACATTGCCCGGTGGCGCTGCGCTTACCGGGCCTAAGATCGAAAAGTAGGCCGGGTAAGGCGAAGCCGCCACCCGGCACATCTCAAGACTCAGTCCTCAAAAAACCAATACCCGCTGTTAACCAGCGCGGCCAGCATGGCGAGGAATGAGGGATCTTCCAGCGCATCGCCAAAGGTTTCAGCAGTCAGAACCATATGGCTGGCAATCGCTTCCAGTGCAGGACGGTGCGGGGAATCCAGCTTCTCGCCATTGACGAAGACCTCTTCACCGATGCGCAGCACGCGCAACCCGCCCAGACGAACCAGCTTGTCGCCCTGCTGAAGGGCATCATAAATCTCGTCAGCCTGATAAGGCGGCTCCGGAGGCGCCACGTCCAGCTCGTGGCGGGACTGGCTAATAAACTCGCCAAACCACTGTCTGAAATGTTCCGGCTCGTTGATCAGATCCAGCATCATACCGCGCAGCTTGTCCAGCTCTGCTGGCAGAATATCTGCCGGATGTTCGCGCGCAGGCACATCCGGATCGCTGTAGCGATAGCTGCCCAGCTCGCGTTGCAGAACATAGTCGGCAAAGCCGCTGATCATCTCGCGACCGCTTGGTGCGCGGAACCCAACCGAGTAGTTGAGCGAGTTTTCCAGGGAGTAACCCTCATGCGGGAACCCAGGCGGAATGTAGAGAATATCGCCTGGCTCCAGCTCTTCATCAATAATCCCTTCAAACGGATCCACCTGAAGCAGGTCCGGATGCGGACAGTGCTGTTTCATCGGCACTTTCTCGCCCACGCGCCAGCGGCGGCGACCCGTACCCTGAATAATAAACACGTCGTACTGGTCCAGGTGCGGACCCACGCCGCCACCCGGAACGGAGAAGGAGATCATCAGATCGTCCATCCGCCAGTCGGGCAGGGCGCGGAACGGGCGCATTAGCGCGGCAGTGGGTTCGTGCCAGTGGTTGACGGCCTGCACCAGCAGCGACCAGTTGTTTTCACCGAGATGATCATAGCTTTCGAAAGGACCGTGACTGACCTGCCATTTCCCGTCCTGGTGACTGACCAGGCGGCTGTCGACTTCGTTTTCCATGGCCAGACCGGCCAGTTCGTCAGGCGAGATAGGGTCGACAAAGTTGCTGAACCCACGTTTCAGAACCACCGGGCGTTTTTGCCAGTAACGTTCAATAAACTCGGGCCAGTTAAGCGTTAAGTGATAATCCATATTTTTTTATTCCGCAGGTTCTTACTGACACGGATTATAACGGAAGCTCAGCCCCCCGGCTGCGAGATCCTCGCATTTTTCACATAACGGGTTAACTATCGTTCGATGTGGGCTGCTGGCGACCAAAAATCACTTCCATTCTGGCGCCGCCCAGCAAACTTTCGCTGGTTTCAATTTTTCCATCGTACTGGTCGACAATTTCACGTGCGACGGCTAACCCCACCCCCTGGCCGGGGCGCAGCGTATCGGCGCGCTGGCCGCGATCGAACACCACATCACGTTTATTGCGCGGGATCCCCGGGCCATCATCTTCAACGATAATATGTAACTCGTTATCCGTCTGACGCGCAGACACTTCCACAAACTCCAGGCAGTATTTACAGGCGTTATCCAGCAGGTTGCCCATGACTTCCATGAAGTCATTCTTTTCGCCGACAAAGCTTATCTCAGGCGAGATATCGAGGCTGATGTTCACCCCTTTACGCTGGTACACCTTGTTGAGGGCGGACGTAAGATTATCCAGCAGCGGTGCCACCGGGTGCAGCTCGCGGCTCAGAAGCGCGCTGCCGGAACGCATACTGGCGCGGTGCAGGTAATAGCCAATTTGCTGTGAGATTCGACTGATCTGCTCCAGCATCACCGGCTCGGCATCATCAACGCTCAGCTTTGAACTGCGCATTGAACGCAGGGTACTTTGCATCACGGCCAGCGGTGTTTTCAGGCTGTGAGTGAGGTCAGTCAGAGTTGTACGGTACTTATCATAGCGTTCACGTTCACTTTTCAGCAGGCGATTGAGATTACGTACCAGACTTGTCAGCTCACGGGTGGTTTCCGGATTGAGTTTTTCGCGATGGTGTTCCTCAAGCTCGCGCACCTCTCGCGCCAGGGATTCAATGGGGCGCAAGCTCCACCACGCCGCCACCCAAAGCAGCGGGATTACCAGCAGCAGGTTAGCGGCCAGAACATAAACGAACCAGCTCCAGACCCTGTAGGAGCGCTTGAGCTCGACAGGAATGGTGTCGATCACCACAATGGTCAACTGCGGCATGTTCATCGTCGCCGGGTAGATATTAATCGCCACGGAGTGCGTCATCTCCGTTTCGGCATCATCCTCGCGGATTTCATTGAGTTTCTGCTGCATAGAGCGATCTTCGCGAATCAGCGAGCTGGTGGTGTTAAGATCGGCTTCTATCTCATGAAAACCATTGGTTTTAAGCCACTCCGGACGAATGCTTTTAACCAGCCACGGGATATCTCTTTGCGCCCACAGCAACTTCCCTTTTTCGTTGTAAATCAGGGCTAAAGTAGGGCTCTGTTGATTCAGGTTCTCGGGCATTTCAACGCTGATACGGTTGTTTTCCCATTTCGCCAGAGTGTAAAACAGATTACTTTCGCCACGTAACAGTCGAAAAGTTGTTTTATCGAAGCTGACGCTGTAACCCACCAGGGCGACCATACCGTAGGAGAGCGACAGCACCAGCACCACTGCGGCCGTTGCCAGCAAAAAACGAACCCGCAGTGAGAGGGGCAGAATATGGCGCAAAATCTGTCTCATTTAGCGTAATTCAAACAGGTAGCCCTGGCCGCGGACGGTCGTGATCACATCCTGCGGGTACTGCGCCTGAATTTTCTTACGCAAACGCCCCATCAGCACATCAATAGTATGGCTCTCGCGCAGCTCCGCGTCCGGGTAGAGCTGGAGCATTAAGGAGTCTTTGCTCACAACCTTGCCACTGTTACGGATCAGCGTTTCCATGATGGTGTATTCGAATGCGGTCAGCTTGATCACTTCATTGTTAATCGAGAGCTCGCGTCGGGAGAGATCCACCTGGAAAGGCGGAATGGAGATAACCTGTGAAGCCAGCCCGCTGTTGCGGCGTAATAGCGCCTGCATGCGCGCGGCCACTTCTTCAATATGGAACGGCTTGGTGACGTAATCATCCGCACCGGCGCTGAGCACTTCAACTTTGTCCTGCCAGCCTTCGCGGGCGGTCAGAACCAGCACCGGGAGAGAAACATCATGGCTGCGCCAGCGACGAATTAACGACAGACCGTCTTCATCAGGCAAGCCTAAATCGACAATGGCGATATCCGGCAGATGTTCATTGAGATAATAATCGGCTTCTTTTGCATCTTCAGCATCGTCCACCTGATGTCCCATCTCCTGAAGCTGAACCTTCAGGTGGTGGCGTAGCAATGCGTTATCCTCAACAACCAGTACGCGCATCATCTTTTCTCCCAGAATATGTAGTACGAATAGTTTAACGCTGATTATGTTGCCGTGGGGATAAACATTCAGTAAACCGGGGAAAAGCAACCCCCTTTCCGGGCGGAAAGGGGGGAAGGGGTGTTACTTCAGCTCGTCGACCATGGTAATGGCGCGGCCAATGTAGTTCGCCGGCTTCATGGCTTTCAGGCGCGTTTTCTCTTCTTCTGGCAGTGCCAGACCGTCAATAAACTGTTTCATGCCTTCAGCATCTACACGCTTGCCGCGAGTCAGCTCTTTCAGTTTTTCATACGGCTTTTCGATGCCGTAGCGACGCATCACGGTCTGAATCGGCTCCGCCAGCACTTCCCAGTTGTGATCCAGTTCGTCCAGCAGACGATCGCGATTCACTTCCAGTTTGCTCACGCCTTTCAGGGTGGACTGGTAAGCGATCAGCGCGTAGCCAATGCCCACGCCCAGGTTACGCAGCACGGTGGAATCGGTCAGGTCACGCTGCCAGCGGGATACCGGCAGTTTGCTCGCCATATGCTGCAGCACGGCATTCGCCAGGCCCAGGTTGCCTTCGGAGTTTTCGAAGTCGATTGGGTTCACTTTATGCGGCATGGTGGAAGAACCAATTTCACCGGCGATGGTTTTCTGCTTGAAGTGGTTCAGCGCAATGTAGCCCCACACGTCACGATCGAAGTCGATCAGAATGGTGTTGAAGCGCGCGATGCAGTCAAACAGCTCAGCGATATAGTCGTGCGGTTCAATCTGCGTGGTATACGGGTTCCACTGAATACCCAGGGAGGTGACAAACTCTTCGCTGAACTGGTGCCAGTCCACTTCCGGGTAAGCGGCGATGTGGGCATTGTAGTTACCGACTGCACCGTTGATTTTGCCAAGAATTTCAACCTGTTCCAGTTGGCGGTACTGGCGCTCCATGCGGTACGCCACGTTCGCCATCTCTTTACCCATGGTGGAAGGGGTGGCTGGCTGGCCGTGAGTACGGGAAAGCAGCGGAATGTCGCGGTATTCCACGGAGAGCGCTTTCACCGCGTCGATGATCTTACGCCAGTAAGGCAGCACAACCTCTTTACGCGCGGTAGAGAGCATCAGCGCGTGAGACAGGTTGTTGATATCTTCAGAGGTACAGGCGAAGTGAATGAACTCTGACACCGCGTGCAGGGCAGGGACGCTTTCCACTTTCTCTTTCAGGAAGTACTCAACCGCTTTCACGTCGTGGTTGGTGGTGCGTTCAATGGTCTTAATGCGCGCGGCATCTTCTTCGCTAAACTCAGCAACGATTTTATCAAGGTAATCGTTTGCCTTTTCGTCAAAAGCAGGAACTTCCTTGATTGCTGCCTGGGCGGCCAGCTTCTGCAGCCAGCGTACTTCAACCTGAACACGGAACTTCAGCAAACCATATTCGCTGAAGATCCCGCGCAGCGCGCTGACTTTATCGCCGTAGCGTCCATCGACAGGGGATACGGCGGTCAGTGAGGATAATTCCATAATTCGCAACTCCGGGAGGTTAACAATGAGCAAGAATTTGTTTTGCCTGAGTGGTCAGGCGATTACGAGAAAACATTAACTGCAGACGGCCACCGCCAACCTGATGCCACAGCACGGCGGCGCGGATCCCTGCCAGCAGGGACGCACGTACTTTTGCCTGCACCTGTGGGCTTTGCAGCACGGCAGGGGATCCGGTGACCTGAATACGTGGGCCCAGCGGGCTGATGACATCAACGTAAATACCGGCCATCGCGCTCAGCAGCGTTTCGGATTGCAGATCAAAATGGTCGAGTTGACGCTGGAGCCCGCCGATACGATCGCCCAGGGTATTGAGCGCGCCTTTCGCCGCGCTCAACTTACGCTCAAGTACCATCAGGCTTAAGGTGTAGCGGGTCAGTTCTGCATTTAACCCTTGACGACTACTGGCGTTAAGCACGCCAAGCAGGGTTTCAAGACCGAGACGAAGATTGGTTTCACTCCCACCAAATACACCCAGAGTTGAACCGGGGTTAAGGTCGATAACGCTGTTGAGTGAAACGTGCAGGGCATCGGCATCGCAATGACCTTGATGCGCCAGCTGTTGCACCAGACGGGCAGACTGGCAAATTCCTGCCAGCGCCAGGGTGATGTCGTAGTAGTTCTTCGCCACATGGTCTCCTTTATGTGTGCACTCTGTTAAACAGCGGGCAGCGGCAGGCGCTGTTCAATGATCCCGCCGCCCAGGCAGATTTCGCCGCTGTAGAAGACAGCAGACTGACCCGGGGTGACGGCGGCAACCGGCTCGTCAAAACGCACGTCAATGCGATCGTCATCGAGCGCGGTAACGGTGCAAGGAATATCGGTCTGACGGTAGCGCGTTTTCACCGTGCAGCGCAGCGTGCCTTTCAGCGGCTCGCGATCGACCCAGTGCAGCTGTTGCGCGATAAGGCCAACGGACATCAGACGCGGATGGTCGTGCCCCTGGGCGACAACCAGAATATTGTTTTCGACATCTTTGTCGACCACATACCACGGATCTTCGCTGCCATCTTTGGTTCCACCGATACCCAGACCTTTGCGCTGGCCTAAAGTATGGTACATCAGCCCCTGGTGCTGGCCGATCTCATCGCCATCAACGGTGACAATTTTACCCGGCTGTGCAGGCAGGTAGCGGCCAAGGAAATCACGGAATTTGCGCTCACCGATGAAGCAGATGCCGGTAGAGTCCTTTTTCTTTGCGGTGATCAGGTCCAGCTCTTCCGCGATTTTACGTACCTGCGGCTTTTCCAGCTCGCCAACCGGGAACAGGCTCTGGGCGATCTGTTCGTGGCTCAGGGTATAAAGGAAGTAGCTCTGATCTTTGTTGCCGTCCAGACCGCGCAGCAGTTGGCTTTTGCCATTCACATCTGCACGACGCACGTAGTGGCCGGTCGCAATGTAGTCTGCGCCCAGATCTTCCGCAGCGAATTCCAGGAAGGCTTTAAATTTGATCTCTTTGTTGCACAGAATATCCGGGTTCGGGGTGCGCCCCGCTTTGTACTCTTCCAGGAACAGTTCAAAGACGTTATCCCAGTATTCTGCAGCAAAGTTAACGGTGTGCAGTTCAATGCCGAGCTTATCGCACACGGCCTGCGCATCGGCGAGATCCGCAGCGGCAGTGCAGTATTCCTCGCCATCATCTTCCTCCCAGTTCTTCATGAACAGGCCCTCCACCTTATAGCCCTGTTGCTGTAACAGGTAGGCGGAAACGGAGGAATCGACACCGCCGGACATGCCGACGATCACTTTTTTCTGGCTGTTATCTGACATGGAATACTCACGACATTGAACTTCAAGGCGGCGTATTCTATCACGCCCCCCCACCATTGGCACCCTCTGTAAACGGCCAGTTAAATGCGCCGATGACTTCCAGCGGTAAGCGGCCAGCAGACTGCCAGCAGCGAATGCTTTCCGCAACCAGCGGCGAGCGCAGGTTTGGCGCGTTAAGGATCTCCTCGGCAGTCACCCACAGGCAGCGGTCGATATCGTCATCCTGCGGCTCTGTGGCGCACATTTCGCTAAGCTCGACGGCAAACAAGAAGCGCAGGAACGGGGTGCTATCGGGCGCAATCCACTGATGCAGTCGGATAAAGTGCTGGGGTTCAGCGTGTATGCCGGTCTCTTCCCACAGCTCGCGTTTTGCTGCCTGCAGTAAGGTCTCATTGGCTTCAAGGTGCCCGGCTGGCTGGTTCCACAGCGCTTTACCGTTAATGCTCTCTTCGACCACAAGGAATTTACCCTGGGCGTGGACCACGCAGGCGACCGTAACATGAGGTTTAAACATAGTGACTCCTTAAGCGGTAACGTCTCGCCATTCACCGTTTGCCAGCGTTTCCAGGGTGTAGCTGCCCATGGCGTAGCGAATCAGACGCAGAGTAGGGAAGCCGACGTGAGCGGTCATGCGCCGAACCTGACGGTTGCGGCCTTCATAAAGGGTGATTTTGAGCCAGCTTGTCGGAATGGATTTGCGTTCGCGGATGGGCGGATTGCGCGGCCATAGCCACTCCGGTTCATTCACGCGTTCAATACCTGCAGGCAGGGTTGGGCCATCGTTCAGCGTTACGCCACGGCGTAATTTCTCCAGCGTTTCTTCGTCCGGTTCGCCTTCGACCTGCACGAAGTAAATTTTGCCCGTGCGTTTTCCCGGCTGTGTGAGCTTTGCCTGCAGAGCGCCGTCGTTGGTTAAAACTAAAAGTCCTTCGCTGTCCCGGTCCAGACGCCCGGCGGCGTACACGCCCTGAACGGGAATGTAATCCTTCAGCGTGCTGCGTCCGGCCTCATCGGTGAACTGCGGCAAAACATCGTAGGGTTTATTGAACAAAATAACCCGCTTCGGCTGGGTTTCTTGCGGTCTTCTGGCGGCTTGTCGCGAGCTGAATCGCTCAACCCGGTGTTTTGTAAAAGAAGTTTTCTTCATGGTATTTTCAGGCGTTATCAATTGCCGCATTATAGCCTAATAACGAAGACCTTTCATGGCGCAGGACATTCAGGTACTATCGAAGGGCTCATTACAATTTATTAACATAAGATCAGTAACAACCAGAAGCGCTCGAAGGAGAGGTTAATGGAAAGCAAAGTAGTTGTTCCGGCGGAAGGTAAAAAGATCACCCTGCAAAACGGCAAGATTAACGTTCCTCACAATCCGATTATCCCGTTCATTGAAGGTGACGGTATCGGTGTAGACGTTACCCCGGCAATGCTGAAAGTGGTTGATGCCGCTGTTGAGAAAGCCTACAAAGGCGAGCGTAAAATTTCCTGGATGGAAATTTACACCGGTGAGAAATCGACTCAAGTTTATGGCCAGGACGTCTGGCTGCCAGCAGAAACGCTGGACCTGATCCGCGACTACCGCGTTGCTATCAAAGGCCCATTGACCACCCCAGTCGGCGGCGGTATCCGCTCCCTGAACGTGGCACTGCGTCAGGAGCTGGACCTGTACGTCTGTCTGCGTCCGGTGCGTTACTATCAGGGCACCCCAAGCCCGGTTAAGCACCCTGAACTGACCGATATGGTTATCTTCCGCGAAAACTCAGAAGACATCTACGCGGGCATCGAGTGGAAAGCAGACTCTGCAGACGCAGAAAAAGTGATTAAATTCCTGCGCGAAGAGATGGGCGTGAAGAAAATTCGCTTCCCTGAACATTGCGGTATCGGCATCAAGCCATGCTCCGAAGAAGGGACTAAACGTCTGGTGCGCGCGGCTATCGAATACGCGATCACCAACGACCGTGACTCTGTGACTCTGGTTCACAAAGGCAACATCATGAAGTTCACCGAAGGTGCCTTCAAAGACTGGGGTTACCAGTTGGCGAAAGAAGAGTTCGGCGGTGAGCTGATCGACGGTGGCCCGTGGCAGAAGATTAAGAACCCGAACACCGGCAAAGAGATCATCGTTAAAGATGTGATCGCCGATGCGTTCCTGCAGCAGATCCTGCTGCGTCCTGCTGAATACGACGTGATTGCCTGTATGAACCTGAACGGTGACTACATCTCTGACGCCCTGGCAGCACAGGTTGGCGGTATCGGAATCGCCCCTGGTGCAAACATCGGTGACGAGTGCGCTCTGTTCGAAGCGACCCACGGTACTGCTCCTAAATATGCAGGTCAGGACAAAGTGAACCCAGGCTCTATCATCCTGTCCGCAGAGATGATGCTGCGTCATATGGAGTGGTTCGAAGCGGCAGACCTGATCGTGAAAGGTATGGAAGGCGCGATCAACGCCAAAACCGTAACTTACGATTTCGAACGTCTGATGGAAGGCGCTAAACTGCTGAAATGTTCAGAGTTTGGCGACGCGATCATCGCGAACATGTAATCCAGACTCTGGGTTAAACAAGAGCGGGGGCCTGAGGGTTCCCGTTTTTTTTGCCTCTGCCTGCAGGAAATAACACGATGCTAGCCACTGTTCTTATCGCTGTCGTTGCATTTATCCATCTTTACATCCTTGTGCTGGAAATGTTTCTGTGGGACACCAGAACCGGGCATAAGGCGTTTAATCTCAGCCCGGAATTTGCGCGTGAAACCCGCGTGCTGGCCGCGAATCAGGGGCTATACAACGGTTTTCTTGCGGCGGGTTTGCTCTGGAGCCTCTGGCTCGGTGAAGAGGGTGTTCATGTGGCCATCTTCTTCCTGGCCTGCGTGCTGATTGCCGGTCTCTTTGGCGCAGTGACCGCCAGCCGGAAGATTCTGTATGTTCAGGCTTTACCTGCGCTTGCCGCCCTGCTTGCGCTGCTTATCTGAAGCAACGCGTTGGTCAACCGTGCGTCGTCCGATATACTTGTGGCTTCATCCTGAGAGGTTTAGACAGTTATGAATAACGACATCCCATTGAAGTATTATGACATCGTCGAAGAATACGCGACGGAAGCCGCAAAGCCTGTCAGTGAGTCAGAGCAGGACCCACTGGCGCATTATTTCCAGCTGCTGCTCACGCGGTTATCAAATAATGAGGAGATTGATGAGGAAGCTCAGCAAGAGATGGCGCGTGAAGCCGGGGTTCATGCTAAACGTATTGATGATATTGCGAACTTCCTTAATCAGTGGGGAAATGAATAGCCTACCGCGCCAGACCCAGGAGCCGCTTCGCAAGCTCACGGCGGGAAACAGATTTTGAAAAATACCATCCCTGAACCAGAGCCTCAGGATATCGTTCAGCAATAAAGCGGAATTGTATTTCGTTCTCAACGCCTTCGAAAACCAGCGTTTTATTCAGTTTTGCGAGGGCGTCGCTAAAGATCACAAAAATGTTCTGCTTATAATGCTCACTGATGCCATCGACCAGCGACTTGTCGATTTTGATCTCATCATATTCAAGAAGCGAAAGCCTGGCCAGGTTGGAGTTTTGCACACCGAAGTCATCAATGGATATTCTGACACCAAGGGACTTTAACTTCTGACAGAAGCCCTCCAGAATATTCGCGGTGGAAACGGCTTTTTCAGAGAGTTCGACTTTTATCAGAGACAGCGGAATGTTGTTGGCTAAACATCCACGGCGCAAAATGCTGATAAATTGTCCATCTTCAATTTCCATTCGACCAACATTGAGCGAAACGACCAGTTGATGCTTAAGCACCAGCGGTGCGATGTCCTTAAGGGATTTCTCAAGAATATGGGTATAATATTTTTTATACAAACCAATTTTCTGGATTAATGGAATAAACAATTCCGGCGAGACGTCACCGTGTTTTGCGTCGCGCCATCTCGATAAAACCTCCACGCCCACTATTTTGCTATCCTGAATGCGAATTATGGGCTGGTAGTGAACGCCAATAGTGTTGGTTAAGACGGCTTTAACCAACGTCCGTTCCAGTGAAAAGCGGTCTTCATTGAGTCGAAAGAAAAATAACGTTATCGCAATCCAGATAAAACATAAAATAGCCACGAGAAAGGCAAACACCGCGGGAGATAACGAGGCCAGTCCTGCATGGTGATGCTTCACAATGACGCATAAATCCCAGGAAGCGCTGCACTGTGTGAGGGTGAGGGTAAATAACGTGGAATGTACCCCATCCTGTTCTTTTACCTCATGGGTTGCTGAAAAAAATATTCTGGCAAAGTCTTTGGTGGTTGCGCTGAGGGAGTAATTGTTGGTAACCGGGGTGAATTTATCGTAAGCGTAGCGGGAGGAGAAGATAATAAGATTATTGTAGATGGCCGCATTGCCCGTGAAAAAATCTTTTCTGGAAAATTGCGCGAGCAGGAATCCTCTGGGTGTTTTATGGAGCTCTGCTGGCAGGGGGACTGGGTTAGCGAGTTTTCCCCAAAAAGCGGTACAGATTATTTTTCCCTGCTCTATAAAACCGATGTCTGCAAAATAGAGGCTGTCGAGCTTAATCTGTCTGTAGCGATCAAGGCTGGCTTTGTCGCATCCCTGAGTGGTCAGGCCTTTGAGTGTCTGCGCCACGCTCTGAGACAGGCCTTCTGAATACTGTAAAAGGGTCTGGGAAATCTCACGCAGTTTGCTTTTCTGCTGGCCCATGATAACCGCATTGACCGTATAAAGAGACAGAAAGACCAGAAACGCTGAAACGATAGTAACGGCAACGATCTTTTTCATTTTCCAGATACCTTGTCCGCTCCCTGATTTTTCAAATCTTATCACAGGCTGGGCTTGCTACAACCCCGATAATATGGGTAGTCAGCCTAATCCAGGTGGATGAACTATGCTTAAGTGCAATTCATTTTCCTCTTAACCTGAGCTTTGTTACAGTGACAAGAGTTGTCAGCCAGGAATGTCAGGCGTGATAAGGTGGAAAAGCTCGTGCATGTCAAAAATACTTTTTACACAACAACCATTACCGTCATCATTGTCTCGTTGATCATTTCATTGTCGCTTGCCGTGCAGATTGCAACCTCCCGACAGCAGTCAATCCAGCAGATCAATACCAGCGTTGCCAACCTGAGCCATACCCTGAATGTCTATACAGAAGGGATCATACGCCAAAGTGAAATGTTGATTACCACCGTTTCCGACACCCTTGAAATTTATGGCATGACTCCGCAACAGGCGACCAATATTCAGCGAATGATAAGCAATCAGGATAACCTTCTTACCCAGATTAATAATGTGGTTGTCTATGATGCGCAGGGGGATATCTTCACCGCCTTGCACGAAAGTTTTGCAGGTCCCCGTAAAGGCGCGGACCGGTCATTCTTTGTCTATCACAAGGAAAATAAAAGCCAGCAGATATTTATTGGCGAGCCAGTGATAAGCAGAACCAATGGTAAATGGGTTATTACCATTAGCCGACGCCTTGAGACTCACACGGGGGCATTTAACGGCGTCGTGGTGGTGACCCTGGGTATCGAAAACTTTCTGGCCCTTTATGGACAGATCAATATCGGACACGCAGGCGTTATTGGCTTAACGACACAAACAGGCGTTTTACTGATTCGCTACCCCTTTAAAAATACCTATATCGGCACGATTTTTTCTGATTCACCTCTCTTCAGGAAATACCTGAAAGTACAAAATACAGGGATAGCCAGCTCCGTTTCCCGGTTTGATAAAATCGAACGCATTTATGCCTATGAGAAAAACAGCCGCTACGGACTGGTCACGACGGTGGCGGTCAGCGCGGATGAAGCCCTTTCCCCCTGGCGCAAGCAGGCGATTCAGCTTGCCTTACTTATTTTCGTTTTTACCGCGATACTCATCGTGGCGTCTTATTTCCTGTATTCCGACTTATCCAGAAAAACACGGGATAACAAAGCGCTAAAGATTATTGCCTCGGAGGATGCCCTGACCGGGCTTTATAACCGACGTATTTTCGATGAAAAAATTCTCTCCGACATCGCGATGTGTGCGGCAGAGGACGCGCCGATTTCGCTCCTCCTCGTGGATGTGGACTACTTCAAAAAGTACAACGATAACTATGGTCACCCGGAAGGGGACAGGTGTCTGGCATTACTGGGAAACTGCCTCAGGGAAAGCCTCACTCGCGACAACCAGCTTGTGGCGCGATATGGCGGGGAGGAGTTTGCATTGATATTGCCTGAATCGGATATCCAGGAGGCGCTCCGCCTTGCACAGGCGATTATTCGCAATGTCTTCTCACTCCACATTGAACACGCGTTCAGTCCTTTCGGGCGGGTCACGGTGAGTGTAGGCATCTCCACTGCGCGTGCTGTCGACATCGCGGGCAGTCAGCAGAATATTATTATTGCCGCGGACCAGGCGCTCTATCAGGCAAAACGCGGAGGCCGTAACCGGCACGCTTTTGTTGGGGTATAACCCAAAAAAAAGCCCACGAAAGCGTGGGCAAGAAATACTGGAAGCAATGTGAGCAATGTCGTACTGAATACCTGAGTATTTCTCTCAACTATTCAGTGTTGAGAAAGATAATCTTTCTCAACAAAAGATGCAACCCCACATTTCCTGGGGAAGGGCATTTTGATGGCAAAATGCGCATCCGGCCAGTGTGAGGCTTATCACAAATTTCCTTTCTCAAATCCTGTGCTATCCTTTTTTGTGTCGTTGATTTAATGACAAAAACCATACAGAGAGGAAAGTTATGGGAATTTTATCCTGGATTATCTTTGGGCTTATTGCGGGTATTCTGGCGAAGTGGATCATGCCGGGCAAAGATGGCGGTGGGTTTATCGTCACCGTAATACTGGGTATTGTCGGCGCGGTAGTCGGCGGCTGGATCAGTACGCTGTTCGGCTTCGGGAAAGTAGATGGCTTTAACTTCGGCAGCTTTGCGGTTGCGGTGATCGGCGCGCTGGTTGTGCTGTTTATCTACAGAAAGATCAAAAGTTAAAACTGAAGCGTTAAAAAAGGTTGCCGGATGGCGGCCTTTTTACATCACGGGTTCACCACCAGCCAAGCTGCGTGCCAGCAAAGGCCACAATGGCGATGATTAACATAATGAGCGTGGTTTTTCTCATTTATGCCCCCGGTGCAGCGTAACCACCGACAAAAAACCACGCCAGAAACACGACCGCCGTTATAAAAATAACGACAGGGAAGAGGATCCCTATTCTCATATCATCACCTTTTTCTTTTTATAACGCCGTAGAGTGTACGGGGTTAATCCATCGCGAGAAAGCGTGTTTTGCTTTTTCCTTTCTTATCCTGATACATCGCCACATCAGCAGCACGTAATGCGCTGTCCGGATCGGTTACGTCTGGGTCCACTTCGATGACGCCGAGGCTGGCTCCCGGATAAATAAGGTTAATGTTACCCAGCCAGTATTCCCCTGCAATGCGGGCGCTGAAGCGCGCTTTAAGCTGATTCATGTGCTCCTCATTGTCGACATGACTCAGAGAGGCCACCAGAAATTCATCGCCGCCCAGCCGACCAATGATATCGTCCTGCTGTTTTTCTGCGGTCAAACGCTTGCCCACTTCAATCAGGAACAGGTCGCCTGCTTCATGCCCATACCGATCGTTAATCAGTTTAAAATCGTCCAGGTCGATAAACGCAATGATGGCGTTACGTTTCAGGTGCCGAGCCAGGGAAAACAGAGTAGTCAGATCCTCAAAGATGGCGCGACGGTTGGGCAGGCCGGTAAGGGCATCGGTATAAGAGTGTGCGATGAGCGCCGCGTTGGCTTCCCGAAGCTGGTTCACCAGAGATTCTTTCTGAATGTACTGACCAATCAACCCGGCGAATAATTTTAACATCTGTTCACCGCGCTCGCTGAGCGGCTTTTTAGCCGTGCTGGTGGCGCAAAGCGTACCGTAAAGCGAGCCATCGGCGAGATGAACCGGAATGCTCATGTAAGTGGTAATACCGAGAGCTTTCGCCGCTTCGCACTCCGGCCAGCGCTCGGGGACATCGTTACTGAAGATGGTGTCGCTATCCAGCGCGCGCTTACACAGCGTTTCATCCCAGGGCACGCTCAGCCCCTCCGGGATCGTCATCTGCTTACTGTTTCGGGCATAAAGGATATGCTGCAGCCGCGCCTGGATATCCACCTTCGTCAGGTAAGTCGACTCCATATCGGTGACGATTTCCAGCATCTCCAGCAGCTGACGAACGAGACTTTCAAGGGATTGCTCAGTAACGAGGGTTTCTGAAACACGGGCAAGGATAATATCCGACATGACGTAGAAAGACTCCCAGGCAGAAGACGTCTGCATCTGCATGTTATGCTGAATTCTTAGGCTTCAGGCATAGTAAAACATGAATGCAGAAAATTTTATATATGGAGAAAGCGGCGCTGAGCCGTTACCCTTAGGCAAAGATGATGTCACAAGGATCGATGCGATGAGATTTCTGCTTCTGGCGCTGACGCTTCCCCTGGTCGCCTGTACCGCAAAAACAACCCCACCCGATGCGCCCAAACCGCCACAGGCCGTAGGTATGGCGAACCCGGCTTCCGTTTACTGTCTGGAAAAGGGCGGGGAACAGATCCCGATTCAAAGCCCGCAGGGTGTTCGTACCGAGTGCAAGCTGCCGGGTGGTGAAGTGATCGACGAATGGACGCTCTATCGTCGCGATCATCCGCAACCCACCAGGTGACAGAGGGGCAGGTGCTGCGATACACTTCTCTTTAGGATTATTCTTAGCCAGTATCTGGCTACTGTTACCGCGAGAGAAGTATGTTTCAGCTTAAACCGGGCAGCATGGCGATGATCATCGGTGCCCGCACGGCGTCTGGCCGTCGCAATATTGGTAAATCTGTTGAGTTGTTTGGTCTTTGCCAGCCTGGCCTGCGTTTTGTAAACCCGGTTAACGGCGTGATGACGCAATTACCCGCAAGTGCGGATCGCGCGCTTTGGCTGGTCACCGGAGACGTCTACGCCTTTGACAATCAGCACGGCTTTGCGTTTGTTCGCGCCGAACATCTGATGCCGCTCACCCCTGATCAAGCCCCGCAAATGCGGGATGAGCTGACAATCAGCTGATCACAAATGGCGTAGCCAGTCGGCTAAAACCAGGGCGTGATTCTGTTCCGTGTTTTTCGCGCCATAGAGGAGGGTGAGAGTCTGCTTGTGTGCCAGCGCCGCAAGACGCCTTCCCTCGTCCTTATGCTGCGCCAGTTCCTCCTGATAGGCTTTACTGAAAGTCGAAAAATCAATAGCTTCGCTATGATACTCCTGACGTAATGCGTTCGATGGCGTGAGTGTTTTACACCATTCGTCATGGGCGAGGTCCGTTTTTTTAACCCCGCGCGGCCAGAGTCTGTCCACCAGCACCCGATAGCCATCGTCCTGGCTTGCCTGCTCATAGACGCGTTTGCACTGAATCATAATTCCACCCTCCCAATTTAAGGTATTGTGATAATTGCAGAAGATCGGTAGTCTGAGGTTCCTTATGTTATCTGATAATACTCTGGCATAAGGAAACTTTCATGGAACACCTCCCGGTTAAAACGACGCTCCGCATTGCGCTGGTTGGCGATTACAATCCTGATGTTATTGCACACAAGGCGATCCCGCTGGCCATTGACGATGCTGCGGCCGTTCTTGACCTCACCGCCGATTACGACTGGCTTGCTACCCCGGAATTAACCAGTTCTGAGGATCTGGTGGGCTACGATGCCATCTGGCTGGTTCCTGCGAGCCCCTATAAAAACACAGAGGCCGCCTTTATCGCCGCACGCTACGCCCGTGAAAACAGTATTCCGTTCCTGGGGACCTGCGGTGGGTTCCAGCATGCGCTGATTGAGTATGCCCGTAACGTGCTGGGCTGGCACGATGCGGCACATGCTGAGACGGATACCGAAGGCACTATGGTGATCGCGCCGCTGACCTGCTCGCTGGTGGAAATATCCGATGCCATTGAACTGCGCAGCAATACGCTGATCGCCAAAGCCTACGGCAAACCCGAAATTGAAGAGGGATATCACTGCAACTATGGTGTGTCGCCGGAATTTGCTCAGGCGCTGGAGAGCGGTGATATGCGCGTGACGGGCTGGGACGAACAGGGGGAAATCCGTGCGGCGGAGCTGATAACCCACCCGTTCTTTGTGATCACTTTGTTCCAGCACGAGCGTGCTGCGCTGGAAGGACGTCCGGTGGTTCTCGTACAGGCAATGCTTCGCGCGGCGCGGGGCTAAAACAGGGCAGACCCGATGGTCTGCCTTCGTGTTTAGCGGGGCGCGATTTCCCGGTCGCGCCCGGCAAGTATCCCGCAGACGGCCATGACGATCGCGGCCAGCGCACAGGCGAGAAGGGGGATGCGCCAGTCTCCTACCGAATCGTGGATTTTACCCATCAACGGCGGTCCGCAGGCAGCGAGCAGGTAGCCGATAGACTGTGCCATACCGGACAATGCCGCCGCCTGATGCGCAGAGCTCGCGCGCAGACCGATGAACGTCAGGCCGAGGATCATCGTTGCCCCGGAGCCAAAGCCAAACACCAGCGTCCACATCACCGCCATATCCGGTATAAACCACAATCCCGCTGCGCTTACCGCGCACATCAGCGCCACTGCACCGGCGATCGTCCGCTGATCTTTCAGCCGATGGAGGATCAGCGGAACGGCAAGTCCCGGCACGGCTGTCGCCAGCTGTAAAAGACCATGCACCGAACCTGCCTGCGCCTCGCTGTAGCCGTGGCTAAGCAGTATCGCCGGCAGCCAGCCGATGATGACGTAATAGATAAGGGAGTTAATCCCCAGAAAGAGCGTCACCTGCCAGGCGAGAGCAGAACGCCAGATTGCGCGGTTATGTAACGCGCCTGCGCCTGTTACCGTCGCAACATGTTTCTGACGCCACTGCGGCAGCCAGAGCAGCAAGGCGAGCAGCGGAAACACCATCAGCATCAGCAGCGCGCCCTGCCAGCCCGCATGACCCTGGGCCAGCGGCACGATTAGCGCCGATCCTAACGCGGCGGCTGCCCCCATCGTCAGGGAATAGGCACCGGTGAGTTTCGCCACCTGGCCCGGAAAGTCACGTTTAATTAAACCTGGTAACAGCACGTTCCCAAGCGCGATCCCGCAGCCAATCACTGCCGTGCCGATGAAAAGCAGGGCAGCGGAAGGCAGGGAGCGAATGGCTATTCCGGCGCAAATCAGCAACAGGGCGATAAACAGGCTACGCTCCATGCCAATACGTCGGGCCAGACCTGCGGCGAGCGGGGAGATCAGGGCAAAAGCCAACAGGGGCAGGGTGGTCAGCAGACCGGTTTGCGCCGTGCTTAAGCCATAATCAAGGCGAAGGGTATCCAGCAGCGGGGCTGCGCCGGTAAAGGTGACGCGAAGCGTGGTGGCGATCATCAGGATGCCTGCAATCAACAGCGCGCCGTGTTTTCCTGAGGTGCGAATAGCAGTAGTCATTATGTTCTCATACGTTCAAGCGAGCGCACACAATACCGATTTTCCCGGCGGTTGAAATCAGGCTAAAATGACAGTTTATCGCTAAAATCGGACAACATGATGATTGGACTGGGACTGGACGGCTACGATCCTGATAGCCAGCATGATGCGGCCGTCGCCTTTCGCATCCGTGTGGTGGCGGAGGAACAATATATTCCCCTGCATCATCACCGCAAGGGACAGCTGATTCTGGCGCTTGGCGGCGCGATTACCTGTGAAGTGGAAAATGCCATGTTGATGGTACCGCCCCAGTACGCGGTCTGGATCCCCGGGCAGATGCCGCACAGTAACAGGGCCACGCCGGGGGCGCAGCTCTGCTTTTTGTTCATTGAGCCCGGTGCCGCCAGTCTGCCCGACCGCTGTTGTACACTGAAAATGTCCCCTCTGGTGCGGGAGCTCATTTTATCTCTGGCAGAAAAATCGCAGGCACAGCTTCAGCTTGCGGCCACATCCCGACTGGTCGATGTCCTGTTTGATGAACTGCCGCTCCAGCGTCAGGAGCATTTACAGTTACCCGTCTCGCCCCATCCAAAAATCCGGCTGATGAGCGAGAAGATGGCTGAAGAGCCCGCGGCCTGGCAGACGCTGGCACAATGGGCAAGCCACTTCGCCATGAGCGAACGCAACCTGGCGCGACTGGTGGTAAAAGAGACCGGATTAAGCTTTCGTCGCTGGCGTCACCAGCTGCAGCTTATTGTGGCGTTACAGCATTTGATCGGCGGGAAATCGGTACAGCAGGTGGCGCAGTCACTGGGTTATGACTCGACCACCGCGTTTATTACCATGTTTAAGAAGGGGCTGGGTCAGACGCCGGCGCGTTACATGGCTAGCCTGACTACGACTTCCCGATAAACAGGGAGACCAGCCCGGCTGCAATCAGCGGGCCCACCGGCACGCCGCGAAAGAGCGCTACGCCCAGCACCGTGCCCACCAGCAGACCCGCAACCAGCGAAGGCTGGCTGCTCATCAGCGTAACGCCGCGCCCCCCGAGCCATGAGACAAAAACACCTACCGCGATAGCCACCAGCGATTTCCAGTTGACAAACGAGTGCAGCAGCGTTGAGGCGGGAAGCGTACCGCTGGCGATGGGCGCCATCACCCCGATGGTTAAAATGATTATCCCGATGGTGAGGCCTTGCTTTTCTATCCACGGGAAAAAGGTATTTAACGGCGTGACGCGTACGATAATCAGCACCAGAATCGAGATGGCGACGGTGGTGTTATGACTGATAAAACCCAGCGCGGCGAGTGCCAGGAGAATGAGCAGAGTAGGGTCAAACATAGGGAATCCTTGCCAAAATAATCGTCCTGCTTACTGTACGCGGAAAAAGGGCGGAGAACAGTTTTAAAAAGATTTTACCGCTGTCATAACCTTGTCATTTACTCGGTTTAAAACGAAGGCAGATATCGCAAAGGGGTCGCTATCATGAACGATCACATGTTTGTTGAAACGCTGATTATCTCCTCATCGTTTTTCGCCATTGCCGCGATTCTCGTCGCCTCCGTGCTGTTGCTGGAGAGAAAAGGCTGACAGTCAGCCTTCACGGTTAGACTTTATGGAAAGTCACCAGCTCAGGACGGGCGATGCGCAGGTAATCCTGGGTATCCATGATCACGGATTTTTCCAGCAGGCCGGCGTTAAACGCGATTTCGTCGAAACGCTCGAACAGCAGCGGGTCGGCGACCAGCGTCAGATCGGGGTGGAAACTAAAAGGCGGAATAGCGCCGAATACGCAGGCGGTAAGGGTACTTACCTCGGCCGGGCTGGCGAGGGAGGCTTTAAGCCCGCCGAAATGGCTGGCAAGCCGGCTCAGGTCTGCCTGCAGATCGGCGGCCAGGATCGCCAGAACATGTTTTTTAACACCGTTTCCCTTCACTTTGCAGACCAGGGCTTTTGCGCCCTGACGCAGATCGGTCCCGCGTATTTCACTTACCGCTTCACATTTCCCGACCGCCTCGTGCTCCATAACGCGAAAACGCGCGCCTTGCCCGGTGAGTAAGGTTATCAGTTGCTGGTGGGTTCCTGTCCCCATAACGTCGTCAGTCATCGTGATTTTCCCGGTGATAATCCAGTATGCAGATGGCTACATTAGCACGAGAAGAACGGCGTCGAAAGAAAACAGCCAGCGCGTTCGCTGGCTGTGAGATTATGCGTTGCTGTTAGCAGACTGCTTGTGGAAGAGCTCCCTGAACACCGGATAAATATCATCCTGGTCACGGATATGTTGCATGGCAAAATTATCAAACATCGATTGCAGATGTTCATACTCCCGCCACAGGGTCTGATGCGCGCGACGGGTAATTTCGATATAGCTGTAGTAACGCACCACCGGCAGAATTTTCTTCGCCAGGATGTCGTGACACAGCGGTGAGTCGTCGGCCCAGTTATCACCATCGGACGCCTGCGCGGCATAGATATTCCATTGCGCCGGGTCGTAACGCTCTTTCACGACTTCATCCATCAGCTTCAGCGCGCTGGAGACGATGGTGCCGCCGGTCTCCTGCGAGTAGAAGAACTCATGCTCGTCGACCTCTTTAGCCTGCGTATGGTGGCGAATATAGACCACTTCCACGTTCTTATAGGTTCTGCTCAGGAACAGGTAGAGCAGGATATAAAAACGCTTCGCCATATCCTTGGTGGCCTGGTCCATGGAGCCGGAGACGTCCATCAGACAGAACATCACTGCCTGGCTGGAGGGCTCTGGGCGTTTTTCATAATTCTTGTAACGCAGGTCGAACGTGTCGATAAACGGAACGCGATCGATCTTCGCTCTTAGCTCGGCAATCTCTTTGCGCAGGCGCTCCTCTTCCAGCAGTTGCGCCGGCTCCGTGTTTTCCACGACCTTCAGGCTACTCTCAAGTTCGCGCAGTTCACGACGTTTGCCTGCCGTCATGGCCGTGCGCCGCGCCAGCGAATTCTGCAACGAACGCACGACGCTGATGTTGGCGGGGACGCCGTTGGCGGTATAGCCCGCGCGATGGGTTTTGTACTCGTTAAGCTGACGATGCTGATTCTTTTTCAGATTCGGCAGCGCCAGGTCCTCAAACAGCAGGTCGAGGTATTCATCTTTTGAAATCTGGAAAACGAACTCATCCTGACCTTCACCGTCCTGGCTGGCCTGTCCCTGACCGCTTCCTGAACCACCGCCGCCGCCCTGAGGACGCTCAATTCTGTCGTTCTGAACGAAGTGGTCATTACCTGGGTGTACGCGATGGCGCAGACCGCCTCGCCCCTGATGAAACATCGGTTCGCTGATGTCATCGGTGGGGATGGAAACAGACTCGCCGCTGTCGACGTCGGTCACCGAGCGTTTGTTGATGGCCTCGGAGATCGACTGTTTAATTTGCGCTTTGTAACGGCGCAAGAAGCGCTGGCGGTTCACCGTGCTCTTGTTTTTGCCGTTAAGACGCCGGTCAATAAACCAGGTCATATACCCCCCGTACTGCATTTGCCAACTTGCGTTTTTGTTGGCCCGGCAGGCGCTAGCGCTGCCGGGCACTTGTTTTAGGACGATTTACGCACGCGCAGATACCATTCGCAGAGCAGGCGAACCTGTTTGCGGGTGTAGCCTTTTTCCATCATACGGTCGACAAAATCGTCGTGTTTCTTCTGCTCATCGGTTGAGGTTTTCGTGTTAAACGAGATAACCGGCAGCAGCTCTTCGGTATTGGAGAACATTTTCTTCTCAATAACGGTGCGCAGTTTCTCGTAGCTGGTCCAGTTCGGATTGCGTCCGTTGTTATGCGCTCTGGCGCGCAGGACGAAGTTCACAATCTCATTACGGAAGTCTTTCGGGTTGCTGATCCCGGCAGGCTTCTCGATTTTTTCCAGTTCCGCGTTCAGGGATTCACGGTCAAACAGCTGGCCGGTATCCGGGTCGCGGTACTCCTGATCCTGGATCCAGAAGTCAGCGTAGGTGACATAACGGTCGAAAATATTCTGTCCGTACTCTGAATAGGATTCCAGGTAGGCTGTCTGGATCTCTTTGCCAATGAACTCGGCGTATTTCGGGATCAGATAGCCTTTCAGGAACTCAAGATAGCGTTCAGCCTGCTCCTGCGGGAACTGCTCGCGTTCAATCTGCTGCTCCAGCACGTAGAACAAGTGAACCGGGTTGGCCGCCACTTCCGCATGGTCGAAGTTAAAGACGCGGGAGAGGATCTTAAACGCGAAACGGGTGGACAGGCCGTTCATCCCTTCATCGACCCCGGCGTAATCACGATACTCCTGATAGGATTTCGCTTTCGGATCGGTGTCTTTCAGGCTTTCGCCATCATAGACGCGCATTTTTGAGTATATGCTGGAGTTTTCCGGCTCTTTCAAACGCGAAAGGATAGAGAAGCGCGACAACGTTTCCAGCGTGCCTGGCGCGCAGGGAGCGTGCACCAGCTCACTGTGGTTGAGCAGTTTCTCGTAAATCTTGATCTCTTCGGAGATCCGCAGGCAATAAGGCACCTTGACGATGTACACGCGGTCAAGGAAAGCCTCATTGTTTTTATTATTACGGAAGGTCACCCATTCGGATTCGTTCGAGTGGGCGAGGATTATCCCGTTAAACGGCAGGGCGGAGATACCTTCCGTCCCGTTATAGTTCCCTTCCTGGGTCGCCGTCAGCAGAGGATGCAGCACTTTGATTGGTGCTTTAAACATCTCCACGAATTCCATGATCCCCTGGTTGGCGCGGCACAGCGCACCTGAATAGCCATAGGCATCCGGGTCATTTTGTGCGAAGTTTTCCAGCTTACGGATATCAACTTTACCCACCAGCGCCGAGATATCCTGGTTGTTCTCATCACCCGGTTCCGTTTTGGCGATGGCGATCTGCTCAAGGATAGACGGCCACACTTTCACCACGCGGAATTTGGTGATATCGCCCCCAAACTCATGCAGGCGTTTTGCCGCCCACGGCGACATGATGGTGCCGAGGTAGCGGCGCGGAATGCCAAACTCTTTATCCAGAATTTGCGCATCTTCCTGTGGATTAAACAGGCACAGCGGATGGTCGTTCACCGGGCTGCGTTCGCCATTAGCGCTCAACACATAAATCGGCACGCGCTGCATCAGCGACTTCAGGCGTTCAGCCAGCGAGGATTTACCGCCACCGACCGGGCCGAGTAAATAGAGGATCTGTTTCTTCTCTTCCAGACCCTGAGCGGCATGCTTCAGATAGGAGACAATCTGTTCAATGGCATCTTCCATGCCGTAGAACTCTTCGAACGCCGGATATCGGGCGACCACCCGATTCGAAAACAGACGGGAAAGCCGTGGCTCCAGGGCAGTATCAACCATGTTTGGCTCACCAATAGCCATCAATAGCCGTTCTGCCGCATTGGCATAGGCACTGCGATCTTGCCGACAAATGGTAAGAAACTCCTGCAGTGTGAACTCTTCGTCCTTGGCAGCTTCATAGCGCTGGCGATAGTGATCGAATATATTCATGGCATGCCGTCCTTTCGTTTTTTAGCACAGGATAAGAGCCGTTCGTATGAGTAGTGGAGGCTCCCGGAAGAGAATCTCTCGCACCTCACTGCCAGAGCAGCAACCTGTGTGCCAGGTCAGAGGCTAAGAACCGCAGGGCGTTCAGGAAAACTCTTCTTAAAATTAAGCGTAGATGGCATTTGCCAAACTTGCATGCTGAGAAAATCTAATTTCAATGACATATCAATAACTCATCCAAAAATTTCCACCTGGGTTATAAGGCTTAAGCACGTTTTTCATTCAGTGGTCATATAAATGAAAGCGTGCTGTCATCTGAAAAGTGAAAAATAACGGGTTAATCAGACTGATTAGCAGGCAAAAAATTTTGGGTTGTACGGGAATGGCGGTTACACTTCTCCCGCTGATTATTTGACTACAGGAAAGAATGGATTGTGACCAAACTCAAACTTCTGGCATTGGGCATCCTTGCCGCGACCGCAGTTAGCACCGCTCAGGCGGAAAGTCAGTGGACGGTTGGCGCGGGTGTTGGCGTCATTAACAGCCCATACAAACAGTACGATCGTGACGTATATCCTGTTCCCGTTATCACCTATGAAGGCGAGAACGTCTGGTTCCGCGGTCTCGGCGGCGGCTACTATCTCTGGAACGACACGGCCGACAAGCTCTCTATCATGGCCTACTACGATCCAACGCACTTCAAGCCGGGAGACAGCGACAGCCGCGCGCTTCGCCAGCTCGATAAGCGCAAAAGTAGCATGATGGCCGGGCTTTCATACGTGCATAACACCGAGTATGGCTTCCTGCGTACTGCCCTGGCAGGTGATACGCTGGACAACAGCAACGGCTTTATCTGGGATCTGGCATGGCTGTACCGTTATACCAACGGCGGGCTTACCCTGACGCCGGGCATCGGTGTGCAGTACAACAGTGAAAACTACAATGACTACTATTACGGCGTCTCTAAAAACGAGTCTCGCCGCAGTGGTCTGAAAAGCTACAGCGCAGATGATGGCTGGGATCCCTACCTGGAGCTGACCGCGAGCTATAACTTCCTTGGCGACTGGAGCGTCTACGGTACTGGCCGTTATGAGCGTCTGAGCGATGAAGTGAAAGATAGCCCGATGGTCGATAAGTCATGGGCGGGTATCTTCTCTGTGGGTGTGACCTACAAGTTCTGATTGTGCATTAATTCAGTGCAATTATTGCATCAAAACGGGGCGCTTGCGCCCCGTTTGCTTTTTTGTGGTGCAGGGCGATTATCGCTTAACAATACGGATCGTCTGCCCTAAACGAGACGGTTTTTCTTCGCTCGCTTTCTGCGGCGTGGTCACGCAGGCTGTTTCTACACAAACGAATGTTTTGTAACCGTCATCAGGAATATCGGCCATGCTGACAGACAATGCCGGACCTGGGTTCCAGCCCACCACATTGCTGTGATGATGATGAACGACCTCAATGCCGCGGTTCAGGGCACCATCGTGGATCACGCTGCAGGCTTCCGGGTGGAGATAGACGCGGTCGGTACGATCGGGGAAAGCCTGAACGCCGTCGCTCAGCTTGCCCTCTTTCGCATTATCAACTTTGTCGATAAAGGTATCGCCGAGGCCGCTCACCTTCACTGCGTTGATGTCACCCACGTTGAAGTAGGTGTGCAGGGCAGACGTGGTTTCGAACTCGCCATGCGCTTCCAGCTCAATTTCGCAGGTTTTACCCAGCTTGAAACGGGCGTACAGGGTGAAATCATGCGGCCACAGGGCGCGGGTTTCATCATTCGCCTGCAGCTCAAAGGTCAGCACGGCACCGTTGTCATCTTCATTGTGCGCTTTCAGCGTCCACTGCTGGTTACGGGCAAAACCGTGAGACGGCAAACCCTGCTGTGTGGACGGGCCGAACCATGGCCAGCAGATGGGGACGCCGCCACGGATAGCAGCCCCTTTTTTGAACGAGGTGGCCTCGCTCAGCCACAGTCCTTCCTCTTCGCCCTCAGGCTTCCAGGAGAGCAGGTGGGCGCCATTCAGCGCCACGGAGGCTTTCACGCGCGGGTGGTCAACGACGATAACATCAGCGCCGTCAATCTGGCGGCGGGAGAGCACAGGGGTAAGTTGTTCGACTACCGGAAGTGCAAATATTTTATTAATCATTAAGCAATCCTCTGTCTAAAAACAATAAAAAAGGCGACCGAAGTCGCCTTTTTGGATCAAACACTCATCTCAACTTATTTGGAGATGTGAGCGATCAGGTCCAGTACTTTGTTAGAGTAGCCAGTTTCGTTGTCGTACCAGGAAACCAGTTTCACGAAGTTGTCGTTCAGTGCGATACCAGCTTTAGCATCGAACACGGAAGTGCACACTTCGCCGTTGAAATCAGTAGATACAACGTCGTCTTCGGTGTAACCCAGAACGCCTTTCATTGCGCCTTCGGAAGCAGCTTTGATTGCTTTCTTAATTTCTTCATAAGAAGCAGCTTTTTCCAGACGAACGGTCAGGTCAACAACGGATACGTTAGGCGTTGGAACGCGGAACGCCATACCAGTCAGTTTGCCATTCAGTTCTGGCAGTACTTTACCTACAGCTTTAGCAGCACCGGTAGAGGATGGGATGATGTTCTGAGCCGCGCCACGGCCGCCGCGCCAGTCTTTGTGAGACGGGCCGTCAACGGTTTTCTGAGTAGCGGTGGTAGCGTGAACGGTAGTCATCAGACCTTCGATGATGCCGAAGTTGTCGTTGATAACTTTAGCCAGCGGTGCCAGGCAGTTGGTGGTGCAGGATGCGTTGGAAACGATGTCCTGGCCAGCGTAAGTTTCGAAGTTTGCACCACGAACGAACATTGGGGTGTTGTCTTTAGAAGGACCAGTCAGAACAACTTTCTTCGCGCCTGCAGTGATGTGTTTACGTGCAGTTTCGTCGGTCAGGAAGATACCGGTAGCTTCAGCTACAACATCAACACCGATTTCGTTCCATTTCAGGTTAGCTGGGTCTTTCTCAGCAGTAACGCGGATGGTTTTGCCGTTAACAACCAGGTGGCCGTCTTTCACTTCAACGGTGCCGTCGAAACGACCGTGAGTTGAGTCGTACTTCAGCATGTACGCCATGTATTCAGCGTCCAGGAGATCGTTGATACCAACGATTTCGATGTCAGAACGTTTCTGAGCAGCACGGAAAACAATACGGCCGATACGGCCAAAACCGTTGATACCTACTTTGATAGTCATATATTCCACCAGCTATTTGTTAGTGAATAAAAGGTTGCCTGTAAAATTACAAAAACCTTACGCAGCGTCAAGCGGAATCGTGTCAATCATTGCGACAAATCAATCCTGTGACTAACGTTTGTGCGACTGACTCGCCTCACTTTCCCTTTGAGCTTGCAACCACATGGGGGCTGCGCCCGGAATTTTAAAGTCCTCGCAGGATAAAAATGTGAACATGATCACAATTGCCTGACCGCCTTTTCGCGACACATAAGTTTAGAACAAAAGTGCACGCAAGGGTGTTAATGTTTTGTTAGAATCCGGGTTAAAAGATGTCTGTTTCTACAGCGAGATGTAAGCATATGTCGAACCAACGTAACCCTGACGATTTGAAAAAAAACCTCACAGAAATGCAGTTTTACGTGACGCAGAACCACGGCACGGAACCGCCATTCACCGGGCGTTTACTGCACAACAAGCGAGACGGCGTCTATCACTGTCTGGTCTGTGATGCCCCGCTGTTTAACTCACAAACGAAATTCGATTCCGGCTGCGGCTGGCCGAGCTTTTACGAGCCGGTGAGCGATGAGGCCATCCGCTATTTGACTGACACCTCGCACGGCATGGTGCGCACGGAAATCCGTTGCGGGACCTGCGACGCGCACCTGGGGCACGTCTTCCCGGATGGTCCACAGCCAACGGGGGAGCGTTTCTGCGTCAATTCGGCCTCCATGAGCTTCACGGATGATGAAAACGGCGACCAGATCAAGGGTTGAAAAAACGATTCAGCAAATTATTCCTTTGAAAGGGAGAGATCGTGAATATTGATGACATGATTAACGGGATGACCCAGGATGTTTATCAGCGTCTGGTCACCGCCGTTGAACTGGGAAAATGGCCGGATGGCGTGGCGCTTACCCCTGAGCAAAAAGAGAACAGTTTGCAGCTGGTGATGCTGTGGCAGGCGCGCAACAATACTGACGCGCAGCACATGACGATCGATACCAACGGCCAGATGGTGATGAAAAGCAAGCGAGAGCTGAAAGAAGATTTTGGCATCACGCCGAAGCCAATTGCGACGCTGAAAATGCAATAAACGTGCGGGCTGATGCCTTCATCCAACCCTCTCCCACGGGGAGAGGGTTTGAATGCGTCGCTACTTTTGCGGGATCCCTAATGACTCTGCCAACTGCTTCGCTAACTGGTTGTTATCGTCCGCGCCATACTCCCAGAACATCGCCCCGGCGAGACCTTTCTGTTTAATGTAGTCCGCTTTGATCGCCACGGAACGTGGGTTCTCATACGAAATCGCAAAGAGCGCCTTGCCGTCGGCTGCTTCCACGGAGAGCCAAGGCACTTTCGCCTGGTCGTCCCAGTGCTCGGTAAAACGCTTCTGCGGATCGTTCAGCAGCTTTTTCACGATATCGTTGTACTTCACGTAGGTATCTTTGGACAGGTCATAGCCGAGCGACCTGAACAAGCCGAGCTCCTGCGGTCCAAAGTAGGGCTGGGTGACCGGATTTTTTTGTGCGTCCGGCTTGCTCCAGTCGATACCCGGCTCAACGGCGCGTTTCGGTACGCGACCGTAAAACCCGATCCCGAGGTTCATCTGCTGTGGTTTCAGTCCCGCGGCCAGATAGTTATTTACCACAAAGTCCACGCTGTATTTATCGGCAGCAGCCACCGTCGGCCAGGCGCTGGAATCATAGAGGTTGGCGTTAAAATACTGGGTACCATACGCCATGTCGTAGGTCATCAGGTTGATGTAGTCGAGCAGGGGAGCGATGGCTTTGACATCCACCCAGCTTTTCGGACTTTCCGCATTGGCACCTACCGCAATGGTCACCAGCTTTTTCTGCCCGAATGCGTCGCGCATCTCTTTCAGCAGCGCGGTGAAGTTGTCCCTGTCGGCTGGCGTGCTGGCAACCAGTCCCCACGCGCCGTTGACCGGGTACTCCCAGTCGAGATCAATCCCGTCCAGACCGTATTTGTCGACAACCTCCTGGGCGGATCGGATAAACACCGCACGACTCTCTTTGGTGGCCGCTGCGCCAGAGAAACCACGCGCACCCCAGCCGCCAACAGAGAGCAGCACTTTAAGGTGCGGGTTTTGTTTACGCAGAGTGGGGATTAAGGCCAGATCGGATGCCACTTTTGGCGAAAGCCAGATCTGATGCAGTTTCGTCGGATCTTTCAGCGCGGCGTTGGTTTCGTCTTTCTCGTTGTTGTAGACCAGACCAAACGAATAGTTCAGGTGGGTGATCTGGCGGACATCCAGTTTATTAATGTCGCCACCCGGTCCGGCGGTGACATCGCCACCCCCGTTGAAATAGCCGACGGACATCAGGGGCGCAGCGGAAGCCAGTGACGCGCAAAGCAAGGGTAATGCTGCCAGCAAGGGCAAACGTTTCATATAATTTCCTCTTTGACTTAATAAAAATAACCACGCCACAGATAAGGCGTGGCGAAAAAACAACCTGACGAGAATAGCATTGCCGCTTCGCTGAGGATGCGAGGGAGTTCACTTTATGGGGATTGGAGAAGAAATGCCGGGTGGCGCTGCGCTCCAGAGAAAGTAGGCCGGGTAAGGCGAAGCCGCCACCCGGCTTAAAAAACTACGCCTGCGTTTCCAGCCAGTCTGCCAGGGTATACAGCGTCGCGCCTTCGGCTGCCATCTCCATAAACGCCTGAGCACTGTCCTGAGGGTGAATGTTGACCCCGCGGCAGCCGTCGGTGATCACGCTGACGGTGTAGCCTGACTGGAGCGCGTCCAGTACGGTAAACTTCACGCAGTAATCTGTCGCCAGCCCCAGCACAATCAGCTCCGTGATTTCATGGTGGCGTAACCACGCGTCCAGCGCGGTCTTCTGACGATGACCGTTATCAAAAAACGCGCTGTAGCTGTCTATTGTCGGGTTTTCACCCTTATGGAACACCGCGTCGATGGCTTTCTGATTCAGGAGCGGATGCAGCGCCGCGCCTTCCGTTTGCTGCACGCAATGATCCGGCCAGAAGGTTTGCGCCAGCCCGTCGAGTTCACCCTGAGTGAACGGTTCGACATTGTGCTGGCTGGCAAAACTGCCGTGGTTAGCCGGGTGCCAGTCCTGGCTGGCGACCACCGCTTCACCGCGGGCTTTACACCAGTCAATCAGCGTATTCGCCACGTCAACGGTGCTGTCACCTTCGGCGACGGCCAGCGCGCCGCCTGCGCAGAAATCATTTTGCAAATCGACCAGTAGCAGGGCGCGTTGCGTCATGAGGCCTCCTTATTCGTCCGGGGTCAGTTCACCGCGCAGATTTTGCATCATGGCGTTGCGAATGGACTGAATGTCCAGATCCTGACTCAGTAAATAGTGAAGTTTAGTCAGCGTCGCCTCAACGGTCATATCGAAACCGCTGATGACACCCGCATGTGCCAGCGCGTTGCCGGTGGCATAGCCACCCATATTCACTTTGCCGGACATACACTGGGTCAGGTTCACCACCACAATTCCGCGTTCGCTGGCTTCCTGAAGCTCTTTCAGAAACTCACCGTTCTGCGGGGCGTTGCCCACGCCGTAGGAGCGCAGGATCAGCGCTTTCACTGGCTGGCGCAGGAAGTTGCGGACCACGTCGGCGGAAATACCCGGGTAAATGGTAACCACACCGATGGGCTGCGGGGTAATCGGATGCACAATCAGCTCGCCAGCGGTATTCGGTGCAGGCGGCGTGCCCAGACGACGGATATGAATCCCCGCTTCCAGCAGCGGCTGCAGGTTCGGTGAGGCGAAGGCGTCAAAACCATCGGCATGGGCTTTCGTCGTGCGGTTGCCGCGATACAGACGGTTGTTGAAGAACAGCGAGACTTCGTTAATCGGGTAATTTGCCGCCACGTACAGGGAGTTCAGCAGGTTGATCTGCCCGTCGGAGCGTAACTCCGCCAGCGGAATTTGCGACCCGGTGACGATAACCGGCTTGCTCAGGTTCTCCAGCATGAAGGAGAGCGCCGAGGCCGTGAACGCCATGGTGTCGGTACCGTGCAGGATCACGAAGCCGTCGTACTGGTCGTAATGCGCTTTAATGTCATCCGCGATGTGCTGCCAGTCTTCTGGCGTCATGTCGGAGGAGTCCATCAGCGGCTCGTATTCATGGATGGTAAAGTCAGGCATTTCCGGACGGTGGAACTCAGGCATCAACGCAAGCTGACGCTGAAGGTGGCCGGAGACAGGAATATAGCCATTTTCAGAGCGCTGCATACCGATGGTACCGCCAGTGTAGGCTACATAAATCGATTTCTTCTGCATGGTAGTGAGTTCTTGTTCTTCAAAAGAAAAAAATCCCCTCTTCGTGAGAAGAGGGGACGGTTTTTAACGGACGTTCGCGCAGGTCAGGCAAAACGCGTAACGACTTTGTGGATCGTTAAAGGCCGCGAGCTTATCGCTTTCCGTCTTCATCGCCTTCGCTGCCGTGGCAACCGGCGCAGGCAGGTAAGCCTGCAGCGCCTCCGGCAGCATGGCGCGAACGGAGACAGACATGCTGTCCATCACCATATCGAAGAATGACGGCTCATCCTGATAATACTCAATGTGCCATTGCTTGAGCTTCGCCAGGTCGGCCGCTTTCTTCACGGCGTCGTCAAAGTCACCCAGACTGTCCACCAGTCCGTTGTTCTTCGCGTCCTGACCGGTCCAGACGTGGCCCTGAGCAATCTGGTCAATCTGTTCTGGCGTCTTTTTACGCGAGTCAGCCACCAGCGTAATAAAGCGCTTATACCCGTTCTCAATGCTCATCTGCATCATCTCCGACACTTCCGGCGGCAGGGATTTCGTTATCGACACATCTGCCAGCGGCGACGTAGAAACACCGTCGGTGTGCACGCCCAGATAATCCAGACTGTTTTCCACAGTGTTAATTACCCCGAAGATGCCGATAGAACCGGTCAGCGTACTTGGGTTAGCCACAATGTAGTTGGCTGGCGTGGAGATCCAGTACCCACCTGATGCCGCCATTCCGCCCATGGAGACGACGACAGGTTTGCCCGCAGCGCGGGCCGCGGCCAGCTCAGCGCGGATCACTTCGGAGGCGCTCACGCTGCCGCCCGGGCTGTTTACGCGCAGAACAATGGCTTTCACTTTCGGGTCAAGGCGCGCGTCACGGATTTGCGACGCGGTGGTGTCACCGCCGACATTACCCGGGGTTTCCTGACCGTCCATGATGGCGCCGTTGGCAAACACCACGGCTACGCTGTCACCGCTCTCGTCCGGTTTTTTCGCAGCGTAGTCATACATACTGATCGCGCTGAAGTTTTTGTCCTCTTTGCTCCAGCCAAACTGTTTGGTCAGGGCTTTTTCGATATCCGCACTGGTACCCAGCGCATCAACGAGTTTATTGTCGAGGGCATATTTCGCGGTATCGCCGTCAACCTTACGCAGACCCTCCAGCACGCCACGTGCGCCCGGGAAGACCTGCTCAGCGGTAATTTGGCGGTTAGCGGCCACGGTGCCCAGATAGTTCTGCCACAGCTCGCCAATCCAGCGGCTGTCCGCTTCACGGGCAGCAGGGGACATATCGTCGCGAATAAACGGCTCCACGGCTGATTTATAGGTGCCGACGCGGAAGACGTGGGTCGTCACTTTCAGCTTGTCGAGCAGCGATTTGTAGTACAGGCCGTTGGTGGCAAAGCCGTGCAGATCGACCGTCCCCTGCGGAGAGAGCCAGATCTTGTTGGCGAAGCTTGCCAGATAATATTGCCCCTGGCTGTAGCTGTCGCCCACGGCGATCACTGGCTTACCGCTGTCGCGGAATTCACGCAGCGCTTTACCGATGTACTGCATTGAAGGCTGGTCGCCTCCGGCAAAATCTTTCAGATCCAGTACGATCCCGGTGATATTTCGGTCGTCTTTGGCCTGACGGATAGTATCGACAATATCGAACAGGGAGTTTTCCTGCAGGCGGTCGGACGTCGCACCAAACAGCTGACGGCCAATGACCCCCAGACGGTTGCTGGTGGACGGTTTATCCACGATGACGCCGGTGATATCGAGTAACAGCGCCCCGCGAGTTGAATGCTGCGCCTGATTCGCATTGCTGATATGCATCCAGATGCCTGCGCAAACCAGAACCAGCAGGATGAAGAAGATGTTCATCACCAGGTTGCGGACGAAGTTGAGCAGTCGCCACGTCCATTTAAAGAAACCGGCAAAGATTCGCCAAAGGGTTCGCATGTATTCTCCCTAACCAGAAAATGACTGTTTCCGTCGCCACTGGACGGTAATGTTGGGTTATCGTAATGACCCAACCGCCACTTGTCAGCAGGAATCGCCTGCCAGGCTGTAACAAAATCTGCGGCCGTGTTAATTTTGTGAGTAAATTTCAATAAAGGAGTTAACCAATGGACGCACTTGAACTGCTTGTTAACCGCCGCAGCGCGTCACGTCTGGCCGAACCTGCCCCGGTGGGCGAGCAGCTGGAAAACATTCTGCGTGCCGGGATGCGTGCCCCCGATCACGGCACGCTGCAGCCGTGGCACTTCTTTGTGATTGAAGGTGAAGGCCGCGATCGTTTCAGCCAGCTGCTGGAGCAGGGCGCGGTTGCCGTCGGGCAGGATGAGAAAGGTATCGATAAAGCGCGCAATGCGCCGTTCCGTGCGCCGATGATCATCGCCGTCGTGGCGAAATGTCAGGCTGGCCATAAAGTCCCGGTCTGGGAGCAGGAAATGTCTGCTGGCTGCGCGGTAATGGCGATGCAAATGGCCGCTGTCGCACAGGGGTTTAACGGTATCTGGCGTACCGGTCCGCTGACCGAGAGCCCGGTAGTCCGTGACGGTTTTGGCTGCGGTGAGCACGATAAAATTGTCGGTTTCCTCTACCTCGGTACGCCGCAGCTTAAAGCCTCCAGCACCATCAGCGTGCCGGACAGTACGCCTTTCGTCAGCCGTTTCTGATAACCCACGCTAAACTGTCTGGATTCTGAGCATCTGCCGCAGAATTCAGACAGTCATACTTACCTCTTTATGGAATGAGCGCTACCATAGCGCGATTGAGATGACAGGAGACGTCCATGAGCGAGCAAACCATTCGTTTAACGCAGTACAGCCACGGAGCCGGTTGCGGTTGTAAAATTTCCCCGAAAGTGCTGGAGACCATTCTGCACAGTGAACAGGCGAAGTTTGTCGACCCGAACCTGCTTGTCGGCAATGAAACGCGTGACGATGCTGCAGTTTATGACTTAGGTAACGGCACCAGCATTATCAGCACCACTGACTTCTTTATGCCGATTGTCGATAACCCCTTCGATTTCGGGCGCATTGCGGCCACCAACGCCATCAGTGATATCTTCGCGATGGGCGGTAAGCCGATTATGGCCATCGCCATTCTGGGCTGGCCAATTAATACCCTCGCGCCGGAAATTGCCCGCGACGTCATTGATGGCGGCCGTTTCGCCTGTCAGCAGGCGGGAATTGCGCTGGCCGGTGGTCACTCGATTGACGCGCCTGAACCTATTTTTGGCCTGGCCGTCACGGGCGTGGTGCCGACCGAGCGCGTGAAGCGCAACAGCACCGCGCAGGCGGGCTGCAAGCTGTTCCTCACCAAGCCGCTCGGCATTGGCGTACTCACGACCGCCGAGAAAAAATCCCTGCTGAAGCCGGAACACAAAGGTCTGGCAACGGAAGTGATGTGCCAGATGAACCTTGCGGGCGCGGCATTCGCCAATATCGACGGCGTAAAGGCGATGACCGATGTGACCGGTTTTGGTCTGCTGGGACACCTCTCCGAAGTGTGTCAGGGCGCGGGCGTGCAGGCACAGGTCTGGTATCAGGACGTACCGAAACTGCCGGGCGTGGAAGAGTACATTGCGCAGGGCGCGGTGCCGGGCGGTACTCAGCGCAACTTTGCCAGCTACGGTCACCTGATGGGCGAGATGCCTGAAGAATGGCGCAACCTGCTGTGCGATCCACAAACTTCCGGCGGCCTGCTGCTGGCGGTCACACCGGAAGCCGAAGCTGACGTTCAGGCAACGGCCGCCGAGTTTGGCATTACCCTGACGGCGATCGGCGAGCTGGTGACCGCACGCGGTGGCCGACCGATGATTGAGATCCGTTAATTCGATGCGGTTGTTTATTGCCGAAAAGCCGAGCCTGGCGCGCGCCATCGCCGATGTGTTGCCGAAGCCGCACCGCAAGGGCGACGGCTTTATCGAATGCGGTAACGGGCAGGTGGTGACCTGGTGTATTGGTCACCTGCTTGAGCAGGCGCAGCCGGACGTCTACGACAGCCGCTACGCCCGCTGGAACCTCAACGATCTGCCCATCGTGCCGGAAAAATGGCGCCTGCAGCCCCGGCCTTCGGTGACCAAACAGCTGAACGTGATCAAGCGTTTCCTGCACGAAGCCTCTGAAGTGGTTCACGCAGGTGACCCGGACAGGGAAGGGCAACTGTTGGTAGATGAAGTGCTGGACTACCTCGAGCTGGCGCCGGAAAAACGCCAGCAGGTACAGCGCTGCCTGATAAACGACCTCAACCCGCAGGCGGTAGAGCGTGCGATCTCGCGTCTGCGTGCCAACAGCGAGTTTATCCCGCTGTGCGTCTCGGCGCTTGCGCGCGCGCGCGCTGACTGGCTGTACGGGATCAACATGACCCGCGCCTACACCATCCTCGGGCGTAATGCGGGCTATCAGGGGGTACTCTCCGTGGGCCGCGTGCAGACGCCGGTGCTGGGGCTGGTGGTGCGTCGTGATGAAGAGATTGAGAACTTCGTCGCCAAAGATTTCTTTGAAGTGAAAGCGCATATCGTTACGCCTAAGGACGAACGCTTTACCGCCGTCTGGCAGCCGAGCGATGCCTGTGAATCGTACCAGGATGAAGAGGGGCGTTTGCTGCACCGTCCGCTGGCGGAGCATGTGGTTAACCGTATTACCGGTCAGCCTGCCATCGTCACCAGCTATAACGATAAACGGGAATCAGAACCCGCACCGCTGCCATTTTCGCTCTCGGCCTTGCAGATTGAGGCGGCGAAGCGCTTTGGCCTCAGCGCACAAAACGTGCTGGATATCTGCCAGAAGCTCTATGAAACCCACAAGCTGATCACCTATCCGCGTTCGGATAGCCGTTATCTGCCGGAAGAACATTTTGCCGGTCGCCACGCGGTACTGAACGCGATAAGCGTACACGCCGCCGATCTCCTGCCGCAGCCGGTGGTGAACCCGGACACCCATAACCGCTGCTGGGATGATAAAAAGGTGGACGCCCACCATGCAATTATCCCGACGGCACGCGCCAGCCACGTTAACCTGACGGATAACGAAGCGAAGGTCTATAACCTCATCGCCCGTCAGTATCTGATGCAGTTCTGCCCGGACGCGGTGTTCCGCAAATGTGTCATTGAGCTTGAGATTGCCAAAGGTAAGTTTATCGCCAAAGCGCGTTTCCTCGCGGAAGCGGGCTGGCGCACGCTGCTCGGCAACAAAGAGCGAGACGAGGAGAACGACGGTACGCCGCTGCCGGTAGTCGCGAAAGATGACGAGTTATTGTGCGAGAAAGGTGAAGTGGTTGAACGTCAGACCCAGCCGCCACGCCATTTCACCGATGCGACGCTGCTGTCGGCCATGACCGGGATTGCCCGATTCGTGCAGGATAAAGATCTGAAGAAAATCCTGCGCGCCACCGACGGTCTGGGTACGGAAGCGACGCGAGCGGGGATCATCGAACTGTTGTTCAAGCGCGGCTTCCTGGAGAAAAAAGGACGCTATATCCACTCCACGGAGCCGGGTCGGGCGCTCATCCACTCCCTTCCGGAGCTGGCCGCGAGGCCGGACATGACCGCGCACTGGGAATCCGTGCTGACGCAAATCAGTGAAAAGCAGTGCCGCTACCAGGACTTTATGCAGCCGCTGGTGGGGACGCTGTATCAGTTGATCGATCAGGCACGCAGTACGCCGGTGAAGCGGTTCAGAGGGATGGTTGCGCCGGGTGCGGGCAAGAAAAGCACATTTAAACGTAGCGGAAAAAAAACACGCGCTAAGGACGAGCAGGCCGAACAGCCCTCTTCCTGAGGGCTATTCATGCTGACGAAAGGACAGAGTTTACTCTTCAAGTGCGCCATAGATCTGATCAACAATCCAGCCGTACGTTGCCGCGGGCAGTAACCCACTGACGAAAATATTTGGATTTGTTTTGGGATCGGCAACGGGCGAGTGTGGTCTGTTACTCAGGATCGCAATCGCCATTTTCTTATCGGGATCGATGGCCGTGAGCGTACCTGTCCAGCCCGTATGACCGTATGTTTTTGAACCTGCCAGCACGCCAAAGGTGGGCGTCATGGATGAATTACCGTTAACCCGCCAGCCCAGGCCAAAGGTGGCATCAGCGGTTGAATGATGGGTAAACTCATCTACCGTATGCTTGTCAAATACCGTTACGTTGCCATAACACCCTCCGTTAAGCAGAGTCTGCATCAGAACGGCAATATCCTGCGTATCTGAGAACAACCCCGCGTGCCCGGACACGCCACCCATGGAATACCACGCCTTTTCATCATGCACCTGGCCCCAAAGGGTAGTTGTACGAATATGGGGGAAACTGATGACGCCATCGCGCGTGTTACCGTTAAGCTCCGTTGCGGCAATTTGTTGCTGTTTAAAACCTTTCAACAGCGGATTAAACACCGTGTGCTTCAGGCCGAGAGGGGTGTAAATTTGTTTTTCTACATAGGTATCAAGCGGCATCCCGGTAACGGCCTCAATGATAAATCCCAGGATCATGTAATCAACATCGCTGTAGACATGTTTTGAACCTGGTGAGTAAACCAACGGCGTTCGCTTGATCATTTCCAGCGTGGTCTGCTTGTCCTGTGAATACAGTTCCCCGGCAACGCGCTTATTGTGATATTGCGGATCGGCCGGGAAGCCCGCCGTATGGTGCAGGATATCGATAATCCGCAGGGACTTTTTCCCCTTTATCTTATCGGTTGTCGCGTTCGAAAACCCCGGAATGTAGTTCGCGACAGGATCGTTCACGTTGATTTTGCCTTCATACACCAGCTTCTGCAGCGCAAAATTTGTTGCATACATTTTGGTATTGGAAGCCAGGTCATACAGCGTGTCCGTCGTAGCCCTGACAGGGTGAGTGGACAGATGTGAACCCTCATATTTTTTGGCATAGCCCCAGGCTTTCTGAAAAACGATACGATTGTCTTTCACCACCAGCACATTCATACCCGGGTACCCGGAATCCACCTGTTGCTGGATCCAGCGATCGAGGTTGTTTAATTTTGTTGTATTAAAGCCCACCTCTTCCGGCTGAGCATGTCTAAGCACCGGACAGTCTGCCGCGAACGCCGAGGCAGATAAGGCAATCAGAGAAGCCAAAAATGCACAGTGTTTCATCATCGTTCCCTCAATGTCAGTCCACATTTAGTAATCAAAAGCAAACGGGAATAATAAACCCGAACGGTCATGAAAAAAGTTTGCCTGCGTCACAGGCAATCATCCCGACAACGGCCATCACGTTGGCCGGTGGCTGCTGCTGATGGATCTGTTGCGCCATAAAGCGCATATACGGATCCATATGGCTGAACATGGCTTTATAGCCTGCGCAAAGATGGTTGTGCCAGCGTTCACCACTTTTATGGATGCGGTGTTTTGGGCATCCGCCGTGGCATGCGAAGCGCCAGTCGCAACGCATGCACTCTGCCGAGACTGCAGCTTTCGCTAAGCCAAATCTCCGCTGCTGTTTACCGTTGGCCATTTTTGCCAGGCTATCCCTACGCACATTGCCCAGGCGGTGTTCTGGGTAAACATAGTGATCGCAGCTGTAAACATCACCATTTTGCTCAACGACCAGCCCAAAACCGCATGAGGATTGCATCACGCACAAAGAGGGCGTTTCCCCAAGCCACGCGGCAAGGGCACTGTCAAACAGCTGAACATAAACCTTGCCCACATCGTGGCGAACCCAAAGGTCAAAAACGCCATTCATAAACGTTCCCCACTGCTCACCGGATACTGACCATTCGGTAACACTTCCACCGGAAAGCGACTGCGGATACAGGAGTTCGCCGTATTTTTCCGCCAGCGGCCTTTGCTCCACGGCAGGGATAAATTGCACAAATGTGGCCCCCAGGTCGCGGGTGAGAAAATGATAGATCTCCTGCGGATGATCGGCAGTAACGTTGTTGACGACTGTCAAAACATTCACGTCGACATGGTGCTGTTGTAGCAGCGACATCGCGCGGACAACCTTGTCAAATACGGAGCCCTGGCTACGGGTTTTGCGGTAACGATCGTGCAACCAGGCGGGGCCATCAACCGACAATCCCACCAGAAAATGGTTTGCGGCGAGAAACGTTGCCCAGGCTTCGTCAATGAGTACTCCATTGGTTTGAATACTGTTCGTGATGCGTTTTCCGGCGGCATATTTTTGCTGGAGCCGCAGGGCCTGCTCGTAAAATTCGATGCCCGCCAGCGTTGGCTCGCCGCCTTGCCAGGTGAATTCCACTTCAGAGCCAGGGTTTGCGGCAATGTACTGACGGACAAAGGCCTCAAGCGTCGTGTCATCCATATGTCTCGACGGCTGGCGGGGCTTTAACGTCCCGTGCTCTTTTTCCAGATAAAAGCAGTAGTCGCAGGCGATGTTGCACTGATAGCTCACGGATTTGGCCATCAGATGAAAAGGACGGTTCATACAGGCTCCTTAACCTTCAAGAAAAAAGGTGATGCTGTTCACCTTTCTCTCACTGTGTTTTGACTTTATAAAAAAACGATCGAAATATATATTTTATATAAACACTAATAACGTGAAATATAAACTTCATTACGCCAATATCAGGGGCTTTTATGAGCAAATTGTTTGCGGGCGCACAAAATCTGGGTAAGTCGTTCATGTTGCCAATTGCCGTTTTACCCGCTGCCGGGCTGTTGCTGGGCATTGGCGGCGTCTTTACCAACCCGGTGACGCTGACGACCTATCCGATGCTGGATAACGCGTTTTTCCAGGCTGTTTTCACCGTTATGAAGCTGTGCGGCAGCGTGGTGTTCGATAATCTTGCGCTGTTGTTTGCGGTGGGGATCGCGGTTGGCATGGCGCGCAGCGACAAAGGTACAGCCGGGCTGGCAGCGGTGCTCTGCTACATCGTCATGAATAAGGCCATTAACGCCTCGTTGCTGCTTTCAGGCACGCTGGCCTCAGACAATCTGGCCGCTGCGGGACAAGCAAATGTCCTTGGGATCGTCAGCCGGCAAACCGGCGTGATGGGCGGGATTATGAGCGGGCTGCTGGCCTGGTGGGTACAAAAACGCTTTGGTAAAACGGCGTTGCCGGACCTGCTGGCCTTTTTTAGCGGCTCGCGTTTGGTGCCCATTGTCAGTTCGTTCTTCGCCATATTTCTCGGGGTGGCACTTTTTTTTGTCTGGCCGCATATTCAGGCGGGTATTAGCCACCTCGGTGGTCTGGTGGAAAAAACAGGCTATATAGGGACATTGTTCTACGGCATGATCCTGAAATGTCTGATCCCACTGGGTCTGCACCATCTTTTCTATCTACCGTTCTGGCTGACCAGCGTGGGCGGCGAGGCGGTAGTGAATGGTCAGGTAGTGCAGGGGACGCAGAAAATTTTCTTTGCCCAGCTTGCCGACCCCACAGTGACGCAGTACTACATCGGTGTGTCGCGGTTTATGGCTGGCCGCTTCGCTGACTTTATGTTTGGTCTGCCTGGGGCTGCACTGGCTATCTATCACTCTTCGCGACCGGAAAATCGCAAAAAAGTCGCCAGCCTGATGCTTTCCGCCGCGCTGACTGCATTCGTCACCGGCATCACTGAGCCGCTGGAGTTCGCGTTCATGTTTTGCGCGCCACTGCTCTACGGTGTCCATATTGTGTTAACCGGTGTGGCATTTATGTTGACGCATATCCTACAAATCACGGTCGGGCAAACTTTCTCTGGTGGACTTATCGACTTTTTGTTGTTCGGTGTGCTGCAGGGCAACGCCAAAACGAATTGGCTTCTGATGCTGCCACTCGGCGTCGTGATGTTTTGTCTCTACTACTTCTCTTTCCGCTTCCTGATCCAGTGGCGACACCTGAATACACCGGGTCGTGAGCAGGAAGAGGATGCCACTGATACAGCCATAATTGCCAATGAACGCGCCGCAGGCATCGTGCGTGCGCTGGGCGGACGCGAAAATATTGTCGACGTTGACTGCTGTGCCACGCGCCTGCGCGTAACGGTTAAGAATGCAAAACATGTCGTTGTTGATGACTTTAAACGGCTCGGTAGCCGCGGTGCTTTTATCCGTGGGGAAGGGGTGCAGGTTGTCTATGGTCCCCATGTCACCTTGATCAAAAACGAAGTCGAAGAATTTATCGGTTCATAAAGAGAGACGTCTTATGAAAGCAGTCATGTTGATGTTTGACACGCTTACCCGCCACCATCTTGCTCCCTATGGCGGCGATGCGATAACCCCAAATTTTACCCGGCTTGCGCAAGAGTCGGCACAGTTCGACCGCTTTTACGTTGGCAGCATGCCCTGCATGCCCGCCCGTCGGGAATTACATACTGGCCGCTATAACTTTTTGCATCGCAGCTGGGGCCCAATGGAGCCATTCGATTTCTCTACCTTCCAGGCTTTGCGTCAGGCAGGGATCCATACTCATCTGGTGACCGACCACAAACATTACTGGCGAGACGGCGGCGCCACTTACCATACTCGCTACTCCACCTTTGAGTTTATTCGTGGCCAGGAAGGGGACTGCTGGATAGGCCGGGTCGATAAACCGACCATTGCCTGGCAGGGGCTTGAAGATGAAGAAACCTTGCGCAGACGTAGCGGGCGGATGACCCAGGATCTGATTAACCGGGCGGCAATGCCCACACAGGACGATCACTATACGCACCGTACTATTCAGGCGGGGATGGACTTTCTTGAGGTTAATCAGCATCAGGATAATTGGTTTTTGCAGATCGAATGTTTTGACCCTCACGAGCCGTTCTTTGTACCGGAAAAATACCTCGCGCAGTATGGCTGTACCGGCGATGAGTTTGACGGCTGGGTGCCCTATTATTGCGGTGCACCCGGCGGTCAGAACGACGAAAAGGTGCGGAAGTTTTACCAGGCGTTGGTCACCATGTGCGATGACTATCTTGGTCAGGTGATGGATAAACTGAAGGCGTTGAACCTGTGGGATGACACGCTGTTTATCGTCTGCACCGATCACGGTTTTCTGCTCGGGGAGCACCAGTGGTGGGGCAAAAACATCATGCCGGTTTATAACGAAATCGCCAACACGCCGTTTTTTATCCGCGATCAGCGTAGCCGCAGTCACGGGGTGAGACGGCAGGCTTTGGCGCAGACTATCGATATTCCAGCTACGCTGCTCGACTATTTTAATTTACCCCGCCCGGCAACAATGACAGGCCGCCCGCTCGGCGAGGCTGTCGCGCACGACACACCAGTACGAGACTACGCACTGTTCGGTTACTTTGGCGGCCATATTAATATCACCGACGGTGATTACGTCTATATGCGCTGTCCACGGGAGGAGGGTAAAGGCAGTCTGTATGAGTACACGTTGATGCCCACGCGCATCGATAGCATGTTTAAGGTGGACGAATTGCGAAATATCACGCTCCATTCAGGGTTTGATTTTACGCAAGGCGCGCAGGTACTCCAGATCCCGGCCACCTTCGGTTACCTCAATCCATGGCGCTTCGGCGATAAGTTGTTTGATCTGCGAGCCGATCCGGGGCAGACGGTTTCGCTGGCGGACAGTGATACAACGCTGCATTACGCACAGGCGATGCGCACAATGATGCAGGCACATGATGCACCTGTGGAGTTGTATGCCCGTTTCGAACTGGAGGTTATCAGCGAGGCTCGCGAGATGGCCTTCGCCGGGCGCTGGTCACGGCTGAATCTTCTGGCCGAGTGCGACCATCATGGTGTTGAAGAGGCGCTGCGCTTTATCCTCTCTGCCGGGCAGACGCAGGGAATTACCCGCGAGGCAATACTGGCACATTTGCCAGCGGGGAAAACCATCCGTGACGCCGATATCTTTACTCTGATCGACACTTTTTTTAAAGGGGACCCGCATCGGGCGTTGGTCTATCAGGCACGGTTGTTGTTAAGGACAGAATAACGCATGTGGATCCTGGAAAATGAATGCTTTACGGCAACGGTGCAGGCCGCAGGCGGTGAACTGGTCAGTCTCTGGCACAAGCCAACGCGAACCGAGCGCTTATGGCAACCGCAGGCGGATGTCTGGAATCATACGGCAACGCAGTTATTTCCCGTCGTGGGGCGGTTGATACAAGGGGGACTCTGGCTGGACGGCCAGTTCTGGCCACTCCCGGCACATGGTTTTCTTCGGGAGCAAACGTTCTACTGTGTTACGCAGACCCCGGATACGTTGATGCTGGAAGCCTGTTCCAGCACGCAGACTCGTAAACAGTGGCCGCGTCACTGGCGGATACGGCTGGTATTTGTCCTTGAGGCCTGTGGGCTGACTTTTCACCAGACGATCGTTAATGACGACAGCCGAACATTGCCTTATTCGACGGGCTGGCATCCGGGTTTCGCTCTGGCTGTTTCCTCCTGCAGCGGCTGGTGGGTGGAGTTTAGCCCGGCGGTAAGCGGCCCGTACTTTACCGTCAATCGCACACTGAAAACAGACGGGGGACAGCGGAATGTTACCCGTTTTGCGCTCACAGGGGTATGCTTCGCTGCAGGGGCTGTCTATTTTGGCGACTGCCAGCACAGGGTGATTCATGTTCGGGCCCCCGACGGGGCTCTCGCCCTGACGCTTGAGACAGGTGAACAGCCCTGGCTGGCGTTGTGGGGCGTGCCGGGGGCAGATTTACTCTGTGTTGAGCCGTTAGCTGGCACCACCGACGCACCGGATGCGGATGGACATACGCTTAATAAGCGCGGCGTGCAGTATCTGAATGCAGGAGAAAGCCAGACATTTACCGTTCGGCTACGCTTTGCGGTGGACGCATGAGCGGGGGATTGCCAGAATACGCGCAGTCTTTTTCGCAAAAGGAGCGAAACGTCGCCATGAGCGTAAATCGGGAAAACGTGCGGGTTTATATCAGCAATATTTTGGGCGGTTTAAGCGAGACCGATCGCCACATCGCCGGGTTTATTCTTGGACAACCCGCTCAGGTGGCACAGATGCCAGTAAGCCGACTGGCAGAGGCGATTCAGGTTAGCGAGGCAACGATCGTACGTTTTTGTAAAAGGATCGGCTATGGCGGTCTGCTGGATCTCAAGGCGGCGCTGAAGCGGGAACTGCTTGAGGAGAGCGAGCAGCCGCTGCCTGTGTCGCCGGACATTTTCCTGGATGATTCACGCAACGAGGTGGCGCAGAAAATTGCGCTGACGCTGGAGACGACGGTAAAAGAGACCATAGGTCTGCTCGATATGAAAGTGGTACACCCTGTTGTCGATCGTTTTCTTGCGGCCAGCCGGGTACTTTTTGTCGGGTTTGGCGCGTCCGGTCTGTCTGCCATGGAAGCCAGAGATAAAATGAACCGCCAGGGAATTGACTCGGAGGCTTACACCGATCGCTTTACCATGACCCTGAAGCTCGCGAATCTTAAGCCGGAAGATCTGGTCGTGGCCTTTTCTCACTCGGGCGAAACGCCGGAGGTGGTCAACGCGTTCCGTCTTGCGCGTAAAGCTGGGGCGCACTGTCTGGCGATAACCCATAATCTTCAGTCGCCGCTCATCGAGCTTGCAAATACCTGGCTGATAACCTGCGGCAGTGCAGGGCCGTTTCAGGGTGATTCCATCGCCACGCGGCTTTCTCAGCTTTTTATAATTGAATTCCTTTGTACCGAAATCACCCGGCATAATCTGCGCGACAGTGCTTCAACCGGGCTTTCCATCAAAGAGCTGTTGATAAAGGAAAGAATCAAACGTGAGTCTTCAGGAGAATAATTCGTCTGTTCCCCCACGTCCACGTGGTAAATGGTGGCTGGCGGGAAAAACGCCGGACTACCGCTTTACGCTGGCGAATGAGCGTACTTTTCTGGCGTGGATCCGAACTGCACTGGCCCTGATGGCGGGAGCTGTGGGTATAGAACAATTTTCACCTCAGCTCTCCTCCGTGGGGCTGCGCATGACACTCACGGCGTTGCTGCTCAGCGTAGCATCTGCGCTGGGGATCATTGCCTGGCGGCGCTGGCGTCACAATGAATACGCAATGCGTCTGGGAAGCGATTTACCCTATACACGCGGGCTACTCCTGCTGGGGGGATTTATTATGGTATTGGCCTTGTTGCTTGCGGTTATGCTCTGGCAGGGGGCGCGGTGAACCGGGACCCAGGGCGACAGCCGGAGCGAACGTTGCTGGCATGGCGTCGTACCGGATGGGCGGCGCTCGTTCCGGCACTTCTTTGCCTGCGCCGCTGGCTCCACGGCGGCGAAACGCAGTATGCGGTGAGTGCATTACTTTTGCTGATGCTTGGCCTGACGATGTTATGCGGCATATTACGCAGGCACGACGTTGTTTCATTGCTGATTACCTGCAGCGGAATGCTTCTGTTGGCAGGCACAGTGATGCGGTTATAGCCCGGCGAAAGCATACGCCGGGCAGTTCCCGGTTAAATCACACCCTGCCCAATCATCGCATCCGCCACTTTCACGAATCCGGCGATATTCGCTCCGCGCACGTAGTTAGTTTGCGACGCTTCACCGCCGTACTCCACGCAGGCGTGGTGAATATCCAGCATGATATGGTGCAAACGGGCATCCACTTTCTCCGCCTTCCAGCCAAGACGCGCGGCGTTTTGCGCCATCTCAAGGCCGGAGGTTGCCACGCCGCCCGCATTGGCGGCCTTGCCTGGGGCAAACAGCACGCCCGCTTCGAGGAACAGATCCGTCGCATCGATGGTGGTCGGCATATTTGCCCCTTCGGCCACCGCCTTCACGCCGTTGCCGATCAGCGTGCGCGCGGCGTCCACGTCCAGTTCGTTTTGCGTGGCGCACGGCAGGGCAATATCCACCGGAACACCCCACGGCTGCTTGCCTTCCAGATACGTCAATCCAAATTCCTGGGCATAGTCTGCGAGCCGCCCGTCGCGGCTGGCTTTAATTTCGCACAGGCGCGCCAGTTTTTCTGCCGTAAAGCCCGCTTCATCCACCACCGTGCCACGGGAGTCCGAGGCCGTCACCACGCGGGCGCCAAACTGCATCGCTTTTTCGATAGCGTATTGCGCCACGTTACCGGAGCCGGACACCGCCACGCGCATCCCTTCAAACCCTAACCCGTGACGTTTGAGCATCGCCTCGGTGAAGTAGACCAGACCATATCCGGTCGCCTCCGGGCGAATCAAACTCCCGCCAAACGACAATCCTTTGCCGGTAAAGACGCAGGCGCTGTTGTTGGAAAGCTTTTTCATCATCCCGGCCATAAAGCCCACTTCGCGGGCCCCCACGCCGATATCCCCCGCCGGTACGTCGGTGTCCGGACCAAGGTGGCGCCAGAGCTCGGTCATCAGCGCCTGACAGAAACGCATCACTTCACCTTCGCTTTTCCCCTTAGGATCGAAGTCACTCCCGCCTTTCCCGCCGCCCATCGGCAGGGTGGTGAGCGCGTTTTTAAACGTCTGCTCAAAGCCGAGGAATTTCAGGATCGACAGGTTCACGGAAGGGTGGAAACGCATGCCGCCCTTAAACGGGCCGATGGCGGAGTTAAACTGCACGCGCCAGGCGCGGTTGACCTGGACCTGATTGCGGTCATCCACCCAGGTCACGCGGAACTGGATCACCCGTTCTGGCTCAACCAGACGTTCCAGCAGCGACAGTTGACGATAACGCGGGTTTTCTTCAAGGAAAGGCCACAGGGTGGTCATCACTTCACGAACGGCCTGAGCGAACTCGCTCTGATGCGGGTCGCGCTGCTGAACATGGGCAAGAAAGCTTTCCAGAGAGCGTGTCTGATCCATAGATATAAGAACCCCTTATAGTCATTTATGTGTATTGCTTATGCGATTTGTGTTGTTTTTTTGACTATACCACCCGTGCTGCTTTGTGAAGCAAGCAGAAATGTAGGGTGAAAGGGAAATTAATGACCCGCGCTGCGTCATAACAAAAAGCGATGATGTGTGAAATTAAAGATTCTGCCCGATTAACCGTTATAGTCATTATCAGGACATAACAGGAAGACAAGTCTATGAATCGTTACGTGATGGCTGCATTTTCGTTGATGTTGACCGCTGGCGCGCAGGCTGACCGCATTCGCCCGGACGTGGAGGTGAATGTCCCGCCGGAGGTCTTTAGCTCCGGCGGCCAGCGTGCGCAACCCTGTAACCAGTGCTGTATCTATCAGGATCAAAATTATTCTGAAGGAGCAGTGGTAAAAGCGGACGGGGTTTTGCTGCAATGCCAGCGTGATGAACGCGCGATCAGCACGAACCCGCTGGTCTGGCGGCGCGTAAAAGAATAAACGCCTCCAGCAGCGGAATATCCGCCGGGGCCAGGTCGTAGCTCAACGCCTCTTCCGGCGTGCACCACGCCAGCGCGCTGTGGTAGTGTGCGGTTAACGCTCCGCTAAAGGCAGGAACATACCAGGCGTGCAGGTTGATTAACCGCTGCGACACTTCGCGCTGGTGGCTTGCCACATACTGCACGGGCTGCGCCTCAATACCCAACTCTTCACGCAGCTCGCGGATTAGCGCCTGAGGCTGGGTTTCACCGGCCTCGACTTTTCCGCCAGCGAATTCCCACATTCCCGGTTGATCGGCGTGAGCAGGGCGCTGCGCCAGTAAAATTTTGTCGTCTTTTTCGATGATGGCCGCAACGACATCGACTGTTTTTAGCATGGTCGTCAATACTTGATAGCGAAAAACGACATATTATCGTGCCCTTTCAAAGAGTCCAGTCATCAGGAGAAACAGGTGAAAGAGTCGTCCACCTGGGTAGAACCCATCCCAACCCTTCCGGCGAGCGTAAAACCGATTGCCGCCATGCAGCGAAAACACTTTGGTGCGGTCCTGAATCCCACGCGCTGGTGGGGGCGCATGCCGCGTCTGTTCTGGCTGGTCGCATTGTTTGTCGGTTTTCTGGAGCGAAGAAACGCGCGCCTGACGCCGCAACTCCGCTCGCTGCTGATGACGCGGGTATCGCAGCTGTGCCACTGTGCTTTTTGCATTGATGCTAACAGCCTGCGTCTGGCCGAGCGCAGCGGGGCGCTGGATAAAGTCCAGGCCGTGAGCGACTGGCCAGACTCTGACCTGTTCAGTGAACAAGAGCGCGCGGCGCTGGCCTATGCTGAGGCGGTCACCGCCACGCCGCCCAGGGTGGATGAAGCAATCAAAACGGCGCTGAAACGCCACTTTACCGATGAGGTTATTACTGAAATGACGGCGCTCATCGCCTTTCAGAATCTCTCCGCCCGCTTTAACGCCGCGCTGGATATTCCGGCGCAGGGGCTGTGCGCCACGTTTAAAGGGAAGCCTGATGCTTGACCGTCACCTGCACCCACGGATAAAACCCGGGCTGAATCGTCTGGTCTCTGTGCTGGATAAGCCGGGCATCACGCCCGACGGACTTACCCTTGCGGGGTTTGCCATCGGCCTGCTGACGTTGCCATTTCTGGCCCTCGGCTGGTACCCGGCAGCACTGGTCGCCATCGTCCTGAACCGCCTGCTGGATGGTCTGGACGGTGCGCTGGCGCGCCGGAGAGGGCTCACGGATGCGGGAGGGTTTCTGGATATCGCGCTCGATTTCCTGTTCTATGCGCTGGTGCCGTTTGGCTTTGCGCTGGCGGCACCTGAGCAGAATACGCTGGCTGCCGCTTGGCTGCTGTTCGCATTTATTGGCACCGGGAGCAGCTTTCTGGCCTTTGCGGCACTGGCGGCGAAGCACAATATCGACAACCCCGGCTATGCGCACAAGTCGTTTTACTACATCGGCGGGTTAACGGAGGGGACGGAGACCATCGTGCTGTTCGTGCTCTGCTGCCTGTTTCCGGCCCATTTTGCCGTGTTCGCGTGGATATTTGGCGCGTTGTGCTGGCTGACCACCACAACGCGCATCTGGAGCGGTTATGTGACGCTAAAGTCACTCAAACCTTAACGCGTACTCTCGGGCCCGCGCTCACCGCGGGAGACCGGGTTCTGCGGGTGACTGCTCCACTCATACCAGCCGCCGTCATAGACGGCGACGTTCTTCCAGCCCATCGCCCGGGCGTACATAAAGGTTTCAGCCGCTCGCCAGCCGGTGCCGCAGTAAAAGGCGACGTGCTGCTCCGGCAGGATATCCCACGTTTTCCACATGGCGGTGATGTCGTCGGCGCTGCGCATGGTGCCGTCCGGGTTGTGGAAATCTTCCATGTGGGTGGCATCGCTTCCCGCGTGGCCCCAGCGGGCGCCGGCAATGTCACCTTTTGGCTTGATGTAGCTGTAGCCGCTGGTTTCGCCGATAAATTCCGGCCACGAACGAATACTTACGAGAGAGGCATCCTTGCGGTGCAGCATACCGCGCGCCTGTTCCATATCCACCATCAGTTGCGGCTGACCAGGGATTGGTGCGCCAAAATCAGGGGCGGGTTTCACTTTCCCTGGCGTACCGCGTTCAACCGGCAGACCCGCATCTGACCACGCCTTCCAGCCGCCATCGAGTATGCGCACATCCTTCACGCCTGCATACAGCATAATCTGCGCCACGCGCGCGGCGGCGTAAACGTCACGACCATACAAAATGACGGTGGTATCGTGACGGATCCCGCGCTTCGCCAGCATCGCTTTCAGCTTGTCGTCGGAAACTTTATTCCACAGCGGCTCGCTTTCCACTTCGTTGGTGTCGATGTATCCCGCGCCGGGAATATGGTTCAGCAGATAAAACTTCGGCGCACCCCAGGCCGCTTCTATGACTTTCCATTCACCCGCGGGCGCGGCTGTCACCGGTTTACCCTGCTGGAGCTGGTGGATCCACTGCGGATAGACCAGCTGTTCAAAGTGCGGCAGACGCTGCAGGCGGTCCGGGGTTTGCAGGGCATCGCTGAGCAGCGAGATAGCGTGATATCCGGCTTTCTCCAGGCGCGCTTTCACCGCCTGGTTGGCGCTATCGTCGCCGTACAGCGCGACAGGCGTCGCAGGCGAAAGCTGATGCTGTTTAGCCCAGCGCGCCAGCTGTTCGTCGCTCATTGCGTCAAGCCAGCTGGCCGCAAGGTTGAGCGCTGCGGGTTCATGCCCGGAAGGACCGCTGAGGGTCTGCGGCCAGCCGTTGTAGAACGCGCTGGCGCGGGTGTCGACAGGCGTACCGTGCTGCGCCTGAAGCTGGGACAGCGTGAGTGAATTGGCCATTTCAGCCGCCTGAGAGGAAAACGAAGCGAGGCCGCAGAGCAGGGCCAGCGCGGTCAGTTGAGAAACACGTTTCATCGAATAACCTGACGTCAGTAAAAGAGGGGGGCATTGTCGTCTCTCCCGAAACGGAAAACATTGCGTTAGCACATTATTGCCAGCGAGAAATCTCAATCACCTCGCCGGCGGGCGGAATATCGTCCTCATCATGGGTGACCAGCACCACCGGAATATTGCGCGCCCGGACGGTGTCAAACACCCAGGCCCGAAACGTCGTGCGTAACGCTTTATCGAGGCGACTGAAGGGCTCATCCAGCAGCAGTGCCTGCGGTTCAGCGAGCAGGGCGCGCAGCAGACTCACCCGGGCGCGCTCACCGCCGGAAAGGGTTGCCGGGTCGCTGGCGTAACGGTCGCCAAGCCCGGCGGAATTCAGCGCCAGCTCGACGGCTTCCCGACGTGCGCGTCCGGCGATCCGCTCAGGCAACGCCAGCAGCAAATTTTGCCCGACGCTGAACGCGTCAAACAGCAGCGCGTCTTGAAAGAGAATGCCCAGCCCGCGAGATTCGACGGGAAGGCCGTCGCAGCGACGCTCATCGAGCCACAGCTCGCCCCGTGCCTGAAAATCATCTGACAGCGCGCCGACCATCCAGGAAAAAAGAGTCGATTTTCCGCTGCCGGAGGGACCCATCAGGGTGACGATCTCCCCGCGGGGAACGCAAAAATTGACCTCGCGGAAAAGCGGTTCGATGGTGAGATCCTTTACCTTCAACATTAACGTAATCCCTGACGATAGCGGCCCGCAAGGCGGGAGAAGAGTGAGGCCAGACCGAACACCATGCCCGTGACCAGCAGTAAACCCAGCGCCCGGTTAGCGAGAACCGGGATGCTGCCCCCGCTGCTGAGCGCGACGGTCTCGGTGGTCAGCGTGGCGAAACGACCTGCGCCCAGCCACAGCGTCGGCATATATTGCGCCATGCTGACTGAAAAACCGGTGGCAAAGGCCAGCAGCGCAGGGCGCACCAGCAGAGGGCATTTTAGCAGGCAGAAGATTTTTGCCCGCCGCCAGCCGAGCGTCCTGGCGGTAAGAATAAGCCGGGGATCGAGCCTTTGCCAGGCCGGTTGCAGCACCAGCAGCATCCAGGGGAGTACCCAGAGCAGATGGCTCCAGAGCACGGCGGCATAGTGCCCGTCGAGGCCCAGATGTAACGCAATGGCATATTGCCCCGTGACCAGCGGTAGCGCCGGGAGCGCGAGCGGTAACCACACCCACGGAGCGCCTCGCTGCGGCCCCCATTCCAGCCAGAGAAAAATGACGATCAGGGCGACAAGGCTCGAAAGCAGACCGAAAGAAAGGCTGGTACTCACCGGGCCAACATCGTCCCGTTGGGCCAGCATCAACAGCACCGCGGCGCAAAGTATCCCGCACGCGGGCAGAAAGCCGCTGAATACACGCGCTGGCAGGGCGAGATGAGACCTTTGGCGTGCGCCCGTCGGATGTGCAAACGTGCGACGCCACACCTTCCACAGCCCGTAGCCCAGCGCAGCAAGCGCGGCCAGCAGCAGAAGGAGAAGCAGGCACAGCAGCGTCCCTTTTGCCTGCTGCTGTACGTCGCCCTGGCTCAGCCACTGCCAGGCCAGCACGGCCAGCGTCGGCGGGTTACCGGGCCCGAGAACGAACGCCACGTCCACGACGGACAGCGACCACGCCAGCACCGCCAGCATCACCGCGCCGAGTACCGGCGCGATCGCCGGAAGAAGCAGCCAGTTAAGCGTCTGAAAACGCCCGTAGCCTAAGGTCTGCAGGACAATCTTCTGCGGTGCGAGCCGTTTTTCCGGCAGCACGGCGTAAATCGCCCACAGTACAAACGCGCTCTCTTTGACCGCGAGCGTCAGACCCAGCCCGATGCCGTAGCGGTCATACGGAGGTGAACAGACGGTGCAGACCTGATAAAACAGACCGCCTTCGGCAAACAGCAGCAACGCGCTGGAGGCGAAAGCCACATGGGGCACGGCCAGCAGCCACGGCAGGCGCGTACTGAGACGCCGCCAGCGTTTGCCGGGCCAGAAAAGGGCCACGAGAGAAAGGGCGATAAACAACGCCCCCAGCGTGGCGATAAGCGTTGAAACCAGGGTGGCGATGGCTGCCTGAGGCAATTGTGGGTCGTTCAGCAGCCGCTGCCAGTTAACGACAGAAAATGCCGGAGCAAGCAGCATGGCACCGGCGGGAAGGAGCGGCAGATAAATAATCGCCATCGCCAGCCAGACAAGCCAGCTTAACGGGTGCCGTAACGACGCAGCCATTCCTGCTCCAGCGCGTTAACCCAGGCGGACTGCGGCTCTGCCAGAACCTTCGGCAGCCCCTGCGGCGTATGAGCCAGCAGCTGTTTTGCTTCATCTTCGGGCAGCGTTTTCACATCCAGCACGCTCGGGTCACCCCAGATGGCCGGGTCGGCCTTGCGGATTTGCGCCCGCGGTGACAGCAGGAAGTTGGCGACGACTTTTGCGCCAGCGCTTGCGCTGGCATTGGCCGGAATCGCCACAAAATGGACGTTGCCGAGCATCCCGTTGCGAAAACCAAAGCTGTAGCTGTCGGCAGGCAGTTCGCCGCTCGCCACTTTCTGCTGCCCATGCGCCGGGTTAAAGGTCAGCGACAGATTCAGGCTCCCGCTGGCAAGCAGGGTATCCATCCGGGCGGGCGAGGGAGGGAAGTCTTTCCCTTCACGCCACAGCAGCGGGTGCAGTTTATCGAGATACGCCCAGAGCGGGGCGGTCACCTGGGCAAAGGTGTCATCGGGTGCTTTTTGCAACGCATCCGGATGAGCCGTGAGCGTCATCAGCAGCTGCTCAAGGAACGCGGTACCGGTAAAATCGGGCGGGCGGGGATAGCTGAGCTTGCCGGGGTTCTGCCTTGCGTAATCCAGCAACGCCTGCGGATCTTCTGGCGGCGTCGGCATGCTGGTTTTGCGGGCGATAAAGGTCAGCTGCGCGCCGCCCCACGGCGATTCCGCGCCGTCTGTAGGAATGGCGAAATCTTCGGTGACAGGTTTGCGGGTATCGACATAGCGCCAGTTGGGCAACCTCTGCGCCCACCCGGTTTGCAGGAGATTAGCCTCTTTTAGCGTGCGGAAGTTTTCGCCGTTGACCCACAGCAGGTCGACCGAGCCATTCGTTTTGCGCCCCGCGGCGGCTTCGGTCTGGATCCGTTTTACCGCATCGGCAGCGTCGGCCAGCGGGACGATTTTAAGGGTAATGGCGTAGTGCGTTTGCATCTCGCCGCTCACCCACTCAAGGTAGCGGTTGACCGCCGGATCGCCTCCCCAGGCGTTAAACCAGACAGTCTGCCCGTTGGCTTGTTGCTGGATACTTTGCCAGCTGTCGGCGGCATACAGGGGGGCGGCCAGCAGCAGGCCTGTCAGAAACGTGCAAAAACGCACACGGCGCATAATGCCTCACTTTTTGAACGAAGAGGTGTAACGGGAATACAGCCAGCGGGTAGCCAGCGGCAATAACCCCAATAGTGTAAAGGCGAAGACCATACCCGGCGACACAATATCGTGCAGCGATGTCACTTTTCCCAGCTCGCGCCCGGCGTTGAGGAAGACAACTGTGGCGGGCAGCATGGCGACCTGGCTAACCCACCAGTAGCGCCTCACCGTGATGCGGGTCACCCCCATCAGCAAATTCACCACAAAAAACGGGAACAGCGGCATCAGGCGCAGGGCAAAAAGATAGGCCGTACCCTCGCGTGCCATACCGGTATTCACCGTTTTCATCGGCCGGGCAAAGCGCTGCTGAACCCAGTCGCGAAGGAGATAACGGCTGGCAAGCATGGCCAGCGTAGCCCCGAGCGTAGAGGCAAACGAGACCAGCACGGTGCCTTCCCACAGGGAAAACAGTGTCCCGCCCAGCAGGGTCAGGATCGCCGCGCCGGGAAGCGACAGGGCGGAGACCGCTACGTAGAGTGCAAAAAAGATCATTGCGCTCTGCAGCGGCGCGCGGTCGACATAGGAGAGTAACGTCTGCTGGTGAGTTTTAATCCCTTCCAGAGAGAGCGTGCCCGGTGGCAGCATGACAAACGTCAGAATAAATGCGCCCATAAGGGCGCACAGGAAGAGTAATTTTCGACTGTTCACGCGCGATCAGAGCTTGAATTTAGCCCATACCGGCGCATGGTCCGATGGCTTTTCCATGCTGCGGATATCGTAGTCGATCCCGGTTTCGATGCAGCGCTCAGCCAGCGGCGAGCTGGCCAGCAGCAGGTCGATACGCAGGCCACGGTTGTCGTCAAAGCCTTTTGAGCGGTAGTCAAACCACGAGAAGCGATCCTGGGTTTCAGGGTTCGCATGGCGGAAGGTATCCACCAGGCCCCAGCCTAGCAGGCGTTCCATCCACTCGCGCTCTTCCGGCAGGAAGGAACATTTGCCGGTACGTAGCCAGCGCTTGCGGTTCTCTTCGCCTATGCCGATATCCCGATCCGTCGGGCTGATATTCATGTCGCCCATGATCAGCACCGGATTCTCTTTTTTCAGTTCGGTTGTCAGGTAGTTCTGCAGATCCTGATAAAACTTCGCTTTGGCGGGGAATTTTGTCTCGTGGTCACGGCTCTCACCCTGTGGGAAATAGCCGTTAATGACCGTGATATTGCCAAGTGCAGAGGGCACTTCCGCCATGATGATACGGCGCTGCGCTTCTTCATTGTCCCCGGGGAAGCCGCGACGCACGGAAACCGGCGTTTCTTTGGTGAGCAGCGCGACGCCATAGTGACCTTTCTGACCATGGTAGAAGACGTTGTAACCCAGTTTCGCGACCTCTTCGAGGGGGAACATGTCGTCGTGAACCTTGGTCTCCTGCAGGCCGATAACATCGGGCTGATGTTGCTCAACAATGGCTTCCAGTTGATGAGGACGGGCGCGCAGGCCGTTGATATTAAAAGAGACAAATTTCATAGTCGCTGCCAGTGCAAGGTGAATAGTGCATGGATGGTAGCAGAATTTGCATCAACTGTTACCGGGTTCGACCAATAACTGCGACAGATAATGCCGGTGGTGCAATATTTGCACCATCCTGACGCGTTTTGCCCCCGAACAGGGCGTAAACGGCCGGGAAATTTCGCGAGCGATCACAATTCCAGAATTATATTTGGCCTTTGCATACTCTTTCTTATTTTCATGCGGCAAAGCGCCGCTTATCGTAAAAATATTCACTTTTTATGCAGTAATAGTGAATAACTCCATATCATAACTCATTGATATTCTGTTTCCTCAACTCGTTTATGCATTTTTATCGCTGGCTGGCACGAAGGCTGCAATCTACATTCACAGTGCAAACACTCAATTATTTAACATTCAAATAACCTTTTATTTACCGGATGAGGTCGCTATGTCTCTGTCAATTACGCGTGAAAATTTCGATGAATGGATGATGCCGGTATACGCGCCGGCGGCGTTTATTCCGGTTCGCGGGGAAGGCTCACGCCTGTGGGATCAGCAGGGGAAAGAGTACATCGACTTTGCCGGGGGGATTGCGGTGAATGCGCTGGGTCATGCGCATCCGGCGCTGCGTCAGGCGCTGAACGATCAGGCCGCGAAGTTCTGGCATACCGGTAACGGTTTTACCAACGAGCCTGCGCTGCGTCTGGCGAAAAAGCTGATTGACGCGACGTTTGCCGAAAAAGTCTTTTTCTGTAACTCCGGAGCGGAAGCCAACGAAGCGGCGCTGAAGCTGGCGCGTAAATATGCCCACGATAAGTTCGGTACCCACAAGAGCGGCATCGTGGCGTTTAAAAATGCCTTCCATGGGCGCACGCTGTTTACCGTCAGCGCGGGCGGCCAGCCTTCCTATTCGCAGGATTTCGCCCCACTGCCGCCGGATATTCGCCACGGCATCTATAACGATCTGCAGTCTGCCAGCGAGCTGATTAACGACACCACCTGCGCGGTGATCGTCGAACCGATGCAGGGCGAGGGCGGCGTGCTTCCGGCGCAAAAAGCGTTCCTTCAGGGGCTGCGCGAATTGTGCGATCGCCATAATGCGCTGCTGATTTTCGACGAAGTACAGACCGGCGTCGGCCGCACCGGCGAACTGTATGCGTATATGCACTACGGCGTGACGCCGGATATTCTCTCAACCGCCAAAGCGCTGGGCGGCGGCTTCCCGATTGGGGCCACGTTGACGACCGATAAATTCGCCAGCGTGATGACTGTGGGCACCCATGGTACCACCTACGGCGGCAACCCGCTGGCGACCGCTGTGGCCGGACAGGTTCTCGACATCATTAACACCCCTGAGGTGCTGAAGGGCGTTAAGCAGCGTCACGACTGGTTTGTTGAACGCCTGAACGCCATCAATGGCAAGACCGGACTGTTCAAGGAAATTCGCGGCCTGGGGCTGTTAATTGGCTGCGAGCTCACCCCTGAGTTTGCCGGAAAAGCTAAACTTATTTCACAGGAAGCGGCAAAAATGGGCGTGATGGTGCTGATTGCCGGTGCCAACGTGGTGCGTTTTGCTCCCGCGCTGATTGTCAGCGAGGAAGAGGTGCAAACCGGTTTGGATCGATTTGCACTGGCGTGTGAAAAAGTGAAGTCCGGGGTGTCATCATGATGGTCATCCGTCCCGTTGAGCGCGGCGATATCGCCGGGCTCATGCAGCTTGCCGGTAAGACGGGAGGCGGGCTGACCTCGCTTCCTGCCGATGAAAAAACGCTGTCGGCGCGCATTGAGCGCGCCCTGCAAACCTGGCAGGGGACGTTGCCAAAAAGCGAACAGGGCTACGTGTTCGTGCTGGAAGATACCGAGACGGGGACGGTGGCCGGGATCTGCGCCATTGAAGTGGCCGTCGGCCTTAACGACCCGTGGTATAACTACCGCGTCGGCACTATGGTTCACGCGTCGAAAGAGCTGAACGTCTACAACGCGCTGCCGACCCTGTTTCTCTGTAATGACCACACGGGTGCCAGCGAGCTCTGCACGCTGTTCCTCGACCCGGCGTGGCGCAAAGAGGGCAACGGTTATCTGCTCTCCAAATCGCGCTTTATGTTTATGGCTGCCTTCCGCGATCGCTTTAACGAAAAGGTGGTCGCCGAGATGCGCGGCGTGATCGATGACACCGGCTACTCGCCGTTCTGGGAGAGCCTGGGCGAGCGCTTCTTCTCTATGGAGTTCAGCCGTGCAGACTATCTCTGCGGCACCGGCCAGAAAGCCTTTATTGCCGAGCTGATGCCGAAGCATCCTATCTATACCCATTTCCTTAGCCCGGAAGCGCAGGCGGTGATCGGCGAAGTGCATCCGCAAACCGCGCCAGCTCGCGCAGTGCTGGAGAAAGAGGGCTTCCGCTACCGTAACTATGTCGACATCTTTGACGGCGGACCGACGCTTGAGTGCGATATCGACCGCGTTCGCGCGATCCGTAAAAGCCGCCTGGTAGAGGTCTCTGAAGGTCAGCCCGCGCCAGGCGACTGGCCGGCATGTCTGGTGGCGAACGAAAATTACACCCACTTCCGCGCCATGCTGGTGCGGACTAACCCGAAATGTGAACGTCTGGTGCTGACGGCTGCAGAACTGGATGCCCTGAAATGTAACGCCGGCGATACGGTTCGTCTGGTGCGTCTCTGCCCTGAGGAGAAAACAGCATGACATTATGGATTAACGGTGACTGGGTAACGGGCGAAGGCGAGCTGCGCGTAAAGACCAATCCGGTAGGTAATGAGGTGCTCTGGAAGGGAAATGACGCCAGCCCCAGCCAGGTGGAACAAGCCTGTCATGCCGCGCGTCGTGCGTTTCCGGCGTGGGCCAAACAGCCTTTCGCCACGCGCCAGGCCATTATTGAAACGTTTGCCGGGCTGCTGGAGGCGAATAAAGCTGAGCTCACGCGCATTATTGCTTCCGAAACCAGTAAGCCACGCTGGGAAGCAGCAACGGAAGTGACGGCGATGATCAACAAAATCGCCATTTCGGTGAAGGCATACCATACCCGCACCGGCGAGCAACACACCGAGATGCCGGACGGCGCGGCGACGCTGCGCCATCGTCCGCACGGCGTGCTGGCGGTATTTGGCCCGTACAACTTCCCGGGACATCTGCCGAACGGCCACATTGTTCCCGCACTACTGGCGGGCAATACCGTTATTTTCAAGCTGAGCGAGTTAACCCCCTTAACCGGCGAGGCGGTGGTGAAGCTGTGGGAACAGGCCGGGTTGCCGCCGGGCGTGCTGAACCTGGTGCAGGGTGGTCGCGAAACCGGTCAGGCGCTCAGTGCGCTGAGCGATATTGACGGCCTGCTGTTCACCGGCAGCGCCGGAACGGGCTATCAGCTGCATCGCCAGCTGGCGGGACAGCCGGAAAAAATTCTGGCGCTGGAGATGGGGGGCAACAACCCGCTGATTGTTGAAGACCCCGATGATATTGACGCCGCGGTGCACCTGACGATCCAGTCCGCCTTTATCACCGCCGGACAGCGTTGCACCTGTGCCCGCCGCCTGCTGGTGAAACGAGGCGCACAAGGGGATGCTTTCCTGAAACGCCTGGTCGACGTGAGCGCACGTCTGGTCCCCGCCGCGTGGGATGCCGATCCGCAGCCGTTTATGGGTGGACTGATTTCCGAACAGGCCGCGCTGAATGTGCTTAACGCCTGGCAAAACCACGTTGCGCGCGGCGCGAAAACCCTGCTGGAACCCAGGCAGGTACAGCCGGGAACCTCGCTGCTGACGCCGGGTATTGTTGAGATGAGCGGCGCGAGCAACGTGCCGGATGAAGAGGTCTTTGGCCCGCTGCTGTGCGTCTGGCGTTACGACGATTTTGATGCGGCGATTGCGATGGCAAACAACACCCGCTATGGCCTGTCGAGCGGACTCATTTCGCCGCATCGCGAGAAGTTTGATCAACTGCTGCTGGAAGCGCGCGCCGGGATTGTAAACTGGAATAAACCGCTGACCGGTGCGGCGAGCACCGCGCCATTCGGCGGCGTGGGTGCGTCGGGTAACCATCGCGCCAGCGCGTGGTATGCCGCGGATTACTGTGCATGGCCGATGGCGAGCCTGGAAACCCCGGCGCTGACGCTGCCGGAGACGCTCAGTCCGGGGCTGGATTTTAGCGAAGGGGATCGTCATGAAAGCGCGTGAAGTCAACTTTGACGGGCTGGTGGGGCTGACCCACCACTATGCCGGTCTCTCCTTTGGTAATGAAGCCTCGACGAAGCATCAGTTTCAGGTCTCCAACCCGAAACTGGCGGCGAAGCAGGGCCTGCAGAAAATGAAAGCGCTGGCAGATGCCGGGTTTCCACAGGCGGTGATCCCGCCGCAGGAACGGCCGAACGTGGCGGTGCTGCGCCAGCTCGGCTTTACCGGGAGTGATGAGCAGGTGGTCGAAAAAGCGGGCACGCAAACGCCGCATCTGCTCTCGGCGGCGAGCTCCGCCTCCTCTATGTGGGTGGCGAACGCGGCGACCGTCGCACCGTCAGCCGATACGCTGGATGGCAAAGTCCATCTGACGGTGGCTAACCTGAACAACAAATTCCACCGCGCCACCGAAGCGGAAACCACCGAGCGCGTGCTGCGCGCTATTTTCAACCATGACGCCCATTTTGAGGTGCATCAGGCTCTGCCGCAGGTGGCGATGTTCGGCGACGAAGGCGCGGCCAACCATAACCGTCTCGGAGGCGACTATGGCGAGCCTGGCGTACAGGTGTTTATCTACGGGCGCGAGGAGGGCGGTCATTCTGCCCCCGTTCGCTATCCTGCCCGCCAGACGCTGGCCGCCAGCCAGGCGGTCGCTCGCCTGAACCAGGTCAATCCTTCACAGGTGATTTTTGCCCAGCAGAACCCGCAGGTGATTGACCAGGGCGTGTTCCATAACGACGTGATTGCCGTTTCCAACCGTCAGGTGCTGTTCTGCCATGAGCAGGCGTTTGCGCATCAGGAGAAACTGCTCGCGACACTGCGCGAACGCGTACCCGGCTTTATGCCCATTCAGGTGCCCACGCATGCCGTCAGCGTGCAGGACGCGGTTGAAACGTATCTGTTCAACAGCCAGCTGCTGAGCCGCGATGACGGCAGCATGATGCTGGTGCTACCGCAGGAGTCACAGGATCATAAAGGCGTCTGGCAATACCTGACGCAACTGGTTAAGGCCGATAACCCCATTGACGAACTGCGCGTGTTTGATCTGCGTGAAAGCATGGCTAACGGCGGCGGTCCTGCCTGCCTGCGTCTGCGCGTGGTATTAACGCCGAATGAAATGCAGGCCGTTAACCCGGCAGTCATCATGAACGAAGCGCTGTTTACCACCCTTAATGACTGGGTGGATCGCTACTATCGCGACCGGTTAACGCAGGCGGATCTGATTGACCCGCAGCTTCTGCGTGAAGGGCGCGAGGCGCTGGACGCGTTGACATCAATCCTGCAACTGGGATCGGTTTATCCGTTCCAGCGCTAAAGGAGTGGGTATGGAAAATTTACTGGCGCTGACCCTGGCCGATGAAACGCCGGAACAGGAAGAGGGGGACGGCCCCTCATTCCGCTGGCGGTGGCTGGGGCGCGGGGTGCTTGAGCTGACGCCGACTACCGACAGCGAGCTGTCGCTGCTGCTCTCAACGGGCATTCACGGCAATGAAACGGCGCCCGTTGAGATTGTCGATTTGCTACTGCGTGCGTTATATCGCGGAGATATCACCCTTACGTGTCGCGTACTGGTGGTGCTGGGCAATCCGCCTGCGCTGGCGCAAAACAAACGTTACCTGGTGAGTGACATTAACCGCATGTTTGGCGGTCGCTGGTCGCAGTTTCCGCAAAGTGAAGAAACGGCAAGGGCCGCGTGGCTTGAGAATGTCGTGACCGCGTTTTTCTCCACGGCGGGGCCAGTGCGCTGGCATCTTGATCTCCATACCGCGATCCGCGCGTCTTACCATGTGCGCTTTGGCGTGTTACCGCAGCGGAATCAGCCCTGGGATGAAGCGTTTCTGCGCTGGCTGGGGGACGCCGGGCTGGAGGCGCTGGTCTTTCATCAGTCGCCGGGCGGAACGTTTACCCATTTTACCTGCGAACATTTTGCTGCCCTGGCCTGTACGCTGGAACTGGGAAAAGCGCTTCCTTTCGGTGAGAACGATCTGACGCGTTTTGCTCCCACGCATCTCGCGCTACGGGCTCTGCTCGGGGGCGAGGCTCCCGACCATGAGCATCCGCCCGTTGAACGGTATCGCGTCGTACAGCAGATCACCCGCCGCAGCAATGCTTTCCAGCTTCATATGGCCGCGCACACCCTGAACTTCACGCCGTTTCGCAAAGGAGCGCTGCTGGCGGAAGATGGTGAAGAACGTTACGAAGTGCAGAAAACAACGGAATATGTGTTGTTCCCTAACCCTACCGTCGCGTTTGGCCTGCGAGCGGGTCTGATGCTGGAAAAAATATCATGAACCTTTCCCCTCTCATCATCCGGGAGGGGAAAGTAAAAACGTTTCTTAACGTTTAAAGCGCTGGTCCTTGTTTTGCGGAATATTCCTGGTGAATTGCTTTATTATTCATCTTTACTTCGCTATGCTTTTTCGAAATCGCTTTAAATTCATCGTTTTGAATATTCTTTGTTGCAACTCTCCACGCTTTATCCTTATTTCCTCCACATTTGGCGAAAAATTGTTTTTTACACTTTCATTGTTTTACTGTTGCTCTGACTAATTGACGATAAACCCCGTAAAGTTAATCTCGTCAACACGGCATAGCGCCGAAGAATAACTGAAAGAAAGGAAATAAATTATGCGTAAGTTTACTGCACTGTTTGTTGCTTCTACCCTGGCTCTGGGCGCTACCAGCATGGCGTTCGCCGCAGATACCGCAACCACGACTGCCGCACCGGCCGAAGGCAAAATGATGATGCATCATAAAGGCCCGGGTATGCACAACGAGATGATGATGTTTAAGGGGCTCAACCTGACGGATGCGCAGAAGCAGCAGATCCGCGACATCATGAAAAGCCAGCGCGACCAGATGAAGCGTCCTCCGCTGGAAGAGCGCCGCGCAATGCATGACATCATTGCCAGCGACACCTTCGATAAGGCGAAAGCCGAAGCGCAGATCGACAAAATGGCCGAGCAGCATAAAGCCCGCATGCTGGCCCACATGGAAACCCAGAACAAGATCTACAACATTCTGACCGCGGAACAGAAAAAACAGTTTAATGCCAATTTTGAGAAGCGTCTGACAGAACGTCCGGCGATGGAAGGTAAAATGCCAGCACCGACCGAATAATCGGTTCAACATCTTAAGACCGCCGGGATCCTGTCCACAAAAGCGCAACCGCTGTGGACAGGACCGGCGGTTTTTCTTTCCTGCCCTCTTGTCTGCCGCTGCCAGCGCGGTATTCTCCTGTAGTCGCTTCAGAGAATGTTTGTAGAGTCATGGCGTTAGCAATTTTATTGACGTTCCGCTAAGGCCTGCCCGCTTTGCTGCCGATACTGTGTCTGTGAATACCTAACGATAACAAACAAGACTGCAAGGGTAGCGATATCCTTGCCCTGGCACGGGTTGTGCCATTCAGGAGTGGTGATGGAGTTCTTTGATATCCGTAAAATGCCGGTCAGCCTCTGGCGTAATGGTGCTGGCGAAACGCGAGAAATTTGTTGTATCCCTCCCGCAACGCGCGATTTTTGCTGGCGAGCCAGTATTGCGACGATCGCCAGCAACGGCGAATTCTCCGCTTTTCCCGGAGTTGACCGGGTCATTACCTTGCTGGAGGGCGGGGAGGTGACGCTGGATGCCGGACAGGCGTTCCGCCATACTCTTAAACCGCATCAACCTTACCATTTTGCCGGCGATTTGCCGGTAAAGGCATTGCTTTCAGATGGCAGGATGGCGATGGACTTCAACATCATGACCCGGCGTGACTGCTGCAAGGCGAAAGTGCGCGTTGCCGACCGTACCTTTACTACGTTTGGCTCGCGTGGCGGCGTGGTGTTTGTGCTAAGCGGGGCGTGGCAGCTGGGTGATAAACTGCTGACGGCCGATCAGGGCGCCAGCTGGGAGGAGGGGACCCATACTCTGCGTTTGCTGGAGTCTCAGGGTACCCTGCTGTTCAGTGAAATTAACTGGCTGCCGGGTCACTGAGCATAATGACCTCAAACTTGCCGGTTAAGACGGGCTTGCAGAGGATTTTATAGCCATCCTGATCGAACCCGGCGGGGGTGCGTAACAGGGTTGCCGCGTCGCTTAAATCATCGACAGCCCCCAGCCAGAGCCAGTTATTGACGATGTGATACTGCGTCATCGTTTCACCCACTTCTTTTAGCGCCACGGCGCCCTCCCACGGCCAGCAGTTGATGCTGATGGCCGCAAGACCGCTCAGGAGGCGGGCGTGATGCGCCTCAACGCTCTCTTTGCCGCAGCAGGCGCCTGCGCAGCGCTTCAGCGCGGAGCGAAAACAGGCGCGGCCACGCGTGGTGCCTTCTAAACCTAAAAGGCTGTAGCAAAGCTGTAGCTCGTCGGCCAGTGTTTGCAGAGCCTGAAGGGCCGCGCGTTTGTTGGCAAATAATCCAAAAAGGTTTGGCGCATGAGAAAAATCGACGTCGCGGGCGTAAACCACCTGCGGCTTACCGTCGCTGATCTGCAGGGAACAAAGCTGACGGTTGCGGCGCAGGCGCTTATTAAAGAGCGGTTGTTGCTCTTTTATCAGCCGGGCCTCCAGCAACAGCGCACCCATTTCTCCAGCCGTCTGAAACCAGGTGATGCGCCGCGACTGGCGCAGCATGGCGGCCTCATCCGGGGCACGCAGGTGGGATAACACCCGGCTGCGAATATTGACGCTTTTGCCGATATAAAGCGGCAAGGTGTCACTTTCACCGTGAAAAATGTACACGCCAGGCTGTTTTGGCAGCGCCTCAAGCCAGGGGCGAAGGTGCTCGGGATATTCGTAGATAGCCGCCGCTTCAAACTCAAGACGCGGGGCGGATTGACGCCTGCTCACATATTACTCCGTATACTGTTCAGGTATACAGTGTAGCAGGTGCGCTGTGGTTAAAAAAGAGCCGGGTGGTGGCTACGCCTTACCCGGCCACATCGTGCGGTCTGTTGCCCTCACCCCAACCCTCTCCCACGGGAGAGGGGGCAAACACTAAAAACGGCAACGGGGTTGCCGTTTTGCGTTTATTTCCAGAAGTCGTCAAACACCGTAATCGGCGTGTGGCGCTTGTGTTCGGTTTTCAGATACCAGCTTTCAATGATCTTCGCGGTACCTTCATCCAGCTGTTTGCCTTCCAGATAATCATCAATATTGTCATAGGTGACGCCAAGGGCCGCTTCATCCGGCAGGGAAGGGCGATCGTCTTCCAGATCCGCCGTCGGTGCCTTTTTATACAAGTGCTCAGGACAGCCCAGCGCGGCAAGCAGCTGTTTACCCTGACGCTTGTTCAGACGGAAAATCGGGTTAATGTCGGTGCCGCCATCGCCATATTTGGTGAAGAAACCGGTGATGGCTTCTGCCGCATGGTCGGTGCCGACAACCACGCCTTTGGTCATTCCGGCGATGCTGTACTGGGCTTTCATACGCTCGCGAGCTTTCTCGTTGCCGCGAACAAAATCGCTCAGCTCAATGCCCGCTTCGCGCAGTGCCTGCTCGCTTGCCAGCACCGCCCCTTTAATATTGACGGTGAGTACGCGATCGGGCTGGATGAACGCGATGGCATCCTGGCAATCCTGTTCATCGGCCTGCACGCCATAGGGAAGACGCACGGCGATAAACTGCAATTTCTCATCGCCCGTTTCTTCGCGAAGCTCTGAAATCGCCATCTGACAGAGTTTACCGGTCAGGGTGGAGTCCTGCCCGCCGCTGATGCCCAGCACCAGGGATTTCAGGAAAGCGTTCTTTCTTAAGTACGATTTTAAAAAATCCACGCTACGGCGGATCTCTTCATGTGCATCTACCGCGGGCTTCGCGCCCAGTGCCTGAATAATCTCGTGTTGCAGAGCCATCACGCCCTCCATATGCAGAACATAAACAGAATGTGTTAACTGTTAAAACTAACCCTTTGGACGAGAAACGACAAGGATCACAGTTTCGAGTGCGCTAATTTGCGCCGATTTAGCAGGTTATCGTTGTTTTATTAGAATTTTCCGAAATTCGTCTGGCGTAATTCACAAAGTTGAACAATAGTACTTTTTATTCCATGCTTAGATAACACGCTGATAAACAAGAGGACGGAATATGAACAAGAACGTAGCAGGAATTCTTAGCGCAGCGGCAGTACTGACGATGCTGGCAGGGTGTACGGCTTACGATCGCACCAAGGATCAGTTTACACAGCCCGTGGTTAAAGACGTTAAAAAAGGGATGACCCGTTCGCAGGTCGCTGCGATCGCCGGTAAACCTTCTTCTGAAGTGACAATGATTCATGCGAAAGGGACCTGCCAGACCTATATCCTGGGTCAACGTGATGGTAAGGCAGAGACCTACTTTGTCGCCCTGGATGACACTGGTCATGTTATTAACTCCGGTTATCAGACCTGTGCTGAATACGACACCGATCCCCAGGCTCCAAAGGCTCAGTAACCCAGCTTGTCTGAAGATGTTAACGAACCGGCCCATGGGCCGGTTTTTTTGTGTATACGTAAATCTTATTTCTTTGCGCGAATTATTTGCCCGAAATGTGAAGGTAGTCAACAAGCCAGGTCAATGAGAGACAATTTCAACCTGTTCAGAATTATCCCCTGTCTGTACCATTGCGTATACTCACTCCAACGACAAACAACAGTATGCAAACTACCTGTCTGCCGGGACAGCAAGTCGAGTGATAGCGCGATGGCAGGTAGACCTACAAGAGGGAAATTACGATGGAAAAGAAACATATCTACCTGTTCTGCTCAGCGGGCATGTCAACCTCACTGCTGGTGTCAAAGATGCGTGCGCAGGCTGAAAAGTATGAAGTCCCTGTGGTGATTGAAGCGTTTCCAGAAACGCTGGCGGGCGAGAAAGGCCAGAAAGCCGATGTTGTTTTACTGGGGCCACAAATCGCCTATATGTTGCCCGAAATACAACGACTGCTACCCAACAAACCGGTCGAAGTGATCGACTCGGGGCTGTATGGCAAGATTGATGGTTTAGGTGTTCTGAAAGCTGCTGTGGCAGCCATTAAAAAAGCTGCTAATTAATTTTTATTTTTCCCGTCAAAGAGTTATTTCACACACAATACGCCGTAACACGAGTTACGGCATTTAAGGGTATTTACCTATGAGTAAAGTCATCGCTTCACTTGAAAAGGTACTCCTTCCTTTTGCTGTTAAAATAGGAAAGCAGCCTCACGTTAATGCCATTAAAAACGGCTTTATTAAATTAATGCCGTTGACGCTGGCCGGGGCCATGTTCGTTTTAATTAACAACGTTTTTCTGAGCTTTGGTGAAGGTTCCTTCTTTTATTCATTAGGCATTCGGTTAGACGCTTCCACAATTGAAACCCTTAATGGTTTTAAAGCCATCGGCGGCAACGTATATAACGGTACGTTAGGTATTATGTCGCTGATGGCGCCTTTCTTTATTGGCATGGCACTGGCAGAAGAGCGAAAAGTGGATCCGCTGGCTGCCGGGTTATTATCCGTTGCTGCATTTATGACCGTCACACCTTACAGCGTAGGGGAGGCGTATGCCGTCGGCGCCAACTGGTTGGGTGGGGCTAACATCATCTCCGGTATTGTTATCGGTCTGGTGGTGGCGGAAATGTTCACCTTTATTATTCGTCGCAACTGGGTTATCCGCTTGCCGGATAGCGTACCGACGTCCGTTTCTCGTTCATTTTCCGCGTTGATTCCGGGCTTTATTATTCTCTCCATTATGGGGATTATTGCCTGGGCGCTCTCTCACTGGGGCACGAACTTCCACCAGATCATCATGGATTCTATCTCCACGCCGCTGGCGTCGATGGGTGGTGTGGTCGGTTGGGCGTATGTGATTTTCACCTCTCTGCTGTGGTTCTTCGGCGTACATGGTTCACTGGCACTGGCTGCGCTGGATAGCGGAATTATGACCCCGTGGGCACTGGAAAACGTGGCACTTTACCAGCAGTACGGCTCCGTTGACGCGGCGCTGGCAGCAGGTAAAACCTTCCATGTGTGGGCGAAGCCGATGCTTGACTCCTATATCTTCCTGGGTGGTACCGGGGCGACCTTGGGTCTGATCATCGCGGTCTTTATTGTCTCTCGTCGTGCTGACTATCGTCAGGTAGCTAAACTGGCGCTGCCATCAGGTATCTTCCAGATTAACGAACCGATTCTGTTTGGCCTGCCAATCATCATGAACCCGGTCATGTTCATTCCGTTCATCCTGGTTCAACCACTGCTGGCAGCCATCACCCTGACGGCTTACTACATGGGCATTATTCCGCCGGTGACCAACATTGCACCGTGGACCATGCCAGCGGGGCTGGGCGCGTTCTTCAATACCAACGGTAGCGTCGCGGCCTTCCTGCTGGCGATATTCAACCTCGGGATTGCAACCCTGCTCTACATGCCATTCGTGGCGATTGCGAACAAAGCTGCCACCATCATTGATGAAGAAGAGAGCGAAGAGGACATTGCCCTCTCACTGAAATTCTAAGATTGACCGACGCGGGGAAACCCGCGTCAGCCACAAGGAGCTTAAACATGTTAGATTTGGATAGTATCGTCGCAGACGACGCCGCAGAGAACGATCTTGAAGAAGTGGTGATGGGGCTTATCATCAACTCCGGGCAGGCCCGCAGCCTGGCGTATGCCGCACTGAAGCAGGCCAAGCAGGGTGATTTTGCCGCCGCGAAAACCATGATGGAACAGTCTCGTACCGCGCTGAACGAAGCGCACCTGGTGCAGACAAAGCTTATTGAAAGCGATCAGGGTGAAGGGAAGATGAAGGTCAGCCTGGTGCTGGTACACGCGCAGGATCACCTGATGACCTCCATGCTGGCGCGCGAGCTGGTGGCGGAGTTGATTGAGCTTCACGAGAAAATGCACTAAGTCGGATGTTGCAGCAGGAGGTCAGCACGATGGAAATTAAAACCGCACTTGAACAGCAGCTGTTTAATGGCAAAAATTTTCACGTGGTTATCTACAACAAGACGGAGAGCGCCAGTGGTCTGCACCAGCATGACTACTACGAGTTCACGATTGTTCTGACCGGCCGCTACTACCAGGAGATCAACGGTAAGCGCGTCCTGCTTGAGCGAGGGGATTTTGTCTTCCTGCCGATGGGGTCCTATCACCAGAGCTTTTACGAATTCGGTGCAACCCGCATTCTGAATGTCGGCGTCAGCAGGCGCTTCTTTGAAAAGCACTATCTGCCGCTGGTACCGTTCTGCTTTGTGGCGTCTCAGGTTTATCGCGTGAAAAACGAGTTCATGACCTGGATTGAAACGGTTATTGCCTCGCTTAACTTCCGTGAAAATGAATTTGACGAGTTTATTGAAACGGTGACTTTCTATGTGATGAACCGGCTGCGTCATCATCGTGAAGAGCAGCAGGTGACGGATGATATTCCACAGTGGCTGCGCAGCACTGTTGAACTGATGCACGATAAAGCCCAGTTCAGTGACAATGCGCTGGAGAATATGGTTTCCCTGTCGGGGAAATCCCAGGAATATCTGACCCGCGCGACGCAGCGGTATTATCGTAAAACACCCGTGCAAATTATTAATGACATTCGCATTAACTTTGCCAAAAAACAGCTGGAAATTACTAACTACTCGGTCACCGATATTGCTTACGAATCGGGATACAGTAGCCCCAGCCTGTTTATTAAAACGTTTAAGAAATTAACGTCATTCACCCCGAACAGTTACCGCAAAAGTTTGACGGTAATGAATTAACTTTCGGCGGTTTTATCCGCCACGAATATTGCTTTAATGGCTTGCCCAAATAGCGGGAAGAGTACGCTATACCTTGCAGGCGATTAACCTGATACGCAAAGGGAGATATTATGCAAAAGAAATTAAAAGTCGTAACCATTGGTGGCGGCAGCAGCTATACCCCGGAATTACTTGAAGGTTTTCTGAAACGTTATCATGAATTACCGGTCAGCGAATTATGGCTGGTGGACGTGGAGGAAGGTCAGGAGAAGCTGAATATTATTTTCGACCTGTGCCAACGCATGGTTGAGAAAGCGGGCGTACCTCTGACCGTGCATAAAACGCTGGATCGTCGACTGGCGCTGAAAGATGCAGATTTCGTAACCACCCAGCTGCGCGTTGGCCAGTTGAAAGCGCGTGAACTGGACGAGCGTATTCCGTTGAGCCACGGTTATCTCGGTCAGGAAACTAACGGTGCTGGTGGCCTGTTCAAAGGCCTGCGTACCATTCCGGTTATATTCGACATCGTTAAAGACGTGGAGGAAATCTGTCCAGACGCGTGGGTAATTAACTTCACTAACCCGGCAGGGATGGTGACCGAAGCAGTTTATCGTCATACCGGTTTCAGGCGCTTTATTGGCGTCTGTAATATTCCAGTCGGCATGAAAATGTTTATCCGTGACGTGCTGGAACTGACTGATAATGACGATCTCTCTATCGATCTGTTCGGTTTGAACCATATGGTGTTCATTAAAGATGTCATCGTGAACGGAACATCGCGTTTTGCTGAACTGCTGGACGGGGTCGCCTCGGGTCGTCTGACCGCTGCGTCTGTGAAAAACATCTTTGACCTGCCGTTCAGCGAAGGGCTGATCCGCTCGTTGAATCTGCTGCCGTGCTCCTACCTGCTTTATTACTTCAAGCAGAAAGAGATGCTGGCCATCGAAATGGGCGAGTATTACAAGGGGGGCGCGCGGGCGCAAATCGTTCAGAAAGTTGAGAAGCAGCTGTTCGACTTGTATAAAGATCCGAACCTGAACGTCAAGCCGAAAGAGCTTGAGCAGCGCGGCGGGGCCTATTATTCCGATGCGGCGTGTGAAGTGATCAACGCCATCTACAACGACAAGCAAGCGGAGCACTATGTTAACGTGCCGCACCACGGCCACATCGACAATATCCCGGCTGACTGGGCCGTTGAGATGACCTGCATTCTGGGACGCGATGGCGCTAAACCGCATCCGCGCATTACTCATTTTGATGACAAAGTCATGGGTCTGATCCACACCATTAAAGGCTTTGAAGTGGCGGCAAGTCAGGCGGCGCTGAGCGGCGAGCTGAATGACGTGCTTCTGGCACTGAACCTCAGCCCGCTGGTGCATTCCGACCGCGATGCGGAGCTGCTTGCAGCAGAGATGATCCTGGCGCATGAAAAATGGTTGCCGAACTTTGCCGCCACGATCGAGAAGCTGAAGTTCAAACACCACTGAGAGGACGCACAATGGAAAACCTGCTGATCGTTAATGCTGATGATTTTGGCCTCTCGAAAGGTCAGAACTACGGCATTATTGAAGCCTGTCGCCGGGGGGTTGTGACATCCACTACGGCACTGGTTAATGGTGAAGCGGTTGAACACGCGGCGCAGCTAAGCCGCGACGTGCCTGAGCTGGGCGTCGGGATGCATTTTGTGCTGACGCTCGGTATGCCGCTTACGCCAATGCCGGGCCTGACCCGTGACGGACAGTTAGGTAAATGGATTTGGGAACAGGCGGAGCAGGACGCTCTGCCGCTGGAAGAGATTGCGCGCGAGCTGGACTGTCAGTTCAACCGCTTTGCTGATCTGTTTGGTGATCTGCCAACACACATCGACAGCCATCACCACGTGCATATGATCCCGGCAATTTTCCCGATCGTTGCGGCGTTTGCTCAACGCAAAGGCGTAGCGATGCGCGTGGATCGTGAGGTGCAAGGGTTGCCGGACAGTGCGGTGACAACCACCGCAGGGTTCAGCAGCGCGTTTTACGGCGAGGCGATCGACGAAGCGCTGTTCCTGAAGGTGCTGGATGATTCTGCAGCCCGGGGAGAAAAGTCACTGGAGGTCATGGCGCACCCCGCATTTGTCGATAATATCGTGCGCAAGAGCGCGTACTGCTGGCCGCGCCTGGCGGAGCTGGATGTGCTGACGTCGTCGTCGCTGAAATACGCGATTGCCGAACGTGGGTATCGGTTGGGGACATTCCGGGATCTGTGAGAAGTGCCGGGGGGCGGCTTCGCCTTACCCGGCCTACGAACGACCTGCAAACTGTTGTAGGCCGGGTAAGCGCAAGCGCCACCCGGCTTTTTTTACGCCGGGATCTGGTCAATCTTGCTGCTGCGTGACCAGACACGGTGCGCGGCGAGCAGGTCAAACAGCGTCGTCATAAAGGCGTCGTCCACGTTATCGCCCTCGACAATGCCGTCCTCACCTTGCTCGGCAACCTTCAGCTGCGCTTTAAACTGACGCGCATCGCCGGACAACGCGATCGGTTTCAGGTGCTTATAAGCTTCCAGCAGGTAATAGACGGCGTCACCGTTGGTCAACAGGCTGGCAATATCCCCGCACGGCACAATCACCGCATCGACGGTCAGCGAGGGTGCCCCGGCAAAGGTCGCAGCCACCGGCAGCACGGAACCGTCATCAGCCGTCACTTCACCCATTCGGGAATAAAGCAGTTTGGCGTGTACGCCCTGGGTTTTCAGCGCCTGCATAATGCCCAGTACGTCACTGGCCCGGGTTTTATCGTTCAGCAGGATGGCGACCACGCGGCCTTTAATTGAGCCACCTGGCACCGCATACAGACTCAGCGACGGATCTTTCTTCACGCCGTTGACCTCTTTTGGCGGAGCAAGGTTGCGCTGCTCGTCGGTGAGGGTAATACCCAGGTTATCCGCCACGCTCTGGGCGAGCTGAATATCAATGTGCGCAAGCTGATCGACCACGCGCTCGCGGATGTAGGTGCGCACCACCTTACTTAACTCGAAGCTAAAGCCGCCGATGATGTGCTGCTGCTCAATCGGCGTCTGGCTGTTCCAGAACAGGCGAGGATGGGCGTAATACTCGCCGAAGGAAGGGCTGCGCTCGCGAATTTTGTTGCCATCGATACGCTCCTGGTACGACTCAAAACCTCCGCGTTTCGGGCCTGGCGGTGTTTCGCGCGGCCAGTTATCGTTGATCGAGTTAGGCTCGTAGTTAGCCGGATTGGTATCAATATCCTGACGATGCATCCCGTCGCGCTGGAAATTGTGGTACGGGCAGGTCGGACGGTTAATTGGAATTTCGTGGAAGTTCGGCCCGCCAAGGCGGCTGATCTGCGTATCGGTGTACGAGAACAAACGTCCCTGTAAGAGCGGATCGTTGGTGAAATCCAGTCCCGGCACGATATGCCCCGGGTGGAACGCGGCCTGCTCGTTCTCGGCAAAGAAATTATCCGGGTTACGGTTGAGCACCATTTTCCCCACCAGTTGAACCGGCACCAGCTCCTCGGGGATCAGTTTGGTCGGGTCAAGAAGGTCGAAATCAAACTTAAATTCGTCCTCTTCCGGAATGAGCTGCAGGCCCAGTTCATATTCAGGGAAATCGCCGGCTTCAATGGACTCCCACAGCTCACGACGATGGAAGTCTGGATCGCGCCCGGTCAGCTTCTGCGCCTCATCCCACACCAGCGAGGCTTTGCCCGCCACCGGCTTCCAGTGGAACCGGACGAACGTGGCTTTTCCTTCCGCGTTAATCATACGGAAGGTGTGAATACCAAACCCCTCCATCGTGCGATAGCTGCGCGGAATACCCCGGTCAGACATCGCCCACATCACGTTGTGTAACGTTTCAGGTTGCAGAGAGATATAGTCCCAGAAGGTGTCGTGCGCACTTTGTCCCTGCGGTATGGCCCAGTGGGGCTCCGGTTTTACCGCATGGACAAAGTCAGGAAATTTATGCGCATCCTGAATGAAAAACACCGGGGTGTTATTGCCCACCAGATCAAAAATACCCTCTTCGGTATAAAACTTGGTGGCGAAACCGCGAATATCACGCACCGTGTCTGCCGAACCCGCGCCCCCCTGGACGGTGGAGAATCGGACAAACACCGGGGTAATTTTATCCGGGTCGGAGAGGAAATCTGCTTTGGTGATCGCTTTCAGGCTCTTGTACGGCTGGAAGTAGCCATGTGCAGCCGAGCCGCGCGCGTGAACGATACGTTCCGGAATTCGCTCGTGGTCGAAATGGGTAATTTTTTCCCGCAGGATAAAGTCCTCCAGCAGGGTGGGGCCGCGCGAGCCGGCGCGAAGAGAGTTTTGATCGTCAGCAATGCGCACGCCCTGATTGGTCGTGAGTGCAAAACCTTCACCACCTTTACGGTGTGGCTCAAGCGATTTCAGCTTCTCGTTCCCGGTGTCCGGCGATTTCATGCTTCCCGGTGCGGTAGGCTGTTCGCCGGGGGCGGAAGGGCCTGGCGAGGGGCGGTGAGAGCCGTCAGCAGGGGCGAGAGAGTCCATACCCGGTTGAGATTCTTCAGTGCCATGAATCGGTGATTGATGTGTATTATCTTTGTTCGACATTGCACGCTTCTCCTTTATCCATTGCTAAAAACCCTATTAAGGATAGAACAATGTCGTGAGATAGCTCGCGAACTAAGAGTTTTCACATGCCGCCATTAACGAAAGGAGCCCTCTCAGCCATTAGGAGCGCGACGGAAGGGAGCAGAATCGGCTATCATAGAATTTTCCTGCTTCAAGAATTTGCTTTAGTGAACCCGTCGCTTATGAAACCTCTTCGTCAACAAAACCGCCAGGTTATTAGCTATGTGCCCCGCGTGGAACCCGCGCCGCCTGACCATGCCCTGAAAGTGGAGGGTTTTCGTGATGTCTGGCAGCTTCGTGGTAAATATGTGGCGTTTGTCCTGATGGGGGAGCATTTCCGTCGATCGCCGACGTTTTCCGTGCCGGAGTCTGCCCAGCGATGGGCGGTGCAAATCCGCCAGGATGAAGAGGTTGAAGAATAACAGCCATAAAAAAACCGCCTGATGGCGGTTTTTTTTATTTCCCGGCGATTACCGGTGCGCCAGTTCGGCGTCGTCTTCACTTTCCAGAATGGCTTTGTCGGTCTGCTTCAGCCACTGGCTGGTCAGCGTACCGGCGGTCATGGAGCCGCTCACGTTCAGCGCGGTACGACCCATGTCGATCAGCGGTTCAACGGAGATCAGCAGCGCGACCAGCGTCACTGGCAGACCCAGTGCAGGCAGCACAATCAGCGCAGCGAAGGTCGCGCCGCCACCAACACCGGCAACACCGGCGGAACTGATGGTCACAATGCCGACCAGCGTGGCGATCCAGACCGGATCCAGAGGGTTGATACCCACGGTCGGGGCAACCATCACCGCCAGCATCGCCGGGTAGAGACCCGCACAGCCGTTCTGGCCGATGGTGGCACCAAAGGACGCAGAGAAGCTGGCGATAGATTCTGGCACGCCCAGGCGACGGGTCTGCGCTTCAACGTTCAGAGGAATAGACGCGGCGCTGGAGCGGCTGGTGAAGGCAAAGGTCAGTACCGGCCAGACTTTGCGGAAGTATTTCAGCGGGCTGACGCCGTTCACGCCCAGCAGGATACCGTGCACCACGAACATGATGCCCAGGCCCAGATAAGAGGCGACGACAAAACTGCCCAGCTTAATGATGTCCTGCAGGTTAGAACCCGCAACCACTTTGGTCATCAGCGCCAGCACGCCGTATGGCGTCAGCTGCATGACCAGACGCACCAGCTTCATCACCCAGCTTTGCAGGGTATCAATCGCCGTCAGCACACGCTCGCCTTTCGGCGCATCGTCTTTCAGCAGCTTCAGTGCGGCCACACCGAGGAATGCCGCGAAGATCACCACGCTGATGATGGACGTTGGGCTGGCGCCGGTCAGGTCAGCAAACGGGTTCTTCGGAATGAAGGAGAGCACCATCTGCGGAACCGTCAGATCGGCCACTTTACCCACGTAGTTGGTTTGAATCGCGGTCAGGCGTGCCGTTTCAGCCGTGCCCTGCACCAGACCTTCGGCCGTCAGGCCAAACAGGTTGGTTACCAGCACACCCACCAGCGCGGCGATCAGCGTGGTAAACAGCAGGGTACCAATGGTCAGAAAACTGATTTTACCCAGTTGAGTGGCGTTATGCAGGCGGGCAACGGCACTCAGAATAGAGGCGAACACCAGCGGCATCACGATCATCTGCAGCAGCTGGACATAGCCGTTGCCGACAATGTTGAACCACTGAATAGAGTCTTTCAGAACTGGATTATCGGAGCCATAAATCGCCTGCAACGCCAGACCAAATACGACACCCATGGCCAGACCAACCAGCACTTTTTTCGCCAGGCTCCACTGTTTGTGGCGCGTCTGCGCGAGAAGCAATAGCAATACAACGAACACAACAACGTTCGCGATGAGTGGAAAATTCATCCCCGTTCTCCTGATTTATTATGGGATCGGTTTTTCCCGATCCTGTTGGCGGAAGGTTAGCAGAAGTGTGATGTCGCGCTTATATCCAAATGGAATGGTTTATGACAAACGGAATGATTTTGTTGGTTTACTGTTCAATCTGGTGGTGAATAAAGCGATTGAACTGAAATTGCAGCGAATTGATCATCTGCGAAGACCAGCGCACTGCACTGTTTTCGGGCAATGTCTGTGGCATCCAGACGGCGTAAGCGAAGAGCGCCATGCACAATACGCGCTCAAGCTGGTTCCCTTTCTGTGGCGCAAGGATGGGAAAACGAAAGCGCCAGCGACACGGCCAGAGAAGTGGAACGCCAGCGGGCGTCAGCATATCGGCAAGAATATGGCTTAAGTAGCCGAGCACCATCCCCTGAATGGCATCAGCAGGGACGATCCAGCTTTCGGGCACTTTTAAATAAAAAAGGGTAAGCAGCCCAAAAACGGCCAGCAGGCTGTGCGTAAACCCCCGGTGGCCGAACGCGCGGGCGATGGGTTTCGAGACCCACTTCAGGCGTTGCCCAAGAAATGATTTGGGATGATCAATATCGGGCAGCAGACAGGTCAATACGGCGGAAGGGACAATATGCCACCAGTCTCCCTGTGCGAGCACGGGAGTGAGTTCAGCGTTTTTGGCAAATACTGCGCACGCTATGGAAAAAAGGAGGTGGCCTTCCGCCGTCATGATAAAACCCACGAAACTGTCAATTCATACAGTATAGGGTTTTTATACAGTAGGCGGAAGAGGTGACGGTGTAACTGTTTGTCACAAATGGAGCATGTTGTTAGCCGCCCTTAAGGTGATGCGCCGTGAGTTCTGTCAGCGAATTAAGCTTCACATCGGCAAGGGCAAAACGGGGATCGTGGCGGCCTTCCTCTGCCGGAACCACAATGGAGCGCATACGTGCGGCTTTGGACGCGATCATGCCGTTAACGGAATCTTCCAGCGCGACACAGGTAAGCGGATCAAGACCCAGCTTAGCGGCACAGTCCATATAGACCTGCGGGTGCGGTTTGCTGTAGGGCAATTTTTCAGCTGACGCCAGGGCGTCAAAACTGTCGCGCAGCTCAAACATAATGAGCACTTTTTCCAGCATATGCAGCGGTGAAGCGGAGGCCAGGCCCACCTTCAGCCCCTGAGCCTTACACAACGCGACCGCTTCACGCACGCCAGGCAATAGCGGCTTGTTCTCCTCAACCAGCGCGATGGCGCGGCTGATAATGCGCGCGGTGACTTCGTCGCGATCTGGGCCACTCCACGGCTGGTGGGTGTACCAGAGGTCTACGACCATATCAATGCGCAGGCCCAGCATGTCGGGAAGTTCATTACGGCGGCTGATATCAACGCCCAGGCTGGCCATCACGTCCAGCTCGGCGCGATCCCACAACGGCTCGGAATCAATCAGTAATCCATCCATGTCAAAAATAGCGGCAAGTATCTGGCGCGGTGTCGACATCACAACGTCTCCTTATCCAGGGTGTTCGACAGACGATAAGTGCTAAGCACACTTAGCAATTTAGCATATTGCTTTCAAAGATCGGGCGAAAATGCTGTCCAGCAGGTAGACTTAGCCACAAATAACGCGTCTTTATGAAGAGGAACTGATGACGTATCAACAAGCTGGACGCATTGCTGTCTTAAAACGTATTGCTGGCTGGGTGATTTTTATTCCCGCCGTCATCTCTACGCTGATTTCTGTGCTCAAATTTATGTACGATCACAGCGAAAAACAGCCAGGCATTAATGCCGTCATGCTTGATTTTGCGCATGTCATGATTGAGATGATGCGGTTCAACACCCCGTTCCTGAATGTCTTCTGGTTCAACTCGCCAACGCCGGATTTTCACCAGCAGCTTAATATTGGGTTCTGGGTCATCTATGCGTTGATTTTTATTGCCATGGCGTTACAGGCATCCGGTGCGCGAATGAGTCGCCAGACCCGTTTTCTGCGCGAAGGCGTTGAGGATCAGTTAATTCTGGAACAGGCGAAAGGCCCGGAAGGAATGAGCCGGGAGCAGATTGAATCCCGCATTGTGGTACCGCGTCACACCATTTTCCTGCAAATTTTCCCGCTCTATATTCTCCCCATTATCATCATTGTGGCGGGATACTTCTTCTTCTCTCTGCTGGGTTTTCTCTGACAGATGAGGGTGGCGGCACGGCCACCCGATTTGTCCCTATGCCGCAAGTACGCGTTCAAGCGCACGCTGGGCGTTGACCAGATGCTGCCCGCCAAAAAGGATAGCGCGGTTCATCAGCGTATAAAGCTGATACACCGGTTGGCGCTCGAGAAAATCGGACGGCAGAGGGGAGACTGACTGATAGCCATCATATATTTGCGGGGGCTGCTCTGGATGCAGGGGCAGCATGGCCAGATCGCACTCTCTGTCACCCCAGTAGCAGGCCGGGTCGAAGATATAGGGGCCGTTGGGACCCAGCGCGCAGTTGTCGGACCATAAATCGCCGTGCAGTAGAGATGCCTGCGGCTGATGGGAGGCCAGGCGCTGCTGTACATGCTCAACGATGGCATCAATATTGCCAAATTCCAGCCCTTTTTCGGCGGCCAGTTCAAGCTGCCATCCGATGCGCTGTTCGGCAAAAAACGTCGACCACCGACGCTGCCAGGCGTTGGGCTGTGGGGTAGTGGAAAGGTCGTTGTCAAAATCGAGCCCAAACTGGGGCTGGTCGCTCCACTGGTGCAGTCGCGCGAGCTGTTGCCCGAGAATGAAGGCGTTATGGGCATCCAGCGGGCGGGGAGGGAGATAGTCCATGACCAGGAAACTGTAGTCCCGGTCGCTGCCCAGAGCCAGCACCTGCGGTACTGTCACCGTTTTACTGCGAGACAACAGTTCCAGCTGGTCGGCTTCAGCGGTGAATATCGGGAGCAGTTCTCGCTCATCACACTTCACGAAAAGATCGCGTCCTGCGTAGCGTAAATGCCACGCGGCGTGGATCTCTCCGCCTGGCAGTTCGTTACGCAGTTCAATTTCACCTTCACCCAGTTGCTCACTTAAAAGATGACTGATAGCCTGCCACATGTTGACTCTCCCATGTTGTCTGCCAGATCATAAAGTTAGCGCATAATTGCGGTAAAAAAATACGAACTAACGCACACCTGAGCGGTTTAAATTCATGCAGCGCACTTATTGTTCTTTTTTGTGCCAGCTTTCCCACGTTTCCACGGTGATGTCGGCGGGCTTGTCGGTCACACTTTCCACCAGGCTGGCGGCCAGGGCGTGAACGTCTTCTTCACTCAGGGCAGCGATCAAACCAAATGTCAGCGTGCCTAAATCATGAATATGGCCGTCATCGTCCGTCAGCGTGAGCAGAAAATTCGCGCGAGTAAAGGCGTTATTGAGCTCGTTCAGCTCGGTCAGTGACGCTTCACGAAGATTGATGGTTGCGACATAGCGGGTGATCTCACCACTGCTCATAATTCACCTCGTTGTTATTCTGAAAGTTTTTTTAGCATAGTCGATATGCCATATTTGGCGACTTTAAGGTAAATTCCCCTTCGATTGTGAAGGGGAATAGAGGTCAGTCTTTTGAAAGGTAATCGACGATTTTCTGCGTATCGGCAAGCGAACACAGCCGCGTCCCCTGATTAATGGTGGCGGCACTCCCCGCCGCGACGCCATAACGCGTCATTTCCAGAAGAGAAGCACCCTGCGCCAGTTTTAGCGCCATCGCGCCAACCATGCTGTCGCCCGCACCCACGGTACTCTGGCTTTTCATGGGCGGCGGCACAACCTGCACAAAGCCCGTCTTGTCGACAGCCAGTGCTCCCTGAGGACCGAGAGAGACGACCACGCGGTGCGCTTTGCCGCTGCGAACCAATTCTTCTGCGGCGGTGCGCACGTCATCAGGCTGGTTAAGTTCACGATTGACAAGCGCGCTAAGCTCTTTCTGGTTAGGTTTAACGAGTTCAAGCTGCCCGGGGACTAACGCTGCCTGCAGGGCTTCACCTGAGCTGTCGACGATGCAGCGGATACCACGTTGAAGCACTGCCTTAACCAGCGCCGTCAGCTTTTCCGTTTTGACGCCTGGCGGCAGACTACCGCTGATAACCAGCAGTGAGCCGCTTTCAATGGTCAGTACCTTCTCTTCCAGTTGACGAAACTCATCATCGCTCAGTCTGGCGCCCGGCATCACGAAACGATACTGCTCCCCACTGGATTCGACGTGGACATGCAGATTCTGCCGGGTCCAGTCCTGGGCCGCTACGGTGTCTACGGCAACCTGTTCATCCGCCAGCAAAGAGACAAGATGTTCCCCCGTGGCACCCCCGGCAGGGAATATGGCGGTGGCTTTACCGCCAAGATGGGTAATGGCGCGCGCCACGTTAATGCCGCCGCCGCCCGGCTCAAACAAAGGGGCGCTACAGCGTAGTTTACCTTCAGGGTAAATGTGCGGGGTGATAGTCGCGGAGTCGAGGGAAGGGGAGAGTGTCAGCGTATAAATAGAAGCCATCATAACCTCCTTTTAGTATGGGTTCTTTTAAGCCTGGCACCGATCGACAGGAAGGCAATGTAAATAACAGTATGATTTTAAAAATGAATGCTGAAACAAGCGTGATAAAAGATATATAAAATAAAACGCGCTTTGGGATCGTTCTTATTCAAAAAATGAAATAAGAAAATATTGCTATGTTATTTGCGCCTTTTTATAATTTGTTACCTTTCTCTGGACGCCTTGTCATTGATCCTCAAGAAAGTTTCCGAGACCGTGGTGGTCTCTTTTTTTGTTGTACGGACTCCTTAAATAAAATGAAGCTTTTGAAGACAGTACCCGCAGCACTGATGCTGGCGGGTGGCGTATTTGCATCACTGAATGCAACCGCCGATGACACCGTTTTTACTGTCATGGACGATCCCTCCACTGCCAAAAAACCCTTCGAAGGTAATCTGAATGCCGGGTATCTCGCGCAATCAGGTAACACAAAAAGCTCTTCTCTGACGGCGGACAGCACCCTGACCTGGTACGGTAATACCACAGCATGGTCGCTGTGGGGGAATGCCAGCAACACGTCCGCTAACGATGAACGCTCTTCCGAGAAATATGCAGCAGGTGGCCGTAGCCGTTACAACATGACCGACTATGACTACATATTCGGTCAGGCAAGCTGGTTAACCGACCGTTATAATGGCTATCGCCAGCGTGATGTATTCACGACGGGTTATGGTCGTCAGTTCCTGAATGGGCCTGTACACAGCTTCCGTTTTGAATTCGGTCCTGGTGTTCGCTACGACGAGTACACCAACGGCGAAGATGAAACCCAGCCGCTGGGTTATGCGTCAGGTACCTACGCATGGCAGATGACCGATAACACCAAATTCACTCAGGGTGTGTCTGTGTTTGGTGCCGAGGATACAACGCTGAACTCTGAAAGTGCCCTGAACGTGGCTATCAATGAACACTTCGGTTTGAAAGTGGCCTACAACGTGACCTGGAACTCTTCACCACCAGCAAGCGCGCCTGAACATACCGATCGCAGAACCACCGTTTCACTGGGTTATAGAATGTAATCATGGCGGGCCGAAAATATCGGCCCGTTTCTCATTTCTGCCAGACGTCCCTTCTGATTCTCTAACCCCAAATCATTGCCGCCCAACGAAGTAGCAGCATTGCGCCGCAGATGGCAATCAGCACCAGCACCATTTTCCAGTGTTTTACGGCAAATCGTTTTGTTGGCATAACCTAATCCTTGTCCGTTGATACGCATAGTCTATCAAACGGGGCCGAAATATGCCCCTTCCCGGGAGCAATCGTGTTATGCCGGTATGGGGTTCAGCTCAGAACCAGTGGAATCGATCGGCGAGAATCAACAATAAACCGGTTGCTGACAGGATATTTAATATCACTACCGTTCTACTGGATACGTTCATGGTAAGCACCTGTGGATTTTAAAGGCCTGTTCAAAGTTAGCTCAGCATCGGCGAAATGCGAGTGCCAGAGAGACGCAATCTGCAACTATCTGCAACATGCCAGTCCTTCATTGTGGCAGCAGAGGGTGCAATCCCCTTGCTGTTAGTGTTAACATTAAGTCCCTTGCCGTAAACCCGCATTTATCTGAATTCGGCAGGTGCAGGATAACGAACCAATTTGACGATTGTTGGTCAGATGTTTCGTAATCTACTGTTTAATCACGATTATTTTCTTTGTATATGCTCTTATGTGTGGGGCATCACTGCAAATAAGGATATAAAATGCCTGTAATTACTCTTCCTGATGGCAGCCAACGCCATTTCGACCGCGCTGTTAGCCCAATGGATGTTGCCCTGGATATCGGTCCTGGCCTCGCGAAAGCGACCATCGCCGGCCGTGTGAACGGTGAGCTGGTTGATGCGTCCGATCTGATTGAAAACGATGCGACGCTTGCAATCATCACCGCGAAAGACGAAGAAGGTCTGGAGATCATTCGTCACTCCTGTGCGCACCTGTTAGGTCATGCTATCAAGCAGCTGTGGCCAAACACCAAAATGGCGATTGGTCCGGTTATCGACAACGGTTTCTACTATGACGTTGACCTTGACCATACCCTGACCCAGGAAGATATCGACGCGCTCGAAAAACGTATGCACGAGCTCGCCGAAACGAACTATGACGTCATCAAGAAGAAAGTCAGCTGGCACGAAGCGCGTGAAACCTTCGTCAAGCGTGGCGAGAGCTATAAAGTCTCTATTCTTGACGAGAACATCTCTCATGATGACAAGCCAGGCTTGTACCATCACGAAGAATACATCGACATGTGCCGTGGACCGCACGTGCCGAATATGCGTTTCTGTCATCACTTTAAACTGATGAAGATTGCAGGCGCCTACTGGCGTGGCGACAGCAACAACAAAATGTTGCAGCGTATTTATGGTACCGCATGGGCCGATAAAAAAGCCCTGAACGCCTATCTGCAGCGCCTGGAAGAAGCGGCGAAGCGTGACCACCGTAAAATCGGTAAACAGCTTGACCTGTATCACATGCAGGAAGAAGCGCCGGGTATGGTATTCTGGCATAACGACGGCTGGACCATCTTCCGTGAACTGGAAACGTTCGTACGCTCCAAGCTGAAAGAGTACCAGTACCAGGAAGTAAAAGGCCCGTTCATGATGGACCGTGTGCTGTGGGAAAAAACCGGCCACTGGGACAACTACAAAGATGCGATGTTCACCACCTCGTCCGAGAACCGTGAATACTGCATTAAGCCAATGAACTGCCCGGGCCACGTTCAGATCTTCAACCAGGGTCTGAAATCCTACCGTGACCTGCCGCTGCGTATGGCGGAGTTCGGTAGCTGCCACCGTAACGAGCCATCAGGTGCGCTGCACGGTCTGATGCGTGTTCGTGGCTTTACTCAGGATGATGCGCATATCTTCTGTACTGAAGATCAGGTTCGTGATGAAGTTAACGCCTGTATTCGTATGGTCTACGATATGTACAGCACCTTTGGCTTCGAGAAGATCGTGGTCAAACTCTCAACGCGTCCGGAAAAACGTATCGGTAGCGATGAGACATGGGATCGCGCAGAAGCGGATCTCGCCGTGGCGCTGGAAGAGAACGGTATTCCGTTCGAATACCAGCTGGGCGAGGGCGCATTCTACGGTCCGAAAATTGAATTTACCCTGTATGACTGTCTCGACAGAGCTTGGCAGTGCGGTACTGTACAGCTGGACTTCTCCCTGCCGCAGCGTTTAAGCGCCTCTTATGTTGGCGAAGACAACGAACGTCAGGTACCGGTTATGATTCACCGTGCAATCCTCGGTTCACTGGAGCGCTTCATCGGCATCCTGACCGAAGAGTTCGCGGGCTTCTTCCCAACCTGGCTTGCGCCAGTGCAGGTAGTGGTGATGAACATTACCGATTCTCAGGCAGATTACGTTAAAGAATTGACGCAGAAACTACAAAATGCGGGCATTCGCGTAAAAGCAGACTTGAGAAATGAGAAGATTGGCTTTAAAATCCGCGAGCACACTTTACGTCGTGTCCCGTATATGTTGGTCTGTGGTGATAAAGAGGTGGAAGCAGGCAAAGTTGCCGTTCGCACCCGCCGTGGTAAAGACCTGGGCAGCCTGGACGTAAGTGAAGTGATTGAGAAGCTGCAACAAGAGATTCGCAGCCGCAGTCTTCAACAACTGGAGGAATAAGGTATTAAAGGCGGAAAACGAGTTCAAACGGCACGTCCGAATCGTATCAATGGCGAGATTCGCGCCCAGGAAGTTCGCTTAACAGGTCTGGAAGGCGAGCAGCTGGGGATTGTGAGTCTGAGAGAAGCAATCGAAAAGGCTGAAGAAGCTGGAGTAGATTTAGTTGAAATCAGCCCTAACGCCGAACCGCCAGTTTGTCGTATCATGGACTACGGCAAGTTCCTTTATGAAAAGAGTAAGTCTTCTAAGGAACAGAAGAAGAAGCAAAAAGTTATCCAGGTTAAGGAAATCAAATTCCGTCCTGGTACCGACGATGGCGATTATCAGGTAAAACTCCGCAGCCTGATTCGCTTTCTGGAAGATGGCGATAAGGCCAAGATCACACTGCGTTTCCGCGGTCGTGAAATGGCCCACCAACAGATCGGTATGGAAGTGCTTAACCGCGTCCGTGAAGATCTGAGTGAACTGGCAGTAGTCGAATCCTTCCCTACGAAGATCGAAGGCCGCCAGATGATCATGGTGCTCGCTCCTAAGAAGAAACAGTAAGGCCTTCAAGCAGCAAAATCTGTGGAGCCTTCGGGTTTCATAGGTTTTGTTCGCCTATGTTTCGTTTATTTAACAATGCGAAGTGGAAGTTATTAAAATGCCAAAAATTAAGACCGTACGCGGTGCTGCTAAGCGCTTCAAAAAAACCGGTAAAGGTGGTTTTAAGCACAAGCACGCTAACCTGCGTCACATTCTGACTAAGAAAGCTACCAAGCGTAAACGTCACCTGCGTCCAAAAGCCATGGTTTCTAAAGGCGATCTGGGCCTGGTAATCGCGTGCCTGCCGTACGCATAAGTCGTTAACGTTTAACTTTTTTAACTTAGAATAGATACAGGAGAGCACACATGGCTCGCGTAAAACGTGGTGTAATTGCACGTGCACGTCACAAGAAAATTTTGAAACAAGCTAAAGGCTACTACGGTGCGCGTTCACGCGTATACCGCGTTGCCTTCCAGGCTGTTATCAAAGCAGGTCAGTACGCTTACCGTGACCGTCGTCAGCGTAAGCGTCAGTTCCGTCAACTGTGGATTGCGCGTATCAACGCAGCAGCACGTCAGAACGGTATTTCTTACAGCAAATTCATCAACGGCCTGAAAAAAGCCTCTGTTGAAATCGACCGTAAGATCCTGGCTGACATCGCAGTATTCGACAAAGTAGCGTTCACCGCTCTGGTCGAAAAAGCGAAAGCAGCACTGGCATAAGCCAGTTGAGAGAGGGGGCTTTGCCTCCTCTTTTCATTTAACACCATCAGAAGATTGACATTTATCCGTGCAGGCTTTTCAATAAGTTCTCAACGGTTTTTACCCAACAAGGTAACGCAAGCATGAATGCTGCTATTTTCCGCTTCTTCTTTTACTTTAGCACCTGACTCCAGGAGGCTAGCGCGTGAAAGATGAAACGAAAAACAGCGCCAGATAAGCCTCCCGATGGAGGCTTTTTTTGTATCTGAATTTGAGAGAATAACTCCACCAAATCGGTGTCTGCACCGACATAATGAGGAAAATCATGTCACATCTCGCAGAGCTGGTTGCCAGTGCAACAGCCGCCATTAATCAGGCCTCAGATGTTGCCGCGTTAGACAATGTCCGCGTCGAATATCTTGGGAAGAAAGGGCACCTGACCCTTCAAATGACAACCCTGCGTGAACTACCGCCAGAAGAACGCCCGGCAGCGGGTGCGGTGATTAACGAAGCTAAAGAGCAGGTGCAGCAGGCACTGAACGCGCGTAAAGCCGAGCTGGAAAGCGCGGTGCTGAATGCGCGCCTGGCCGCAGAGACGATCGACGTTTCTCTGCCGGGTCGCCGTATCGAAAACGGGGGGCTGCATCCGGTTACCCGTACCATCGATCGCATTGAAAGTTTCTTCGGTGAGCTCGGCTTTATCGTGGCGACTGGCCCGGAAATTGAAGATGATTATCACAACTTCGATGCCCTGAATATTCCTGGCCATCATCCGGCACGCGCTGACCACGACACTTTCTGGTTTGACGCCACGCGTCTGCTGCGTACCCAGACCTCTGGCGTACAGATCCGTACCATGAAGGATCAGGAACCGCCAATCCGCATCATCGCGCCGGGTCGCGTCTATCGTAACGATTACGATCAGACCCATACCCCAATGTTCCACCAGATGGAAGGTCTGATTGTTGATAAAAACATCAGCTTCACCAACCTGAAGGGCACGCTGCACGATTTCCTGAACAACTTCTTTGAGGAAGACCTGCAGGTTCGTTTCCGTCCATCCTACTTCCCGTTCACTGAACCGTCTGCGGAAGTTGACGTGATGGGCAAAAACGGCAAATGGCTGGAAGTGCTGGGTTGCGGCATGGTGCATCCAAATGTACTGCGCAACGTCGGTATCGATCCGGAAGTGTACTCCGGCTTTGCCTTCGGTATGGGCATGGAGCGTCTGACCATGCTGCGTTACGGTGTGACCGATTTACGTGCATTCTTCGAAAACGATCTGCGTTTCCTCAAACAGTTTAAATAAGGGCAGGACAGAACAATGAAATTCAGTGAACTGTGGTTACGCGAATGGGTCAATACCACGCTGGACAGCGACGCGCTGTCTGACCAGATCACCATGGCGGGCCTGGAAGTTGACGGCGTTGAGCCGGTTTCCGGTGCCTTCACCGGCGTCGTGGTCGGTGAAGTGGTCGAGTGCGGCCAGCATCCGAACGCCGACAAACTGCGCGTGACAAAAGTGAATGTCGGCGGCGACCGCCTGCTGGACATCGTTTGCGGTGCGCCAAACTGCCGTCAGGGCCTGAAAGTCGCCGTGGCAACCGTGGGTGCGGTACTGCCGGGTGATTTCAAAATTAAAGCGGCTAAACTGCGCGGTGAGCCTTCTGAAGGTATGCTGTGCTCCTTCTCCGAGCTGGGTATTTCCGACGATCACAACGGCATCATTGAGCTGCCGCTGGATGCGCCAATTGGCACCGATATCCGCGAATACCTGAAGCTTGATGACAACACCATCGAGATCAGCGTTACGCCAAACCGCGCTGATTGCTTAGGTATCATCGGCGTGGCGCGCGACGTGGCCGTGCTGAACCAGACCGAACTGAACGCGCCGGAGATCGTACCGGTAGAAGCGACCATCAGTGACGTACTGCCTATTCAGGTTGACGCCGCGGATGCTTGCCCACGCTACCTCGGCCGCGTGGTAAAAGGCATCAACGTGAAAGCGCCAACACCACTGTGGATGAAAGAGAAACTGCGCCGCTGCGGCATTCGCTCTATCGACGCGGTGGTTGACGTCACCAACTACGTTCTGCTGGAACTGGGTCAGCCAATGCATGCGTTCGATAAAGATCGTATCGAAGGCGGTATTGTTGTCCGTATGGCAAAAGAGGGCGAAACCCTGGTTCTGCTTGACGGCACCGAAGCGAAGCTGAACGCGGATACGCTGGTGATTGCTGACCACAGCAAAGCGCTGGCGATGGGCGGTATCTTCGGTGGCGAACACTCTGGGGTAAATGACGAAACGCAAAACGTCCTGCTGGAATGCGCCTTCTTCAGCCCGCTCTCTATCACCGGTCGCGCACGCCGTCATGGCCTGCACACCGATGCGTCTCACCGCTACGAGCGTGGCGTTGACCCTGCGCTGCAGTACAAAGCGATGGAGCGAGCGACTCGCCTGCTGATCGACATCTGCGGCGGTGAAGCCGGTCCGGTTATCGATGTCACTCACGAAGCGACGCTGCCGAAACGCGCAACCATTACCCTGCGCCGTAGCAAGCTCGATCGCCTGATTGGTCATCATGTTGCCGATGCCCAGGTGACCGACATTCTGACGCGTCTGGGCTGTGAAGTGACCGAAGGTCAGGACGAGTGGAAAGCCGTTGCGCCATCCTGGCGTTTTGACATGGACATCGAAGAAGATCTGGTAGAAGAAGTGGCCCGTGTATACGGCTACAACAACATCCCGGACGAGCCCGTTCAGGCCGGTCTGGTGATGGGTACCCATCGTGAAGCCGACCTGTCCCTGAAGCGTGTGAAAACCATGCTTAACGACAAAGGCTACCAGGAAGTGATCACCTACAGCTTTGTTGATCCTAAGCTGCAGCAACTGATCCACCCTGGCGAGGAGGCGTTGATCCTGCCAAGCCCAATCTCCAGCGAAATGTCCGCAATGCGTCTGTCCCTGTGGACCGGGCTGCTGGGCACTATCGTTTACAACCAGAATCGCCAGCAAAACCGCGTGCGAATTTTCGAAAGCGGTTTGCGCTTTGTACCGGATAATCAGGCAAATTTAGGCATCCGTCAGGATCTCATGCTGGCTGGTGCTATCAGTGGCAACCGTTATGAAGAGCACTGGGACCTGGCAAAAGGCACGGTTGATTTCTACGATATGAAAGGCGATCTGGAAGCCATTCTGGATCTGACCGGTAAATTATCTGAAATTGAATTCCGTGCAGAAGCGATTCCAGCCCTGCATCCGGGCCAGAGTGCGGCGATCTATTTAGACGGCAAACGCATTGGTTTCATTGGTGTTGTTCATCCTGAGCTGGAGCGTAAGCTGGACCTGAACGGCCGTACCATCGTGTTTGAGCTGGAGTGGAGCCCGGTTGCAGACCGCGTCATTCCTCAGGCGCAGGACGTCTCCCGCTTCCCGGCGAACCGCCGTGATATCGCGGTTGTGGTCGCGGAAAACGTTCCCGCAGCAGATATTTTGGCCGAATGTAAGAAAGTTGGCGTAAATCAGGTAGTTGGCGTAAACTTATTTGACGTGTACCGCGGCAAGGGCGTAGCAGAAGGTTTCAAGAGCCTCGCTATCAGCCTTATCCTTCAGGATACCAGCCGTACACTCGAAGAAGAGGAGATTGCCGCTACCGTCGCCAAATGTGTAGAGGCATTAAAAGAGCGATTCCAGGCATCATTGAGGGATTGAACCTATGGCGCTTACAAAAGCTGAAATGTCAGAATATCTGTTTGATAAGCTTGGGCTTAGCAAACGGGATGCCAAAGAGCTGGTAGAGCTGTTTTTCGAAGAGATCCGTCGTGCTCTGGAAAATGGTGAGCAGGTAAAACTCTCCGGTTTTGGCAATTTTGATTTGCGAGACAAAAACCAACGTCCGGGCCGTAACCCGAAGACGGGGGAAGATATTCCCATTACAGCCCGCCGCGTGGTGACCTTCAGACCCGGCCAGAAGTTAAAAAGCCGTGTCGAAAACGCAACGCCCAAAGCAGAGTAATATGAACTAACCAAAAAGGCCGCCCACGCGGCCTTTTTTCTTTGCGCTCTCTGGCAAACCGACCGTAAAATCAAAGACATCACACGCTAATAAAACCACGCTCATGCTTGATTATGCTCATCGCCAACACCGTTCCGACCAACGTCGCCTGCTATTGCTGGCGCTGTTGCTGATTGTCGCCGCGGGTATAAGCCTCTGCGCGGGCGACAGCTGGATTGGGCCCGAACGCTGGCTGGGGCCTGACGGGCAACTCTTCGTCTGGCAAATTCGTCTGCCGCGCACCGTAGCGGTGATGCTGGTCGGTGCTGCACTGGCGCTGTCAGGTACCGTTATGCAGGCGCTGTTTGAAAACCCGCTGGCGGAACCCGGGCTGCTCGGGGTGTCGAACGGTGCAGGCGTCGGACTGATTGCGGCGGTAATGCTGGGCGGGGGCGAACTCTCCGGATGGAGTATTAGCCTCAGTGCCATTTTCGGCGCATTACTGATCACCATCATCCTGCTTCGCTTTGCCAGACGGCACTTGTCGACCAGCCGCCTGCTGCTTGCCGGGGTTGCGCTGGGGATCATCTGCAGCGCGCTAATGACCTGGGCGGTATACTTCTCGACCTCCTTTGACTTGCGTCAGCTGATGTACTGGATGATGGGCGGCTTTGGTGGCGTTGACTGGCATCAGGGCTGGCTGATGGCACTTCTGGTGCCTGGGATTGTATGGGCAGCCCTGCAGGCGCAGCCGCTGAACATGCTCGCGCTGGGGGAGATCTCAGCCCGTCAGCTCGGCATGCCGATGGCGTTCTGGCGTAACGTGCTGGTCATTGCCATCGGTTGGCTGGTGGGCGTGAGCGTGGCGCTGGCGGGAGCGATTGGTTTTATCGGGCTGGTTATCCCGCATATGCTGCGTCTGTGTGGCTTCACGGACCATCGAACCTTGCTTCCGGCTTCGGCCGTGGCCGGAGCCGTCACGCTGCTGGTGGCTGATATCATCGCTCGTCTTGCCCTGACAGCCGCGGAGTTACCGATTGGTGTGGTAACCGCCACGCTGGGCGCGCCAGTCTTTATCTGGCTACTATTAAAATCCGGACGTTAAAAAACGACCCGTAAGACAACCTGAGGGAATGCTATGCAGACTGATATCCTGAATACCGAAGTGACGACCATTGATGGCGAGAAAACCACGCTGGAAAGCTACAAAGGCAACGTGTTGCTTATCGTCAACGTGGCGTCCAAATGCGGCCTGACGCCACAGTACGAACAGCTGGAGAACATTCAGAAAGCCTGGGAGAAAGACGGTTTCACCGTGCTGGGCTTCCCGTGCAACCAGTTCCTGGGCCAGGAGCCGGGCAGCGAAGAAGAGATCAAAACCTTCTGCAGCACCACCTATGGCGTAACGTTCCCGATGTTCAGCAAAATTGATGTTAACGGCGAAGATCGCCATCCGCTATACGCGAAGCTGATTGCTGCCGCGCCGAAGGCCGTTGCGCCTGAGGGCAGTGGTTTTTACGAGCGTATGGCCAGCAAAGGCCGCGCGCCGCTCTATCCGGACGATATTCTGTGGAACTTCGAAAAATTCCTGATCGGTCGCGACGGCCAGGTCGTTCAGCGCTTCTCGCCGGATATGACGCCTGATGATCCGATTGTCATGGAAGCGATCAAGCTGGCGCTGGCAAAATAATGTCACTGCTGATGCAGCTCACGGACGTCGCCGAGAAGGGGCGTCTGGAGCCGATGACCGGCGCTATCAATGCGGGGGAAATCCTGCATCTGGTTGGGCCAAACGGCGCGGGAAAAAGCACGCTGCTGGCGCGGATGGCAGGGCTGACCACCGGGCCCGGGCAGATCACACTGCTGGAACATCCTCTTGCCGACTGGTCTCCCGGCTCGCTGGCCCACCGGCGCAGCTATCTGGTGCAGCAGCAGGTACCGCCTTTTGCGATGCCGGTCTGGCATTATCTGATGCTGCATTTGCACGACAAACAGAATACGGCACTGCTTACGGAGGTGGCGGCGGGGTTAGGACTGGAAGATAAACTGCCCCGCCATGCCAGCCAGCTTTCCGGCGGTGAATGGCAGCGAGTGCGTCTGGCGGCGGTCATTCTGCAGATCCACCCCGCAGGCAACCCTCACGGGCGGATGTTGCTCCTGGACGAACCCATGAGTGGTCTGGATGTCGCCCAGCAGGCGGCGCTGGATTCGCTGTTAAGCGCGTTGAGCCGGAAAGGTATTGCCGTGGTGATGAGCAGCCACGACCTTAACCATACGTTGCGCCATGCCCATCGGGTGTGGCTACTGTCGCGCGGCAGGATGATTGCCAGCGGCGCGCGGGACCAGGTTCTTACGCCGCCACATCTGGCACGTGCCTATAACATGTCGTTCCGCAGGCTGGATATCGAGGGACATAAGATGCTGATTTCTACGGGGCAGGAGTAACCGTTTCTTGCCTGTTAACACACTTGCGCGCTAAATTACCGAAAGAACAATAAAAGCAGAGGATTCGTCTGAAAATGCGATTCTGGTTTATCCTGGTGGCGGCACTCTTTCTTGCGGGATGCAGCAGCCATCGTGCACCGCCGCCTAATCCGCGGCTTTCAGATTCTATCACCGTCATTGCCAGTCTGAACGACCAGCTGAGCAACTGGCGCGGGACGCCTTATCGCTACGGCGGTATGAGTCGCGGCGGGGTGGACTGCTCTGGTTTTGTGTTGATGACGTTTCGTGACAAGTTTGATTTACAGCTACCGCGCGAAACGCGCAAGCAGGCTGAAATTGGGACTGAAATTGATAAAGACGATCTGCTGCCGGGAGACCTGGTCTTTTTCAAAACCGGTTCGGGAGAAAGTGGCCTGCATGTCGGCATTTATGACACGGACAACCAGTTTATTCATGCCTCAACAAGCCGTGGGGTGATGCGCTCTTCTCTGGATAATGTTTACTGGCGTAAAAATTTCTGGCAGGCACGACGTATTTAATCTGCCCGAACACGTCTCACTGCCGGCAGGGTAACTATTAAATCATGCCGGTTTTTCTTGAATAAGCTGATTAAAGTTAAATTTACCTAAAATTAGCGTCATCCTTATGTGTCTGTTTTATCTAAAACTGGCTATTACTCTGTAACCAGGATAAGATTATTTTAGATTCAGGGATAAATCTGAAAATTAATACGGAACTAATGAAATTAAACTTATTAAAATCAAGACAGTGGAATTGTGTCGGCAATTGCTCCAGGATGTCCTCTCTCATCTTTAATGCGGGGCGAGTGCAATGATGATTACGCTAGATAATGCATACCAGTCTGAACTGATGCTTTTGCCTGCACGTAATAGTGCTGGCGAGCTTAAAGGTTTAGAGGTTCTGGTTAACTTTACTGGCGTCGGCACCGATGTGAGGATCCCCACTGAGCTCGTTATCCCCCGGCTTTCAGCGGCAGAAGAGTTAGCGCTGTTTAACGAAAAACTGCAATTGCTTGATACCTGTAAACTGTTTTTTATTCAGCATCAGTTAATTGCATGGATCAATATTACACCGGCTATTGTTGAATTTTTATTAAGTAATGGGAATGCTGTTTCAATTCTTGAGCGGTATCCTTTTCTTGAGTTTACTGTTAATGAGAATTATCCAGGTTTAAATAACGGAAAGGATGATCTGCAACTGGCGAGAATGGCGATCCATTTCCCCCTGGTCCTCGCAAACTTTGGTGCAGGCGCGGCATCGCTCAAAGCTGTCTATGATGGATTATTTAAACGGGTGATTCTCGATAAAGGTTTCATCCAGCAGCGGGCTTCGGAGCTCTCTTTCGAACCTTTTATGCGCGCTATCCTCTGGCAAATAACGCCGCACTGCCAGTCGGTGATCGTCTCAGGTATTGACGACCACGGTCTGCTGCAACGCGTCTTGTCCTTCAATTTTGGCGCCATGCAGGGCACGCTGTGGCCCGCTGTCCCGGCGGAGCACGTCACGACGCTGGTTCAGTAGCGATAACCCTGTCTTTCGCCCGTGTTTAAGTTCGGGCAAACCCTCTACACTAAAAGCAGGAGGACTTATGACCCTGTCTTTTACTGCTCACTGGCATGACGAGTTGCCTGGCTTTTACACTGCACTCAAACCCACACCGTTACTCAATTCACGTCTTATCTGGCACAACGAGCGGCTGGCCGATGAACTGGCCGTTCCACCTGAGATGTTTAAGCCTTCCGGGGGCGCGGGCGTCTGGGGAGGCGAAACGCTTCTTCCCGGTATGCAACCCCTTGCCCAGGTCTATAGCGGACACCAGTTTGGCGTCTGGGCGGGACAGCTGGGCGACGGCAGGGGGATCCTGCTGGGCGAACAACAGCTTTCCAACGGAGAGACGGTTGACTGGCATCTGAAAGGTGCAGGTCTTACCCCTTATTCTCGGATGGGCGATGGCCGCGCAGTATTACGTTCAACAATACGTGAATGCCTGGCATCTGAAGCCATGCATGCTCTGGGGATCCCCACCACGCGCGCGCTGTCGATTGTCACCAGCGACACGCCGGTTATGCGCGAAACGGTAGAAAAAGGGGCGATGCTGATGCGTATCGCACAAAGCCATCTGCGCTTTGGCCATTTTGAGCACTTTTACTATCGTCGTGAGACGGACAAGGTTCGTCAGCTCGCGGACTACGCTATTCGTCGCCATTGGGCGCATTTGCAGGATGAGGCTGATAAATACGTTCTCTGGTTCCGGGACGTGGTCGCCCGTACCGCCAGGATGATTGCTCGCTGGCAAACGGTGGGCTTTGCTCATGGGGTAATGAACACTGACAATATGTCGCTCCTCGGGCTGACCTTTGATTATGGGCCGTTTGGTTTTCTGGATGATTATCAGCCTGGGTATATCTGCAACCACTCTGACTATCAGGGACGTTACAGTTTTGACAACCAGCCAGCGGTTGGGCTATGGAACCTGCAGCGGTTTGCGCAAACATTGTCGCCGTTTATGGATGTCGATGCCCTGAATGATGCACTCGACAGCTATCAGGACGTTTTGCTGCGGGAATATGGCACGCTGATGCGCAACAAGCTGGGGCTGATGACCCAGGAGAAAGGGGATAACGAGATCCTGAACGATCTGTTTGCACTGATGGCGCGTGAGGGGAGTGATTATACCCGCACTTTCCGGATGCTGGGCCAGACGGAGCAGCACAGTGCTGCCTCGCCGCTGCGCGACGAGTTTATTGACAGGCAGGCCTTTGACGACTGGTTTGCACGTTACCGCTCCCGCTTGCAGCAGGAACAGGTCGATGACTCCGCCCGTCAGACGCAGATGAACGCGACGAATCCCGCGATGGTGTTGCGCAACTGGCTGGCGCAGCGGGCGATTGAACAGGCAGAGCAGGGAGAGTATGACGAGTTGCACCGTCTGCACCTGGCGTTGTGCACGCCGTTTGCCGACCGGGATGATGACTATATCAGCCGCCCGCCAGACTGGGGCAAACGGCTGGAAGTGAGTTGCTCAAGCTAAACATTTCTGGCCGGGTAGCGGCTTCGCCTTACCCGGCCAGAAACTCACTGTGCCACCCAGCCGCCATCCATATTCCACGCGGCGCCGCGAACGTTAACGGCGCTGTCGCTGCATAAAAACAGCGCCAGTTCGCCCAACTGCTCCGGGGTGACAAATTCACCTGAAGGTTGCTTTTCCCCGAGAAGCTGGTCTTGCGCCAGTTCCGGCGGGACGCCATCCGCGATGCGCTTATCGATTTGCTGTTGTACCAGCGGGGTCAGCACCCACCCCGGGCAGAGGGCATTGGCGGTCACGCCGGTGCGTGCGGTTTCCAGCGCCAGGGATTTGGTAAAGCCCACCACGCCATGCTTGGCGGCAACGTAGGCGGACTTCTCTTTCGACGCAACCAGCCCGTGAACGGAGGCGATATTAATGATGCGTCCCCAGTTTTGTTCACGCATGGCGGGCAACGCCAGCCGGCTGGTGTGAAACACCGCAGAAAGGTTAATGGCGATAATGTCGTTCCATTTCTCCACCGGGAAGGTCTCCACCGGAGCCACATGCTGTATCCCGGCATTGTTAACAAGAATATCCACGCCGCCAAACTGCGATTCGGCGTAGCGCATCATGGCTTCAATCTGCAACACGTCACGCAGGTCGGCATCGTGGTAGCCCGGCTTTTTGCCCAGTTGTGCAATTTCTTCTCGCGCTGATCCGCTGTCACCGAAACCGTTGAGAATCAACTGCGCCCCTGATTTCGCCAGCACGCGAGCGATCCCCAGGCCAATGCCGCTTGTCGAGCCGGTCACCAGGGCGATTTTACCGTTCAGATTCATTTTTCTCTCCTTACACAATGCCGGTCAGATAGAACACGGCAATGACAAAAAGCACTGCCAGGCTTTTAATGATAGTGATAGCGAAAATGCCGCCGTAGGCCTGACGATGGCTCAGGCCGGTGATGGCCAGCAAGGTAATCACCGCCCCGTTATGGGGAAGCGTATCCATCCCGCCGCTTGCCATTGACGCCACGCGGTGCAACACCTCAAGCGGGATATTGGCCGCGTGGGCGGCAGCAACAAAGGTGTCCGCCATGGCCGCAAGGGCAATACTCATCCCGCCGGACGCTGAGCCGGTGATCCCGGCGAGAACGGTCACGCTGATGGCTTCGTTCAGCAACGGGTTCGGGATGGCAGACAGCGCTTTAGATAACACCAGAAAACCGGGCAGGGCGGCGATAACCGCGCCGAAACCGTATTCGGACGCGGTATTCATCGCCGCGAGGATGGCGCCGCTCACCGCCGTTCGGCTGCCTTCTGCCAGACATCCCCGGATATTGCGAAAACCAAAAATCAACACCAGCACAATACCGGAGATCAGCGCCGCCTCCACGGCCCAGATGGCGGTGATCTTGCTCACCTCGGTCACAATCGGTTTCGCCAGTCCTGGCAGGGTAAGCTCATGACTCGTACCGTACCAGCCGGGGATCCAGCGGGTAAACAGCAGGTTCAGTATGCCCACGACCAGCAGCGGGGAGAGAGCAATCAGCGGATGCGGGAGATGAATATTGTCCGGCGTTTCAGGTTCGTTTTTCAGGTCCGCGCCATAACCTTCATTGTTATTGATCGCCTTACGCCGCTGCCGCTCCAGCCAGAGCAGGCCAAAGAAGATAATAAACAGAGAGCCGATAAGACCCAGCCACGGGGCCGCCCAGGCGTTAGTGCCAAAGAAGCTGGTGGGAATAATGTTCTGGATTTGCGGCGTGCCGGGCAGGGCGTCCATGGTAAACGAGAACGCCCCCAGCGCCACGGTAGCGGGGATTAACCGTTTAGGGATGCCGCTCTGGCGGAACAGTTCGGCGGCAAACGGGTACACCGCAAATGCCACCACGAATAGCGACACGCCGCCGTAGGTTAACAGCGCACACACCAGGACTATCACGGGGATAGCGTGCCGACGACCGAGGATCTGGATCGCGGCGGCAACGATGGATCGTGAAAAACCGGAAAGCTCAATCAGCTTGCCAAACACCGCCCCCAGCAGGAACACCGGGAAATAGAGTTTAACGAAGCCGACCATCTTTTCCATAAACAGGCCAGTAAACGTCGGGCCGACGGCACCCGGATCGGTCAGCAGCACGGCACCAAGCGCCGCAATCGGCGCAAACAAAATCACGCTGTATCCGCGGTAGGCCGCCAGCATCAGTAATCCCAGCGCCGCCAGGGCTATTAACACACTCATTACGACTCCTTACTTTAATTATTATTCGGGTACCAACGAGAGGTTTAACGCTCAACGGTCAGGGCAATGCCTTGTCCGCCGCCAACGCACAGGGTGGCAAGTCCCTTTGTTACCCCCCGGCGCTGCATTTCATGGAGCAGGGTCACCAGGATGCGACAGCCGGATGCGCCAATCGGATGGCCCAGGGCGATGGCGCCACCGTTAACGTTGACGTTCTGTTCATCCCAGCCAAGCTCTTTGCCCACCGCCAGTGCCTGTGCGGCAAAGGCTTCGTTGGCTTCAATGAGATCGACGTCGTCGAGCGTCCAGCCCGCCCGCGCCAGCGCCGTCCGGCAGGCGCTGACCGGGCCGATGCCCATCACCGACGGATCAACGCCCGTCACTGCGTAACTCACAATGTGGCCAAGAACAGGTAACCCGCTTTCCCGCGCCTTTTCCTCGCTCATCAGCAGTACCGCGGCGGCCCCATCGTTAAGGGTGGAGGCGTTCCCCGCCGTGACCGTGCCCTCGTCATGCAAAAATGCGGGGCGGAGCTGTGCAAGCTGCCCGGCGGTGGTTTCCGGGCGTGGCTGTTCATCATGGCGGACAATCTGTGGCGCACGTTTGCCCTGTTTCACCGTCACTGGCGCTATTTCGGCGTCAAACCGACCAGTCTCAATGGCGGACGCTGCCTTTTGCTGTGACCGGAGGGCGAAGGCATCCTGTTGCTCGCGGGAAATGCCATACTCACGGGCGACGTTTTCCGCAGTGATGCCCATGTGGTAATCGTTGAAGGCGTCCCACAGGCCGTCGGTGATCATGCTGTCCTGCAGGCCCGTATGCCCAAAACGCAGCCCTGAACGTGCGCCATCCAGCAGATACGGGGCGTTACTCATGCTCTCCTGGCCGCCAGCGATAACCACGTCTGCGTCACCGCAGCGGATTGCCTGGGCGGCGAGCTGTACCGCTTTCAACCCCGCGCCGCACACCAGATTGACCGTTGTCGCCGGGGTGCTGACGGGTAATCCGGCAGTGATGGCCGTCTGGCGGGCGGGGTTTTGCCCACACCCGGCCGTCAGCACCTGACCGAAAACCAGTTCGTCTATTTGCTCTGGGTGAAGGCCGCTGCTCTCCAGCAGACGCTGTACCGTGACGGCACCCAGCTCAACGGCTGAAAGGGGCGAGAGCGATCCGCGAAAACTGCCAATGGGGGTTCGCGTTGCCCCGACAATCATGACCTTTTTCATGTTGAGTCCTCAGTTGAAGCGCATCTCGCGAACGTCGTCCGCCACAATGATTTTTCCGGCCGTTTTACGGACAATCTCGTCGATACCGACACCCGGGGCGTATTCCCGCAGGATGAACGCGCCGTCCGCTATCTCCAGCAACGCGAGATCCGTCAGGACCCGACGGATGCAGCCCACACCGGTGAGCGGCAGCGTGCAGCGTGGCAGCAGTTTGGAGTCACCGTTTTTTGCCGCGTGGGTCATCACCACAATGATGTTCTGCGCCCCGGCAACGAGATCCATCGCGCCACCCATCCCTTTCACCATCTTTCCGGGGATCATCCACGAGGCAATGTTGCCCTCGACATCGACTTCAAATGCGCCCAGCACGGTCAGATCCACATGGCCGCCGCGGATCATGGCAAACGACTGGGCCGAGTCGAAAATGGCCGCGCCGGTCCGCGCAGTGACCGTCTGTTTACCGGCGTTGATCATGTCGGCATCAAGGCTATGCTCATCGGGAAAAGCCCCCATTCCGAGCAGACCGTTTTCCGACTGCAGCATCACGTCCATTTCCGGGGGAATATAATTCGCCACCAGCGTAGGGATGCCGATCCCCAGGTTGACGTAATACCCGTCGCGCAGTTCGCGGGCGACGCGCATCGCCATCTGTTCACGGGTTAACATCGTCAGACTCCTTGCGCGCGCAGCGTGCGCTGTTCAATGCGTTTTTCAAACTGGCCGACAATCAGCCTGTCGACGTAAATTCCCGGCGTATGAATAGCCGACGGAGGCAGTTCACCCGGCGGAACAATCTCTTCCACCTCCACAACCGTGATTCGGCCCGCCGTTGCCATCAGTGGATTAAAATTTTGCGCGGTATGGCGATAGATAACGTTGCCGTACCAGTCCGCTTTCCAGCCCTTAACCAGTGCGAAATCACCGGTAATGGCCTCTTCAAGAATGTAATTTTTACCGCCAAACTGGCGCACATCTTTGCCCGCTGCCACGGGGGTGCCATAACCGGTGGCCGTATAAAACGCCGGAATACCGGCCCCGCCCGCGCGGACCTTTTCTGCCAGTGTCCCCTGCGGAGTAAGTTCGATTGCCAGTTCCCCGCTCAGTACCTGCTGCTCAAACAGCGCGTTCTCGCCGACGTAAGACGCCACCACTTTGCGAACCTGGCGCGTTTCGAGCAGTATCCCCAGACCGAAACCATCCACGCCGCAGTTGTTCGACACGACCGTCAGATCTTTCACCTGACGGCGTCGAACCTCTGCAATCAGGTTCTCAGGAATACCGCACAGCCCGAAGCCGCCCGCCAGCAAGGTCATGCCGTCCGTCAGCCCATCCAGCGCCTGCGCATAGCTGCTGACGCGCTTATCCAGTCCTGCCATAGTCATCCCTCCCGTTAACCGTGCCGGTATCATTAGGGGTGGCGACTCATTTGTTAATTTTGAATTTGTGACCCACTCATTTGGATTTCTTATTAATTTCCTGTTAACTAAATTTTTTCAATTAGTTAACAGGATGAAAAATGAGAATGAGTGTCAAACAGTTACGCGCGTTTTTAGCGGTAGCTCACACTCTCAATTTCGCGCACGCCAGCGAACGCTTAAATCTTTCCCAGCCAGCGCTGAGCCTGACGATTAAAAGCCTGGAAGATGCGCTCGGTGGGCCGCTGTTGCAGCGGAGCACGCGCAAGGTTGCCCTCACGCAGGAGGGCGAAACATTTCTGCCGATGGCGCGGCAGCTGCTGGCCGACTGGGATAACGTGGAAGAGGCAATGCACCAGTGCTTTACGCTCCAGCGCGGCAAAATCTCGGTCGCGGCGATGCCGTCGTTTGCCGCCAACGTTTTACCGGAAGTGCTGAAAGCGTTTCGCGATCGCCATGCCGGGGTCAACGTCACCGTGCATGATGTCATCAACGAGCAGGTGATTGAGATGGTGCGGGAAGGGCGGGTTGAGATGGGGATTGCCTTTGAGCCGGCACCCATGCACAACCTGCTGTTTACGCCGCTGGGGCTGGACAGGTTTGTCGCCATTGTGCCGAAAGATTCCGCGCTTGCGGGAAAAAAGCGCCTGGCATGGGAGGAGTTGCTGACGCTGGATTTCATCACCCTGCAGCGCCCTTCGGCGGTACGTCTGATGATGGAGGAGGAGCTGGCGCGGAGCGGCAGAAAGCTGGACGTGGCGCTGGAGAGTCATCAACTGGTGACGGTAGGGCGCATGGTCGCCAGCGGGCTGGGTGGCAGCGCCGTGCCGGCGCTCTGCGAGGCGCAGATGGCTTCCCTGGGCGCGGTCTGTATTCCGCTGGATAACCCGCCCATTGAAAAGTGCATCGGGGTGATCCATCCCGGGCACACGCAGCTCTCTAAAGCGGCGCATGCCCTGCTGGAAACGCTGAAGGACTTTTATCACCCCGCTCAGGGAGCGAGGAACACCTGCGGCACGGCATGAGCCGGATGGCTGCCGACCAGCACCTGCGCGCCATACCAGCGCGCCAGCGCCCCGGCCTGCAAAACGTCCTCCGGTGTCCCCCGGGCGACCAGCCTGCCGTTATGCAGCAGCAGGATACGATCCGCCCACAGTGCCGCCAGATTAAGATCGTGCAGAACCACGCAGACGTGGAGATGCCCCCGACGGGTCAGGGTTTTCATCAGGCGCAGCAGATGTTGCTGGTGGAAGAGATCCAGTGCGGAGGTCGGTTCATCAAGAAACAGCCAGCCGCGTGGGGCGCCGTCGCACCAGAGTTGGGCCAGCGCCCGAGCGAGCTGGATCCGTTGCTGCTCGCCTCCGGAGAGTGCCGAATAGCTTCTGCCCGCCAGGGGTAAACAGCCTGTGATCGCCATGACCTCCTCAACCACTGACGCCTCAGGGGAGCGCGTCCAGGGGGCGCGCCCCATACCGACCACGGCTTCCACCGGCCAGTCGAATCCGGGCTGCGTATTTTGACGCATCACTGCCCGGTAGCGGGCGAGGGTCTCCGTTGGCCAGTCCGCAAGCGGCGTGCCTGCCAGACTGCACCGCCCGCTTGCGGGTGTGAGATAGCCGGTCAGCAGCCGTAATAATGTCGATTTCCCGGCACCGTTAGGGCCAATCAACGCGACCAGCTCACCCTGAGATAAGGTCAGTGATACATCGTCGATCAGCGTCCGTTGCCCGGCGTGAAAGACCAGGTTTTCCGCACAATAGCGTTCAGCCATGCGCACCTCCACGACGAAAGATAAGCCACAGGAACCACGACGCACCGAGAAGGCTGGTCAACAACCCGACGGGCATTTCCGCCGGGGTGACCAGAGTGCGCGCCAGCGTATCGGCAGCCAGCAGCAGTAACGCTCCGGCCAGCACCGAGGCGGGGATCGCGGCCCGGTGGTCGGCCCCCAGCCACATACGCATCAGGTGTGGGACCACAAGGCCAACAAAGCCAATCACGCCGCTGATGGCCACCGCCGCAGCGACCAGCAGGGCGCTGCACAGCAGCAGGATCCGCTGTACCCGGGCAACATCCACCCCGAGATAGTGCGCCTCTTCATCACCCAGCTGCAGCAAATTGAGTGGACCAGCCAGCCGCCAGATAATCAGAACCGCAGGCACCATCAGCGAGGTCACCGCAAGCAGGGTGGACCACTGCGCCTGCCCGAGGCTGCCCATTCCCCAGAGCGAAAGCTGGCGAAGCTGCGCATCGTTGCTAAGCCAGGAAAGGAGACCGACGGCCGCGCCGCACAGGGCGTTGATGGCGATCCCCACCAGCAGTAAACGGGACAGGGAACCGTGACGCTGCTGGCTGAGCAGGAAGATCACAACGGTTGCAGCCAGCGCGCCGAGGAATGCCGCAACCATCGGGGCGTAAAGCATCATCAGGGCCGGCAACGTGACAGGAATAACCACCCACAGCGCGACCGCCAGCGCCGCGCCGCTGCTGATCCCAAGCAAACCCGGGTCTGCCAGCGGGTTGCGGAACAGTCCCTGCATCACGCACCCGGCCAGCGCCAGCGCGCCGCCAATCACCAGCGCCAGCAGTACGCGGGGCAGGCGAATGGTCAGCCAGATCTGACGCATCGCCTCATCGCTGCCGTTCCACAGCAGGCTGACCGGCAGAGGCAATGCCCCAAAGCCTGTTGCCGTAAGGGTCATGATGCTCAGAATTGCGGCCAGCATCCACAGCGACAGTGCGATCCGCCGGGACATCAGGGCAGTTGCTCCGCTTTAGCACGCAACTGCCGGATGGCTTCCGGCGTGCGCACGCTGAAACCCAGCAGCGCCATGTCATCAATCGCCAGCAGCTGTTTGTGCCGTCCCGCCGGGGTTTGCGCCAGTCCGGGCAGCTTCCACAGATTCGCCTCGCCACCCAGCGCGTTCACGCCGTCCTGCGAAATCACCACCATGTCGGGCTGGCTGGCAATAATCCCTTCCTGCGACAGCGGCTGATACCGCGTGAAACCCTGCATCGCGTTCTGTAACCCGGCGGCACGGATGGCGGCATCGGCGCCGGTTTGCTGTCCGGCGGCCATGGCGGTCATTCCCCCGTGGTTGAGGATAAACAGCACCCGCTTGTTGAGCGGTTCTGCGGGCAGAGCCGCCACCGCCTGACGTAGCGAGCGGCGCAGGCTCTCTCCCTGCGCTTCACGGTGCGTGGCCTCGGCAATAATGCGGATCTTTTCGTCAATGACGCTCAGATCGTTGCGGCCAGGAACGGTAATCACCCTGACGTGACTGCGTTCAACCTGCTTTAACGCCAGAGATGGCTGCGCCTGGTCGCTGGCCAGCACCAGCGTGGGACGCATGGACAAAATCCCTTCGGCGTTAAGCTGGCGCAAATAGCCCACATCGGGGAGCGCGTTCGCTGCCTGCGGCCACTGGCTGGTACTGTCGCGTGCGACCAGCGAAGAGTCCGCGCCAAGCGCATAGACAATCTCCGTGACGTCGCCGCCAAGGGTGACAATTTTCTCCTGCGCGGCGGCAAACGCCACCAGTGGCAGGGCGCTCAGCAGGGCAAACCACGTCTTCATGCGGCCAGCCCTTTTGGCGTCAGGGCATCAATCTGGCTACGCCACTGGCTCTGCTCCGGCTCGCCTTCCGTACGCTGACCATAGAGTTGGGCAATTTGCGTGCCGTCTGCGGCAAACAGTTCCAGGCTGGTGACGTGACCGTCTGCAGTTGGTTTGCGCGTGACCCAGCTCTCCGCAATCGTCTCCTCCAGCAGATGCAGGGTAAAGGTGGGGTTAAAGATGTTCAGCCAGCCTTTCATCGGCACGACTTTCTCCACCGCGCCGGTGAAGATCTGCACGCAGCCGCGGTTACCCACGAAGATCATGATTTCGTTGCCGTGCTGGCGCGCGGTTTCCAGCAGCAGTGCCAGCGCGTTGTTTTCAACCTGGCAGGCGAGGTCGTCGCCCACCAGGCGAAATGCCTGCTGGCGGCTGAGGTTGTGGCGTTTCAGCAGGCCGAAGAACTGGTGCACGTCAGTCATCGCACGCCACGCTTTGTCCACGAGGGCGGCATCTGCATTTTCGGCATGCAGCGGGGCCTCGGCAGCCTTCAGCTCAAGCGATGGGTTATCGGCAAAGATAAAGCGGGTCAACACGTCAGCCCAGGCGGCGAGGTCGGTGTTGTCCGTGGTATAAACTTTCAGTACGGCATCACCCTGATGATCGAAAAACTGAATGCTCTGCCGCTCGCCGCGTGCGGTGGTTTCGCTGAGGTGAAACGCGCTTGCCCACTGGTTGAGGAACAGGCGCAGATCCAGTCCGCGCGGGTTCAGCACCAGCCCGGCGTGGCCGTTCAGGTGCTGATGGGTGAAGCTGCCTGCCTGCTCGTGAACGGCATAGTCGTTGCGGCAGATGCATTTTGTTTCCCCTACGGCTTCAAGCGCGCCTAAGATCTCGCGAATTTCACCGCGCAGTCGCCAGGCATCATGGCCCACGCGCGCAAAGGTCAGTTCTGCTTCACTGAGGTTCATTAACCCTGCAATATCGCGCGCATACTTACCCGGGTTTTCTTCTTTTAGCGCCAGCCAGCGCGTGTAGTGATCCATTGTCTTTTCCTTCTGAATAGTTGCCCCGCGGGGAATTACCACTGATAACTCACAAAAATCTTGCCGTTACGACCGTCCTGCGGAATACCCTGAGGAGACCAGTACTCCTTGTCGAAGGCGTTACCCAGCACCAGCGTGGTGGTGATGCCCTTGAGCTGCTCCTGGCCCTTATAGCTGACGTAGATGTCGTTGACCGCATAGCCCGGCTGTTTGCTGTAACTGCTGCTGACATGGGTTGAACGATCGACAAAGGTGCCGATCCAGCCCACGGAGAAGCCGCTTTGCGCCACCGGAATATCCAGCCTGCTGGTGACGGTGTCCGGGTTGATGCTGGAGATGTACTCGCCGGTATCGGTATCTTTTCCGCGCGTGCGGTTATAGGCCAGATCGAGGTTAAACAGGTCAGCCGAGTATTTTGCCATCACGTCCCAGCCCCATATTTTGGCGTTCGGAACGTTGTACGACATGGTGGTCGCCGCGGCAAAATTGACGGTGGTGGAGATGTAATCTTTGGCTTTGGTATCGAAATAGCTGGCCTTGAACTCCAGCCCGTCGTTGGCGAGCATCAGGTCGTCAAAGCGCAGGCCAAAACCAAACTCCTGCGTTTCGTTGGTTTCCGGGCGCAGGTTCGGGTTAGGCACCCAGTAGTTAGTGTAGAAACTGCCGATGGAGAAGTGTTTGGCGTCGTTATACATCTCGCCCATGGTCGGGGCGCGGAAGGCCTGAGCGTAAGAGCCAAACAGCATCAGCCAGTCGGTAGGGCTGACGGTTAACCCGGCGCGGGAGGACCACTTGTCGGCATCCACGTCGTCGTAGCCCTCGCTGCTACCCCGATAGTTGTCATAGCGCGTGCCGCCCAGCAGGGTAACGGGCAGATCGCGCAGGGTGATTTCATCCTGCAGCCAGCCGGAGCTAAAGTCGATTTTCGCCTCCGGGAAGCCGGTGGTGGTGCCACCCGGACGTTGTTCCTGACGATAATATTCCCCGCCGTAGGTCAAAAGGTGAGAGGCAAAGGTGTCGCCAAACAGGCGGGTACGGTTTTCTACTTTGCCGCCTTTGGTGGTCTGCTTGCGGAACTCACCGGTGCTGTCGATGTTCTGGGCATTTATGCGCGCCTCTGACCAGTAAACTTTTGCATCGGCGTTCAGCCAGTCGTTCCCTTCCGGCGCCAGACGGTAACCCAGCTGTGCATCACGCTGGATGGTGGAGCGGTCGGTGATGGGGTTGCTGCTGGTGGCATCGGGGGTTTGCGGGTTTTTCGGCTGCTGCGCGGCGTTGTTGTAGTAGCGCAGGGAGCCGCTTAACGTCTGAGCCGGGTCGATTTTCCAGCTGCCTTTCGCCAGCATGTTATTAATGGATTCGTCGTTTGGGGCACGCTTGCCGTCGCTCTGGCGGATATCGCCGCGGTCACGGCTGGACCATGACACCAGACCGTCAAGCGTATCGGTGCGGCCATAGGCGCTGGCCCCCATCCCGAGGCTATGATCGCCTGTCGCACCGGTACCAAACACGCGGTAACCGCTGTTTTTGCCCGGTTCCAGGAGATCTCTGGCGTCAACGGTGTCATAGGAAATCACGCCACCCAGCGCACCGCTGCCGTAGAGCAGCGCCGACGGACCGCGCACAACTTCGATACGTTTGATCAGCGCCGGGTCGAGGAACGTGCTGTTGAGGTGTCCGGTGTCGGTACACTGACGCACGCCGTCAACCAGCACCAGCACGCCGCGTCGGTCATAACCGCGCAGATTAACGTCCTGACCGTTGGTGCGGCCGGTGCCGTCCAGCGTCAGGCCTGGCACGTTACGCAGCAGGTCGGCGGCAGAGCTGGCGGTCTGTTTTTCCGGGGCAGCGGCGTCAATCACGCTCACCATCATCGGGGCTTCGAAGGCGCTACGGGCGTTGCCGGTAGCGGTGACGGTTATTTCATCTGCGGCAGCAAACGCGACGCCCGGCAGGGTACTGACAATCGCCAGCGCCAGAAGTGACGGGCGTAAACATGCGGTATGCAGGTGTGGCATAGCAACTCTCCATAAAGAATCGAAAGCGCTGGCTGCCTGGGGGTCACCTGGGTGGCTGGCGAATGTTTTGGTTTATTTTGTGAGGATCAATTTTCCGGCATTCGTCTGGCGCAGCAGGTAGTGCTGGCCGTCATGCTCGATAATCACCCGGCCCTCATCACCCAGCAGGCTTTTGCTGTCGATGCGACGATCGGTGGAGGCAGGGGCGGGCGCTGTGTGTTTGTTTGCTGGCGTTGCCGCGCGGTTATCCGTAGGTGACATAATATTTATAAATAACAATCAATGTAACAATGATAATCATTATCAATAAACTACAATTTCACGGCAAGCGTTTTTGTGAAAATAATGTGACGGGATCAAATTTTGGGGGAAGGTGCGGTCTGATGCCCTCACCCCGACCCTCTCCCATGGGGAGAGGGAGAAGGGCACGAACCGTAGGCCGGGTAAGCGCAGCGCCACCCGGCGGGGATCAGAAGCGCGTATCTATCGCAGACGCCAGCTTTTCCAGCAGCAGTTCGCTGTCTTCCCAGCTCAGGCACGGATCGGTGATTGACTGGCCGTACACCATCTGCTGTCCGGCAACGATTTTCTGCGTGCCTTCCTTGATAAAGCTTTCGGCCATAATACCCGCGATGGCGGTTGAACCGCTGCGGATCTGCTGGCAAATTTCATCGCAAACGTCCAGCTGGCGGCGGTGCTGCTTCTGGCAGTTACCGTGGCTAAAGTCCACCACCAGATGTTCCGGCAGATCGAATTCGGCCAGTGTTTCGCAGGCGGCGGCGATATCGTCGGCATGGTAATTGGGTTTCTTCCCGCCACGCATAATGATGTGCCCGAAAGGGTTACCGCTGGTCTGGTAGATAGTCATATGACCACTTTTATCCGGCGACAGGAACATGTGGCTGGCACGCGAGGCGCGGATCGCGTCAACAGCGATACGGGTGTTGCCATCGGTCCCGTTTTTAAAGCCGACCGGACAGGAGAGGGCGGAGGCCATCTCGCGGTGGATCTGGCTTTCAGTGGTGCGTGCGCCGATCGCGCCCCAGCTGATCAAATCGGCAATAAATTGCCCGGTCACCATATCGAGAAATTCAGTCGCCGTCGGGACGCCCAGCTCGTTGACCTGGAGCAGCAGCTTGCGTGCCAGTTCGATACCGTGATTCACACGATAGCTGCCGTTGAGATCGGGATCGGAAATCAGCCCTTTCCAGCCCACCACGGTACGCGGTTTTTCAAAGTAGGTGCGCATCACAATTTCAAGGCGATGCTGATACTTATCCCGCAGTCCCTGAAGGCGTTTGGCATAATCCAGTGCTGCATCCAGATCGTGGATAGAGCAAGGGCCAATCACGACCAGAAGACGCTTTTCTTCACCATTCAGGATTTTTTCAATACGTCGGCGGGAGGCCGTAACATGTTCCGCAACCGTGGCGGAAACGGGATGCCGATGAGCCAGTTCAGCCGGTGTGACCAGGCTGTCAATGCGCGCCGTGCGGAGTTCGTCGGTTTTATTCATGATTTGTCTCAGAAAATTTTTGCTTCATCGGCAGACTACCGGGAAGTGATGGGCATCACATTAAACCAATCCCTGCTGATTTCAAGTTCGGGGCGATACCGCCCCGTTGTTGCAGAGGATGATACCCGAATCTGAGTTAATGTACTAGCATATTAGTACATGCGACGATTAAGTCCCATGATGTCGAGAATTTTGGTGGCGATCTCTTCTACCGAATAGTTAGTGCTGTTCAGCCACGGGATCTGGTTTTTGCGGTACAGCGCTTCCACTTCGGAGACCTCCATGCGGCACTGGCGCATGGAGGCGTAGCGGCTGTTCTCGCGGCGCTCTTCGCGGATCGCGGCCAGACGCTCCGGGTTAATGGTTAGCCCGAACAGCTTGTGTTGTAGCGGCTTGAGTGCAGCGGGCAGCACCAGGTTATCCATGTCGTCGGCAATAAAGGGGTAGTTGGCGGCGCGAATGCCGAACTGCATCGCCAGATAGAGGCTGGTCGGCGTTTTACCGCAACGCGACACGCCAAGTAAAATCACCTGTGCCTGGTCGAGATTGCGCAGAGAAATACCATCATCATGCGCCAGGGTGTAGTCGATGGCGGCAATACGCGCATCGTATTTGGTCAGGTTGCCAGGGTTCAGCCCATGGGTACGGTGGGCGATAGGCGTCGGGTCAAGCTTCAGCTCGCTCTGGAGCGGGGCCACCAGCGCCTGGACGATATCCTGGCAGAAGCCCTCGCTTTGCAAAATGATGTGGCGAATTTCGGGGATAACGATGGAGTAGAACACCAGCGGACGGACGCCGGTCTGCTGGTAGATGGCGTCGATCTGGTCCTTCACCGCTTTGGCGCGGCTCTCATTTTCCACGAACGGCAGCGTGATGCTGTTAATCGATACGGGGAACTGCGACATGACCGCGTGGCCCAGCACCTCGGCGGTGATCGCCGTACCATCAGAAATATAAAAAACGTGACGATCGACAGCATTATCCATTTTACCCACCCTGAATATCATACGTAATTGTCTGAAAGCATAAATTAAAAAAGTAATTTACACAGCAAAGAACTTATCCTAATTATGAATGAAACACTGTTTTTGATTTTCCTGAAAAGTGGATTTCATTTTTCAAATAGCGACTTTATTTTTGTGGTTAACGGCTGAATTTAGAGGAATCATCGGGTTAATCGCTGGTGGGAAACTATCCGAAAAGTTGAAAATTTAAATTGCTTACACGATTCACCGTTTTTTTAGCGCAAATAAATATGCCAGTATAAATACGTAGTCAGGTGTTACTTACTCCGATCAAATATCACAAAAGGATTGTTTCGATGTCCAACAATGGCTCGTCACCGCTGGTGCTTTGGTATAACCAACTCGGCATGAATGATGTAGACAGAGTTGGGGGCAAAAATGCCTCCCTGGGTGAAATGATTACAAATCTGTCCGGTATGGGTGTTTCCGTACCAAACGGGTTTGCCACAACCGCCGATGCGTTTAACCTGTTTTTAGACCAGAGCGGTGTAAACCAGCGCATTTACGACCTGCTGGATAAAACGGATATTGATGATGTGACCGAGCTTGCTAAAGCCGGGGCGCAGATCCGCCAGTGGATCATCGACACACCTTTCCAGCCGGAACTGGAAAAAGCCATTCACGATGCTTACAACCAGCTCTCCGCTGACGATGCGCAGGCCTCCTTTGCCGTGCGTTCTTCCGCAACCGCAGAAGATATGCCGGACGCGTCGTTCGCCGGGCAGCAGGAAACCTTCCTGAACGTTCAGGGCTATGATGCGGTGCTGGTGGCCGTGAAGCACGTATTTGCTTCCCTGTTCAACGACCGCGCCATCTCCTATCGCGTGCACCAGGGCTACGACCATCGCGGCGTCGCGCTCTCCGCTGGCGTCCAGCGCATGGTGCGTTCAGACGTAGGCTCATCCGGCGTGATGTTCTCCATCGATACCGAATCGGGTTTCGACCAGGTGGTGTTCATCACCTCTGCATGGGGTCTGGGTGAGATGGTGGTGCAGGGCGCGGTGAATCCTGACGAATTTTATGTACACAAGCCTACGCTGGCCGCGGGTCGCCCGGCGGTGGTGCGCCGCACCATGGGCTCGAAAAAAATCCGCATGATCTATGCCCCAACCCAGGAGCATGGCAAGCAGGTTAAGATTGAGGATGTGCCGCAGGAGCAGCGCGACCGCTTCTCCCTGACCGACGCCGAAGTGCAGGAACTGGCGAAGCAGGCGGTGCAGATTGAAAAACACTACGGCCGTCCGATGGATATCGAATGGGCGAAAGACGGGAACACCGGCAAGCTGTTTATCGTCCAGGCGCGTCCGGAGACCGTCCGTTCTCGCGGTCAGGTGATGGAGCGTTATACGCTGCACGCCCAGGGCAAAATTGTGGCGGAAGGTCGCGCGATTGGTCACCGCATCGGTGCCGGTCCGGTGAAAGTGATCCACGACATCAGCGAGATGAACCGTATTGAGCCAGGCGATGTACTGGTGACCGACATGACCGACCCGGACTGGGAACCGATCATGAAGAAAGCGGCGGCCATCGTCACCAACCGTGGCGGCCGTACCTGCCATGCGGCGATCATTGCCCGCGAACTGGGTATTCCTGCGGTTGTCGGCTGCGGTGACGCAACCGAACGCATGATGGACGGACAGAACGTAACCGTCTCCTGTGCCGAAGGCGATACGGGCTACGTGTATGCCGATATCCTCGACTTCAGCGTGAAAAGCTCCAGCGTGGATACCATGCCGGATCTGCCGCTGAAAATTATGATGAACGTCGGTAACCCAGACCGTGCGTTTGACTTCGCCTGCCTGCCGAACGAAGGCGTTGGCCTGGCGCGTCTGGAATTTATCATCAACCGCATGATCGGCGTGCACCCGCGTGCGCTGCTGGAGTTTGACGACCAGGACGCGAAACTGCAGAACGAAATCCGCGAGATGATGAAAGGCTACGACTCGCCGAAAGAGTTCTACGTTGGCCGTCTGACCGAAGGGATCGCCACGCTGGGCGCGGCGTTCTACCCGAAACGCGTGATCGTGCGTCTGTCTGACTTTAAGTCAAACGAATACGCCAACCTGGTCGGCGGTGAGCGCTACGAGCCGGAAGAAGAGAACCCAATGCTGGGCTTCCGCGGCGCCGGACGCTACGTGTCCGACAGCTTCCGCGACTGCTTCGCGCTGGAGTGTGAAGCGGTGAAACGCGTGCGCAACGACATGGGGCTGACCAACGTCGAAATCATGATCCCGTTCGTGCGTACGGTGGATCAGGCGAAAGCGGTAGTGGACGAGCTGGCGCGTCAGGGGCTCAAGCGCGGTGAAAACGGACTGAAGATCATCATGATGTGTGAGATCCCGTCCAACGCCCTGCTGGCCGAGCAGTTCCTCGAGCACTTTGACGGCTTCTCTATCGGCTCGAACGACATGACGCAGCTGACGCTGGGTCTGGACCGTGACTCCGGCGTGGTCTCTGAGCTGTTCGATGAGCGTAACGAGGCGGTGAAAGCGCTGCTCTCCATGTCCATCCGTGCGGCGAAGAAACAGGGTAAATACGTCGGGATTTGTGGTCAGGGTCCTTCTGACCATGAAGACTTTGCCGCCTGGCTGATGGAGGAGGGGATTGATAGCCTGTCCCTGAACCCGGACACCGTGGTGCAAACCTGGCTGAGCCTGGCGGAACTGAACAAGTAACGCCAGCATGACCCGAAAAGGCGAGGATATTATTCCTCGCCTTTTTTATTTCATTTCATATTTGCTCCCCATCACAAATAAAGTAAAAAACCAAATATCATAATTTGTCTGTTAATTTAGACAATTGTTAGCGCGCAAAGCGTTGCTAATACTTGAGCCTTACTGCGCATTTCTCTTCAGAAGATGCGCAACTGGTTGAAATACGTTTTAACCTGATAAAAAGGCAAATAACAATGACACTTTCCTCTGTATTGCGTACCAAAGATAAAATAGGGTATGGCCTAGGTGATATGGCCAGCGCGCTGGTCTGGCAAACGGCCACGTTATTTCTTGCTTACTTCTATACGGATGTTTTTGGTTTACCCGCGGCCATTATGGGAACCATGTTTTTAGTGGTGCGCGTGGTTGATGCGTTTGTCGACCCGTGCATTGGCGCACTGGTTGACCGCACCCAGACGCGTCATGGTCGTTTCCGTCCCTGGCTGCTGTGGTTTGCCATTCCTTTTGGCGTAAGCTGCCTGATTACTTTCTATGTACCGGACGTCGGGCCGACGGCTAAAATCGTTTATGCCTGCCTGACCTACGCTATCCTGAGCCTGATTTACTCCGCGATTAACGTGCCTTACTGCGCCATGCCGGGCGCACTGACGCTGGACCCGCGCGAGCGTCACTCCCTGCAGTCATGGCGCTTTGGTCTGTCATTTATTGGCGGGTTGATTGTGACGGTTATCGCATTGCCGCTGGTCTCACTGCTGGGCCAGGGCAACGTGCAGAAAGGCTATTTCTATGCCATGAGCCTGATGGGGCTGCTGGGCATTGTGCTGTTCTTCTGTTGCTTCCTGATGACCCGCGAGCGGTATTCTCCGCGCAATGATACCTCCGGCTCCATGCTCACCGATTTAAAACTGCTGGGCCGCAACAGCCAGTGGCGTATTGTGTTCCTGTTTAATATTTTGCTGCTGACCGCGGTGGTAACGCGCGGCTCCGCCACGATGTATTACGTGAACTATGTGCTGTTGCGCCCGGATCTGGTATTTGCCTTTATTGTTTCCGGAATGGTGGCCTCCTTAAGCGGCGCATTATTATCTGAACGGCTGCTGGGGAAATTTGACCGCGTTCGTGCTTACCAGTGGACGATTATTTCCTTCGTCATTTTCGGCGCGCTGATTTTCTTCCTGCCGCCTTCGCAGGTCTGGCTGATCTTCGGCCTTAACATTGTCTTTAGCTTTATTCAAAACCTCACCACGCCGCTCCAGTGGACCATGTTCTCCGATGTGGTCGACTACGAAGAGCATCGCAGCGGCCGTCGCCTGGACGGGCTGGTCTTCTCCACCGCGCTGTTTGCCATCAAATTTGGCCTGGCGCTCGGCGGGGCGGTGGTGGGCTGGGTACTGGGCATGGTGGATTATGCGCCGGGCCAGGCAGCCCAGACGCCGCACGTGCTGTCGACCATTAACGCGCTTTTCACCCTTATCCCATGCGCGTTGTTCCTCTGCATGGTGGCGCTACTTTCCATCTACAAGCTTAACAGCCGGCTGGTGGATTCCATCGCCCGTGAGCTGGCCAGCAAGCGTGAGGTCAGACCCGAAGCGGGGCAGCTCAGCCCGGCAACCCCTTCCGCACTACAGGAGTAAAACATGACAGCTATCTATAAGGACGCGGGACGTCCCGTGCACGAGCGCGTCGCCGATTTACTGGCGCGTATGACCCCGGAAGAGAAGTTCGCCCAGATGCATGCCTACTGGCTGATCCTCGACGAAAACGGTAACCACCGCGAGCGAAGCGATCTGAGCGACGAATTCGCCGGTGTGAGCGAGCAGGCGTCGCTTGGGGAACGGCTAAAACTGGGCGTCGGGCAGATCACCCGCCCGCTGGGCACCCATATTGTTGACGCAAAAACCGGCGTGCGCGCGGCGAACCGCCTGCAACGTATGATGATGGAAGAGACCCGTCTCGGCATTCCTGCGCTGTTCCACGAGGAGTGTCTGGTAGGACTGCTGTGCAAAGACGCAACGCTGTTCCCGTCCTCGCTGAATTACGGTTCCACCTGGAACCCTGAACTTGTGCAGCGTGCAGCAGAGCAGATTGGCAAAGAGGCGCGCTCTGTGGGCTGCCAGCAGGGGCTGGCCCCGGTACTGGACGTTTCCCGCGACGTGCGCTGGGGCCGCACCGAAGAGACCTTCGGGGAAGATCCGTGGCTGGTGGGGGTGATGGCGACGGCATACGTCAAAGGGTTGCAGAGCGACAAGCGCGATCTGCTGGCGACGCTTAAGCATTACGTGGGTCACTCGTTCAGCGAAGGGGCGCGCAACCATGCTCCGGTCCACCTGGGCTTTAGCGAGCTGAACGACACCTTCCTGCTGCCGTTTGAAATGGCGGTCAAGCTGGCCAATGCCGGTTCGGTGATGCCCGCCTATCATGATATTGATAATCAGCCGGGACACAGTGACAGCTTCCTGTTGACCACCGTGTTGCGTGAGCACTGGGGTTTCGATGGCATCATTGTCGCGGATTATGGCGGCGTCAGCCTGCTGCATCAGCACCATGGCATTTCCCACGATGCGGCAGAATCGGCCGCGCTGGCATTTAACGCCGGGCTTGATGTTGAACTGCCGAAAGATGACTGCGCACGACACCTCGCAGAGGCCGTTGAGCGTGGGCTGATTTCCATGGACAAAGTCGATGAAATCGTGGGGCGTGTGCTGACCGAAAAATTCCGGCTGGGGCTGTTTGAACACCCGTATGCCGACGAAAACGGGATCGATCTGCAAAACGAAGCAACCCGCCTGGTCGCGCGGGACGTGGCGACGCAATCTGTCACACTTCTGGAAAACAACGGCATTTTGCCCCTCGGTGGAAAACCGCGCGTGGCGCTGGTGGGCCCGACCGCAGACGATCCGCTGGCCCTGCTCAGCGGCTACAGTTTCCCGGTTCACCTGATTATCAGCGATATGGTGGAGGAGACTTCGCAGGTGACGACTCCGCGCGCGGCGCTGGAACATTACCTGGGCGCAGCGAACGTGCGCTACGCCAAAGGGTGTCACATTATCGAAAAACGCATGGCGGGTGCACCTGTCTTCCCTGGCGACAGCGGCGGTAAACCGATGCAGCAGTCACCGGTGTCGCAGAGCACCGCCTTGATCCCCGAGGCGGTAAACGCTGCGCAGCAGAGTGATGTGGTGGTGGCCTGCGTCGGCGACCTCGCCGGGCTGTTCCAGAGCGGCACGGTAGGGGAAGGCTCCGATACCGACTCGCTAAACCTGCCCGGCGTGCAGCAACAGCTACTGGACGCGCTGGTGGCAACCGGAAAACCGGTCATCGTTGTCATGACCGGCGGGCGTCCCTACAACCTGCAGGGGCTGGAGGATAAGGTCGCGGCGTTGATGATGGCATGGGCGCCAGGGCAGGAAGGTGGCTGGGCGATTGCGGACGTGCTAACCGGTCGCGCCGAGCCGCAGGGGCGCCTGGTGGTGAGCGTGCCGAAAAGCGCCGGCGCGATGCCGTATTACTACAATCACAAGCTGAAAAGCGGCGGGACGCCGTTCGCGTTCCACTTCGGTGCACGTTATCCGTTTGGTTTCGGTCTCGGCTGGACGCAGTTTAGCTGGGGAGCCGCGAAGGTAGCGGCATCGAGCGTGCCAGTCGACGGCGAGGTGGTCATCAGTCTGGATGTCACCAATAACGGCGAACGCAGCGGCAGCGAAGTGGTGCAGGTTTACGTCAGGGATAAGGTCGCCACGCAGGTACGACCGCTCCAGGAGCTGAAGGCCTTCCAGCGCGTCACGCTCTCGCCGGGGGAGACTGCCACGCTGACCTTTACGCTGCCGGTGGAGATGTTTAACTTCACCCGTCGTGATGGCAAGCGCAATGTTGAGCCGGGTGAGTTTGAACTGCAGATTGGCGCATCGTCGGCGGACATCCGTGAGATCGTGTCGGTCAACGTCACCGGGGAGACGCGGGTTGTACCTGCTGAATGGCGGATGCTCAGTACCTGTGAAGTGACACGCGCGTAGTCAGGATAAAAAAAAGCCCATCGTGGGAGATGGGCAAAGACTACACACAGCAATTCGTTGTTTCACTCAGGGGATTTCCATGCTTATAAATCAAGGTGTTGATCTATAACCGTGAGCTAATAGTAGGCATGTGCGCTTTTAGCGTCGATCAGATTCGTCTCAATAGTTAAAGAGAAGTAAAGATTTCTTGAGGTTTATAGCAGACTTACTGTTGAAAGGGCGGGTCTGACCAGTGTGCAACGAATAAATACTTTAGCAGCATTTAAGTATTGTGGGGAAGGATGTAGGCCGGGTAAGCGTTAGCGCCACCCGGCAACAAAACTTAATGCGTGTTCTTCTCTTCCAGCTCTTCCAGTTCGCCCAGAATCACGTCCGGGTCAGTTTCCGGCGGTGGAATTTCATGCACCCAGGCGGAGAACAGACGCCAGGTCACGGCGAGCAGTACCGGGCCAATAAACAGGCCAATCATTCCGAAGGCAATCAACCCACCGATCACCCCGGAGAGGATCAGAATCAGCGGCAGGTCTGCGCCCATGCGGATGAGGATGGGGCGAATCACGTTGTCCATGGTGCCGACCACGCAGCTCCACACCAGCAGAACCGTTCCCCACGTGGTGTCACCTGTCCAGTAAAGCCAGATAATGCTGGGAACCAGCACCAGTAAGGGGCCCAGTTGCGCAAGACAGGTCATCAGCATGACAACGGTAAAGACGGTCGCGTACGGGACACCGGAAATCGCCAGGCCGATACCGCCCAGCACCGCCTGTACCAGGGCCGTTACCACCACGCCAAGCGCCACGGCGCGCACGGCCTGTGCCGCCAGCAGCACGGCGGCATCGCCGCGTTTGCCCGCCAGTCGGGTGGCAAAGTGACGAACGCCTAACGCCACCTGCTCGCCGCGCCAGTAGAGCAGAGCGCTGAACAGCAGCATCAGGGTACAGTGCATCATAAAGCGACCAATATGGGCCGCCTGACCCACAAACCAGGTGGTGGTGGTGCCAATATACGGACGCACTTTCGCCATCAGCGCGCTGCCGCCCATCTCCAGCAGGCTGTGCCAGCCGCTATAGAGTTTGGCACCCACAACAGGGATGCTGTTCAGCCAGGCGAGATCCGGCAGCGTCAAATCGCCACTGGTAACGGCACGAATCACCGGACCACTAGAGTCCACCAGGCTATTAACCAGCAAGGCAATCGGAATAATAAACAGCAGGAACAACAGTAGCGTCATCACCAGTACGGCGAGGCCGCGACGGCCGAACAGCAGTTTCTGCAAACGCAGCAGCAAAGGCCAGGTGGCAACCACAACGGTTCCGGCCCAGGCGAAGCCGAGAATAAAGGGTTGAACGATCCACAAGCAGGCAATAATCATGAGGGCCAGGAACAGCACCGACAGCAAAATTTGCGCAACATCCCTGGGCTGGCGAACATTGACCATAAATAAAACTTTCCTTAAAAGAACGCCAGTATGGCTGGCGGGAACGGAAAACCGCGTCTCTCTAATCATTAATGATCTCAGCGGTTTTTGACAGGCGGATTTTGCCCGTAATTCTACGAAGCACATAAGAAAAAAATGTGATAAAACTTTCCAGACACAACGCAAACGATTTCACATTACTCTAATTAGGGTCGACAGTAATGATCCCACAGATTTCTCAGGCACCTGGCGTCGTTCAACTGGTGCTTAATTTTTTGCAGGCACTGGAGCAACAGGGTTTTACAGGTGATACCGCCACGAACTATGCCGACAGGCTGACGATGGCCACCGATAACAGTATCTACCAGCTTCTTCCCGATGCCGTCGTTTTCCCTCGTTCAACCGCCGACGTGGCGCTGATTGCCCGGCTGGCCACGCAAGAGCGGTTCGCCTCTCTGGTCTTTACGCCGCGTGGCGGCGGCACCGGGACCAATGGTCAGGCGCTGAACCAGGGCATTATTATTGACATGTCGCGCTATATGAACCGCATCATTGAGATCAATCCTGAAGAGGGATGGGTGCGCGTTGAAGCGGGCGTCATCAAAGATCAGCTAAATCAGTATCTCAAGCCTTACGGTTACTTCTTCGCGCCGGAACTCTCCACCAGTAACCGTGCGACCCTTGGGGGCATGATCAATACCGATGCGTCCGGTCAGGGGTCGCTGGTCTACGGAAAAACCTCCGATCACGTGCTGGGCGTGCGTGCGGTTCTGCTGGGTGGCGATATTCTTGATACCCAGCCGATGCCGGTCGAACTGGCGGAAACGCTGGGTAAAGACAACACCACCATCGGGCGTGTTTATCGCACGGTGCTGGAGCGCTGTCGTGACAACCGCCAGCTGATCCTCGATAAATTCCCCAAACTGAACCGCTTCTTAACGGGCTACGACTTGCGTCACGTCTTTAACGACGATCTGACGCAGTTCGATTTAACCCGGGTGTTGACCGGCTCTGAAGGCACGCTGGCGTTTATCACCGAGGCGCGGCTGGATATCACCCGTTTACCGAAGGTGCGTCGTCTGGTGAACGTCAAATATGACTCCTTCGACTCCGCGCTGCGCAATGCTCCGTTTATGGTTGAGGCGCAGGCGCTGTCGGTAGAAACCGTCGACTCTAAAGTGCTGAATCTGGCGCGGGAGGACATTGTCTGGCACTCCGTGCGGGAGCTGATTACCGACGTGCCGGATAAAGAGATGCTGGGTCTCAATATCGTGGAGTTTGCTGGCGATGACGCGGAACTGATTGAGAGCCAGGTGACGACGCTCTGCCAGCGTCTGGATGATCTCATTGCGCAGGGTGAAGGCGGCGTGATTGGCTGGCAGCTCTGTAACGATCTGGCCGGTATTGAGCGTATCTATGCGATGCGTAAAAAAGCCGTGGGCCTGCTCGGCAATGCAAAAGGCGCAGCGAAGCCGATTCCGTTTGCCGAAGACACCTGCGTGCCGCCTGAGCATCTGGCGGATTATATCGTTGAGTTTCGCGCGTTGCTGGACAGCCACGGCCTGAGCTACGGCATGTTCGGCCACGTCGATGCCGGGGTGCTGCACGTGCGCCCGGCGCTGGACATGTGCGACCCGCAGCAGGAGATCCTGATGAAGCAGATCTCTGACGATGTGGTGGCCTTGACCGCCAAATATGGCGGTCTGCTGTGGGGGGAGCACGGGAAAGGGTTCCGCGCGGAATACAGCCCGGCCTTCTTCGGGGAACAGCTCTATGCGGAATTACGCAAGGTCAAAGCGGCCTTCGACCCGCATAACCGCCTCAATCCCGGAAAGATCTGCCCGCCTGAAGGCGTGGATGCGCCAATGCTGCAGGTGGATGCCGTCAAGCGCGGTACCTACGACAGGCAGATCCCGATTGCGGTGCGATCCTCCTGGCGCGGCGCGATGGAGTGTAACGGCAACGGCCTGTGCTTTAACTTCGATGTGAAAAGCCCGATGTGTCCGTCGATGAAAATCACCAGCAACCGTATCCATTCTCCGAAAGGGCGGGCGACCCTGGTACGCGAATGGCTGCGCCTGCTGGCCGATCGCGGCGTTGATCCGCTCAGGCTGGAGCAGCAGATACCGGAAAAACGGGCCAGCCTGCGCTCGCTGATTGAGCGCACCCGCAATAGCTGGCATGCCAGTAAGGGCGAGTATGATTTCTCCCATGAGGTGAAAGAGGCGATGTCCGGCTGTCTGGCCTGTAAAGCCTGCTCGACGCAATGCCCGATTAAGATCGATGTGCCGGAGTTCCGCTCGCGCTTCCTGCAGCTCTACCACACGCGCTATCTGCGCCCGGTGCGAGACCATCTGGTGGCAACCGTGGAAAGTTACGCACCGCTGATGGCGCGCGCGCCTAAGACCTTTAACTTCTTTATCAACCAGCCGCTGGTGCGCAAGCTCTCCGAAAAGCATATCGGTATGGTCGATCTGCCGCTGCTGTCGGTGCCGTCTCTGCAGCGCCAGCTTGTCGGGCACCGCTCGGCAAACATGACCCTGGAACAGCTTGAGGCGCTCACCCCCGAGCAAAAAGCGAATGTCGTGCTGGTGGTGCAGGATCCGTTCACCAGCTACTACGACGCCCAGGTGGTCGCGGACTTCATCCGCCTGACCGAAAAACTGGGGTATCAGCCCGTGGTTCTGCCGTTCTCGCCCAACGGCAAGGCGCAGCACATTAAAGGCTTCCTGACGCGTTTTGCGAAGACCGCGCGGAAAACCGCTGACTTCTTAAACCGTGTGGCGCAACTGGGTATACCCATGGTCGGCGTCGATCCGGCGCTGGTGCTTTGCTATCGCGATGAATATAAACAGACGCTGGGTGATAAGCGCGGAGAATTCCACGTCATGCTGGTGCATGAGTGGCTGCCGTCAGCCCTGGAAGCGCGCGCGATTCAGGATGTCAGCGGTGAACCATGGTATCTGTTCGGCCACTGCACGGAAGTGACGGCGCTGCCCGGCGCTCCGGCGCAGTGGGCATCCATTTTTGCCCGGTTCGGGGCGAAGCTGGAGAGCGTTAACGTGGGCTGCTGTGGGATGGCCGGTACGTACGGTCATGAAGTGAAAAACCACGCCAACTCGCTCGGCATCTATGAGCTGTCCTGGCACCAGGCCATGCAGCGTTTGCCGCGAAACCGCTGTCTGGCGACGGGCTACTCCTGCCGCAGCCAGGTGAAACGGGTAGAAGGTAACGGCGTACGCCACCCATTACAGGCTTTACTGGAGATAATTGGATGATCTGGAAACGTGCCGTCACGCTGCAGGCGCTGAATGCCATGGGCGAGGGGAATATGGTTGGGCTGCTGGATATCCAGTTTACCCGCATTGGCGACGATGATATTGAGGCCACAATGCCTGTCGATCATCGGACTCATCAGCCGTTTGGTTTATTGCACGGCGGTGCGTCCGTCGTGCTGGCCGAAACGCTGGGCTCGGTTGCAGGGTATCTCTGCACCGAAGGTGAGCAGAAGGTCGTCGGGCTTGAGGTGAATGCCAACCACATTCGCTCAGTGCGCAGCGGACGCGTACGGGGTATTTGCCGCGCGCTCCATGCCGGCAGCCGTCACCAGGTGTGGCAGATTGATATCCTCGATGAGCAGGATCGCCTCTGCTGCTCGTCGCGTCTGACGACGGCGGTCGTGTAAAGTTTTCAGATGAATTGCCTTTGGTCAAAAACTAGCCAGCAGGTTGTGATATACTGGTCAGGATTTGTACATAAGCGAGGACATCATGGATACTGAAATAACCCCAACACAGCTGGCAATTGAATATTTACGTCGCGATAAGAGCAACCTGTCTCCGGCGCAGTACCTGAAAAAGCTGAAACAGCTTGAGCTGGAATTTACAGATTTGCTGGCGCTCTCTTCGAATGAACTGAAAGAAGAGATCTACTTTGCCTGGCGGTTGGGCGTTCACGTCCATTGAGTGAGTGTTGTTGAAAAGGCCGCAATTGCGGCCTTTTTTGTGCCTGACATTCAGTATCTGGCAGGAAGTTTGTTGATTTTAAGGAGACGGCCTTCTTCCATTTCGATAAACCCGCCGGTTTTTAAATCGGCCAGAATGCGCATGACCCCGCTTCGGGAGAGCTGGGTTTTCTCCCTGATATACCTTTCCGCCGTCACGCTGCCGCGATAGCTCTCATCTTCCTCCATCAGCTTTATGAGCTGCTGGCGAATCATCTCATACGCCGTCGGTGCCCCCTGAGGCATCACGTTGTTATAAAGACGGCTATAAACAAACATGAGCTGTTTTGAAAGCAGCCCCCACAAGGCCTTTTCTTTGATGATGTCATTAACCCGCTCGGCGGTGAGCGTGCCTATGAGGCAAGGGCTTACGGTCTTGAGGTAGTCATTAAAATAAATGTCGGTCAGATTAGCGAGGCCGAAGAGGGCGGGGCTGCGGGCCGTGGAGAGCATCATATCGTCGCTTCTTCTGTAGATAGCGACCGTCCCCTCAAGAATTAAATAGCACATTCCCTGACCATCGATCTGAAGGTCAAGTCGTTCGCCGCGAGCGGTTTGTCGTGTCGTACAGTCAGGCAGTAAGTGAGAAATAAGCTCTTGCGCGTAGGGTGAGCCACGTTGAGGCGTTTCTGGAAGGGACATGGTCGCTGCTAACCTTTAAATAAACCTGGCTAAGTATAGCGTCTATCGTCTCTGGCGGCACGGCGGCGGTCAATATTTTCGTGGCAGATGATGAATGTCGAGCAACACGCCACGCTCCATGGTGATGTACTTCCCGGTGCGCAGTTCCGAGAGGATACGCATAATTCCGCTGCGCGAAAGATAGGTCCGGCTTTTGATGTAGGCTGCCGCCGTCGTATTTAACCGGATTGCGTCGGGTTCCTGCATCAGTTCTACAAGCTGGAAGCGGATAATATCGTAGGCCGACATTTGCGATATTTGCGCGCAATGTTCGTAGACCCGCGAGGCGGTATAAATAAGCAGCTTAGAAAAGTGCTCCCATAAATTATGTTGCGACACAATTTGATTGAAGCTCTCCAGCGGCACGCGGGCGATCTCTGCGGTCTCCAGCGCCCGGACATACAGGTGCTCAGAGGAAAACTGACTGCTGACACCGAGAATAAAAGGGGTAGATTCAGAGTTTAAAACAATGCCGTCGCCGCGCCGATGAAGCGCCACGCTCCCCTGGAGAAGCAAAAAGCATTGCCGAATATCATCTTTATAATAATGTACCGTTTCGCCACGGCCGATGATCATTCTGTTGGCCACAGGCAAAACATGTTTAATCAGCGTGTCTATATGGGCGAACGGTTTTAAATCCAGAACTGAGGACTGGTGATTATTCAGTTGGGTGGTTAAACGCGTATTCATAAGATACCTCACAGCGACGCTTTGTATGATCAATTTTTGATCTGCGAAGGGAATTATCTTAAAAATGAAGAACTCAGGGAATATTCCCCGCAGGTCTAAAAGTAGACCGGGGGATCTCAGGAGTCTAACGTTCTGAATCACAGGAGAAAGTGTGTCGGGTCTACAATTAGACTCGCTCACTATTCGATAATTTTCTGCTGTGATAAATGTTGTTTTTTCGTTAAATCACAGTCTACAGCTAGACCATCAAAAAGTTGTTTTCAGGAAAATGATTATATAAATTTTATCCAGTCAGTCAGAAAGACCTTATGCCATCGATTGGGAAATAAAAGAATGTTAACTGGTTCTTTTATCGGCTTTCTGCTACGTGAATTTCAATAATAAATAAAGTTATCCAGTAAACAGGAACATGATGATTATGAAAAAGAATATTATTTTAGCAATGGTAGCGGCAGGTTCCGCCTTAATGATGGGCAATGCCTTTGCGGCTGCGGGCACCGTAAACTTTAATGGCAACATCCTGGATTCAGCCTGCGATGTTGCGGTGGCCTCTCAAAACCAGGTGGTGGTATTAGGCGATTATTATAAAACAGAATTTCCAACCACCGGTTCAAGAACGGCGGCAACGAAATTCAATATTATTCTGAAGAATTGTCCGGTAACCGTGACCAGTGCCAAAGTCCGTTTTGACGGCACGCCCGATATGACCAATACGGATCTGCTGGCGATTGATACGTCCGTCGCCGGTGCCGCAACCGGGGTTGCCATCAATTTGATGACTGCTGATAAAGCTGACCTGCCGCTGCATAGCAGCAATAGCTACAACTATTCGTTAAGCAGCAGTGCTGACAATACGTTGAATTTCTATGCGCAGTATATTTCAACGGCAGCAGCGGTAACATCCGGTCCTGCAAACTCCGTCGCTAACTTCTCTGTTGTTTATAACTAATTACTCAGCAGCAAAAAGTCCGCTCCGCAAGGTGTTGTGTGGGGGCAGTCATTGCCCCCTTGTATCAAGAGGTTCAAAATGAATGTTATTAGCAAAGCCCTGCTGAGCGCGGCTGTTATTATGGCGTCGCTGTCACAGGCTTCTGCCGGGGTTATTATTGGCGGTACCCGCGTTATTTTTGATGGTGGAAAAAAAGAAGCCTCCATCAGCATCAATAATGCGGATGAAGCCCCTTACTTAATCCAGTCCTGGATTGAGATGCCAGAAGGTAATGCTAATAAAGCGCCTTTTATCATCACCCCACCGCTCTACAGGCTTAACGGTGGTCAGCTGAATATTGAACGTATTTTGCTCACCGGCTCGTTGCCGCAAGATAAGGAAAGTCTGTTCTGGCTGAACATTAAAGCGATACCGTCAGCCACGAAACAGGTTAATTCATTGCAGATTGCCGTGAAGACACGCATCAAGCTTATTTATCGTCCGGAAAAGCTGAAGGCGTCAACGCCGGAGGAACAGGTAAATAAATTAACCTGGTCCCGCAGCGGAAATAAAATCCAGGTCTCTAATCCTACACCCTATGTCATTAACTTTAATGACATAAACGTCGGGGGTAAAAAACTGGAGGAGGCCTCATGGGTGGCGCCGGGCGCAGTGGCTGCATTTAGCTTACCGCCCGGCATTTCTGGCAATCAGATCCAGTTCAGCGTGATTAACGATTATGGCAGCCCGGGAATAAGACATCAGGCCAGTTTTTAATAGTTGAAAAACGGGCGCTCTCAATAGTCGGTCAGGTTTATGATGATGGCAACGAAAAATATAAAAATGCAACCCGCGCGTCTGGCTATTTATATCACCTTCGCGCTGACGCATGCTGTATCTGTGGCGCATGCCCGGGAAACCTTTAACGCCGAGCTGGTGGAGCTGGATAATCCCGGGATGGCAAAAGCCGATTTATCTGCGTTTGAATCCGGTTCGCAGGCACCAGGGAAATACCATGTTGATATCATTCTTGACGACCAGCTTATTGAGACGGGCGATATTGATTTTATTGCAGTAAACGATGAGAAGGGAAATGACAGCCTGCTGCCTTGTCTGAGTATTGCACAGCTAAAAAGCTGGGGCGTCAAAACCGCACTGTTCCCCGGCCTGACGAGCGAAACGACATCCTGTGTCAACCTGCAGGCAATCCCGCATGCCAGTACCGATTTTCAGTTCGGCGCGCAGCGGCTGGTCATCAGTATTCCTCAGGCCGCGATCGATCTGCCTGCACGAGGGTATGTTTCCCCGGAACAATGGGATGAAGGGATCACCGCCGCGATGCTCAACTACAGCCTGAGCGGGGCGAACAGCCGGGCAAAACAGGCCGGCATGAAGAACAGTAACAGTCAATACGCCAACTTACGCCCGGGCATTAACGTTGGGCCGTGGCGGCTGCGCAACTACACCACCTGGTCGCGGGATGAGACGGGCCAGGACACGTGGGATACCGTCTACACCTACGCACAGCGGGCCATTATACCGCTCAACGCACAGCTCACCCTGGGCGATAGCGCCGCGCCCGCAGACGTGTTCGACAGTATGCCGTTTCGCGGCGGACAACTGGTTTCCGACGACGACATGCTGCCGGATTCGCTGAAAGGCTATGCACCCGTAGTTCGCGGTATCGCGCGGACCAATGCCCAGGTGGTGGTGCGGCAAAATGGCTATCAGATTTATCAGACCTATGTTGCGCCTGGTGCATTTGAAATTACGGATATGTACCCCACGGGCGGCGCGGGCGATCTGGATGTCACCATTAAGGAAGCTGACGGCAGTGAGCAACATTTCACTCTACCGTATGCCTCGTTGCCGGTATTACAACGCGAGGGGCGCCTGAAATATGCGCTGACCGGGGGCCAGTACCGCTCTTATAACCATAACGTTGATAAGACGCCGTTTGGGCAAATCACCGGGATCTATGGTCTTTCGCGGGGCGTCACGCTCTACGGTGGGTTGCAGGCGTCGAGCAAATACCAGTCTGTCGCAGCCGGGCTTGGGAAAAACATGGGCGATTTGGGTGCGATTTCTGCGGACGTGACCCAGGCCTGGTCCACCCCGCAGGACGGCAAAAAATCCAACGGGCAATCCTGGCGCGCGCGTTACAGCAAGAACTTTGTGGGGACCGGAACCCAGTTTTCGATTGCAGGCTACCGCTACTCGACCCGCGGTTACTACGGCATGCAGGAGATCCTCGATTCCTGGGGTGACAGCACTGCGCTTCAGGACCGGCGTCGCAACCGGGCCGAACTGACGATGAGCCAGACGTTAGGCAACAATCTGGGTTCGCTGACCCTGAGCGCGGCCCGTGAAGACTACTGGAATTCGGGTAAAACGATGGCGTCATACAGCCTGGGTTACAACAACTACTGGCACAACATCAGTTACGGACTGACCTGGACTTACAGTAAAAACGGCAGTGCGGGTTCTTATGATGGTAACAAACGATACGACAGCGATCGGCTCGTGGCTTTCAACGTCAGTATTCCCCTTGAGAAATTTTTGCCGCAAACCTGGGCTAACTATGGCGTGAGCGCCAGTCAGCATAACGGCACCACACACAACATCGGTCTCAACGGGGTGGCGCTGGAAAACCATGCGCTGAACTGGAACGTGCAGCAGGGGTACGGGTCGGATGGCGTGGGCTACACGGGCAACCTGAATGGTGATTATAAAGGAACCTACGCTGAACTGACGGCGGGCTACAGCTATGACAAAAACAGCGAGCGCCTTAACTATGGCCTGCAGGGAGGCGTTCTCGCTCACCGGGAAGGGATCACCTTCTCACAGCCTCTCGGTGAGACCAATGTGCTGGTTAGCGCCCCGGGTGCGCACGATGTTGATATCCGTAATCAGGCGGGGGTCAAAACGGATTACCGGGGCTATACGGTGGTCAGTAATCTCTCCGTTTACCGTAAAAATGAGATCGCCCTTGCTCCGGAAAGTATGCCGGATGATGTTGAGCTGGAGATTAATACCCGCACAGTGACCCCGACGCGTGGCGCGATCGTGGTGGCTGATTATCAGGCGAAGGTTGGGCGCCGGGTGTTGTTTAATTTAACGCATAACGGCCAATTTGTTCCCTTCGGGGCAATGGCGAGCCTGAACGGTGTCGATAACAGCAGCGTTATTGTTGGCGATAAAGGACAGGTCTATCTCACCGGTCTGGATGCACGGGGAACGGTCGTTGTTACCTGGGGGACGGAAAGCGACCGGCAATGCCGCGCACCGTTCGTCCTCCCTCCGCCATCATCGGCAGGCGGAATTACCGAACTCAACGTCAATTGTCTTTAGGGTTTTTTAAAATGCGCTTAATTACGATGATATTTCTGCTGTGTATCGCAGCAGGCTGGAGCAGTGCCCATGCAGGCACCTGCACGACGATTACGCACCAGGAATCTACGTTGTCCATCGGCACCATTACGGTGCAGCGCGATGTGGCCGTTGGTACCGTTTTATTTTCGCGTAATGCGTCAATCACCAGCGCCTATTTAACGGGATGCACGAGTCCGGTAATGCTGGGATTTAGCATGCGATATCTGAATGCAACCCAGAGCGCTTTCGGAAATCACGTCTATGACACAAACGTAAGTGGAATTGGTATTCGTTTTTCATCTGGGGGATATTTTGAAAATCCGACAAATACCTTTTCCTATACCGCGCAGGCCAGCTATGTCGAATGGTGGGGCGGTAAAATAGAACTTATCGTGACCGGACCGGTCGCGTCAGGTTCACTCACGCCGGGAGTACTGGGCGTGGTGATGCTGCAGGGGAGCGATGGCATTTACCGTGATGCTCTGACGACCACGCTGCTGGGGGGAACGGTTAACGTGCTGGCCTGCAGCATCACCACCCCGCAGCTGACGTTCCCTATCGGCGATATTTCTGCGGCGACGTTTGGCTCGACGGTGGGCACCACACTGGCGGGCGCCCGGAATACGCAAAATCTTGGACTTAACTGCGATCCTGGCGCCAACGTGAATGTTTCGATCAGCGGTATTCAGAACCCGGACGTTGCGACGACGAGCGTGCTGGCACTTACAGGGCAAGGGAATACCGGCACGGCGAAAGGGGTTGGCGTTCAGTTGCTCTATAACGGCACGCCGCTGGCGTTAAATACGCGCCTGCCGTTAACCGTTGCCGCGGGCGGTCAGCAGACATTTCCGTTAACGGCGCGTTATTACCAGACAAAAACGACGGTTGAACCCGGCACGGCCAATGCCTCTGCGACCTTAAATTTGACGTATCAGTGATGGATAAAGCGATGAATATTTTGCGCACGGCCGCGCTCGCCGCCACAGTAATAAGCAGCAATATCTTTGCGGCGGACAGCGTTAATGTCAGCGTTACCGGCAATATTATTGCCGCTCCGTGTATATTTAATGGAGGGAATGCCGGTCTGAATATTAATCTTGGCAATATACAGGCATCAAATATGGCTACGCCGGGATCTTCATCCGATCCTGTGCCCTTTAACCTGTTATTTACCCAGTGCCCGACGGGGACGCGCAGCGTGACGGTCTCCTTTACCGGCACTCCCGATCCGGATGCGGGAGCGGATTATTACATGAACAGCGGTTCGGCCACGCACGTTGCGATTGCGATGAGTGAGGCCGCGACAGGCGTGCTGAAAGGAACGGGTGCAAGCCTCACTCAACCTGTTTCAGCAGACAGAACGGCAACGATAGCCATGCTGGCATCGGTTAAATCCTTCACCGGCGGTGCGACGCCGGGGAGCATCAGTGCCGTCGTGGTCATGACGATGCAGTACAACTGATATGCTGAATATTGTGATTAAAGAGACCGACGCATTTTTCAGAGCGGGATTGCAGTGTTTTCTTGAGGATTTCTTCTTTCATAATTTCAAACATCTGCTTCACTTTGACGGCGAACTTTCTCATGAAAATGTCAGTGCCGCCGATATTATTTTTCTCTCTTTATGTCAGGGGGAAACCCTGACCTGTTATCCCGAATTACAGGCGCGGAAAAAAGGAATTGTGGTTGGGCTGGTGGATGATGAACACCGTTTCTCGACATATCCGTCCTGTTTTCAGGATATGATTTTTATCTCGCGCCGCGCGTCGCTGGACAGGATCACCGAGGCGCTGTTTATCGCATGGTACCGCACACAGCTCTCAAGCTTTCACTGGAGGAAGAGAAGCTGCAGCGAATGCCAGCATAAAATATTATCGCCACAGCAAATTCGCGTTATGGTGAGTTTTTACAGAGGATTATCGGTAGGGCAGATCGCGAATAAGCTTAAAACAAGTGATAAAACTATTTTTACCCATAAATATTTGCTGATGCAAAAATTCAACCTGCGCAGTGATTTTGAGCTGGTGGCCTTGATTCACAGGATGGTGGAGAAGAATACCCCTGCAAACCGGTTGCGAGACTATCTGACTCACCATCATGGTTAACCAGTATTCCCAATAACATACCAGGGGCGCAATAGTGTCATTCATTATCGCGCCCCTGATTCTGCGAATTACAAAACCGTTAAGCCTCTTTTCCTTACACGTTCACGGCATTGATCAACCGCGTTTTCATCGTCTGGTAAGACGACGCCGCAAAATCCTCCGCCCAGCGCTGGTCCTCAATGGCTTCCAGCATTACCGCGCAGTACTTGGTTTCCGGCGTTTTAGAGACAGGGTCAAGGTTGTCCTGCGTTAACTCGTTGCAGGCGCCAATCCACCACTGGTAGGTCATATAGACCGCACCGGCGTTGATACGCTCACTGATGCTGGCGCGGGTGATGACCTTGCCCCTGCGTGAACGAACCCACACCAGCTGGCCGTCACGGATGCCCAGCTTATCCGCATCGGATGGATGCATCTGTACCCGGCCAGGTTCGTCGGCCAGGCTTTGCAGCGCGGCGCAGTTCCCGGTCATTGATCGGCACGAATAATGTCCCACTTCACGCACCGTGCAGAGCACAAGAGGGTAGTCATCATCAGGGGTTTCTGCCGGTGCGCGCCACGGTGCAGCAAAGAGCTGCCCCTTGCCGGTTGGGGTGTCGAACTGATTGTCTTTGTACAGGTATGGCGTTCCCGGATGATCCAGCGTCGGGCACGGCCACTGCACGTGGCCCATTTCGCCCATTTTTTCATAGGTCACACCATAGAAAAGAGGGCACAACGCGCGCATCTCGTCCCAGATCTGCTGGTTATCGTCGTAGTGCATCGGATAGCCCATTTCGGTGGCGAGCAGGCTGATGATCTCCCAGTCACGCTTAACGTTGCCGCTGGCCTGAATGGCCTGGCCAAAACGCTGAAACCCCCGGTCGGCACAGGTAAAGACGCCGCCGTGTTCCCCCCATGAGGTGGCAGGGAGCAGCACGTCAGCCACTTCCGCCGTTTTGGTCATAAAGATGTCCTGAACCACGACAAAATCGAGAGCGTCAAAACCGCTGCGGACCAGGCCGAGATCGGCTTCCGTCTGGAGCGGATCTTCCCCCATGATGTAATAGGCTTTGACCTTGCCTTCCAGCGCCAGGTGAGGCACTTCGGTAATGCGCGTCCCGACGCGATCGTCCATCTTGTTGACGTCAATTCCCCAGGCATCGGCGAACTTCTGTCTGACGGCGGGATCGGTCACATCCTGATAGCCGGGGAACATATTCGGCAGCACGCCCATGTCACAGGCACCCTGAACATTGTTTTGTCCACGCACGGGACCGACGCCGACGGCAGGACGGCCGAGGTTGCCGGTCAGCAACGCCAGGCTGGAAAGTCCTTTAACCACATCCACAGCCTGACCAAACTGGGTCACGCCCATTCCCCACATCACGGTGGCGGAAGGGGCCGCCGCGAACGTACGCATTGCCTGACGAACGTCACTGGCGGGAATGCCGGTGAGGTGTTCAACCCGCTCTGGGGCATACTCTTTGACCGTCTGCCGATAGGCTTCTAGCCCTTCAGTAAAGCGTGCGACGTAGTTTTTGTCGTACAGCTCCTCTTCCAGCAGCACATAGCCAAAAGCGTTGACCAGCGCCATGTTACTGCCGTTTTTCAACTGCAGATGCTGGTCGGCAATGCGCGCCGTTTCGATGCGGCGCGGATCGCAGACGATGATTTTTGCACCGTTTTCCCGGGCTTTCAGCACGCGACGGGCGACTATAGGGTGGGAGTCTGCGCAGTTGTAGCCAAATACCAGCAGACATTTTGAGTTTTCAATATCGTTGATTGAATTACTCATTGCGCCGTTGCCAAGTGTCTCCTGTAAACCGGCCACGGAAGGGCCGTGACAAACGCGCGCGCAGCAGTCTACGTTGTTCGTGTTCAACACCGCACGGGCAAATTTTTGCATCACGTAGTTGGTTTCATTACCGGTGCCGCGTGATGAACCGGTGGTCATGATCGCGCGCGGACCGAATTGCGCTTTGATACTGCTGAGCTTGTGGGTGGTGTAGCGGATAGCCTCTTCCCAGGTCACGGGGGTGAATGCCTCTCCCTTACGATAACGGATCATCGGTTGGGTCAGGCGGGGAGTGAGCAGACGGGTGTCGTTGAGGAAGTCCCAGCCGTAAAATCCTTTCAGGCACAAGGTCCCCTGGTTTGTGACCCCCTCTGCCGCTTCGGCGCGGAGGATACGGTTATTTTCAACAACAAGGTTTAATTTGCAGCCTGCACCACAGTAAGGGCAGACGCTGGCGATTTTATTCATCAATAACAGACCTGTTAAGAAATGAAGCAAAATGACTGGTAAGCCCAGTCCCGTAAAAGGGATTAAGCAGAAACCATGCCATATTTAAAGTGCTTGTTTTACAGGGTGTTATGAGGGCGGGGACGTGTCATCGTCAAATGTTCGTCAGTTTTGACGATGACACGAGAGCAGCGGCTGGGAATTAAAGGTCGTCCATGGTGTAACCCACGACGATTTCAAGCGTCTTACGAATAACATCCGCCTGAACAACATCATGGGTGGCTTCCAGCGTCTGGATGAGCCACAGAATGATGGCTTTATTTGACAGATGGCCTTCGGAAGCCAGAACACAGCGTACTGCAGTAGAAAAAACAGCGGACTCTTCAGCAAAACGATCGCCTGCGTGACGGAAATACTCCGACAGCGCGCTTTCTAAAAAAGCAGAATGGTATTCGGGTTGAAGCTGAATATTTTGTCTCATTTGTTCTCACCGTAGCTGTTAAATTGCAGTCAATGTATTTTTTTGGGATCGGACGGTTTTCCATTTCCAAATAACGGCACTACATTGTCTCGGTTATCATTGAGAGGTCCCTCTCTTGTTATTCGTCCTTGCGCGGTTCTGCGACGTTTTAATGGGAAGCTGTTTGAGCCGATTTCGGCAATCACCTTCGCCAGTGTCTCCCGCCGCCGGGGATCCTTTTCATGTACTTTCATATCCCGCAGACGCTGTACAAGAGCCTCAGTGGTGATCGGGCCGTGCTCTTTCAACAGAGAAAGAACGGCTTCCCCAATCAACTGGTCAGTCAGCTTATCTGCGTCACTGCTATTCATAACCTTACCGTTCGAAGAGCAGACCAAGCAGCATGTGATAGTGCTCTTCCTCTTCAGGGCCATCGGCTTTTTCGAGGCGGCTTAACAGCTTGGTACAGAGCGATTTGCGATTAAGGTTTCGCCCGTCGCTCAGGATTTCAACCACAACTTGTCCCAGCGTTTCCTGTTGAGTGGGAAGCGCGGCTTTTTCGAAGTACTGTGCGATCGCTGCTGCGGAATCTGCGACGTAACCTTTCTGCTGCATGTTTCGCTCCTGTAAAATTTTGTAATCAGTAACGTTACATTTAAGGTATACACAATTTCCAAATCTGTACATAAAAAATGTACAGATTTTTAATAAAATCAGGATATATTTTATAAATTCTTTATTTTTCAATTTGTTGTGTGTTGTTCATGAAACGGTAATGTTACAGAATATATTGTACAAATTGACGAGCCACTGTTAAGTTGTACAGCGCCCCATAAATGCACCATTAACGGCCGTAAATGATTGAGATGTAAATTATTTGTCAGGCAATTAATGTGCTATAAAAAGAAGTCTCCCCACATGTTTTTGTGGTAAACCTTAACCCCCCAGGACTCGCATGCTTACAACCATCATTTACCGCAGTCACATCTGCGAGGACGTGCCAGTGAAAGCGCTGGAAAATATGGTCGCTGCTGCAAATAGTAAAAACCGGCAATCCAGCGTCACGGGGATCTTGCTGTTCAACGGCACACATTTTTTTCAATTGCTTGAAGGGCCTGCGGAAAACGTAACGTCCATCTACGAACAGATCTGCTCTGATACGCGCCACCATAATGTGGTCGAGCTGATGCGCGATCACGGGCCTTCACGGCGTTTCGGTAAAGCGGGTATGGAACTCTTTGATTTGCGCCAGTACGACAGGGAAGAGGTGCTCCAGCAGGTGCTTGATAAAGGCACAACCCGCTACCAGTTGACCTACAACGACCGTGCGCTGCAGTTTTTCCGCACCTTTGTCGAGGCCACAGAGAAAGCCAACTATTTTGAGCTGCCGCCTGCGGATTCCTGGGATTTCGTCCCGGAAGAAACGCGCTTATCTGCGCAGCCTGAAGTCGTGGCAAAAGGGGCGGACTGTAGTTTTGCGTTTCAGCCTATCGTCGATCCTTTCATGCAGCAGGTTGTCTCCTGGGAAGCGCTTCTGCGCACTCCATCCGGTGACTCACCGGGAGCGTATTTCGCCAATCGCACGCGTGAAGAAGTGCATTCTTCTGATTTGCAAAGCAAACAGGTGGCTCTCTCCATGGCCAGCGCGCTGGGGTTACAGGATCAGACTTTATCCATCAATCTGCTGCCTATGACGCTGGTCAACGTGCCCAATGCCGTGGACTTTCTGCTCACCGCTATTGATGCAAATGGCTTTGTGCCGGAGCAAATTGTGGTGGAGTTTACCGAAAGTGAAGCCATTTCCCGTTTCGATGAGTTTACGCATTCGGTCAGACAGCTAAAAAGTGCGGGTATCAGCGTAACCATCGATCACTTCGGTGCCGGTTTTGCCGGGTTGCAGCTCCTGGCGCAATTCCAGCCGGACAGAATTAAGATTAATCGCGATCTGGTCGCGAACGTGCATAAAAGTGGCCCACGCCAGGCCATTATTCAGGCGATAATCAAATGCTGTGCCTCACTGGAAATACAGTTTTGCGCGGTGGGCGTGGAGAAGGCGGAAGAGTGGATGTGGCTGGAGTCTGCGGGCATTTCTCAGTTCCAGGGGCATCTTTTTGCCAGCCCCCGACACGGCGGTATCCCGGCTATCGCATGGCCAGAGAAAAAATACGATTTCTGACGAAGCTGTACAAAAACCTGCAGACTTGACTGTACGGCAGGCAAGATTTGTACAACAATGTATTAACAGCTGGATGGCCTTGCAGGCCATTCACCCGTGCAAAATGAGGTCTGAATTCTACAAATGGGTTGTACAATCTGATAAGGTTGGTGTAGTTAGGTATGGAAGTTCTGAGCGTGAGGGAGTTAATGGCCTATTACAGTATCGGCGAAGTGGCCGAACGATGCGGTATCAACCCCGTTACGCTGCGTGCCTGGCAGCGCCGTTATGGATTGTTGAAGCCGCAGCGCAGCGAAGGGGGTCATCGTCAGTTTGACGACGAAGATATCCTGCGTATCGAAGAGATCAAGCGCCTGATGAAAAGCGGTGTTTCGGTCGGAAAAGTAAAATCCTTGCTGGAAAATAAGGAAGTGATGACTCAGGGTAACTGGGCTTCTTTCCAGGAAGAGATGATGACCGTTCTGCGTTGTGCCAGCCCGGCAAAGCTGCGCGCCAAAATCGGTGAATTCCGCCGCGATCACGCGATGGATGCGCTGATCGATAACATCATTTCACCCGTCCGTCAGCGAATGAATCAGGATCAAAACACCGTACGCCATATGGCGAGTCTGTTTGACGGTGTCCTGATTGAATTTGCGATTGCAAGCCTCGCGGAATCGCGCAAGAAAGCGGGTAAAGACGCACTGCTGATTGGCTGGGAATGCGATGACCGTACACATCTTTGGCTTGAAGCCGCGCGTTTAGCCCAGAAAGGCTGGCATATTGACGTGCTGGCGGAACCCATTGATTCGCCGCGTCCTGAACTGTTCCCCGGGCAAAAAATCTTCGTCTGGACGGGAACATCACCAACGCCCCGTCAACAGGAACAGCTCGATCACTGGCGTGAGCAGGGATTTAGCGTTTCATTTCACCACTGATTATCTGAGGCCTTGCGGCCTTTTTTTTGTTTTTTCTCCTTTCCAGAGCAAAAGCTATCTTAAAAATAGGCATTTCCGATGCATATTTTACGTCCTCGTTTTGCGCTTTCTCGCTGATTAAATAAGCCATTATTTTTCAAAGTATTGAACAATTACATCCATCCCGCCCGCATCTTCAGACAGGGTCTATGCTTAATAAAAGTAGACAAAAAGGGCGGTTTAGCCGAATGCCCCTGCTGACAGAGGGTTGAAGTGATAATCGTTATCACTAACATGGTGTTATGCCCTGATGGCTAATCAGATGAGGTGGACCTATGGAACTGCATTCAGAAACCTTCAATCCGGCCGATTTTGCCTGGCGTGGTTTGACGCTCACGCCTGCGGCGGCAGCGCATATCCACGAGCTGGTGGCGAAAAAGCCCGAGATCCTCGGCGTACGTTTAGGCGTTAAGCAGACCGGCTGCGCGGGCTTTGGCTACGTGCTGGATACTGTCACCGAACCCGAAAAAGATGATCTGGTCTTTGAAACCGACGGTGCGAAGCTATACGTCGCGCTGCAGGCCATGCCGTTTATTGACGGCACGAAAGTGGATTACGTACGGGAAGGTTTAAACCAGTTATTCAAATTTCATAACCCGAAAGCCCAGAACGAATGCGGCTGCGGCGAAAGCTTTGGGGTATAGGCGGTACTATGTCTCGTAATACTGAAGCAACGAGTGATGTAAATACCTGGAGCGGCGGGCACCTTAATTATAAAGAAGGGTTCTTCACGCAGCTGCAGACCGATGAGCTGGCGAAAGGCATCAACGAAGATGTCGTGCGCGCAATCTCGGCCAAACGCAACGAACCCGAGTGGATGCTGGAGTTCCGCCTGAGCGCTTACCGTGCCTGGCTGGAGATGGAAGAACCGCACTGGCTGAAAGCCCATTATGACAAGCTGAATTATCAGGATTACAGCTACTACTCTGCGCCATCCTGCGGCAGCTGCGATGATACGTGTGCTTCGCAGCCCGGTGCAGTACAGCAGACCGGTGCGGAGAACAGCTTCCTCAGTAAAGAGGTGGAAGAGGCGTTCAATCAGCTCGGCGTCCCCGTGCGTGAGGGGAAAGAGGTCGCCGTAGACGCTATTTTTGACTCCGTTTCGGTGGCGACCACCTATCGTGAAAAGCTGGCGGAGCAGGGGATTATTTTCTGCTCCTTTGGCGAAGCGATTCATGATCATCCCGAGCTGGTGAAAAAGTACATCGGCACCGTGGTACCGAGTAACGATAACTTCTTCGCCGCGCTCAACGCGGCGGTGGCGTCGGACGGGACCTTTATCTACGTGCCGAAAGGCGTGCGCTGTCCGATGGAGCTCTCCACCTATTTCCGCATTAACGCCGAAAAAACCGGACAGTTCGAACGCACTATTCTGGTGGCGGATGAAGGTAGCTACGTCAGCTATATCGAAGGGTGCTCCGCCCCGGTGCGCGACAGCTATCAGCTGCACGCGGCGGTCGTTGAAGTCATTATTCACAAAGACGCTGAGGTCAAATACTCAACGGTGCAGAACTGGTTCCCCGGCGACGGCAATACCGGTGGGATCCTGAACTTCGTCACCAAGCGTGCGCTGTGTGAAGGTGAAAACAGCAAAATGTCCTGGACGCAGTCGGAAACCGGCTCAGCCATTACCTGGAAGTACCCGAGCTGTATTCTGCGCGGGGATAACTCCATCGGTGAGTTTTATTCTGTGGCGCTGACCAGCGGACATCAGCAGGCCGATACCGGCACCAAGATGATCCACATCGGTAAAAACACCAAATCAACCATCATCTCGAAAGGGATCTCCGCCGGGCACAGCCAGAACAGCTATCGCGGGCTGGTGAAAATCATGCCAACGGCGACTAACGCCCGTAACTTCACCCAGTGTGACTCGATGCTTATCGGGGCCGACTGCGGAGCGCATACCTTCCCGTACGTCGAGTGCCGTAATAATTCAGCACAGCTGGAGCATGAGGCGACGACGTCGCGTATTGGGGAAGATCAGCTCTTCTACTGCCTGCAGCGCGGGATCAGTGAAGAAGATGCCATTTCGATGATTGTGAACGGCTTCTGTAAGGACGTGTTCTCTGAACTGCCGCTGGAATTCGCCGTTGAAGCACAAAAACTCCTCGCCATCAGTCTTGAACACAGCGTCGGTTAAGGGAAAGCACATGTTACGTATTAAAGATTTACAGGTTAGCGTGGAAGATAAAGCGATCCTGCGTGGCCTCAATTTTGACGTCAAGCCGGGTGAAGTTCACGCCATCATGGGGCCTAACGGCTCCGGGAAAAGTACGCTTTCAGCGACGCTGGCGGGACGTGAAGATTACGAAGTGACGCACGGCTCGGTCGAATTTAACGGCAAAGATCTGCTGGAGATGTCGCCGGAAGATCGCGCTGGTGAAGGTATCTTCATGGCCTTCCAGTATCCGGTCGAAATTCCGGGCGTCAGCAACCAGTTCTTCCTTCAGACGGCGCTGAATGCGGTGCGCAAGTACCGCGGACTGGAAGCCCTGGATCGCTTCGACTTCCAGGATCTGATGGAAGAGAAGATCAAACTGCTGAAAATGCCGGAAGACCTGCTGACCCGTTCGGTCAACGTTGGTTTTTCCGGTGGCGAGAAAAAGCGTAACGATATTCTGCAGATGGCGGTGCTGGAGCCACAGCTGTGCATTCTGGATGAGACCGACTCCGGTCTGGATATCGACGCCCTGAAGATTGTCGCTGACGGGGTGAACTCCCTGCGTGACGGCAAGCGTTCGTTCATTATCGTCACTCACTACCAGCGTATTCTCGACTACATCAAGCCGGATTACGTCCACGTGCTTTACCAGGGACGCATTGTGAAATCCGGTGATTTCACGCTGGTTAAACAACTGGAGGAGCAGGGTTATGGCTGGCTTACCGAACAGCAGTAATGCACTCCAGCAGTGGCACCGGCTGTTCGAGGCGCAGGGGAATCGCTCTGAGCTGGCGCAGCAGCACCTGCAGCAGATGCTGCGCCTCGGCCTGCCGACGCGTAAACATGAAAACTGGAAATATACCCCGCTCGATGGCCTGCTGAGCGGCGAGTTTGTGGCGCGTCCGGCGGCGATCGGTCCGGAGCGACGAGATGCCCTGGCGTTGACCGTGGATGCGGTACGGCTGGTCTTTGTCGACGGCGTTTATCACCCTGAACTGAGCGATGACACCCGGGAGAGCGGTTACGGGATTGTGATTAACGACGAACGCCAGAGTCTGGGCGCCCCGGTTCAGCCGGAGGTTTTCCTGCATTTGACCGAGAGCCTCGCCCGCAGCGTGACGCATATCCAGGTTAAGCGTAACCAGCGTCCGGCCAGGCCGTTGCTTCTGATGCATATCACCCAGGGCGTAGAGGGCGATGAAATCAACACCGCCCACTATCGCCACCATCTTGAACTGGCCGAAGGGGCCGACGCGACGGTGATTGAGCATTACGTGAGTCTCAATGACACCCGCCACTTTACCGGGTCGCGTCTGACGATGAACGTTGCCGCCAATGCGCAGCTCCACCACATTAAGCTGGCGTTTGAGAACCCCCAGAGCCACCACTTTGCGCATAACGATATCCTGCTGGGACCGGATGCCGCGGCGTACAGCCATAGCTTCCTGCTCGGCGGTGCGGTGCTGCGCCATAACACCAGTACCCAGCTTAACGGTGAAAATACCACGCTGCGTATCAACAGCCTGGCGATGCCGGTCAAATCAGAAGTGTGCGATACGCGCACGTGGCTTGAGCACAACAAAGGTTACTGCAACAGCCGCCAGCTGCACAAAACCATCGTCAGCGATAAAGGACGCGCGGTATTTAATGGTCTGATTAACGTCGCGCAACACGCCATCAAGACTGACGGGCAGATGACCAACAACAATCTCCTGCTGGGACGCCTGGCGGAGGTCGACACGAAGCCGCAGCTGGAGATTTACGCCGACGACGTAAAATGCAGCCACGGCGCCACGGTCGGGCGGATCGACGACGAACAGATGTTCTACCTGCGTTCCCGCGGTATCGACCAGCAGGCGGCGCAGAAAATGATTATCTATGCCTTTGCGGCGGAGCTTACGGAAGCGCTGCATGATGGCGTACTGAAGCAGCAGTTGTTGGCCCGTATTGGTCAGCGTCTGCCCGGAGGCGAAGCATGAGTTTTCCCGTAGAGAAAGTACGGGCAGATTTCCCGGTTCTGACCCGTGAAGTGAACGGTCTGCCGCTGGCTTATCTCGACAGCGCGGCCAGCGCGCAGAAACCGAATCAGGTGGTGGATGCGGAAGCCGAGTTCTACCGCCACGGTTATGCAGCAGTACATCGGGGGATCCATACCCTGAGCGCGGAAGCCACCCAGCGCATGGAGAACGTGCGCACGCAGGTGGCTGCCTTCCTGAATGCGCGATCGCCGGAAGAACTGGTGTTTGTGCGCGGCACCACCGAGGGGATTAACCTCGTCGCTAACAGTTGGGGTAACGCTCAGGTCCATGCCGGGGATAACATCATCATTACCCAGATGGAGCACCACGCTAATATCGTACCGTGGCAAATGCTGTGTGAGCGCGTTGGCGCGCAATTACGCGTCATCCCGTTGAACCTCGACGGAACGTTACAGCTTGAGCAGCTTGACGCTTTGCTGGACGATAAAACGCGGCTCGTGGCGGTCACCCAGGTCTCTAACGTTCTGGGTACTGAAAACCCGGTTGCGGAGATTGTCGATAAGGCCCATCAGGCCGGGGCGAAAGTGCTGATTGACGGTGCACAGGCGGTAATGCACCACGCGGTGGATGTCCAGGCGCTGGACTGCGACTTCTACGTGTTCTCTGGACACAAGCTTTATGGCCCAACCGGTATCGGCATGCTGTATGTGAAAGAGGACATCCTGCAGGCGATGCCGCCGTGGGAGGGGGGCGGGTCAATGATCGCTACCGTTAGCCTCTCGGAAGGAACCACCTACGCCCGTGCGCCGTGGCGTTTTGAGGCGGGCACGCCCAACACCGGTGGGATCATCGGGCTGGGGGCGGCGGCGTCTTACGTTTCCGGAATCGGCCTTGATGCCATTCAGGAGTACGAACAGCTGCTGATGCATTACGCGCTGCAGGAGCTGGCCAGCGTGCCGGACCTGACCTTGTACGGGCCGGCTGACCGACAGGGTGTGATTGCCTTTAATCTGGGACAACACCACGCCTATGACGTGGGCAGCTTCCTCGACAATTACGGCGTGGCCGTGCGCACCGGGCACCACTGCGCCATGCCGCTCATGGCCTTTTACCAGGTTCCGGCAATGTGCCGCGCATCGCTGGTGATGTATAACACAATGGAAGAGGTCGACAGGCTGGTGGCGGGGCTAAAACGCATTCACCAGTTGCTGGGCTGACAAAGAGGCGAACGATGGCAGAACTGCCGGATAAAGAGAAATTGCTGCGCAACTTTGGGCGTTGCGCAAACTGGGAAGAGAAATACCTCTACATCATTGAGCTGGGGCAGCGTCTGCCGCCGCTTAGTGAAGAGGCGCATACCCCGGAGAACAGTATTCAGGGCTGTCAAAGCCAGGTGTGGATTGTGATGGCGCAGTCTGACGATGGCACGATAACCCTGCAGGGTGACAGCGATGCGGCAATAGTAAAAGGGCTGATTGCGGTGGTCTTTATTCTTTATCACCAGATGTCAGCGCAGGATATTGTCGCCTTCGATGTCCGCCCGTGGTTTGAAAAAATGGCCCTCACCCAACACCTCACCCCGTCTCGTTCCCAGGGACTGGAAGCGATGATTCGTGCCATTCGCGCCAAAGCGGCAATCCTTAGCTAGACTTACAGAACAGCATTCATTCTGTTTCGCGAGGTGGTTCCCGCCTCGCTGGTTTTTCAGCTTTCTGGCATTCTGCCAGTGAATAAGGAATCTCAGCATGAAGCGCGCGTCTCTCATAACTCTATTACTCCTCAGTTCGCTCGGTGCACTTAATTCGGCCCGCGCGATGGACTATCCGTTGCCGCCCGCAGGCAGTCGCCTGATTGGGCAAAATCAAACCTACACCATACAGGAAGGGGATAATAAGCTGCAGACCATCGCCCGCCGGTTTAATACCGCGGCACAGGTGATCCTCGAAACGAACAATACGATTGCGCCGGTAAACCCTGCACCGGGAACCGTTATCACGATCCCGTCGCAGATGCTGCTACCCGACACGCCGCGCGAGGGTATTGTTGTGAACCTCGCTGAGCTGCGGCTTTACTATTTCCCGCCGGGAGAGAACATTGTCCAGGTTTTCCCACTTGGCATCGGGCAACTGGGGCTGGAAACACCGGTGAGCACGACCCGCGTCAGTCAAAAAATCCCGAACCCAACCTGGACGCCGACGGCCGGTATCAGAGCCCGTTCACTTGCGCAGGGAATTAAACTGCCTCCTGTGGTTCCCGCAGGGCCAAATAACCCGCTGGGACGCTATGCCCTGCGTTTGGGTATTGGTAATGGGGAATATCTTATCCACGGAACCAGTGCGCCAGACAGCGTTGGCTTGCGCGTCAGTTCCGGCTGTATGCGAATGAACGCCCCGGATATTAAAGCCCTGTTCGAACAGGTACGGGTTGGTACTCGGGTACAAATCATCAATGAGCCAGTGAAATTCGCGGTTGAGCCGGATGGTAAACGCTATATTGAGGTCCATCGTCCGCTGGCGCAGGTGGAAGGTGAAAACCCACAGATTTCGCCCATTACGCACTCCGCCGACTTTGCGACCTTTGTTTCACAGTCCGGAAGCGATAAGGCGCTGATCGATAAAGCCCTGGCGCGCCGTGCGGGGATCCCGGTTGTGGTTTCTGCGGGAAGCGGCCCGTCGGCCAGTAACAGCGTATTGTCAGTGCAGAACAGTCGTGTGTCCGCGGCGGTAGCGGAAGAGGCAGGGGAGAAGATGACGCAGTAGAGCCGTTTGACGCAGGCAAAAAAAATGGCGCACAATGTGCGCCATTTTATTAACAGGTACTATTACTTACGGTATTTAGTAGCCTGGTTGTCCAGACGCTGGTTAGCGCGAGCTGCGTCGTCTTTAGCAGCCTGAACGTCGGAACGCATTGCGTTCACGTCGTTGCTCAGCTGGTCAACTTTAGCGTTCAGAGTCTGAACGTCAGAAGACAGCTGATCGATTTTAGCGTTGCTGGAGCAACCAGCCAGCAGAGTAGAACCCAGGATTACCGCGCCCAGTACCAGTTTAGTACGATTCATTATTAATACCCTCTAGATTGAGTTAATCTCCATGTAGCGTTACAAGTATTACACAAAGTTTTTTGGGTTGAGAATATTTTTTTGATGGGAATACGCCTATTTTTGATCGTTCGCTCAAAGAAGCATCGAATCGGCCCTTTTTGAGTAAAAAGCTATGTAAAAAAAGGCATTTTTCATCGGATTCATCTTAGATAATTCGCAATTAAATAGAAAAACCCGATTTGCTTTTTGAATGAGTTTGGCTAATGACTGGAATAAAAAAAGCGCCCATTGGGCGCTTTTTATCAAAATTAATTCGTTCGTGAATTATTACAGCACGTGAACGGATGCAGTATTGGTCGTTCCGCTTGGTACCAGCGCACCAGAAACCATAACCACAACGTCGCCTTTCTGTGCCAGACCGCTTTCCAGAGCCATGGCTTTACCCTGAATGTAGAAATCGTCAGTAGAGGCAATCTCTTTAACCAGGTGTGCAACGACGCCTTTGCTCAGCACCAGCTGACGCGCGGTGGTTTCGTTGGTGGTCAGGGCCAGGATAGTAGCATCCGGGAAGTATTTACGCACTGCACGCGCAGATTTACCGCCCTGGGTCGCAACCACAATCAGTGGCGCTTCCAGTTTCTCAGCAGTTTCTACCGCACCGCGGCAAACGGCTTCGGTGATGCGCAGCTTGCGGCTGTCGTTATTGAAGTCCAGACGGCTGGTCATCACGCGGTCAGTACGTTCACAGATGGTCGCCATAATGCCAACCGCTTCCAGAGGATATTTCCCTTTTGCGGATTCGCCGGACAGCATAACAGCATCGGTACCGTCGAGGATGGCGTTAGCCACGTCGCCTGCTTCAGCGCGGGTTGGGCGTGGGTTTTTGATCATAGAGTCCAGCATCTGCGTAGCGGTAATAACCACTTTACGCGCGCGAACACATTTTTCGATCATCATCTTCTGCGCGAAGATCACTTCTTCAACCGGGATTTCAACGCCCAGGTCGCCACGTGCAACCATGATGCCGTCAGACGCTTCGAGGATTTCGTCGAAGTTGTTCAGACCTTCCTGGTTTTCGATTTTGGAGATGATCTGGATCTTCTCGCCGCCGTGCGCTTTCAGGTGCTCGCGAATTTCGACCACGTCAGAACGCTTACGGATGAAGGACGCTGCAACGAAGTCAACGCCTTGTTCGCAGCCGAAGATCAGGTCTTGCTTGTCTTTTTCAGCCAGTGCTGGCAGCGCGATAGAAACGCCCGGCAGGTTAACGCCTTTGTTTTCGCCCAGGTCGCCATTGTTCAGCACTTTACAGATAACCTTGTTACCTTCAATCGCGGTCACTTCCATACCGATCAGACCATCGTCGACCAGGACGGTGTTACCGACGGACAGATCGCTGGTGAAGCCTTCATAGGTGACCGCAACGATTTCGCTGTTACCCACAACGGATTTGTCCGTGGTGAAGGTGAACGTCTGGCCTGCTTTCAGAGAGACGTCGTTGCCGCCTTCCAGTTTGATGGTACGGATTTCCGGACCTTTGGTGTCGAGCAGGATAGCCGCTTTTTTACCGGTTTTGCTCATCACGTTGCGCAAGTTCTGGATACGCTGACCGTGTTCTGCATAGTCACCGTGAGAGAAGTTCAGACGCATCACGTTCATGCCGGCGTCCAGCATTTTGCTCAGCATCTCTTCGGATTCGGTTTTCGGGCCGATAGTACAAACAATTTTCGTCTTTTTCATGACAGTCTTAGTCTTTAAGTTGGGAAGGATATGGAAATCTCGCTCCGGGGGCGCACCGCCGCAGAGTCAAACCTGTGTTGCAAAAGAGTATATGACACGCACTAAGGATAGGAGACATCAAATGAGCGTGCAGAAGAAAGTGTGCCTGAGTGACAGCCCAACGAAGGAGAGGAGAAGTTGTACGTTGTTTTTTGTATTCCAAGCGCTGAAACCATTCACCAGGGATTTGGCGCGCATTATACGCTGATTTTAAGATAAAAGGAAAATGGAAACGGTGTTTCAGAAATAATCAATGCCGTTTTACATAATATTGTTATCAACGCGTTAAGCCATGATGACAACTTATCGCGGCAGGTGATTGACCTGCCGCATTTTGCTTATTTTTGCAGCGCTTGACTGAGGTCGGCGATGAGGTCTTTAGGATCTTCAATCCCCACCGACAGGCGAATCAGCTGTGGCACAATACCGTTTGCCAGCCGTTGCGCCAGCGGAATCGAGGCGTGCGTCATGCTGTAAGGCTGGCTCACCAGACTCTCCACGCCGCCCAGGCTTTCCGCAAGGGTGAACAACGTCAGGTTGCGAATCACCTCTGTGGCGCGTTGCGCATCACCTTTCACCACGACAGAAATCATCCCGCCGGGCAGCGCCATCTGCGTGCGGGCAAGCTGATATTGCGGGTGCGACTCCAGTCCGGGATAAAAGACCCGTTCAACCAGCGGATGCTGTTCCAGCCATTGCGCAATCGCCAGCGCGTTGCTGCTGTGTCTCTCTATGCGCAGCGAAAGGGTACGAATACCGCGCAGGGTCAGGAAGCTGCTAAACGGGTCCAGTACGCCGCCGACCGCGTTCTGCAGGTAGCCAAGCCTGTCCGCCAGCGCCGGATTATCACCCACCACCGCCAGCCCGGCCACCACGTCAGAGTGGCCGTTAAGGTATTTGGTTGCTGAGTGCACCACGATGTCGAAACCCGACGCCAGCGGACGGTGAATGACCGGCGATGCGAAGGTGTTATCCGCCACGCTGATAACGTTATGACGACGGGCGATGTCAGCGATAGCCGCTAAATCCGCCAGCTTCAGCAGAGGGTTGGTAGGTGTTTCAACCCAGATCATGCGGGTGTCCGGGCGAATAGCCGCCTCAAGCCCGGCTAAATCGTCCGGCTTAACCCAGCTGACCTGAAGACCGGTGCTGCGTTTGCGGACATTTTCAATCAGGCGATATGTGCCGCCGTAGACGTCATCAATGGCGACGATATGGCTGTCTTTATCCAGCAGTTCAAGCACGGTTGAGATGGCGGCAAGACCGGATGCAAAGGCGTAGCCGCGCGTTCCGCCTTCCAGTTCGGCGATGGCGGTTTCGAGCGCATGGCGCGTCGGGTTGCCGCTGCGGGAATACTCATAGCCGGTATGCTCCCCGGGAGAGGGTTGCGCAAACGTCGAGGTGGCGTAAATCGGCGGCATAACGGCGCCATGCTGATCATTGAACGCGCCGCTGTGGACGCTCAGGGTTGCCAGGTTTTTCATCATCTGTTCCTTATGGCTGAAGACGGTTGCGCCACGCAGTCAGCACGTCGCTGCGCGTAATCAAACCGAGAAAACGGTCGTTGTCATTAATGACGGCCACCAGACCGCGGTCGAAGATGGCGTGCAGGGCGCTTTCCGGGGCGCGTTTATCGAGAAATTCCACCTGACGCGTCATGGCCTCTGTCACGGGAAGGGCGAAGCGGTCAGCTTCACCGCCGATATGCCGCAACAGATCCCACTCGTCGATAATGCCGACGACCCGACCGTTTTCCAGTACCGGCAGTTGGGAGATGTCGTACAGGCGCATGCGTGCCAGAACGGTGGAGAGCGTGTCATCCGGGGCGGCGGTGACGGTAGCGCCTTCATCGTGGCGCAGGGCAATGTAGTCAGAGAGATCGCCTGCCTGAGGGCGCGTGATGAGCCCCTGCTGGCGCATCCAGTCGTCGTTGAACATCTTCGAGAGATATTTATTGCCGCTGTCGCAGGCGAAGGTCACCACGCGTTTCGGCGTGGTTTGCGCCTGGCAATATTTCAGCGCCGCCGCCAGCAGGGTGCCGCTGGAGGAGCCCGCCAGAATGCCTTCCGTTTTCAGCAGTTCACGCGCGGTGGCAAACGCTTCGCGGTCGGTAATGCGCCACGCGCGGTTCACGCCTTCAATGTGGGCCAGCGGTGGAATAAAGTCTTCGCCAATGCCCTCAACCAGCCAGGCGCCCGCATCGTGGTAGCGACCGGTCTCAACCTGATCGGCGAGCACAGAACCTGCCGGGTCGGCCAGCACAAACTCCGTATGTGGCGAATGCTCTGAAAACCACGCCTGCAGGCCGCCCAGCGTGCCGCCTGAGCCGACGCCGACCACGATGGCGTCAATCCGGCCGTCAAGCTGCTCATACAGTTCCGGTGCCGTGGTGGTACGGTGTGCCAGCGGGTTGGCCTCGTTATTGAACTGGTCGATATAAAACGCGCCGGGCAGTTCATCGGCCAGGCGCTGGGCGTAATCCTGGTAATAGGCCGGATGCCCCTTATTGACGTCGGAACGGGTCAGTACCACCTGGGCACCCAGCGCGCGCAGGTGGAAAATCTTCTCGCGGCTCATTTTGTCCGGCACCACCAGGATAAGCGTATAGCCTTTCTGGGCGGCGATCAGCGCCAGCCCGAGGCCGGTATTCCCCGCCGTTGCTTCAATAATCGTGCCACCCGGCCGTAGCTGGCCGGTACGCTCCGCGTCGTTAATCATCGACAACGCCACGCGATCTTTAATGGAGCCGCCGGGGTTTTGGTTCTCCAGCTTCAGAAACAGCGAGCAGGGACCGGTATCAAGCTTGTGCAACTGGATCAGCGGTGTCCGGCCAATCAGTTCGGTGACGGAGTGGTAGATCGTCATGATGTTTTCCTTTCTGGGTGTCATGACGGGATGATAGGGCGGTGAAATTTTCGCAATAAAGAACACTTCACTGCTTTTTATAACAGAAGGGAATATCAGTGCTGTTTTTGGATGTCAGGACAGCAAGACGTAAAGTTGTCTGGAAGTGAGGATGGCTATCTCGGCATAAAATGCTGCAATAATGACCGTTTTTTTAGCATATCAGTCAAGCGTTATGCGTCTGGCAGATAATCATTGCTGAAATCAATCTAAATACTTCCCGCCGTGTAGCGTCGTTGTTTATTACTGAAAGTTATAACACATGCTTTTTTGTTCATTTAAAAACTGATAACGCCTGTTTACTATCGTTTGGACATCCATACTTCTAAACCGCCATTGGCGGATCGGATAATGAATTAGAATGATTGTACTCAGAAATATTTCGAAGGTTTTTGACAACGGTAAGGCGGCGCTCACAGCCGTTGATAACGTCAATTTGACGATTGAGCAGGGACAGGTTTACGGCATTATCGGCTACAGCGGCGCCGGGAAAAGCACGCTGATTCGTCTGCTGAACGGTCTGGAGAAACCCAGCGCTGGCAGCGTCACGATTAACGGGCAGGACATCTCCGCCGCAAAAGGTGAAGTCCTGCGTCAGGCACGCCTGAAAATCAGTATGGTGTTCCAGCACTTCAACCTGCTGTGGTCGCGCACGGTAAGTGAGAATATCGCGTTCTCCATGCAGATCGCCGGTGTGCCAAAAGCCAGAATCAAGGCTCGCGTGGCGGAACTGGTGGCGCTGGTGGGGCTGAAAGGGCGTGAGAATGCCTACCCGTCACAGCTAAGCGGCGGACAAAAACAGCGCGTGGGGATTGCGCGCGCGCTGGCCAATAACCCGGACGTTTTGCTGTGTGATGAAGCCACGTCCGCACTCGACCCGCAGACCACCGATCAGATCCTCGATCTGCTGCTGGATATCAACCGTAGTTTCAAGCTGACCATCGTGCTGATCACCCACGAAATGCATGTGGTGCGCAAGATCTGCGACCGCGTGGCGGTGATGGAAAACGGTAAGGTGGTGGAAGAGGGGGATGTGCTGAGTGTATTCACCCATCCGCAGCAGCCGATTACGCAGCAGTTTGTCCGCCAGGTAAGTCAGTACGCCGAGGAAGAAACCTTCAATACCGAACTGGCAAACGATCTGGAAGGCACGGTCATCCGTCTGACCTTTACCGGCCACAGCACGCACAAGCCGGTCGTGGGTGAGCTGACCCTGCGCTACGGTCTGCCGTTTAATATCCTGCACGGGAAAATGACGCAAACCGCCCACGGCGTTTTCGGCCAGCTCTGGGTCCACGTCGTGGCATCTGATGAACAACTGAACAATATCCTCGCCGACCTGAAGCACAGCGATATTGAAGGCGAGGTCATTAAACATGGCTGAGAATCTCTTCCCGCACCTCAAATGGGATCAGCTCTGGGCGGCGACGCAGGAGACGCTGTACATGACCGCGCTTTCCGGGGTGGCGACCTTTGTGCTGGGGATCGTGCTGGGCCTGGCGCTGTTCTTAACCGCGCGCGGCGGGCTGTTTCAAAACCGCACGGTCTACAGCGTAATTTCGATTGTGGTAAACGTGTTTCGCTCAATACCGTTCATCATTCTGATCGTCCTGTTGATCCCGTTCACCAAGACCATCGTCGGTACCATTCTTGGTGCCAACGCGGCGCTGCCGGCCCTGATTGTGGGGGCCGCGCCGTTCTACGCACGCTTGGTGGAGATTGCCCTGCGCGAAGTGGACAAAGGGGTAATCGAAGCAACGCGCTCAATGGGCGCACGACTGAGCACGCTCGTGTTTCGGGTTTTACTGCCGGAATCATCACCTGCACTGGTATCAGGGATAACGGTAACGCTGATTGCGCTGGTGAGTTACAGCGCCATGGCGGGGGTGATTGGCGCCGGCGGTTTGGGAAATCTGGCTTATCTGGAAGGATTCCAGCGCAACCATGGTGACGTCACGCTGGTGGCAACGGTGACCATTCTGATCATCGTTTTCATTATCCAGTTCTGCGGCGACGCTATGACTTCTCTGTTAGATAAACGCTAATAAATACACACAGGAACCACATCATGAAAAAAACACTGACACTGATCGCCGCAGCCACCCTGAGCGCCCTGAGCTTCGCCTCCTGGGCGGATACGCTGACTGTGGGCGCATCCAACACCCCGCACGCCGAAATTCTGGAGCAGGCAAAGCCGATTCTGGCGAAGCAGGGGATTGACCTGGAGATTAAACCGTTCCAGGACTACATTCTGCCCAACACCGCGCTGGCGGGTCATGACATTGACGCCAACTATTTCCAGCATATTCCTTACCTGAACAGCGTGCTGAAAGATCACGCGGGCGATAAGGATTACGATTTTGTCAGTGCGGGTGCTATCCACATTGAGCCAATCGGTATCTACTCCAAAAAGTACAAGTCGCTGAAGGACCTGCCGGAAGGCGGTAAGATCATTATGCGTGATGCCGTTTCCGAAGAAGGCCGTATTCTCTCCATCTTTGAAAAAGAGGGCGTGATCAAGCTGAAGCCCGGCATCGACAAAGTGACGGCGCGTATCAGCGACATCGTTGAGAACCCGAAGAAGCTGCAGTTCACGCCTAACGTCGAAGCCTCTCTGCTGCCGCAGATGTACAACAACGATGAAGGCGCTGCGGTCGTGATTAACGCCAACTATGCGATTGACGCCGGTCTGGACCCGGTGCACGACCCGATTGCGGTAGAGAGCGGTGAAAATAACCCGTACGCCAACATCATTACCGTGCATCGCGGTGACGAGAAGAAGAAGGACATCGTCGCACTGGTGAACGTGCTGCACTCCAAAGAGATTCAGGACTGGATCCGCACCAAATACAAAGGTGCTGTGATTCCGGTTAATAACTAATTAGCTGATTTTACAGATGAAGCCCGGCGAGATCCTCGCCGGGCTTCTTTTTTGTATCCGGCAGGAGAATCATTTAAGCTCAACGTTTAAAAGGCAACGGAGTGATGACGATGGGTAACGTGACCAAAGATGAAGCGCTGTACCAGGAGATGTGCCGGGTGGTCGGTAAGGTGGTGCTTGAGATGCGTGATTTAGGGCAGGAGCCGAAGCATATTGTCATTGCGGGTGTGCTGCGCACGGCGCTGGCGAACCAGCGCATCAAGCGCAGCGAATTGACAACCGAAGCGATGGAGACAGTGGTTAAAGCGCTGGCCGGGTGATGCGCCCGCGTTTCGCGCGTTTCTCAGATCCCGCATATCAACAGTCGTTATTGTTATTTCCCCTCCATTGTTAATGGGTGTTTTACTGAACGCAGGTGAAGCAAGAGGGGCAAGACGATGAAAAAATGGATCAGCACGTTACGGCGGTTTTTTGCCACCCGACCTGTGAATGCGGAGAACAGCGCGCAACGTGTTCTTGAGTCAATACTGCCTGCCGCCAGCCTGTACGGCGTGGACGTTGCTAACATAGACCCGGAGTGGTTCCATGATAAAACGTCACGCTGAACTGCGCCGCACGCGCGAAATGTACTGGAATGAGCTGTGCGTTACGTCTGTAAAGCCGCAATGAGGAGAAAAGTACGCGGTGAATCATTCGGTTAATTAACCCGTTGTTTGTTACCTATAGGTCCTTTCATTAATGGAGATAATGATGAAACGGACCACGTTAACCACGGCTCTTTCAGCCCCTGCGCTACTTCTCGCCATGCATGCGGCACACGCTGCGCCACAGGCTCATGTCGTCTGCGGCTACTCCCATACCCTTGGCGATGATGCCATAATGATGTTTGGCAGGCCCAACGAGGCCATGCTGCATGACTTCTTCGGCAATACGCACACCGATGCCAGCTCGAGCCGGGAAACCCTGCGCAAGCTGGAAGAAACCACCTGCGATAACAAAGCGGATAGCTCGGCATACTGGGCACCTTCGCTGCGGCTGCCTGACGGCACTATCGTAAAACCTGCGTATCAAAAAACCTATTATCAGGCCTCGAATGTGGAAACCTGGCCGCTGCAGCCTTTCCCGGCGGGGCTATCACTGCTGGCGGGGGATCACCATGGATCTGCGCCTAACCCGCATATCACGTTCTTATGTGCTAACGGCAAAGGTTACACGACAAAAACAGGCGAAGTGTGCGGGCTACGCAAGGCGGGAGACGCCGTGCAGTTTAATATCGGTATTCAGTTTCCCAACTGCTGGGATGGCGTGAACCTCAAGCCCGCTCACGGCGTTGCCAATGCGACGTACGATACGAAAGGGCAATGCCCGACCGCGTTTCCGGTGAAAATTCCGACCGTGAACATGAACATCGCTTATGTGCTTCCGACAATTTCATCCCTTGATACCAGCAAAGCACAGCTTTCCCTCGATCCCATTATGCATGGTGACGAACGCGAAGAACGCTGGGGAAGTCTCTACACTGCGCATGCTGATTTCATGAATGGCTGGACGGAAGAGGGGGCGCGCTTTATGACCGAGCTGTGTATGAATCGCGGGCTGGACTGTGGCACGACCGTGCCATATGCCTATTCAAAAGCGCAGGCAAACGTCTGGCTAAGCAGCCTTGAGCCGGGGCTCTCCCAGCCTCAGCCGCAGGCTTTGCTGGTGCAGGATAACTGGCAGAACGGAGGCCGAACGCAAAACAGTGAAACCCTCTCACTGGTGAAGTTTACGATCCCGCCGCTGCCAGCGGGACAGGATCCTTCTCTGTTTAAATATCGCGTTCGCATATACGGCGGTAAGGTAGAAACTGACGGCGCCGATCAGATCTTCTTCTATCCGGCCAGCAACGACTGGGATCCTGCAACGGTGAGATGGGCTGACCGCCCGGCCTGCAGCTATCGATCCGATGCGGTGCTGTATCTCAACCACTCGCGCGAGTACAGAATGGTGGATGTCGACAAAGCCGTGCGCAAGGCGCTGGCGGAAGGGAAAACCGAAATCTCGTGGTATATCGGCGGCGACCGCCAGGGAAACCATTACCAGTTTGAACCGGCTTCTTCGGCGCAAAGCCTTGTACTGATGCTGACGGGATTTAAAAAGACGCCTGAACTGTAGCTCTCCGTTGAGTGCCAAAAAAAGCACCGGCTGACCGGTGCTTTTTATCAGATCTTGCAGGCATCACCGCAGTCGTCGTCGGCGACAATCGCCTGGGCTTTTTTGTCCGCGTCATCCAGACGTTCCGCGTTGCGTTCTTCCGCTTCATCCAGTCCGTTAAAAACCAGGTTATCGAGATCAATTTCCATGTTGCACCTGCTATGTTCAGTTATTGATACGGGCACAGTATAGGGCAAAAAAAGCCAGCAATGTACCACGCAGCACATAAGGATAATCCCTGCCATACTCAGTGCTTTATCACTGAGGAGCGCTCATGATTACACTCTGTAAAACCTGCGGTACCTCCTACGATGCACAGCCGGAAAGATGCCCGATTTGCGAGGATGAACGGCAGTATGTCCCGGCCAGCGGCCAGGCGTGGATCGAGTATGAGACGGTAACGGCCACGCACGCGAATAAATGGCAGCAGCTGGAGCCGCAGTTGTACAGCATCAAAACGGTACCGTCTTTTGCGATTAACCAGCGCGCGTTGCTGCTGCGTACCCCACACGGCAATATTTTGTGGGACTGCATCGCCAACCTTGACCCGGCCACCCACGCTATCATCACCGCGCTCGGCGGCCTCCGCGCCATTGCGATTTCCCATCCGCACTATTACACCACCATGCAGGAGTGGGCCGCGGCGTTTGATGCGCCGGTCTATCTGCACGCCAGCGATCGCGAGTGGGTGATGCGCGCCAGTCCGGCGATTAATTACTGGGAGGGCGATGCGCTGGAGATCGTGCCATCGGTTACTTTGCTGCGTCTCGGCGGCCATTTCGCAGGCGGCACGGTGCTGCACTGGCAGGAAGGCGAGGGCGTTTTGCTGGCGGGGGATATTCTGCAGGTCACCCCCGGGAAGGATGCGGTGTCGTTTATGTGGAGCTACCCGAATATGCTTCCGTTGCCTGCCCGCAAGGTTGAGGAGGTCACCCGGCGCCTGGTGGGCAAATCTTTCACCCGTCTTTACGGCGCGTTCGAAGGGCAGAACATTCCGGCGAATGCCGACGCTATCGTACAGCGGTCGGGCCAGAAATATATTGCTTGTCTGAAGTGAAGCGCGATGGGTAAACTTTACGAGTGTGATCGCGATCATACCTAAACTAAAACAGATAAAAGAGAAATTGCTATGCAACATATCATTGAAGGTTTTCTCAGCTTTCAAAAAGAGATTTTCCCGCAACGTAAAGAGCTCTTTCGCAGTTTAGCGTCCAGCCAGAATCCCAAAGCGCTGTTCATCTCATGCTCCGACAGCCGTCTGGTCCCGGAACTGGTTACTCAGCAAGAGCCGGGACAACTCTTTGTCATTCGTAATGCTGGTAATATTGTGCCGCCGTTCGGGCCTGAGCCTGGCGGTGTCTCCGCCACTATCGAATACGCGGTTGTGGCGCTGGGCGTGACGGATATCGTCATCTGCGGCCACTCCAACTGTGGCGCGATGAAGGCGATTGCCGATAACGCGAACCTGGAGCCGATGCCTGCTGTTTCACACTGGCTGCGCTATTCCGATGCGGCCAAAGCCGTGGTTGAGAAGAAAACCTGGGATAAGCCGCTCGATAAAGTGAATGCGATGGTGCAGGAGAACGTGTTTGCGCAACTGAGCAACATTAAGACTCACCCGTCCGTCGCGGTGGGGCTGCGTAACAACTCCCTTCGCCTGCACGGCTGGGTCTATGACATTGAAAGCGGCGAAATTCGTGCCCTGGATAAAGCGACGAAAACCTTTGTCTCGCTGTCTGAAAACCCGGACGTCTTCTTCGAGTAATATCGCGTTGCAGGGCATGGAAGCCCTGTCAGTTCTCTACGTACGGTAATCGACGCCGTAAACCTGTGGCCGGTTTTTCAGCCGCCCTGGCCATCGCCTCTGCAATCTCTGCACACTCCGCCAGCCCCTGAACAAAGGGATGATCGTGCATCAGCCACGGTATCGCGCCAAACGCGATGCGCCCGCGAACCGTTTCAGGCGCATTTAGCGTGTAATCTTCACCGACATCGGGTATCTCGTCGCCGGTCGTTTCCAGCGCTCTGCGCAGTGAGGGGAAAGGCAGATCTTTGGTTTTGAGCGGCTTTTGCCCGCGTGCATCGATGAAAACGTCAAAGCGGTAAACGGTCTCTTTTGTGGACACCACCGTGCGGTCGCTGCCAACATCCAGCGTATAGTCGTCGCCCAGGGCCGCCACGCTGATGATGCCAGCCTCGCGAAGCGCAAGCAGTCTGCGGATAGACTGCGGAGGGATCGCCGCATAGTTGTCGATAAACACGCGGGCCAGCCCGTTTTTGAAGCGCTCTCTGTCCTGATCGCTAAGATGGGGAACAATCTCCTGAACGACCTCATGCAGCCGAAGGACGGTATAGCGCCAGGCGACGGTGCGCCGTTCGCGTTTGTTCCGTTCAACTTCATTGAGGTTCTCTTCCGCCCAGCTAAACGGACCGTGCTGTTGACGATCCTCAAACCAGGCGTCACGCAGGCTGTCGGCGTTGTGGCGTTGCAGAGAAATTTTCTCGCACCATGCCGGGTCGGCACGTTGAAGTTCTTTCACCATCAGGGCAAAAATGCGGTCAAGCAGGCCATCCGATCCTTTGGCTATCTCGCCTTCAACCACGGATGCGGTTAAAACGGACAGCGGTTCGTAAGGGATAGGGCAGTAAAAATCGGCTTCCGGCAGAATGCCTGTCCGCGACATCAGCGTAATGTTTAACGCTTCACTGCCTTCGTCCAGGATGAATTTACCGTCACGGAACTCACCGTGCTGCATCACCACCGCCATCGCCGCATCCAGACCGCTTAACGATGTTCCCATAATGCCAACGCGGCAAGGGGGAATGCGGGCGTCCATCAGACCGGACCACGGGCTTGGGAAGAATGTGCGCGTGGCTTCGTCCTCGTCTGGCCAGACGTGACCGGTGGCGATAACCGCAAGGTCAAAGCGTTCAGGAAAGATGTTGCCATTGACGGAAAGCGTGACGCCGGTTGAGGAGGGAATGACGTCGGTAACGGCGGCGGATTCATGGATGTTAACCTCGAACCCCTGCTTTTTAGCTTCTTTGACGATGGTTCGCAAGCTGTCGCGAAAATATTCACCCAGCAGGATCCGGGGCAGGAACTGCCGATCGTGGAGCGTGGTTTTATCTACCTTAAAACGCGCCAGGTGCGCTTCGCTCTGTCCCTTCAGCCAGTCGAGGTAGGTCATAAAAATGGGCGGGATTTCAATGCTCGCAATGTTCGCCAGCATCAGGCGAGAATTATCGTCGTCGTTATAAGGCATGCCCACGCCAGCGTCATCGGCCTGTTCAAAGACAGAAACTGAGAGCGGGGTGCTGTTTTTAAGCAGATGATAAAAGGTGTAAATCCCTGTCGGGCCGGAGCCGATAATGGCGATACTCTTCATCAACGCGCTTCCTGTATTTTTTCCATAAGAAAAGCGTAGCAGGAGAATAATGATGAAAATAAGGGATTAAGAAAAATCAGGGTATCTGAAGAGAATTTGCACCATTTCAGGACTGAAATGGTGCGTCCGAGTGGACTCGAACCACCGACCCCCACCATGTCAAGGTGGTGCTCTAACCAACTGAGCTACGGACGCAGAATGGTGCGTTCAATTGGACTCGAACCAACGACCCCCACCATGTCAAGGTGGTGCTCTAACCAACTGAGCTATGAACGCAACGTGTTGTCGGTGACAACGGGGACGAATATTAGCGGCACAGCATCAAGGTGGCAAGAGGGAAAATGCATTTTTCTCTCTGATTTCACGCGATTGCTTCATTACCGCGCAAAGTGAAGAGAAAGTAGCCGCCAGCAGGCGGCTACTGCGTATTTAACGCGCAGCGCGTTGCAAAATCACGGTTGATGGCTGGCGCTGCAGGAAGCGCATGCGCATCATCATCATGATCGCGGCTGACGTCAGACCAATGATAAAGCCCATCCAGAACCCGGCGGGTCCCATGCGGTCAACCACCAGATCGGTCAGGGCCAGGATGTAGCCGCACGGCAGTCCCAGTACCCAGTAGGCGATGAAGGTGATAAAGAAGATGGAGCGCGTATCTTTGTATCCGCGAAGCACGCCGCTGCCAATCACCTGGATAGAGTCTGAAATCTGGTACACCGCGGCGAGCAGCATCAGGTGCGAGGCAAGTGCCACCACTTCCGGGTTGTCGTTATAGAGCAGGGCAATTTGCTCGCGTAATGCAACGGTAAAGAGCGCCGTACAGACCGCCATGCAGACACCGACTCCCAGCCCGGTCCGTGCGGCCGTTTGCGCATCCAGCGTCGAGCCCTGGCCCAGGCGGAAGCCGACGCGAATCGTCACCGCCGCCGCCAGCGACATCGGCAGAACGAACATCAGGGAGCTGAAGTTGAGCGCAATCTGGTGCCCGGCCACGTTAACGATCCCCAGTGGGGAGACCAGCAGGGCGACGACGGCAAAGAGCGTCACTTCAAAAAACAGGGCCAGCGCAATCGGCAAGCCTAACTGCATCAGGCGCGTCATGATGCTCCAGTCCGGCGTACTGAATGTTTTCTCATTACGAATATCGCGCATAGAGCGGGCGTGTTTCACAAAGGTAAGCATACAGAAGAACATCACCCAATAAACCGCGGCGGTTGCCACGCCGCAGCCGACGCCGCCCAGCTCTGGCATCCCGAAATGACCGTAAATAAAGATATAGTTCACCGGAATATTCACCAGCAGGCCGATAAAGCCCATCACCATCCCGGGCTTGGTTTTCGCCAGGCCTTCGCACTGGTTACGCGCCACCTGGAAGAAGAGGTAGCCCGGTGCCCCCCAGAGCAGGGCACGCAGATAGCCAACGGCTTTGTCAGCCAGTGCCGGGTCAATGTTATCCATCGCGCGAATGATATGACCGGCGTTCCAGAGCACGACCATAATCAGCACGGAGACAAATCCGGCCAGCCAGAACCCCTGGCGGACCTGATGGGCAATGCGTTCGCGACGTCCCGAACCATTAAGTTGAGCAATAACCGGCGTCAGCGCGAGCAGCAGACCATGGCCGAACAGGATGGCCGGAAGCCAGATTGATGTACCGATGGCGACGGCCGCCATATCAGTGGCGCTATAGCCACCTGCCATGACGGTATCCACAAATCCCATTGCGGTCTGGGCCACTTGCGCGATGATCACTGGTATCGCCAGTGCCAATAACTGCCGCGCTTCATTCATGTACTTCTGCACGTGAACACCTTTATTTTGTAGTTATAAGAGAGACTAAAAAAGCCGCCGTAACGGGCAGCAAGAAGAAAATGCGGGGGGTGCCAGCTATTGTAGCGGGCTTTAGCTATTTATCTAGTGAAAAAATCGCCAGAAAATGCGCTCCGCTGGCAACCTCTTTTTCCAACTGTTATTGTGGTGGGATTAAACGGTGTAACCACCGTCCGGAGAAAACAGGAGTTGTAAGCATGTTTACTGGTATTGTGCAGGGCACTGCCAAAGTGGTGTCCATTGATGAAAAACCTAATTTTCGTACGCATGTTGTAGAGCTGCCGGAATATATGCTTGATGGCATCGAAACCGGCGCCTCGATTGCCCATAACGGCTGCTGTCTGACCGTCACCGAAATTAATGGCAACAAGATCAGCTTTGATTTAATGAAAGAGACCCTGCGTATTACTAATCTGGGCGAGCTGGCTGTGGGTGATACCGTCAACGTTGAGCGTGCGGCGAAGTTCAGTGATGAGATTGGCGGCCATCTGATGTCGGGGCACATCATGACCACGGCTGAAGTGGCGAAAATCGTGACCTCGGAAAATAACCGTCAAATCTGGTTCAAAATGCAGGATCCGTCATTAATGAAATACATCCTCTATAAAGGATTTATTGGCATTGATGGGATTAGCCTGACGGTTGGAGAAGTGACGGCAACGCGTTTTTGCGTGCATTTAATTCCTGAAACGCTGCAACGCACCACGCTGGGTTCGAAAAAACTCGGGCATCGCGTGAATATCGAAATCGATCCTCAAACCCAGGCGGTAGTGGATACGGTTGAGCGCGTGCTGGCGGCAAAAGAAGCGGCAATAATAACGAGCACAGAAGACGAATAAAAAATAACCCCGGGTAACCGGGGTTATTTTTTTTAGCGGGCGACCCGCAAGCCGTGCTCAATCCCTCGGCTGAAAACAACCTGCCAGAGCTGAATATCCCGCGCGCGAAACGCCCCCGCGCAGGCATTCAGATAATAGCTAAACATCCGCTTGAATCGTTCAGAGTAGTTGTCCGCAATCTCCGGCCAGGCTTCCTGAAAACGTGCATGCCATGCCATCAATGTGGTGTCGTAATCCGCGCCAAAGTTATGCCAGTCTTCCATCACGAAATGGGACTCGCTGGCGTTGGCAATCTGGCGCACGGACGGTAAACAGCCATTCGGGAATATGTATTTGTTGATCCACGGGTCGACGTTGTTGTCGGTGCGCTTAGACCCGATGGTGTGCAGCAGGAAAATGCCGTCTGGTTTCAAATTGCGATCCACGACGTCAAAATAGGTGTCGTAGTTTTTCGGGCCAACATGTTCGAACATACCCACGGAGACGATACGATCAAACTGTTCGTTCAGGTCACGGTAATCCTGCAGCCGGATGTCAACATCAAGACCCTGGCAGCGTTCTCGCGCCAGCTTTTGCTGTTCTGCTGAAATCGTGACGCCGACGACGCTGACGCCGTAGTGCTTCGCCATAAAATACGCCAGCCCACCCCAGCCGCAGCCGATATCCAGCACACGCATTCCGGGCTCAAGCTGCAGTTTCTCGCTAATCAGACGCAGCTTGGCCTGTTGCGCCTCTTCAAGCGTCGATGCCTCTTTCCAGTAGGCGCAGGAATATTGCATGAAGGGGTCCAGCATACGGCTGAACAGGTCGTTGCCAAGGTCGTAGTGCTCTTTGCCGACGATCCAGGCGCGTTTTTTACTTTGCAGGTTAAACAGGCGGGCTGAGGCGACGCGCAGGGTGTCTTTCAGATGGCGAGGGAGTTGATTTTCCAGACCAGCACGCAAAACGCGGGTGAAAAATATATCCAGCCGTTCGCATTCCCACCAGCCATCCATATAACTTTCTCCCAGGCCTAACGATCCCTCTCGTAACACGCGTTTAAAAAAGTCGGGATGTTTAACCTGAGGATCGGATGGCGATGATCCATTAATCGTGATGCCTGCTCGACCTAACAGTTCACTGACGATCCGGGACCAGTTATCGTCCGGAACGCTGACTTCTTCTATACACGATGAACTCATAGCTTCTCCATCACCCTACTGTGATCAGAACCTTCAAACAGCGTAGACGCTTTTTTTGGTTTGTGAGAAATCTCACGGTATATACCGCGAGGCTAGTATCCGACGTAGAACAGAGGAAGGGAGATAACCCTTGCCGAAATGCCTTCCATGGTAAAACGGGAGCACTCCGGCTCCCGTTAACACTTAATATTTATCGTATTTAATCGAACCAAATTTAGTATAGGCCGCAAAATTTGGTGATTCAATAGAAAATTGTTAGCAACCTAATCACCGAAAAGTTACATAATTTTTGCAGTAATTACGCATGTGACGTTTCTGCCTGCGCGCGGTTATCCTGCGCACGCTGCGCGGCTGACTGCATACGATAGCCCATGCCGGCCAGCGCAACGGTAACCAGCATCACGCTGGTGGTGGTCAGGAGTGGCGTGGCAATCAGTGCCGAGACCACCAGACTTGCCAGGAAGCACAGCCCCAGTTGCAGCGTATTCTGAAGTGCGGCCGCACGGCCCGTCGCCTGCGGGAAGGGACGAAGCGCCTGCGCCACAACGATAGGGTATATCGCGCCGTTCGCGATGGCCATTACGCAGAATGGAATCAAAATTTCAGCCAGACCGACGCCGGGAATAAAGCCGACGGCCCAGGTCCCGATAACGCTCAACGCATACAGCACCAGCAACCACGGCAGCATCTGCTGGCCTTCCCATTTTTGCAGCGCCGCGCGACAGCCGTACCCGCCTACCAGGAACGCGATGGTCTGCGGAACATAGCTCAGACCGATGGCCGCCGGGCTATAGCCCATATCGTGCAGAATAAAGGGTGAACCGGTCAGCCATGCGAAGAAGCTTGCCGAGCAGGCAGCATAAATCAGCACATTACCGCGATACGCTTTGGCGCTCAGCAGGGAGGCAAAGGTAATTGGGCTGGCGTCGGCATGCGCCTCTTTTTTATGCGCGGGCTTGAGGGCGAACGCCGGCAGCATCAGGATCAGCGTGATGGCAAACAGCGTGGCAAAGATGGCCTGCCAGTCGAAATGTGCGAGGATCCAGCTACCCAGCAGCGGGGCGAGGGCAGGGGAAAGCCCCACCAGCGGCATAATGGTCGCGAAAATTCGGTTTGTACGGTTCGCCGGGTAGTAGTCGGTGACCAGCGCCTGCCAGGTGACGGCTGCGGCGCAGACGCCCACTGCCTGAATAAAACGCAGTACCAGCAGCCAGGTGGCGTCGCGAACCCATAGCATCCCCAGACAGCCCACGGCAAAAATGGCAAGACCGAGCAACAATACCGGCTTGCGGCCAAAGCGATCCGAGAGCGGTCCCCACAGCAGCTGCGCGAAGGCAAAACCGGCGAGGAACAAACTCAGGCTGGCGCTGATCGCGGCGGCAGGGGTTTGCAGATCTTCCTGCATGGCGGCGAAAGCCGGCAGGTACATATCGGTGGCTAAAAAGCCCAGCACGCTTAAGCCGCCGAGCCAGACTAAAAAACCTTTCCTGGGTTGCATTATTTTCTTCTCCTGAGGAGGCAGGTGTACATTGGCGCAGAGTGTAGGGAGTGCAAAGCGGCTTGTGAAACGCTAATATTTGGCGGGTGCATTCAAATTTTTTGCAGGCAGAAAATGTGGTCAGATTATTCTCTTGAAGTGGTCGATGCTGTCGCGCGTAACGGCAGCTTTAGCGGAGCAGCGCAGGAACTGCACCGCGTCCCGTCGGCAATCAGCTATACGGTCCGTCAGCTAGAAGAGTGGCTGGCCGTTCCGCTGTTCGAACGGCGACATCGTGATGTGGAATTAACGCCTGCCGGGGCGTGGTTTTTGAAAGAAGGGCGTTCTGTTATCAAAAAAATGCAGATCACCCGCGAACAGTGTCAGCAGATCGCTAACGGCTGGCGGGGGCATCTTTCCATCGCGGTCGATAATATCGTGAAGCCGGAACGCACCCGGCAAATGATCGTCGATTTCTATCGTCATTTTTCTGACGTTGAGTTGCGTGTTTCGCAGGAAGTGTTCAACGGCGTGTGGGACGCGCTGTCGGACGGCAGGGTAGAAATGGCGATTGGGGCGACGCAGGCGATTCCGGTTGGGGGACGCTATGCCTTTCGCGATATGGGGATGCTGAGCTGGAAATGCGTAGTGGCACGCGATCATCCCCTGGCGGCCATGGAGGGGCCGTTAAGCGACGATACCCTGCGTAACTGGCCGTCGCTGGTGCTGGAGGACACCTCCCGCTCGCTGCCCAAGCGTATCACCTGGCTGCTGGATAACCAGCGTCGCGTGGTCGCCCCGGACTGGGAATCGTCGGCGACCTGCCTCAGTGCAGGGCTGTGCGTCGCGATGGTGCCCGTTCATTTTGCGCGCCCGCGAATCGACACCGGCGAGTGGGTTGAACTGACGCTGGAGAATCCGTTCCCGGATGCGGCTTGCTGCCTGACCTGGCAACAAAATGATGTTTCACCTGCTATGGCCTGGCTGCTGGATTATCTGGGGGACAGCGAAACGCTTAACCGGGAATGGTTACGGGAGCCAGTGTGACTGGCTCCGTAAAGCGATTAACGACGGTAGTCGCGGAACGGACCATCCGCAACGGAACGGCGTTCGATGAGGCGCGGGTGGACTTCAATGGACTGCGACTCTTCACGTTTGTTGACGATCCTGTCGAGCAGCATGTTGAAGGCCGTTTCACCCAGCGAATCTTTCGGCTGGTGAATGGTGGTCAGCGCAGGGGTAAAGAAGCGCGCGTTGCGCACGTTGTCATAGCCGATCACGGAAATGTCCTGCGGGACGCGCAGACCCAGCTCATCGGCCGCACAGAGCGCGCCCATCGCCATAATGTCGCCCCCGCAGAAAACGGCGGTAGGACGATGTTGCTGGGAGACAATCTGCTGCATCGCGCGGTAGCCTGATTCCGGCTCAAAGTCACCCTGTACGATCCAGTTTTCTGGCACGGTGATCAGTGCTTCTTCCATCGCTTTCATAAAGCCAGCCAGACGACCTGCGCCGGTGTTACGCTCAAGCGGACCCGGGATCACGCCAATCTCACGATGACCGCGTTCGATCAAATAACGGCCCGCCATATAGCCGCCTTCAAAGGCGTTGTCGATAACGGAATCCGTGAAATCCGCACGGGCTTCACCCCAGTCCATCACCACCATCGGGATATGCCGATACTCTTCAAGCATCGACAGTACGGATTCCGGGTACTCGGAACACATGACCAGCAGGCCATCCACGCGCTTCTGCGCCATCATGGAGAGATAGGCTCGCTGTTTTTCAATGCTGTTCCACGCGTTGCCCAAAATCAGGGTATAGCCTTTCTGGAAGCAGTTTTTCTCTACCGCTTCAATGATCTCAGCAAAATAGGCCGCTTCGCTGCTGGTCGCCAGCAGACCAATCGATTTGGTGTGATTCACCTTGAGGCTGCGCGCAACCGCACTTGGCGAGTAGTGCAGCTCTTTGATTGCTGCCCAGACGGCGTTGCGCGTCTCTTCCGCCACAAAGCGGGTTTTGTTAATTACATGTGATACGGTTGTAGTGGAAACGTTTGCGCGTTTTGCTACGTCTTTAATTGTTGCCATTAAATGTCACTCCAGACCATATCCTAAACTCCTGAAATACTTGAAGGTAAACGTTTGCCTTCTCTCACCCTTATCACGCAATTTTAGATTGCGGTACGCCAGGAAAACGACACGGGACGTCAGGAGGGGGTCAATGGCCGGTACGCTAATAAATTTAGCGTGGAATTTTGTCCTATCTTGATGAAAAGGGGAAGAGGTAAAGTGGTTATCAGCTTAAATCCGGGAAGATTTTTGACGTAAACTGTGCAAAAATGAGCAAGCTCACTTTTCGTGGGGGGATTAAAAGGAGAAAAATTGATGAGTTCCGATCTGAAGTTTTCGCTGTTCACCACCATCGTTGTGCTGGCGCTGATTGTGGCGGCTGGCCTGACGGCTGCGCTGCACTGATTTACGCGGAGGGAGAATCTTCTCCCTCCCGGTTTACCGGATTGTTACTTCTCAGGCAAAAATCTTTTGCAATTTTGTTAACTTCTCATTTTTTGTGATTGATGTCATGCTTTCTGCTTCTTTGTTCTGTGTCACGACATGACACGGCATCCGGAGTTGACGCATGAAAATCAATTTTCCCCTGCTGGCCCTGGCGATTGGCGCTTTTGGGATTGGCACCACCGAATTCTCCCCGATGGGGTTACTGCCTGTTATCGCCCGGGGCGTGGATGTCTCGATCCCTGCGGCCGGGATGTTAATCAGCGCTTATGCCATCGGCGTGATGGTGGGGGCGCCGCTGATGACGCTTCTGCTTTCACACCGCGCGCGCCGTAATGCGCTGATTTTCCTGATGGCGATTTTCACCCTGGGCAACGTGCTCTCTGCCATTTCACCTGACTACACCACCCTGATGCTGTCGCGCATTTTGACCAGCCTGAACCATGGCGCGTTCTTTGGGCTGGGCTCGGTCGTGGCCGCAAGCGTGGTGCCGAAACATAAGCAGGCAAGCGCCGTGGCGACCATGTTTATGGGGCTGACGATTGCCAACATTGGCGGCGTACCGGCTGCGACCTGGCTGGGTGAAGCGATCGGCTGGCGTATGTCATTCCTGGCAACAGCCGGGCTGGGCGTGGTGGCGATGGTGGCCTTGTTCTTCTCCCTGCCGAAAGGCAGCGCGGGTGAACGTCCGGACGTGCGCAAAGAGCTGTCGGTACTGGTGCGCCCGCAGGTGCTTTCTGCACTGCTGACCACCGTGCTGGGGGCCGGGGCAATGTTTACGCTCTATACCTACATTTCACCGGTGCTGCACGATATCACCCATGCAACACCAATCTTTATTACCGCGATGCTGGTATTGATTGGCGTAGGGTTCTCAATGGGTAACTACCTTGGCGGGAAATTTGCCGACCGTTCAGTGACAGGAACGTTGAAAGGCTTTTTAACCTTGCTGATTGCCATCATGATCGCGATTCCGTGGCTGGCGCGTAACGAGTTTGGCGCGGCCATCGCGATGGTTGTCTGGGGCGCAGCCACCTTCGCCGTGGTGCCGCCGCTGCAGATGCGCGTGATGCGTGTCGCCCACGAGGCGCCGGGTCTCTCTTCTTCAGTGAATATCGGTGCGTTTAACCTGGGGAATGCCCTGGGTGCTGCGGCGGGCGGCGCCGTCATTTCTGGCGGTCTGGGATACAGCTTTGTGCCGGTGATGGGGGCGATTATTGCCGCGCTCGGCCTGCTGCTAGTGATGATGTCCGGCCGGAAACAGCCAGAAGCCGTTTGCACGGCGGAATAATAAAAATAACGCAGAAGGGGGACCCCTTCTGCGTCTCTCTTACGCGGCGAAGTTCTTCGCGACGAAGTCCCAGTTGACCAGTGCCCAGAAGTGCTCCAGGTAGTTCGGGCGCGCGTTACGGTAATCAATGTAGTAAGCGTGCTCCCACACGTCCACGGTCATCAGCGGCGTAGCGCTGGTGGTCAGCGGGGTGCCTGCATTAGAGGTGGACACGATTGCCAGTTTGCCATCCGCTTCTTTTACCAGCCACGTCCAGCCAGAGCCGAAGTTCTTGATGGCGGCATCCGTAAACTTCGCTTTGAAATCGGCGAAGCTGCCAAAGGCGGCGTTAATCGCGGAAGCCAGTTCACCGGCAGGTTCACCACCGGCATTGGGTGCCAGGCAGTGCCAGTAGAAGGTGTGGTTCCACACCTGAGCCGCGTTGTTAAATACGCCACCCTCTGAGCTACGGACGATCTCTTCCAGCGTTTTGCCTTCGAAATCGGTGCCTTTGATCAAATTGTTCAGGTTGGTGACATACGTCTGGTGATGTTTGCCGTAATGGTATTCCAGGGTTTCCGCAGAAATGTGCGGTGCCAGGGCGTCTTTTGCATACGGTAGTGCAGGTAATTCGAACGACATTGCTTCTCTCCTTATTGTATTTAGCGTTGCCAATAACCACACAGACAACAAGGACAGGATAGCAAATTGAAAGGGTATGCAAAAGAGGAACTTACCCTGCCACGGATGCGGCAGGGCAGGGGTTAGCGAATAGTTTTCGGCGTCATCACGCGACGTGCGCCGACGTAGTGACGCACCCAGTAGTCTTCACTCAGGGAGGTGATCTGAATATCCTGGCCGCTGCGCGGTGACTGGATAAATTTCCCGTTGCCGACATAGACACCCACATGGTCAGCCGTGCCGCGGCCTTGCGTGCGGAAGAAGACCAGATCGCCGTTTTCCAGCTCACCACGGCTCACCGGAGAGGCGTCGCGCAGGTGGTACATCTCATTAGCGGTACGCGGAATGCGGAACTTAACCAGATCTTTATAGGCGTAATAGACCAGGCCGCTACAGTCGAAGCCGGTTCGTGGCGAACTGCCACCCCAGCGATAAGGTTTGCCAATTTGCCCCATCAGTTTATTCATCGCGGTTTTTTGCGCTTTCTGTACACGGACTTTATGTACTTCCGCGATTTTCGTGACTTTGGTGCATTTCGCTTTGTGGCCTTTACGCGTAATGCATTTTTCAGTGACGAGGTTAGCAGCGGTCAGCGAAGTTTTACTTTTGGTGGTGTGGGCAGTGCGGGAAGATTTTGTTTTGGTCTTGCTGGAAGCGGTTTGTGTCGTCTTGGTGGTCGTCTTTTTCTTTTCGTTCTTTGTGGTGGTTTTTTTCTTACGTTCTGTGGCTTTCACCAGATGGCTTTTTTGTACAGCAGAATGCCGCGCCTGCTGAGAGGCGTTTGCCACTGGCGTGAGAGTGAGTGATGTAAACAGTAAAGCACAGAGCGTGATCGAGATTTTTGTTATCCGCGCCACTGGGCAGTCCCCTGATAAATGCAGGTCATCAATAATACCCGCGAGTGATTTACAAAGCCCGTCGATTCTAATCCATAAAAACCCGAGAAGTTAATAGCATTTTTCAATCTAAAAACCTGTTTCGTTAGCAAGTGCAAAAAAATTCATCGTTCTGTCGCACAATTGTTCACTCCCTAAGCAAAACCCTGACTGACGCAGGGTTAAACACCATTTGCAATGCAACTTTTGTAGAGTCGCGGTAAAATGTATAAACGTGACGAAAATGTTATTTTCCGATGCCAGCCTGACCCGCTACAATGTCAGACTATTGCCGTAACAGAAGTTAAAGGAAGCAAGACATGAGCACCACTATTGAAAAAATCCAGCGCCAGATCGCTGAAAACCCGATTCTGCTGTATATGAAAGGTTCTCCGAAGCTGCCAAGCTGCGGCTTCTCCGCGCAAGCGGTTCAGGCGCTCTCAGCCTGTGGTGAGCGTTTTGCTTACGTTGATATCCTGCAGAACCCGGACATCCGTGCTGAGCTGCCAAAATACGCTAACTGGCCAACCTTCCCGCAGTTGTGGGTAGACGGTGAGCTGGTAGGCGGCTGCGATATCCTGATTGAAATGTATCAGCGCGGTGAACTGCAGCAGCTGATCAAAGAGACCGCGGCGAAGTACAAAACCGAAGAGCCGGACGCAGAGTAAGTTTGCTGCGCAAATAAAAAAGCGACCTGTTAAGGTCGCTTTTTTTATTCTTCGCTGTCACCTGTCGGCAGCGGCCAGCCGCCCAGACGCTTCCAGCGGTTGACGATCTCACAGAACAGCTCTGCGGTGCGCTCCGTGTCATACAGAGCCGAGTGCGCCTGTGTGCCGTCAAATTCAATACCCGCCGTAATACAGGCTTTTGATAATACCGTTTGCCCCAGCGCCAGACCGCTCAGTGCTGCCGTGTCGAAGGTCACAAACGGGTGGAAAGGGTTGCGTTTGAGCGAGGCGCGCTCCGCTGCGGCCATGGTAAAGGTGTGATCGAAGGTGGCGTTATGCGCCACCATGATGGCGCGGCTGCAGTTACTCTCTTTCATGCCTTTACGCACCATTTTAAAAATGGCGTGCAGCGCATCATATTCGCTTACCGCACCGCGCAGTGGGTTATGCGGATCGATACCGTTAAAGGCCAGCGCTTCCGGCTGTAAGTTTGCCCCTTCGAAAGGTTCAACGTGGAAATGCAGCGTGGTGTCTGGTGTAAGCCAGCCCTGTTCATCCATCTTCAGCGTGATGGCGGCAATTTCGAGCAGCGCATCGGTTTTAGCGTTAAATCCGGCTGTTTCTACATCAATGACAACGGGATAAAAACCACGAAAACGGTCGCACAGACCGCTAAATTGAGCGTTATCGGACATCAGGGTCTCTTACAAGGGGAAAAAGCAGAGCGCATTATGGCAAATTTTGCGGGGTGATGCAGTAAAACTACGGGCGCATATTGCGCCCTGAGGGATCAGTTGCCCAGACCACGACCGGCATCTTTGGCTTCAATCAGCTCGATTTTGTAACCGTCCGGATCTTCCACAAATGCAATCACAGTGGTGCCGCCTTTAACCGGACCCGCTTCACGGGTGACGTTACCGCCGTTGCGGCGGATGCGTTCGCACGCTTCGGCTGCGTTGTCCACTTCCAGCGCGATATGGCCGTAGGCGTTGCCCAGGTCATAGCTGTCCACGCCCCAGTTATAGGTCAGCTCAATCACCGCTTCATCCGTTTCCGGGCCGTAACCCACGAACGCCAGCGAGTATTTGTATTCCGGGTTTTCGCTGGTGCGCAGCAGTTTCATGCCCAGTACGTTAGTGTAGAAATCAATAGAACGTTGCAGATCGCCAACGCGCAGCATGGTGTGAAGTAGGCGCATAATTTCCTCATTAACCAATGGATTTGAATATTTTTTTGAACAGAAACGATGTTTTAGTATAGCGGCGAAGTGTCGCCGCTATCAATGAACAATGGTGAGATTAGAGAGAAGGGTAGTCGGTGTAACCTTCAGCGCCGCCGCCGTAGAAGCTTTCAGGACGCTGCGGGTTCAGAGCGGCTTTCTGTTGCAGGCGGGCGACCAGGTCCGGGTTGGCGATATAGTCGCGGCCAAACGCAACGGCATCGATCAGCCCTTTGCCGATCAGGTCTTCCGCTTTCTCTGGCGTATAGGCACCCGCACCGATGATCACCCCGTGGAAGCGCTCACGCACTTTCTGACGGAAGGCTTCCGTATAAGGTTTACCGCCGGCCCAGTCTGGCTCAGAAATGTGCAGATAGGCGATACCGCGTTTTGCCAGCTCTTCAATCAGATAGAGCGCATCCGCTTCTTCGTTCGGGCCGTTGTCGACGTTCTGGAAAGAACCGATCGGGGAGACGCGAATGCCGATACGATCCGGGCTCCACTCCTGGCATACGGCATCAACCACTTCCAGCACCAGACGGGCGCGGTTCTCGACGCTGCCGCCATACTGGTCGGTACGCTGGTTAGATGACGGTGACAGGAACTGGTGCAGCAGGTAACCGTGCGCGGAGTGCAGCTCAATCAAATCAAAACCTGCTTCACGGGCGTTGGCCACGGCCTGACGGAAATCGTTCACGATACCCGGGATCTCATCCAGCTCCAGGGCGCGCGGCGTTGAGGTATCGACGCGGATCGCGTTACCGTTTTCATCACGCAGCGAGGTGCGGGTGTTAGCATTCAGGGCAGAGGCTGAAACCGGTGCCTGGCCGCCAGGCTGAATGCTGCTGTGGGAGATACGACCGGTGTGCCACAGCTGGACGGCAATGCGTCCCTCTTCAGCATGCACGCCCGCGGTAATTTTCTGCCATGCGGCGATCTGTTCCGGGCTGTGCAGCCCCGGCGCACCCGCATAACCTTTAGCCTGAGCAGAAATCTGCGTAGCTTCGGTGATGATCAGGCCGGAACTGGCGCGCTGACGATAGTATTCACCCATCAGTGGGGTGGGGATGTCACCCGGCTCAATGCTGCGCAGACGGGTAAGCGGAGCCATGAACACGCGGTTTGGCGCGGTAACGGCACCTACTTTTAAGGGGGTAAATAATTTTTCAGCTGACATAAAGACTCCTGAGTAGACCAGTCGACTAGTAATAAGATAAATAAAAACGCCTGTTAAATGCCAGGCGCAGTAATTGTGTTTTTCACATGTGCCAGCGCGCTTTCCAGCGGCACGGCACTGCGCGAAATCTTGGCCTGCAGGTTAGCGCCTAACCATAGCGCGTATAACACCTGCGCCTGAGTCAGAGGCTCACCCGAAAAGGCCAGCGTTTTTTCATTGCGGCCTTTTTCCAGCGCCTGGGCCAGCAGGGCGATAACACCGCTGGCACCTTTATCCATCGCCGTGCGCATATCTTCGGAGAGATCGCACACTTCGGCAGACAGTTTTACCGTCAGGCATCCGCTGATAATGCCCTGCTGACAGAACTGATTCAGCGTTTCCTGATAGTAGTTAAGAACACGATCCCGATAGTTACCTTCACCCGTGGCGAAGTGGGTCGCGAGACGTTGATGGTAGCCCGCATAGTGCCGCTCCAGCATCGCCACGCCAAACGCCTCTTTGGACCGGAAGTAGTGATAAAACGACCCCTTCGGTACCTCAGCGGTTTTTAATAGCTCGCTTAACCCCATGCCGGTGAAACCGCGATGCATGCAAAGCCGCTCGCCAGTCGCCAGTAGATGTTCGCGGGTATCGTGTTCAGTATTTCTGCTCATGGCCTCACTCTAATAGACCGTTCGGTCTAATGCAAGCCTGTTTACTGCCGACAACCATTCAGAATATCCAGCTGCTGTTGATAAACCTTTGATTTAATGTCCATCATACCCAGCACCGTTGAGAATAAATTGTCCTGCGAAACCGCATTTTTTGCCGCATAGTCGCGTAAGCACTGCGCGTTGATGCCAAAGTTTTTTGCATAATCCGGCGATAGCCAGAACATAAACGGGATGTGCGTTTGTTGCTCGGGTGCCAGCATGTATGGCGTACCGTGCAGGTAAATACCGCTTTCACCCAGCGATTCACCGTGGTCTGACAAATAAATCAGGGCGGTGTTCATGTTCGCCTGACGGGCTTTCAGTGCGTCAATGGTTTTGCTGACCATGCTGTCGGTATACAGGATGGTGTTGTCATAGGTGTTCATCAGCGCCTGATGATCGCAATCCTGAATTTCGTTCGTGTCGCAGGTTGGGGTGAATTTACGGAAATTGTCCGGGTAACGGCGATAGTACGCCGGACCGTGGCTGCCCATCAGGTGGATAACCAGCACCGTATCTTGCTTCACGCCATCCAGCACGTTGTCCAGACGGTAGAAGTTCACATCGTCAATACAGGATTTGTCTTTGCAGAACTGATCCAGATTCCACTGCGTCATGTCGGTATGAGGCACGCGATCGCAGGCGCCTTTACAGCCGCCGTCGTTATCGCGCCACAGCAGGTTGACGCCCGCGTGCCTGAGCACGTCAAGCAGCCCTTCCTGATGCCGAGCCAGGTCGGCATCGTATTTGCTGCGCGTCATGCCGGAGAACATGCAGGGAACGGAAACCGCGGTTTCGGTGCCACATGAAGAGGCCTGCGGGAAGTTAATCACGTCCTGCTTTTTCAGCTCGGGGTTGGTTTCGCGCCCGTAACCGTTCAGGGAGTAGTTTGCCGCGCGAGAGGCTTCGCCGACGACAAGCACCAGAACGGTTTTCTTTTGCTGACCCGCAATCAGCGAGCCTTTATGCGCATCTTCGCCAATGCGCACCAGCGTTTGATCGCCGGCAAACCAGCGCATTTTGCTGTACTTCACCACGGCGCTGACATAGTTCGCCGGGGTAACCATTTTGACGATGCTTTTGTTATTGCGGAACAGCGACGCGTAATCTTTATAAAACAGTGCGGCAATCAGGATGATCACCAGCAGAGCGCCCAGCATCGCGGCTACGCGCGTCAGCAGCGCGTACCACCATTTTCCGGTACGAATTCGGGTGAGAGCCAGCACCACGGAGGGCACGAGGCCAGCAACAACAATCCACAGAATCATCTGCGGGGTAACCAGGGCGGTGGCTTCCTGAGAGTTGGTTTCGAACACGTTGACGATCATGTTCTGATCGATGACCGCGCCGTAGGTATACATAAAATAGGTTGCCGCAGCGCAACCGACAGTTAAAACGATCAGCAGCGGCTTACGGATGTAAGGGATATTGAGCAGGCTAAAAACAATTACCCAGCCACAAAACAGCACCACCGGCACGGACGCGGCAAAGAGAATGTCGTGCAGATGCGAAGGGGCAATAATGGCCCAGCTGCGCTGGATAAACAGCCCGTTCAGCAGAGTAAAAAAGAGTGCACAGCCCAGAGTAAATTTAATATCGTTACATTGTAACTTTTTGATTAACTGCATCGATCGAAAAACCTGTTCTTATGATGATGGGCTGAGTATAGAGAGGGAAGATTAGTGAAACCTTAATGCCACAAAACTGTGGTAAAGCCCTTGCACCTGACGCGTTTAGCGTCTTCACTGTAGGTGAGAGTGGTCATGCGGAGGTCAGTGTGGCAGAGCAACTGGAGTTTTTCCCCATCCAGAGCCCGTGCCGGGGTATTTGTCAGGTAGATGAACGCGGATATTGCCGCGGGTGCATGCGCACCCGTGACGAGCGCTTTAACTGGCAAAACTTCAGCGACACGCAAAAACAGGAGGTGCTCCGGCTGTGCCGGCAGCGACTTCTGCGCAAAATCCGCGCAAACAAAGCCGCTGAGACCGAAGAACCTCAGCAACCTTCACTGTTTTAACACGGTAATTGCGTATACTCATGACATCACGTCCTTGAGGAAAATGTTATGGTTCAGCGAATTACCCTTGCCCCCCAGGGGCCAGAATTCTCCCGTTTTGTGATGGGCTACTGGCGCCTGATGGACTGGAATATGTCCCCCCTCCAGCTGGCGAGCTTTATTGAAGAGCATATCGATTTAGGGGTCACGACCGTCGATCATGCGGATATTTACGGTGGCTACCTGTGTGAAGCCGCATTTGGCGAGGCGCTCAAGCTTGTTCCGGCACTCCGCGACCGCATGGAGATCGTCACGAAGTGTGGGATTGCCACCACCGCAAAACCTGAGCACGCCCTCGGCCATTACATCACCGACAGCGCGCATATCATCAAGAGCGCTGAGCAGTCGCTGGTCAATCTGGCGACGGATCGCATCGACCTGCTGCTGATTCACCGCCCAGACCCGCTGATGGACGCCGATGAGGTGGCGGAAGCCTTCCTGCATCTGCATCAGAGTGGGAAAGTGCGTCACTTCGGCGTCTCAAACTTTACCCCGGCACAGTTTGCACTGCTTCAGTCTCGGCTGCCGTTTACCCTGGCCACTAACCAGGTGGAAATTTCCCCTGTCCATCAGCCGCTGCTGCTGGACGGTACGCTCGACCAGCTGCAACAGCTGCGTATTCGCCCGATGGCCTGGTCCTGCCTGGGAGGCGGACGCCTGTTTAATGATGAGGCGTTCCAGCCGCTGCGCAATGAACTGGAAACCATCGCCCGTGAGCTGAACGCGGAGAGCATTGAACAGGTGGTGTATGCGTGGATCCTGCGTCTGCCGTCAAAACCGCTGCCGATTATTGGCTCCGGAAAAATCGAACGCGTTCGTTCCGCACTGGCCGCGGAAGAGCTGGAGATGACACGTCAGCAGTGGTTCCGCATCCGCAAAGCCGCGCTGGGTTACGACGTGCCTTAAACCGCCATAATCTGACTTTCCGGTGAAATCTTTGCCTCTGGTATACACTTAAGGGGCAAAAAATAACCCGCGGAGGTCATATGAAGCGTTTTGCTCTGGCATTGGTCACGCTGGTTGTTTGCGCAGGAGCGCAGGCAGCCAGCGACGAAGTGGAAATGAATCTCGTCACCTCTCAGGGTGTGGGTCAGTCTATCGGGACGGTGAAAATCACTGAGACCGACAAGGGGCTGGAATTCACGCCCAATCTCAATGCACTCCCGCCCGGCGAACACGGCTTTCATGTTCATGCCAAAGGAAGCTGCCAGCCTGCCATGAAAGAGGGTAAACCGTCCGCGGCGGAAGCCGCCGGGGGGCACCTCGATCCGCAACATTCAGGCAAACATGAAGGGCCAGACGGTATGGGGCACCTTGGCGATCTGCCGGTGCTGGTGGTGAACAATGACGGTAAAGCCACCGATCCGGTCGTGGCCCCGCGCCTGAAAAAACTGGATGAAGTAAAAGGCAAAGCGCTGATGATCCACGTGGGCGGCGATAACATGTCCGATCAGCCTAAACCGCTTGGCGGCGGCGGGGCACGTTATGCCTGCGGCGTGATCTGATCTCCAATGGTGCCCGGTGGGGGAGCCTGTTCCAGCTGCGACAGCGAGCAGTGCAGGCGCCAGATGATTGAGGCTAAATCACGGGCTGCGGGAAGATGGTGATGCGCGAGGGTATCGCAGATCCGTTGCAGTTCAGCCAGCGTGACCTCCAGAGGCCGCTGCTGGACACCGCGTTCACTCATCACGTCGCGTAGCAGGGAAATGCAAACATCGCGCACCTGCGACAGCGGGTCGGACCGCGTTTCCCATGCGCGAAGCTGCCAGACCACATGCGAACAGTTCAACAGCACCACGCCCCAGCGCAGCAGCCAGCGGCGGGAAAGCGCGTCATGGCTGTTATTGAGCTGGCTGACATGGTGATACACCAGCGATTCATACTCGCTTTCACGCAGATGCGGTTTGCGGCTGAGCTGGTCGACAAACCCTCTGCGTAATTCCCTGATATGTCGTCGGCTCTTACGTGCATCAGAGCCGGGACGCAATACCGCAAATGCGAGCCATGCCAGCCCCACGCCCAGGATCTTTGCCAGGTTATCATTGAGAAAATCGGCGTAATCATACACCGGCGGATTCGTCACGGAGATAAACGAGCCCATAAAGACAATCAGCTGGCCCCACAGGCCCGCCAGTTTCGGCATTTGCAGCTTGAGGAGTTGCATCGTCGTTAACAGCGGAAACAGGAACAGCAGGAACTGCCAGAGATCGCTTATCTGCACCATCAGGCCAAACTTCACGGCGAAACTGAACAATGACAGGAGTACCAGCGTGCGCAGCAGTAGCGTAAGAGAGTTAAACGGCGAGGCCGCGACGGAGTAAAGCACGCAGCTGATGGCGGCAAGCGTCAGGGCCGCGGCACCGGATTCCCACTGCGTGGTGATGCTCCACGCCCCAACCAGCGTCAGCGCACAAAAGGTGCGAAAACCACTCCACAGCGCTTCCAGATAATCGGTATGTCGGGCGAGAGCCGGGCTGCCGGGGACATTAAATTCCGTTACCGGCGTGGCATTCTCGACGGCGTTAATCCAGCGGCTACTGCGCAGATATAACCGGCAAAAGTAATTCAGGCGCTGCCAGAATGCGCGATGGCGATAATCATACTCATCCGTCGGAGCGAGCGGGGCGATGATCTTCGCGACGGTGTAAATATCCGCGTCCGGACGCGCAAGCGTTGCGAGCAGCGTCTCAATGACGGCGCGGGTATTTTCAGGGGGTGTTGGCCAGTTGAGCAGCATCCGGCGCAGGCTGGAGATGGCGCTGGTCATACGCAGCTGCTGGTGCAGCAAATAGTTGAGCAGCGTGTTCTGACGACGAAAACGGTAATGACTCCAGAAAGCCTGTATGCGCAACAGGTTCATGGTCAGGATCTGCCCGATAACCTTTTCATGCGCGAGACGGATGTCATCACTGGTATCCGGTTGCCACAGCAGGCTTGCATGTTCCAGCAACCGGGTATGCATGGTCTTCAGCGCGGTAATCAGCGTCGTACCGTCGGAGGTGCTGGGCAGGATCATCATCATAAACCCGCCGCTGAGGATCCCGACAATCACCTCACAGACGCGCGCCTGTGCAATATCCCACAGTTCGGTGGTATCGAGCACATTGACGACCGGGAAGGCAATGATGGCCGCGGTATAGCCCGCTAACTGGAAAGCGTAGGCCACGTTATTGGTGAAATGGGCGCAGGCCCAGGTACAACATCCCAGCCACGCCGCCATGCTCAGCAGGAATAGCCACGGATCGTTCAGCGTATGCCCCGCGATAATTAACGCCGCGGTGGCGCCTAACAGACTCCCCGCGATGCGGCCAAGGCTTTTGCTGATCACTCCGCCAACGGTAGGGAAACTCACCACCGCGGCTGAGGTCATCGCCCAGTAGGGTTGGTCAAGATTCAGGTAATAGGCGACCGTCAGCGCCAGACACATGGCGATGCCATTACGCAGCGCGTAGCGCCACTGAGGACGCGTCGCTTTCATCCACGGCGTGTTTTGCCAGGAGAGCGCCTGCAGCTTCATTAACGGCTTCCGATGGAGACGGTGCAGGTGGTGCCGGATACCAGCGTGATGCCCTCGGGTAAACGGTCAAACTCCACGCGCACAGGCACACGTTGAGCCAGTCGCACCCAGGGGACGTTCGGCTTTATGTCCGGCACGAGGCCGGAATCCGTTTCGACGCTTTGATCGTAAATGGCGCGACCCATGCTGGATACGTGACCCTGTAACGTTTGCGAACCACTGTAAAGGGTAATGGCCGCAGGTGAACCCTCGCGAATGTGGCGAAGCTTGGTCTCTTCAAAATAGCCCACCACGTAGAAGGAGTGGCTGTCGACAAGGGCAAAAACAGGCTGGCCGGTGGTGGCGTAGTTACCCACCCGGGCAGAGAGGTTAGTCACCCATCCATCTACAGGTGCGGTAATCACGGTTTGGGTCAGTTCCCACTGTGCCTGCTTAAGCGTCGCCTGGGCTACGTTGACGCTTGCCTGCATGGCCTTGACGTTAAGGTTGGCGGTATCCAGATCTTCCGCTGAGATGTAGTTTTGCGATAAGTGACGGCGGCGATTGGCTTCGTTATTAGCCTTAGCAAGGTCGGACTGGGCTTTCGCCAGCTGCGCCTGGGCATTCAGAACGGCAATATGGTAGGGGGTATCGTCGATACGGAACAGTTCCTCTCCCTTTTTAACATACTGGTTATCCTTCACCAGGAGCGTGGTAATACTTCCCGACACCTGCGGGGTGATGCTGACCTGCTCGGCGCGAACTTTGCCGTCACGCGTCCAGGGGGACTGCATATAAAAATTCCAGAGCCACCAGCCGGCGATCAGCGCGAGGACCAGGACAAACAGGGTGGAAAAGTACTTCAGCGTTTTCAGAGGCATATTCACCACACGGTCAAAACAGCAAGGCCCAGACTGACACAGAGGGCGAACAGGGAGAGATCCATCAACATGGGATGCCAGATTTCGCCGGAATACATCCAGTCGCGAAGCAGGCGGTGCGCAACGAGCCAGAGGATAAAGCCCACCAGCACGGCTTTAAACAGGGGAGGAAAGTAGACTGACGCACCGAAGATCAGGTCCTGGAGGGGTAAACCCTCTGAGCGATGAAAAAAGGTCACAAGCAGAGATCCTTTGCAGTGAACAGAATGCCGCGTTGGCTTGTCTGAGTATAAAGAAGCATCAGAATTCAGTGTAAGTCATACTTTTGAGTTAGATGAATGCAGTATTGCATTTGTTTTGCCAATACAAATGCTGCACACTATTCTAAAATCAGTATAATAACTTAGCAAGCTAATTATAAGGAGATGAAATTGGAATCGCCATTAGGTTCTGATCTGGCAAGGTTGGTACGCGTCTGGCGTGCTCTGATTGACCATCGACTGAAACCTCTGGAATTGACACAGACGCATTGGGTCACGCTGCACAACATTCATCAGTTGCCGCCTGACCAGTCGCAAATTCAACTGGCAAAAGCGATAGGTATTGAGCAACCGTCGCTGGTGCGTACGCTTGATCAACTGGAAGAAAAGGGGCTGATCTCCCGGCAAACCTGCGCCAGCGATCGTCGCGCCAAGCGAATTAAACTCACTGAGAAAGCAGCGCCCATTATTACCGAAATGGAAGCTGTGATTACCAAAACGCGCGGTGAAATCCTTTCAGGCGTTTCACCGGCGGAGCTGGAAATGCTCATCAGCCTCATTTCTCGCCTTGAGCAGAACATCCACGAGCTGCAGTCTCGCGACTGACCAGACAACAAGGCCTTGCATCTGCAAGGCCTTTTTCCTATCTAAAGACAACGACGCGGTTTCGGCCAGTCTCTTTCGCTTCATACATCGCTTTATCGGCGCTTTCCACGCACTCTTCTGCGGTCACGGACGATGATGTTGCCGTAAACACACCCATGCTGATGGTAATGGGCTCCGGTAGCTGACCTTCGCTGGTGGTTTTATCAAAGCTGCTCAGCTTCAGCCGTATGCGTTCCGCCACCTGGCATGCTGCGTCTGAAGGGGTATTAGCCAGCATCAGGACAAACTCTTCACCACCGATACGCGCCGCGATGTCCTGCGGGCGCACGGAGTCCACCAGCAGATTGGCGACAAACTGTAAGACTTTGTCCCCCTGCAGGTGACCATAGTTGTCGTTGATGCGCTTGAAGCGATCGAGATCGCTGACGATAACCGAAACAGGGCGGCTGGATTTTGCAACAGCCAGCGCCTGATTTAACGATTCATAAAAATAGCTGCGGTTATACAGGCGCGTAAGCGGATCGCGAATCGAATTCTGATACGACTGTTGATACTTTGAATGCGATTCACGGTACAAGCTGAAGACATCGCAGAGCAGAACAAAAATAATCAGCAGCGTGGCGACGGTTTCAAATAACCGTGCGCGATACCACGATATGTCTTCGGCATGCCCACCCAATAACAGCATCAAGAGCGTGACGATATAGCAGACACAAAGAAAATTACCGGTCACCCAGAACAGATTACGTACGCGCGTCATATACATCAGCGTAGCTAATGTCACCACCCAGAGGACAATTAATGAAATATTAATGCTGTGGCTCCAGAGAACCATAAACTGCCGCGTTTCATTATCAACCAGATCGAGGGATAAAAAATCAAAATGGCTGGAATACATCCACGCCACCATCACGCCACCGGCAGTAAAAAGAAATGTCGTGCTGACGATAGCGATATGCGTCAGCCGCGAAAGGGGCTGATTACGCAGGGGAAACAGCAGGGCCGAAGCGATGAACAGGACCGCCATGATGAGATGGCGGAACATATAGTAGATCATCGCATCGTTATAGTTCACGACGTTGAACTGGTAGAGATCCAGCCAGGCGGGAAAACTGGACAGCGTTCCAACCATCAGCAATGCCGAACCGGCAAAGGCAAAAGCGATGGCAACCAGATACAGACGCCTCTTATCACACCAGTATTTCATTGCCATAAAACAGGCAATAAACAGGTGAAATACCAGTAAAAAAATGGTGAGCGTGGGGAACAACAGCGGCGAAAAGGAAGGTACCCATTCAACCAGTTTTGAAAATAAACCCTGTAATATTCCGATGACAATAACACAACCGAAACAGAACGAGAGATAACGACCTTTTACGGTAAGACGATTCGCAAGCATATAAATTTTTTTAAATAATTAAAGATGAATGAACAGGAGGTAATAGCGAAGAGTTTAATCAATTGAAACAATAATTACTTTGCGCAGAAACAATATACGGTGGGGTAAATAATGGGCGGGGTGAATATATTTTGTAAATATATTCATGAAAATGATATATATTGTAAAGGGATGTGGCCTGATAGCCACATCCCGTTTTAATTAACGTGGGGAAACGGTCACCTGGCTTCCGTTGCTTGCCAGCACGACACGCTGACCAGCAGAGAAACGGGTATTCCCCTGTTTCTGAACAACCATAATGGTGCTGCCGTCGTCTTTACGAATTTCCAGCTCAACACCCTGCGTTTTGTTCATTGCACCCTGAACGCCCTGGCCTGCAACACCACCCGCCACAGCGCCCGCAGCGGTCGCCAGAGAACGGCCTGTACCGCCGCCAACGGTATTCCCGAGGAAACCACCCAGAACAGCACCGCCGATTGCGCCCATAACGTTGTTGTCATCGCCACCCTGAATTTGTACAGGACGGGCGTTAACAACGGTACCGTAAGTCACGCTCTGAACCTGTTTTGCTTCAGAAGCGCTGTAAACGTCGCCAGACAGTGAGCTGTCATTCACACAGCCAGCCAGGGTTAAACCAATCAGCGAAACGCCCAGTACACGTACAATCATTTGAATCTCCTGTTCACCAAAAACGCCCAATTGGAGGCATCCGTTATGGCTAAATTATATGGCATAAGGGGCCATAGTTCATATCTTTGCACTAACAATAAGAAAATTGTACTTGAATTTGACTTAACGAGACATAAACAGGTTCTGCTCATGTCACCCGCATGACATTGTTAAAAAATATTATCGCTGGATGGCAAAGCCGTGCTGTTTATGGTTGAGTGGATAACCTTAGCCCACGCAACGTAAGGAAAGCGCATGAAATCGGGTCGCTACATTGGTGTGATGTCGGGCACCAGTCTGGATGGGGTAGATGTCGTTCTGGCCGCCATTGATGAACGTATGGTCGCTCAGCAGGCGAGCCTGACCTGGCCCATTCCCATTTCACTGAAAGAGGATATTCTGAGTATCTGTCAGGGGCAGCAATTGACGCTCTCTCAGCTAGGGCAACTTGACGTCCGCCTGGGAGCACTGTTTGCTGATGCGGTACAGGCGTTAATGCAAAAAGAAAATCTTCGACCGCAGGATGTGGTTGCCATCGGATGCCATGGACAGACCGTCTGGCATGAGCCGGTTGGTGATGCGCCGCATACGATGCAAATCGGTGATAACAACCAGATTGTGGCGAAGACGGGCGTCACGGTCGTCGGCGATTTCCGTCGTCGCGATATTGCGCTTGGCGGCCAGGGGGCACCGCTGGTGCCGGCGTTCCATCAGGCGCTGCTGGCACACCCTTCAGAACGCCGGATGGTGCTGAATATCGGCGGAATTGCCAACCTGTCAATGCTCATTCCCGGGCAGCCTGTCCGCGGCTACGATACCGGTCCAGGTAATATGTTAATGGATGCCTGGATCTGGCGGCAGTGCGGGCAACCCTATGATAAAAACGCCGAGTGGGCGAGCGAGGGTAAAGTGATTCTCCCGCTGTTGCAGTCGATGCTCAGCGATCCCTACTTTGCTTTACCGGCGCCGAAAAGCACGGGGCGTGAATACTTCAACGTTGGCTGGCTTGAACGTCAGCTGGCGCCATTCCCGGCACTGGCTCCGCAAGATGTCCAGACGACGCTTGCCGAATTAACGGCGGTGTCGATCTCTGAGCAGGTACTTCTCAGCGGCGGATGCGAACGCCTGCTGGTGTGCGGCGGTGGAAGCCGAAATCCGCTGGTGATGGCGCGTCTGGCCGCGTTACTGCCGGGGACGGAAGTGACGACGACAGACGAGGCGGGTATCAGTGGGGATGATATGGAAGCGCTGGCTTTCGCCTGGCTTGCCTGGCGCACCATCGCCGGGCTTCCGGGTAATTTACCTTCGGTGACCGGCGCGCGCGAGGCCAGCGTCCTCGGGGCGATTTACCCGGCAAATCCTCGTCATAATCAGAGTTAACTGAAATTCAGCACGGCGTCTCGTCGTTAGAATGGAATGAAACAGGAGGGCAGCCATGCCCTCCAGGACCAGGAAAGTCTTCGGAATACGCCCATGAAAAAAATTCTTCTTATTGTCGCGCCTTTATTGCTGTCAGGATGCAGCGTCTACAACCAGTTCCTTGAGCGTATGCAGACCGATACGCTGGAGTATCGCTGCGATGAAAAACCGCTGACCGTGAAGCTGAATAATCCACGTCAGGAAGCCAGTTTTGTTTATGACAATAAACTGCTGACCCTCAAGCAGGGCATGTCGGCCTCCGGGGCACGTTATTCCGACGGTATCTACGTCTTCTGGTCGAAAGGGGATAGCGCCACGGTCTACAAACGCGACCGCATCGTACTGAACAATTGCCAGCTTGAAAATCCGAAGCGTTGAGATTTTTACAGGGGCGGCGCACAATAGCGCCACCCAATCTCAACGTCAGCTAACGCCATGTCAGATAACGACGAACTGCAGCAAATTGCGCATCTGCGCCGTGAATACACCAAAGGCGGCCTGCGTCGCCAGGATCTTCCCGCTGAACCCCTCGTGCTTTTTGAACGCTGGCTGAAACAGGCCTGTGAAGCGAAACTGGCCGACCCAACGGCCATGGTTGTCGCAACGGTAGATGAAAACGGTCAACCGTATCAGCGCATCGTCCTGCTCAAGCATTATGATGAGAAAGGGCTGGTGTTTTATACCAACCTCGGCAGCCGCAAAGCGCACCATTTAGAAAATAATCCGCGCATCAGCCTGCTGTTCCCCTGGCACATGCTGGAACGTCAGGTCATGGTCACCGGCAAAGCGGAACGTCTCTCGACCCTTGAAGTGGTGAAATATTTCCACAGCCGTCCGCGTGACAGCCAGATTGGTGCCTGGGTTTCAAAACAGTCCAGCCGAATCTCTGCCCGCGGTGTCCTGGAGAGCAAGTTCCTGGAACTGAAACAGAAGTTCCAGCAGGGGGAAATCCCACTGCCAAGCTTCTGGGGCGGCTTCCGTATCCCGATTGAGCAGATTGAGTTCTGGCAGGGCGGTGAACATCGCCTGCACGACCGCTTTTTATACCAGCGCGAGAATGGCGGCTGGAAAATCGACAGACTGGCACCGTAATCCCCGAAATTTGTTGATTTAAGCGCTAGCGCACACCGCGCTTGCGCTTTATTCTATGGTCCTTTCGCATCAGGCGAAAAGTCGTGTACCGGCAAAGGTGCAGTCGTTTATACATGGAGAATTTGATGGCAAGCAGTAACTTGATTAAACAATTGCAAGAGCGGGGCCTCGTGGCCCAGGTGACGGACGAGGAAGCGTTAGCAGAGCGACTGGCGCAAGGCCCGATCGCGCTCTATTGCGGCTTCGATCCCACCGCTGACAGCTTGCATTTGGGGCATCTTGTTCCATTGTTATGCCTGAAACGCTTCCAGATGGCGGGCCATAAGCCTGTTGCTCTGGTGGGTGGTGCAACCGGTCTGATTGGTGACCCAAGCTTTAAAGCCGCTGAGCGTAAACTGAATACCGAAGATACCGTGCAGGAGTGGGTGGATAAGATCCGTAAACAGGTTGCACCGTTCCTTGACTTCAACTGCGGCGATAACGCTGCCATTGCTGCCAACAACTATGACTGGTTTGGCAGCATGAACGTGCTGACCTTCCTGCGTGATATTGGCAAGCACTTCTCTGTTAACCAGATGATTAACAAAGAAGCGGTGAAGCAGCGCCTGAACCGTGACGATCAGGGTATCTCCTTTACCGAGTTCTCCTATAACCTGCTGCAGGGCTATGACTTTGCTTGCCTGAACAAACTGCATGGCGTTTCCCTGCAGATTGGTGGTTCTGACCAGTGGGGTAACATCACGTCCGGTATCGACCTGACCCGTCGCCTGCACCAGAACCAGGTCTTCGGCCTGACGGTTCCACTGATCACCAAAGCAGATGGCACCAAATTCGGTAAAACGGAAGGCGGCGCGGTGTGGCTGGATCCGAAGAAAACCAGTCCGTACAAATTCTACCAGTTCTGGATCAACACGGCGGACGCCGATGTTTACCGCTTCCTGAAGTTCTTCACCTTCATGGATATTGCAGACATCAATGCGCTGGAAGAAGAAGACAAAAACAGCGGTAAAGCACCGCGTGCACAGTATGTGCTGGCCGATGAAGTGACCAAACTGGTTCACGGTGAAGAAGGTCTGGCGGCGGCGAAACGCATTACGGCAAGCCTGTTCAACGGTACGCTGAGCGATCTGAGCGAAGCGGACTTCGAACAGCTGGCGCAGGACGGCGTGCCGATGGTTGAGATGGAAAAAGGGGCTGACCTGATGCAGGCGCTGGTGGACTCCGAGCTGCAGCCGTCTCGCGGACAGGCGCGTAAAACCATCGCGTCTAACGCGATCACCATCAACGGTGAGAAACAGGCTGACCCGGAATACACCTTCGTTGACGGCGACCGTCTGTATGGACGCTACACGCTGCTGCGCCGCGGTAAGAAAAATTACTGCCTTGTTTGCTGGAAATAATTAACAGTCTCCAGGGGCGTGGGAAACCACGCCCTTTTTGTTTTTTCAGGGTTTGGTAAGAAAAAGATGAAGAACATCCTCGCCATTCAGTCCCACGTTGTTTTTGGCCATGCGGGCAACAGTGCAGCGGAATTCCCGATGCGCCGCCTCGGTGCTAACGTCTGGCCCCTCAACACCGTGCAGTTTTCCAACCACACGCAGTATGGTAAATGGGCCGGCTGCGTGATGCCTCCCTCGCACCTCACCGAGGTGGTTCAGGGCATTGCGGATATTGACCAGCTCAAACGCTGTGACGCCGTTCTGAGCGGTTATCTGGGCTCAGCCGAGCAGGGGGAGCACATCCTTGGCATTGTGCGTCAGGTGAAAGCAGCGAACCCGGCGGCAAAATACTTCTGCGACCCCGTCATGGGACACCCGGAGAAAGGCTGTATCGTAGCGCCCGGTGTTGCAGAGTTTCACGTTCGCCATGCGCTGCCTGCCAGCGATATCATTGCGCCAAATCTTATTGAGCTGGAGATCCTCTGCGAGCACCCGGTTAACAGCGTAGAAGAGGCGGTAAGCGCGTCTCGCGAGCTAATAGCCCAGGGGCCAGAGATTGTACTGGTAAAACATCTCGCCCGCGCAGGGCTGAGCCAGTCGCGTTTTGAGATGCTGCTGGTGACGAAAGATGACGCCTGGCATATTAGCCGTCCGCTGGTGGATTTTGGCCTGCGTCAGCCAGTGGGAGTGGGGGATGTGACCAGCGGTCTGCTCCTGGTGAAACTGCTGCAGGGTGCAACGGTCAGAGACGCGCTTGAGCATGTGACTGCGGCGGTGTACGAAATCATGATTGCGACGAAAGAGATGCAGGAATATGAACTTCAGGTCGTCGCGGCACAGGATCGTATTGCGAAGCCGGAGCACTATTTCAGCGCCACCCGGCTTTAAACGATGCCGGGTGGCGCTGCGCTTACCCGGCCTACAAAACCCGTAGGCCCGTGTAAGCGAAGCGCCGCCGGGCGATATTAGCTAAGACCTTCCGCTTTCAGTGCCGCAGCCACCGCAGGACGCTCCGCCATACGGGTCATATACGATGTAATATGGTCTAACCCTTCCATATTGAGCTTAACCGCCCGTGCCCAGCGCAGCACGGTAAACAGATAGGCATCGGCAATCGTGAAACGGGAACCACAAATCCACTGATCGTCTTTCAGCGACGCGTTTACATACTGCAGCTTTTTCTCAAGAAGCGCGCGCAGGGTCGGTTTGTACTCTTCCGGCGTATCCGGGCGGAACAGGGGAGTAAAGCCTTTATGTAACTCGGTAGCGATATAGTTTAACCACTCCAGGGTCTTATAACGTGCAATGCTGCCGGTGGGGGCAAGAAGCTGGCGATCCGGTACGTTGTCCGCCAGGAATTGCATGATGGCAACGCCTTCTGTCAGCAGAGTTCCGTCATCCAGCAACAGCGCTGGAACTTGTCCCTTCGGGTTAATGGCAAGGAAATCATCGCCATTCTCCAGACGCTTTTTCATCAGATCAACGCCATCGAGCGTGAAATCTTTGCCGCTCTCGCGCAGGGTGATATGGGAAGCAAGAGAGCACGCGCCCGGTTTGTAGAACAGTTTCATCGGTAACTCCTTTTTGCTGAGGTTTCAGCTATGTTAGTGCGCGAACAGGCAAAAAAAAAGCCGCTAATGCATTAGCGGCTTCTCAACAGTCGTTTCTCAATAATCTTACGCAGTCGCGGTTTCGCTTGCCTTGGCCGTCTTGTCGTCGTCCTGAGTCATACGATTCAGTTTCGGCGCGGTCAGCAGCATCAGAACTGCAATCACCGCTGTCGCGATACCAATCTGCATGAACACGGTACCGTAGACATTCAGGGAGACCAGTGGGTCAGTGACGTTTTCCGGCACGGCCATCAGGTTCGCAATCTTACCTGCGATAATTGCTGCACCGGCAGTGGTCAGGAACCAGCTACCCATAATGAAGCCCATCAAACGCTGTGGAACCAGCTGTGCCACCATCGCCAGGCCCAGACCGGAGATCATCAGTTCGCCGATAGACTGCAGCGCATAGCTCAGAATCAGCCAGTTTACGGAGACGATACCGGCGTCGGTCGCAAATTTCGTACCCAGCGGCAGCACCAGGAACGCACCGGAGCACAGCACCATACCAATCGCAAACTTGTGCGGCATTGGCAGACGGTCGCCCATCTTGTTATAGATAGCTGCCAGAATCGGGCTGCCAATCATAATCCAGAACGGGTTCAGCGCCTGATACTGCTCCGGCTCGAACGCGATACCCAGGATAGAGTGCTCAACGTTACGAATGGCGAAGAAGTTCAGAGAGGTTGGCATCTGGCTGTACAGTACGAAGAAGATAATCGCTTCCAGCATCAGAATGAAGGCCACAATCATCTTACGGCGCGCAGCACCCTGCATCGCGAACGCTTCTTTCGCGAAGATGACCACGATACCCAGCGCAACCACGCCCAGAACGGCACGTGCGATCCCCTGGTTGTGCAGCAGCCAGGTGGCGATCGCCGCCAGAATCACAACGCCCACGATGGTCGCCAGCAGTTTACCCATATGGACGGGTTCGAAATCGGGTTTTGAACCGTAGTCTTTGACCCAGTTGCGGCAGAACAAGAAGTTCACTACGGTGATCAGCATGCCCACAAAGCTCAGCGCAAACGCCACGCTCCAGCCGAATTTAGCGGCCAGCCATGGTGTTGCCAGCATGGAGAAGAATGAACCGATGTTGATGGACATGTAGTACATGGTGAATGCACCGTCCAGACGTGGGTCATCTTTGCTGTAACAGGTAGAGAGCAGGGAAGACGGGTTCGCTTTAAACAATCCGTTACCGACAGCAATGGTCGCCATACCCATATACACCACTGCGGCGTCATGGCCAGACCATGCGACCAGCCCATAGCCAATCGCCAGAACAATGGCGCCCAGCATGATGACACGTTTGGTGCCGAGAACTTTATCACCCAGCCAGCCGCCGATAGCAACCAGGCCGTATACGAGGGCACTGAAGGAGGAGAACAGCGTGATGGAATCGGCTTCGGACATACCCAGCTGTTTTACCAGGTAAACCGCCATGATCCCTTGCAGGCCGTAGTAACCAAAACGCTCCCATAACTCGATAGAGAAGATGAGATAAAACGCTTTCGGTTGTTTAAAAGCGTTAAGACTCACGCTTTCATCTGTTGGTTTATTGTTTGCAGTCGACACATATACCTCTTTTTTTACATCCCATATTAACGGGGGTGTTCATAGCGTGATGGCCGTAGTCCATCCGCCTTATAGTTATATTGGGAGGAGAAACGGCGGGTAATGTTCACTATCCTGACCCGTCTGGCAATACGTTTGTAATAATCTGTTACATTTATCTGGGGTGGTATAATCGTCGGTTCATGCAAATGTTATTCAGCGTTAAATTTCATACGGTGAGTAAAGGTAGTTTTTTCAACTGGTATTCCCCCTCTCCGATCGGCTTTTGGCGATATGTTCTGCTATTTGCCGTTTGTGGCAGTGATATAGCCCATATTCTGAAAAATAGCTGGTCTTATCTTCCGGTTCTGATCGGTTATATCTTGTCTGGCAAAGGCTTTGGGATGATTTTGACAACAAAAAATCAACATGAAGTTATCAGAGTGATCGCGATCACAGATGTATAGAAATTTTTGGCTATGAAAAAAGTATTAACCTGTTTGAGCGTTAACGCGCCGAACAAGTGACAAGTCAGCAGGGGAAAGAGGCGAATGATTTATGGTCAGGAGAGGGACGTTTGGAAGGCCTTCTCCTGATGTGGGATTGTGATTGTTCAGACCAGCAATTCAGGGATAAACTTTTTCTTTGTATTCACAGAGGTCTTCAATAATGCAGGAGCCGCAACGAGGTTTACGGGCGATGCAGGTATAACGGCCGTGCAAAATCAGCCAGTGATGGCAGTCAACCTTGAATTCGGCGGGCACCACTTTTAACAGCTTCTCTTCGACCTGCTCAACATTTTTACCGGGGGCGAAGTTGGTGCGGTTAGAAACACGGAAGATATGCGTATCCACGGCGATCGTCGGCCAGCCGAACGCCGTATTAAGCACCACGTTCGCGGTTTTGCGTCCTACACCCGGCAACGCTTCCAGCGCTGCGCGGTCTTCCGGCACCTCACCGCCGTGCTGTTCCAGCAAGATCCGGCAGGTTTTAATCACATTCTCTGCTTTGCTGTTAAACAATCCGATGGTTTTGATATAAGACTTCACGCCTTCCACGCCGAGCTCCAGCATCGCTTTTGGCGTATTAGCGACCGGATAGAGCAGGGCGGTCGCTTTATTGACGCTCACATCGGTAGCCTGTGCAGAGAGCAACACGGCGATCAGCAGCTCAAACGGGGAGGTAAAATTCAGCTCCGTCGTCGGATGCGGGTTCTCGTCCCGCAGACGGGTCAGGATCGCAATGCGCTTTTCTTTATTCATGAGGCCTTCTCGGGTATCCCTTCCTGGACGCTACGCTCTGCTGCGCGGCGCTTACGTTTTTCATCAATCAGGTATTTTACTGCCAGCATCATGCCAAGGCCAATAAACGCGCCAGGTGGCAGCATCGCCAGCAGGAATGGCGTATCGGTATGGAACACCTCGATACGTAGCGATTTGGCCCAGCCGCCCAGCAGCGCGTCGGCACCGTCAAACAGCGTCCCGTTGCCGAGGATCTCGCGCAGTGAGCCGAGCACGAACATCGCACCGGTCGCACCCATACCAATCGAAAAACCATCCAGCGCCGACATGGCCGGACTGTTTTTCACGGCGAAGGCTTCCGCACGCCCGACCACAATACAGTTAGTCACGATCAGAGGGATAAAAATTCCGAGCGACTGATACAGACCGAAGGCGTAGGCGTTAATCAGCATCTGGACGATACTGACCACCGACGCAATGATCATAACGTAAATCGGAATACGGATTTCCGACGGGGTCCAGCGGCGCAGGGCGGAGATGGAGAGGTTGGTCAGGGTCAGCACCAGCGTCGTTGCCAGACCGAGACCAAGCGCATTGGTGGCCGTTGACGTCACGGCCAGCAGTGGGCACATCCCCAGCAGCTGAACCAGCGCGGAGTTGTTCTTCCACAGTCCCTGGACAATAACCTCTTTAACCTGGCTCATGATCACTCTCCACAGGCCGGAAGATTGTTGATTTGCGCGGGTAGCGTTTCAGCATACAGCCCGGCCCGTTTTACGGCGTTCACCACCGCGCGCGGCGTGATGGTCGCGCCCGTGAACTGGTCAAACTCGCCGCCGTCTTTTTTCACCGCAAACGCGGTGTCATCTTCACCATGGATCACTTTACCGGCAAAGTGCAAAATCCAGTCGCTCAGACGGGTTTCAATTTTATCGCCCAGACCCGGCGTTTCATGATGTTGCGTCACGCGGGTGCCCAGTATGGTGCCGGAGAAATCGCTGCCGACGAGCAGCTGAATGGCGCCGGAATAGCCGTCGGGCGCCGTCGCCTCCATTACCGCGCCGACCGGTTTATCCCCTTTGCGGGCGATAAACAGGCGGTGTGGGCCTTTTCCAAGCTGCGGCGCGTCTACCACGAAGCAGCTCTTTTGCAGGTCATTATCGTAAAAATCCGACGGGATCACCTGATCGAACAGCGCTTTTTGCTGCTTCACCGCCTGTTCATCAATGGTCGATTTGGTCAGCTCATTCACCAGCGCCGTCATTCCGGTGAGTACGGCGGCGAAAACGGCCAGCGTGACGCCATGTTTTTGCATTGTTTTCAGCATCGCGACACCCTTAACGATGGCCGTACACGCGCGGGCGCGTGTAATAGTCGATCAGTGGAACGGTGATGTTGGCGAGCAGGACGGCAAACGCCACCCCGTCCGGATAACCGCCAAAGCTACGGATGAGCCAGACCAGCAGTCCTGCCAGCGCACCGAAGATCAAGCGACCACGGTTAGTCGTAGACGCCGTCACCGGATCGGTCAGGATAAAGAACGCGCCCAGCATCGTTGCACCGGAGAGCAAATGCATCTGCGGGCTGGCCAGCGACTCAGGGGAGAAGACCCAGCCAAGGGTGGCACAAACCGCCAGCGTCACGAGGAAGCTGACCGGAATATGCCAGCGGATGGCCTTCTGCTGCAGCAGGAACAGGCCACCCAGCAGATACGCCAGGTTAACCCACTGCCAGCCTGCACCCGCGAGCATACCGCTGTAGATGGCGGATTTCATGATTTGCTCGACGCTGTGCCCGGCATGCAGGGACGTTTTGAACGTATCGAGCGGCGTCGCCTGGCTGATGCCGTCCACGCCCATACGCAGCGCGTTCATATCCGCGCCGAGCGCCGTATGGCCGGTAAAGATCACGTGCAGGGCATCCATAAAGCCTGGCACCGTGGCGGCAATGTCATGGGGTGGAAGCCAGCTGGTCATCTGTACCGGGAAGGAGATCAGCAGCACCACATAGCCGATCATCGCCGGGTTAAACGGGTTATGGCCGAGCCCGCCATACAGCTGTTTGGCAATAATCACGGCAAAAACGGTACCGAGGACGACCATCCACCACGGGGCAAACGGCGGAATACTGATGGCCAGCAGCAGGCCGGTCAGCAGCGCGGAGTTGTCGGCAATGATGCGGGAGACCGTCATCTTGCGAAGCTTCAGCACCAGCGCCTCTGCCGCTACGGCGCTGATACAGCCCAGGGCTATCTGGAACAGGGTTCCCCAGCCGAAAAACCAGCACTGAACGGCAATGCCCGGCAGCGCGGCCAGGCAAACCAGCATCATAATACGCGATGTCTGACGCTGATTATGGGTGTAAGGGGAACTTGCGATTCTGAAAACCATTTAATCCTCGTTAACGGCTTGCTGTGCGGCTTTCTTCGCCTGAACGCGCGCAATCGCGGCAGCGACGGCGGCCTTGCGCGGGTCATCGTTAGCGGCCTGCGGCTGCTCTTCCTGCTGCGCTGCTTTACGCGCTTTGGCGCGGGCTATCGCCGCTTCAACGGCAGCTTTACGCGGGTCAACCGGTGCTTCTGGTTCTGCTGCAGGTGCCTGCTGCGCCGCTTTACGCGCTTTGGCGCGGGCAATCGCGGCTTCAACAGCGGCTTTACGCGGATCGACCGCGCCCTGTTCAACCATCACCTGCTGCTCCCCGGCCTTACGGGCTTTGGCACGGGCAATCGCCGCCTCGACAGCGGCTTTGCGTGGATCGACCTCCCCATCCGGTTGCGCTGTTTGCGCTTTTTCTGCCTGACGTGCGCGAGCCGCAGCCTTGCGTGCTTCACGCGCGGCGATGGCTTCACTGTTGTCAGGCTTCTCACCTGCAGGGATCACCACCGTCTGGGCAGCATTGGCTTTTTTCTCGCGAACGCGCGCCAGGGCGGCGTTAATGGCATCCTGATCTTTTTCGCCAGGCTGGACGGCGGCCTGCTTATGACGCTCCTGACGGGCCGCTTTTTCACGTTCCAGCCGCGCCTGACGTGCTTCAAAGCGCGCTTTGGCTTCTGCTGCACGTTTTTCTTCCATGGAGATGGCATAAATTTCGGCCTTCTCCTGGCGGAAGTATTGCACCAGCGGAATATTGCTTGGGCAGACCCAGGCGCAGGCGCCGCATTCGATGCAGTCGGCCAGGTTATGCGCTTTGGCTTTATCGTGTAGCTGGCCTTTGCTGTACCAGTAAAGCTGCTGCGGGAGCAGATCCGCCGGACAGGCATCGGCACAGGCGCTACAGCGGATGCAGCCTTTCTCTTCCTGCACTTCGCCCATCTCGGTGGAAGAGGGAGCAAGCAGGCAGTTCGTGATTTTGACTACCGGGACATCCAGCCATGGCAGGGTAAAGCCCATCAGAGGGCCACCCATGATCACCATCTGATCGGTACCCGGGCAGAATTCAGCCTGCTCCAGCAAATGACGCACCGGCGTACCGAGGCGCGCCCAGACGTTACCCGGACGGGAGACCGATTCGCCAGTCAGCGTCACGACTCGTTCGGTTAACGGCTCGCCGTCAATTACCGCACGTTTCACGGCATAAGCTGTGCCGACGTTTTGCATCAGCACGCCGATATCCGAAGAACGTCCGCCGTGCGGCACTTGCTTCCCGGTGAGGATTTGCGTCAGCTGTTTTGCGCCGCCAGACGGGTACTTGGTTGGAATAACGCGCAGGGCGATATCATGGCTACCCGCCAGCACGGCGCGCAGCATGGAGATAGCCTGCGGTTTATTGTCTTCGATACCAATCAGCACTTCTCGCGGCTGCAAAATATGCGCGAGGATACGGATGCCTTCCACTACCTGAGCGGCGCAATCCTGCATCAGACGATCGTCGGCGGTGATATACGGCTCGCACTCTGCGGCATTGATAATCAGCGTCTGGATTTTATCGCTACCGCCGCGCAGCTTGACGCCGGTAGGGAAGCCCGCGCCGCCCAGCCCGGCAACGCCGAACTGGTGAATGCGCTCGATAAGCGCTTCGCGGCTCTGGCTGCGGTAGTCGCTCCAGCCGTCACGTTCGATCCAGCGATCTTCGCCGTCGGCTTCAATGATCACGCTCAGCTCTGAAAGTGCCGACGGATGCGCCACCGTATGAGGGGCAATCGCGATCACTTTACCGGACGTTGGGGCGTGTACAGGCAGCATACGTCCGCGACCAAAGGTCAGCGGCTGACCGCGAAGGACGGTATCCCCTTCTTTTACGCACAGCTCACCTTCCGCGCCGATATGCTGCTTGAGCGGCATGACGTAACGCGTCGCCAGCGGAATCTGGCGCAGCGGCGTGCCGTTAGACTGGGTTTTCATCTCCGGCGGATGAATACCGCCGTCAAAGTCCCAGATCTTCTCTTTTCTGAAAGCAGAAAATAACTTAAGCATGTTGTTCCACAGGAATGTTGCGAACCGGAATGGTTTGAAGATCCCACTTCCAGCTTTCGGTAGTCGCTTCAACCGGGCGCAGCGTAATACATTGCGTCGGGCAGGGGGCTACGCAGAGGTTACAGCCGGTGCACAGATCCGCCACGACGGTGTGCATGGCGCGGGTGGCACCCACAATGGCGTCAACCGGGCAGGCCTGAATACATTTAGTGCAGCCGATGCAATTTGCCTCGTCGATCACGGCGAGGGCGCGGACCGGCTCCTGCACATCCGCATCGCCATCAACGGGCTGTGGGTCAACGTTAAGCAGGGCCGCAATTTTCAGCATCACCGCTTCGCCGCCGGGCGCACAGCGGTTAATTTTCTCACCCTGAATGCCCACCGCTTCAGCGTAAGGGCGACAGCCAGGGTAGCTGCACTGCCCACACTGGCTTTGCGGCAGAAGCTCATCAATTTTTTCTACAACGGGATCGTCCTCTACCGCGAAACGGCGGGAGGCGTAACCGAGGATAAGGCCAAACGCTAACCCCAGGACGCTAATAGAGGCGATGGCAATCCAGATAGCATTCATTACAACTTCACCAGACCACTGAAGCCCATAAAGGCCAGAGACATTAAACCCGCGGTGACCAGCGCAATCGCGTTACCGCGGAAAGGCGCAGGGATATCCGCAGCGGCCAGACGTTCGCGAATCGAGGCGAACAGGACCATTACGAACGAGAAACCGACGGCGGCGGAAAAACCGTACAGCGCCGACTGCATAAAGTTATGGCCAAGGTTGATGTTCAACAGCGCCACGCCGAGTACCGCGCAGTTGGTGGTGATCAGCGGCAGGAAGATACCGAGGAGGCGATAGAGCGCCGGACTGGTTTTACGCACCACCATTTCGGTAAATTGCACAACAACGGCAATGACCAGAATAAAGGCCAGCGTACGGAGGTAGATTAACCCCAGCGGGATGAGGATCCAGGTATCTATCAACCAGGCGCAAATCGATGCCATCGTCATGACGAAGGTGGTTGCCAGCCCCATGCCCATCGCCGTTTCCAGCTTTTTGGAAACGCCCATAAACGGGCACAGGCCAAGGAACTTCACCAGAACGAAGTTGTTAACCAGCACAGTGCCGACAAAGAGCAGTAAGTAATCGGTCATTATTTAGCCTGAAATAAAAAAGCCGCCTATTATCGGACAAACCGGGTCAGGCGACAACAGGTTATCTGTAAGGTTATTACGGGTTCACGAAGGTGTTTTTTACCCGCGTCGACCGTTTGAAATAGGGCACCAGCAGCGCCGCGGCCAGTAACGGGAAAAGTAGCTGGCGGACCGCAAGCACGTCAGACACCGGCGAGAACGCAAACGCCTTGACTGCCAGCAGGACTGAGATTAACAGCCAGATAATATAGTGCTTAGGCACCCCTTTGCGGCGTTTGAAGAAGGCAATGGTCAGCCACAGGGTGTAGTACCACATGCCGATCGCGAAAACGAAGGACACAAACCACATCGCAATATTAAGCACACTTTGCGACATCAGGGTCTGAATAGCGTGAGGGGTGATCAGTGCGGTAGTATAAAGCAGCAGCGCAAGCGATGCGCTTAACAAGGCAACCAGCAGCCATGCCAGTGGGGCGATTAACCAGCCTCCAATGCGTTCTCCAGGCGTTGCGGTCATGAACTCTCCCATAATCTGCGCGAAATGTTGTACAGCCAGTTTGCAGGGCGGAGAGTATATAACATTTCGCGCGGATGGCTACTTTCTTATAAAACGTAACGCCAGACAGACTTAGGCACTTCACCGACGTTGAACAAACGACCGCCGGAGACCAGCTCCGCACGGCGATGATCGGCGGCGCGATACATATTGATGATGTCCTGATTATCCGACAGGGTGTAGTTCAGGTGGTCAAACAGTTTTTCCAGGCTCTCAAGCGAATTGATCTTGCGAAATTTTAATAAATAGTCCTGAACTGTCATATTAATAAGTTTCCATATAAAAGTGAGTAATACCCGTTAAGGTAATTCGTTCGAATAATAAACGGATTAATAAAGACGTAAACAGCCCACTCAGGTAACGCGACGAAATTAGGAGTTTTCTTTGCTGAAATTCAGGCATCAGACGATGCCTGGAAGAGAAGGTTAACCGTGTTCACCTGGGCTGGCAATACGTAACTGACATAATATGTCACTCGTTATTGCAGTAACCGGTTACTTAGGTTGGGCGACTGTGACAGGCTCCGGCGGCTGGTAGTTATCGATGTGGCTGGCAACGCCGAGCAAAATGACCGATACCCCAAGAACAATCCATCCCGCTAATTCAATGATTCGATTAATAATTGATGTCATGACTCGTAATTGTACTTTATCCATAAATACAGGGCGCAAATGTTACAGCGAGGCCTCACCAACGGCAAGCGCTTTGGGAACGGTTCCCTTAAACAAAATCAGAAGGTTAATACTATGTAACGAAAACAACCGCCACAACCTGCTATTTTAAGTCATACGGCACATTATTAATCTGCGCTTATGCCAGGCTTGCCAGTGTGAAATAAGAACGTCATAAAAGAGGACAGCACTATGAGTGATAATATCCGCGTCGGTCTGATAGGTTATGGGTACGCGAGCAAAACGTTTCATGCACCTCTGATAGCCGGAACGCCCGGAATGATGCTGGCAGCAGTATCCAGTAGCGATGCTACCAAAGTCCATGCCGACTGGCCTTCCGTGCCGGTTGTCTCTGAGCCAAAACATCTCTTCAACGATCCGAATATTGATTTAATTGTCATCCCTACACCTAACGACACGCATTTCCCCCTGGCAAAAGCCGCGCTGGAAGCAGGAAAGCACGTCATTGTTGATAAACCTTTCACGGTGACGTTGTCACAGGCGCGTGAACTGGACGCGCTGGCAAAAGGCCTGGGCAGACTGCTTTCCGTTTTTCATAACCGCCGTTGGGACAGCGACTTCCTGACGGTAAAAGCGCTACTCAGCGAAGGTACGTTAGGCGAGATCCTCTTTTTTGAATCGCACTTTGACCGTTTTCGCCCGCAGGTAAGAAACCGCTGGCGGGAGCAGGCCGGTCCGGGGAGCGGCATCTGGTACGATTTAGCCCCTCATCTTTTGGACCAGGCTGTCAACCTGTTTGGTCTGCCGGTGAGCATGACGGTCGATCTGGCCCAGCTCAGACCCGGGGCGCAGACGACCGATTACTTCCACGCGGTGTTAAGTTATCCGCAGCGCCGCATCGTGCTGCATGGAACGATGGTCGCGGCCGCGGAATCTGCCCGTTATATCATTCACGGCACGCGGGGAAGCTATGTGAAGTTTGGCCTCGATCCACAGGAAGACCGTCTTAAAAACGGTGAGCGTTTGCCGCAGGAAGACTGGGGCTATGATATGCGCGACGGCGTGGTCACGCGGGTTGAAGGTGAGGAACTGGTTGAGGAAACGTTGCTGACGATGCCGGGCAACTATCCGGCCTATTATGCGGCTATTCGCGATGCGTTGAACGGAACAGGAGAAAATCCGGTTCCGGCCAGCCAGGCGATTCAGATTATGGAGCTGATTGAGCTGGGTATCGAATCTGCCAAACATCGCGCCACGCTCTGTCTGGCATAGGGTTCAGATACTGTAGGCCGGGTAAGGCGCAGCCGCCACCCGGCAAAAAGGCTTACGCGGTTGCCACTTTATTCCGCAGAGCCTGCTTCTCTTCCGGCGTCAGGAACGCAATTTCCAGACCGTTGATCTGCGCCTGACGGATCTGCTCGCGGCTCAGACCCGCCTGCGGTGCGGCGTTATTGTATTCGTGGATGATATCCACGCCCTGTACCGCCGGATCGTCAGTGTTCAGCGAGGCCAGCACGCCGTGTTCCAGGAAGGTTTTCAGCGGGTGCTGCGCGAGCGTTGCCACGGTGCTGGTCTGAATATTGGACGTCAGGCACGATTCAATCCCGATACGCTGTTCTGCGAGGAAATCCATCAGGGCGCGGTCTTCTACCGCCTTCACGCCGTGACCGATACGCTCGGCGCCGAGCTCACGAATGGCCTGCCAGATACTTTCCGGGCCTGCCGCTTCGCCCGCATGAACGGTAATGTGCCAGCCGGCATCGCGTGCGCGGTTGAAGTGAGAGAGGAACAGGCTGCCCGGGAAGCCCAGTTCATCACCGGCGAGATCGACGGCAGTGATGGCATCGCGATGGGCCAGCAGCGCCTCCAGCTCCTGCAGGCAGGCCGCTTCGCCAAACGTACGGCTCATAATACCAATCAGACGGGCCTGGACATCGAAAGTTTCACACCCCTGGCGGACGCCTTCAATCACGGCTTCCACCACGCCTGCAACGGGCAGGTTGTGGGTCATCGCCATATAGCCCGGCGAGAAGCGCAGCTCAACGTAGTGCAGGCCGTTACGGGCCGCATCTTCAATGTTCTCAAACGCCACGCGGCGGCAGGCATCCAGCGAGGCCAGCATCTTCACGCCCCAGTCGAGTTTGCTCAGGAAGCTGACGAGGTCAGGTTCATTTGAGGTGACCTGAACGTGCGGAATAAGAGACTCAAGCGTCTGAGCGGGAAGCGTTAAATTGTACTGGCGGCCAAGATCGAGGATGGTTTGGGCACGAATGTTACCGTCAAGGTGACGATGAATATCAGTTAAAGGCAGGCGTGTATCAATCATGGTCGCACTCTTTTCTGGTTAAAGTGCGCCATATTATAAAAACAAAACGGGGTAAAAAGCTATTTGCGCAAGGGAATATTCCGTTGCGCAAACTGATTACAGGAGCGTGTTAATCCCGGCGATGAGGCGTTTCACCCCTTGTTCCAGCTTGCTGCGCGGGCAGCCAGCGTTCAGACGCACGAAACCGTTACCCTCGTTTCCGTAGGTATATCCCGGCATGATGGCGACTTTTTGGCGCTCAATCAGTACTTTTTGTAGCGCGCGGTCATCAATATTTAGCGGGCGCAGATCAACCCAGGCCAGATAGGTGGCCTCCGGCGGCTGCCAGTTCAGTTTCGGAAAAGCACTGTTTAATTCCTGCGCGATATACAGCAGATTTTCTTCGAGATAGTGCCTTAGGGCATCCAGCCACGGTGCTCCCTGCTGGTAAGCGGCGATATGCGCCGTCAGTGCCAGTACGGAGGGGGAAGAGAGTCCGTCCCGGCCTTTTAAGGCGCCGAGATAGCCGTTACGACTCTCTTCTTCACCTATCAGGCCGTAAGCGCCCGTCAGCGCCGGAATATTAAAGCTTTTCGAGCCGGAGGTTAGCAGCGCCCATTTGCCGCGCGCCACCTCATTCCACGGCGTGTGACGATGCGCACCCCACACCATATCCATATGAATTTCATCGCTGATGACCGCAACGTTATGGCGCGCGCACAACTCTGCCATGTGGGTCAATTCATCGCGGGTCCAGACCTTACCGGTTGGGTTTTGCGGGCTGCACAGGAGCAGGATTTTATTTTCCGGTTTCACCAGTGCCGCTTCCAGAGCGGCCATATTGCCCAGCCAGCCAGAAGCATGCTTTTCCATCTCAACCGGCACCACATGACGCCCATTGCCTTCAATGACTTTGTAAAACGCATCGTATGCCGGGGTGTGCACCACCACGCCGTCGCCAGGAGCGGACCAGAGACGAATCAGCTCGGACACCATGTAGATGACGGAAGGGCCATACACGATGGTTTCGGTATCAATGTGGCTGTTAAAGCGCTGGCGGAACCAGTGCGCGACGGCGGCGAGAAATTCATCGTTTTTCCAGCGGCTGTAGCCAAACACGCCGTGGTTGATGCGCTGATGCAGCGCGTCAGTAATGCAGGGGGCGGTGGCGAAATCCATATCCGAGATGGTGAAGGGCAGCAGGTCGGGCGTGCCAAAACGGTCGGCGACGTAGTCCCACTGTGTACACCAGGTGCCGTGACGATCCACGACGGTAGAGAAATCAAACATCACGTGAGTCCTTAAAGTAAAACCCCCTCAGAGCGAGGGGGCGGGGCATCAGGCTTCTACTGTTCGCATCAGGGTTGCCAGCTCATCTTTCACCGACTGTACCTGCGGGCCGATAACCACCTGCAAATTGTGCTGATTTAACTGTACCACGCCGATCGCCCGGTTAGCTTTCAGGGCGTTGGTATCCACTTTTGACATATCCGCCACCGACAAACGCAGGCGGGTAATGCAGTTATCCAGCGAGGTAATGTTATCCGCACCGCCCAGCGCCGCCAGAATGGCAAGGGTGTTATAGCCGGATTTGCCCACGGTTCCTGCAACCGCCTGTTCGACGCTGGTGGCTGTTTCAACATCACGGCCTGGCGTTTTCAGGTTGAAGCGGGTAATGGCGAAGCGGAAGATGCCGTAGTACACCGCAAACCAGATGGCCGCCACGACCGGTACCAGATACCACTTGGTGGAAAGACCATGCAGGATACCGAACACCACGAAGTCAATCACGTTGCCGTCGGTATTACCGATGGTGACGCCCAGTACCGCCATGACGGTAAAGCCCAGACCGGTCAGCACGGCGTGGATGAGATACAGCACCGGCGCAACAAACAGGAACAGGAATTCGATAGGCTCAGTGGTCCCGCCGACGACGCAGGCGATCACGCCGGAGATCAGCAGCCCTTTAATTTTATGGCGGTTTTCCGGACGCGCGCAGTGGTACATCGCCAGTGCCGCACCCGGCAGGCCGCCAAGGAAGGCTGGCATTTTACCCTGGGACAGGAAGCGGGTGGCGCTTTCAGAGAAGCCATGAGTGGTCGGGCAGCTCAGCTGCGCCTGGAAGATGGTCAGCGCGCCGCTCACATCGTGACCGCACACCTCCATGGTTCCGCCCGCTTCGGTGAAGCGAATCAGGGCGACCAGGATATGCTGCAGGCCAAACGGCAGCAGCAGACGCTCACCGGTACCGAAGATCATCGGACCAAAATCGCCCGCGCCGTTAATGATGCGGCCAATACCGTTGATGCCCATCGCAAAGACTGGCCAGATCAGCGGAATGATTAAACCAAACAGACCCATCACCACCAGGGTAATAATTGGTACAAAGCGGGTACCGCCGAAGAAGGCCAGGGCATCCGGCAGGCGAATATTGTGGAAGCGCTCGTGCAGCATCCAGATAATCACCCCGGCGATCACCGCGCCGAGGATCCCGGTATCAATCGACTGGATACCAATCACGCTCTGAATGTTATTGGCTTTCAGCACGGCAGCGTCGGTGGTCGGCAGAATGCCTTTCGCGGTCAGCCAGAAGTTAACCGCCAGATTCATCACAGCGTAACCCACAAAACCGGCAAACGCCGCCACACCTTTGTTCTCGCGCGCCAGACCCAGCGGAATGGCGATACAGAACATCACAGGCAGGAAGCTAAATGCGAAGGAGCCGACTTTACTCATCCAGATGAATCATGATTGAAGTGATATTAATATGTTAAATCAGATAGTTAAGGTTATGCGGTTTTTCTATGGGGCATCGGTGGGGCATTTTGAGTAAATGATGCGTTCAAAATGCCCACCTGGTCATGGTTATTCTCGGTCATCCATTTACCGTAAACCGTGAATAGCATTTGCGCTGACGAATGGCTCATCTGGTGCGCAACGAAATTTGGGTTTCATCCGCGTGCGTATGCGCGTTGGCACTGTAGCTGCCCCGGCAGAAAATTCAGGAGAATAAGAATGTATTTTACCCCCGAAACACTGGCTGCTAACAGCCGACTGCGCGGGCACTGGAATGAGCTGTGGGCCAACCGCAACATTTTCAACCATCATCACGACATGATGGTTAACGCATATCGCCAGAGCATGACCCCCGAAATGCTGGCGGCTAACGCTGTTGGTGGCTTCGCTCGTGAATTCTGGGCTGAGATTGATCGCCAGATTATCCAGATGCGCGATCAGGAAATTGGCATGGAAATCGTCAATGACCTGATGGGCGTGCAGACTGTATTGCCTATCGGCAAAACCGCGAAGCTGTATAACGTGTCTGGTGACATCGCTGATGACGTGTCAATCAGCATCGATGGTCAGGCGCCGTACTCCTTCGACCATACTGAATTCGGTTCTGATGGTGACCCGATCCCGGTATTCACTGCCGGTTACGGTGTCAACTGGCGACACGCGGCAGGTCTGAGCACTGTCGGCGTCGATCTGGTGCTGGAATCTCAGTCGGCTAAGCTGCGTAAGTTCCACAAGAAGCGCGTCAACTTCTATCTGAACGGCGACTCCAGCATTGTTGTTGATGGTCTGCCAGCTCAGGGGATGAAAAACCACCGTAACACGCAGAAGATCAACCTGGGCAGCGGAGCGGGCGGCGCCAACATCGACCTTACCACTGCAACCCCGGCGCAGTTGCTGGCCTTCTTCGGCCCTACCGGCCCGTTTGGCCTGACGGCTCGCACCAACAAAGTAACTGCTTACGACAAGCTGTGGGTTAGTCCGGAAGTGTGGGCCAACATGGCGAAGCCATACCTGGTAGACATTAACACCGGCACCAATGCGTTACTGAGCGGAACGGTTCTGGATGCGATCAGTAAGTTCATTCCTGCGAAGTCTATCCAGATGACCTACGCGCTTTCCGGCAATGAGTTCCTCGCCTATGAGCGTCGTCAGGACGTGATTTCTCCGCTGGTCGGTATGGCTGTCGGCGTTGTCCCTCTGCCGCGCCCAATGCCCCAGTCGAATTATAATTTCCAGATTATGAGCGCTGAGGGTTTGCAAATTAAGAAAGACGGCGAAGGCCTGTCCGGTGTGCTGTACGGCGCGAATCTGGCATAAGGAGAACAACATGGCTAAATACCAGGTAACCAGAGCATGGCATGGAGTGAACGTCGGTGATGTGGTTGAAATTGAGAAACTGCATCCTGCGCTAAAGCCTCATGTTATGAAACTCTCTGATGCGGCATTAACACCGGCGACGCCAGAGGCTGGCACGGATGTGAAATCCCGAAAAGAGATTATCGCAGCGCGCCTGACGGAGCTGGGTATCGAGTTTAAAGGCAATCTCGGGGCTGAAAAGCTCGGTGAATTGTTGCCTGATGGTGAACTCGGAAAACTGTTCCCTGCTGAATAACCGCCGCGAAAGCGGTTTTTTTATGCCCCGTCCCGGCGGGGCTATTTCAGGAGTCTTTGATGGTAACTCTCGAACAGGCCAGGGAGTATTTGCAAAGTCAGGGCATTACCATCCCGGACTTCATGCTTCAGGCGTTAGTGGACGATGTTAACAGCATTCAGGAATGCCTCGATGCGCATTACCCGGCATCAAAGGCGTTGGCAATCCAGATGTATTTGCTTGCATTGATGGGCCTGGGGCAAGGCGATAAGTACATCAGCTCCCAGACCGCACCCAATGGTGCATCGCGTTCATTCCGGTATCAGTCGTTTCCCGACCGATGGAAAGGGGCGCTGGCATTGTTGCGTGGCGCTGACAAACACGGCTGTGCTAATGACCTCATCCCTCCAGACCCGACCAATACAGCGTTTGCTGGTATCTGGATTGGCCGAGGTGGCTGCATGTGCGGGGGTAAGTAATGGCATGGGTATCGGTTAAGCAGCGATTGCCTGAGCCGTTCGTCAAAGTCTGGGTGATGACCGACAGTGGTAAGCGCGTTACCGGCTATGTCAAAAGCAACGGTGACTGGTATCTGTTGTGCCGGAAAGTTGCAGCGGAGAAACCGGAGGTGATCCGGTGGGAGGATAGCAATGTCTGAAACAGCGCGCTGGAGTTACACCAACGTTGCGACAATCTATCCGCGCGTCTACGACGACTGGAACAGCACCTGGACAAACGGAACTCCCTACCTGATTGACTGCGCCTGGACGGCAAACAATGAAGTTGCGGTAGATGCCAGCGGGAAAGAGTTCACCACGAACCTGATTTTCTTCACTGAGCTTAAGCGTAACGGCGTCGATGCGACCATGCCGAAGCGCGACTGGTACATCGCCAGAGGTGACACAACAACTCAGGCCGATCCGCTGAAGGCTGGCGCCAATATCATCAAAGCGGTGACCGAATGGGATATGAGTTTCTTCGAAGAAGAACCGGATTATAAGGTTATGACGTGAGGTAATCATGCCCGTTAAAGGTATCAAGCGTGTTCAGATGAACACCCACAAGGTGCTGGCAGAAATTGCCGGGCCACGCACAGAAAGAGTGCTGACTGAGGTCATGATTGTCGGATCGTCTCACGCCGCGCTACTTACCCCCATTGACACATCCACTCTTATCAACAGCCAGTACAGAAAGCTTGAACCAATGCCAGGTGGGATGCAGGGAAAGGTCGGGTATACGGCTGCATACGCTGCCGCCGTTCATGGTATGTCCGGTAAGCTAAAAGGCCAGCCGCGTGAGCACTTCGGCAGAACTCGCGCTGGAAAAGAATTCGGTGGCGGCACAGGAAAAGGTAACTATTGGGACCCGGACGCTGAACCAGAATTTCTGACTAAAGGCTTTGAGCGTGACGGTCTCAACGAGATAAAGGCCATCATCAAGCAAGGGTACAAAGTATGACACGTAGCGAAGTGTATGACGCGTTGAGAGCGTGGTTGCAGTCGCATGGCTTTGATGTTGGTTATCGTGTTCAGAGTCGATTCTGGAAAGATTCTGAAGAATCAGCAGGCGATCGCTTTATCGTTATCCAGCAGAACGGCGGCGGCAAGCCAGAGGAAGCGATAACCCGCGATTATTTTCGTATCCTTCTCCTGTCAGGCCAGAACGACAGCAATATTAACCAGGTTGAAGACCGCGCCGACGCTATCCGCCAGGCGATGATCGACGACTACAAAACTGAGTGCATCATCTCGATGCAGCCAATCGGCGGCATCACCGCCATCAAAACAGAAGAAGGTCGTTACCTCTTCGATATTTCCTTTCAAACCATCATTTCCCGATAAAACGGAGATACAAACATGGCATGTGAAGCTGGTGCATTCACAGGGCGTGACGTCGTTGTTTATTACGCGATTTCCTGCCCGGAAGTCCAACCCTCAAACGGTGACTATACACGCCTTGGCATGATGCGAGGCAAAACGACAGGCGCAGAATGGGAAACCGCTGATGCAACTGCCGATATGAGCGCTGCATTCACGCAGGAAAACCTCGTTACTTACAAGAACATTTCGTTCTCAGGTGATGGCGTTACCCGCAAAGAGGATGTTTATGCGCAGAACGCGCTTAAACGCCACGTCTACAACCCACCCGCAGAGACCAGTAACCAGCCGTATGTCTGGCTGAAGATCATCTCTCCAAACGATATTACCGAAGGGCCGTTCATGGTGACCTCATGGCAGGATGAAGCGCCGCACGATGACGTTGCCACCTGGTCTATTGAGGCATCCAGTGCTGGTAGTGTGGACGTGCGCGACGTTGGTGCGGTCATTACTATCACCGCTCAACCGCAGAATCGTACGCTGACCGTTGGTGATACGCTGAATCTGTCAGTGTCCGCAACGGTTTCTGATGGTTCAGTGCTGACATATCAGTGGAAGCACGATGGCGAAGATATCAGCGGCGCCACGTCTGCCAATTACACCAAAGCGAGTGTTACAGAAGATGATGCCGGGGCTTATACCTGTCAGATCACTTCGGCCACCGCTGGTAGTCTGACGTCCGGCGCGGCGACGGTTATCGTCAACGCAGAGTAAGCATGAGGGGCGGAAGCCCCTTTTTCTTTGAGAGGCTTCATGAAAGCAATAACCGATATCGGCCAGGCTGTCATTCGGGCCGGTAGCAAAGAGATATTTCTCAATCCGTCATTCCTCGCTATGTCGCGTATTGGCTCACCGGAACAGATTGTTGATGCTTTCGTTAAGGTTCATGCCGGCCATTATCCGAAACACCGAATCTCCGATGCTCAAATCCTGAAAGCGGTCAATGCCCGTTGCTTTGCTGAAATGGCAGCGTCGGCTGCCAGCGTAGTCCGCCATTGCTCGGAAGGTGATGTTGCAGAGGTGATTGGTTCGTACTCGATGAACGCGGCAGGACGGCTGCTGTTCAAGCCGGGAGCCATTCCAATTGAGGATGTTATCCAGCTTGCCCGCCACCTGATGCTTCATGGCGTAATGGGCGACCAACCACCGGAAGAGTTCGAAGGTAAGAAGGGAGAATACAGCGACAAATTCGATGTACGGTCATTCGTCTACACCGCTGTTGCTCACCTCGGCATGAGCGAGTCAGACGCATGGAACATGACAATGACCAGCTTCCGCGCCGCCATGAACGCTAAATTTCCGCAGAAAGAGAAAGCCAGAGTGCCGACTCAGGAGAAATACGACGAAGTCATGGACTGGGCAGAACAGATGCTGGCGATCGACGCGCAACGGAACGGGCCGCATTAATCACCTTCGAAACAACACGACCAGCCTCGCTAAAGCGGGGCTTTTTTATACCTGAAATAAACCCAACGCGCTTCACACGCGCACGTTATAATCCTAGAGCCTACAGAAAGCGAGCCTGAGAGTTAGTTGTACTCTGGGGCGGCTATCTCTGTGTGACAGGCTCACTTTCTATAGGTAAACCTCATGCACTATCCAACCGTATCTGTAAACGGCGTATCCGTTCGTGTCGATAACGAAGGGCGTTACAATCTTAATGATCTCCACGCCGCAGCGGTGGCTGAAGGTAACGCCACAGAATCACAACGACCCAGTAACTTCACAAAAAGCAAATCTATCAAGGCATTCATTCGGGAGTTGACCGCCGCTACGAAAATAGCGGCGCTAAAAACCGTTAATGGCGGCCCTAATCATGGCGTCTGGGGGCTTGAGCTTATAGCTATCAGATATGCGGCATGGCTTAGCGCCAAGTTTGAGATAAAGGTCTATCAGACATTCCAAATGGTGATCCGCAATGGCATTGATGCCATGTCTCGCCTCAACAAAATCGACCATGTGATTAACACCGAAACCAAAGCGATTAGCCAGTGCGCCAGTCAGATGGCGAAGTGGGGAGTTGGTGGGCGCAAAAAGCTACTCCATGCAGCGCGTGATCGCGTTGCTGATGAGGTGCAGATGTATTTACCGGGCATTGTGTGAGGGTTAGCAATAAGCCCGTAGAAGGAATAAAGAAATGATATCAAAAGTTGTGTCAGAACAAGTAAGGAAGCGATTCCAAAACAGAGATCCTCTCCAGTTACCAACGTATATCAAAGGGCAAATAATGAAACGCGTGAAAGTTGAGTTTTCATCAAATAGCATTGTTCTCAAGAATACAGAGTTTCAGGTATTGCAGGGGGATCGCGTACTGGTTGAGGATTCTTTATCAGGTAAAATTTCGGATGTGTTCATCCGCCACTATGATGTAATTGCTGATGGCGGCCCTGTGTCGGTTCGATTCACGAAAGGTGATATACCAGGCTTAAATGTGAAGGCTGCTCTATCCTGAATTATCGCACCTTGCCTTATCCATCTATGGCGAAATAACATGCAATCTGGTTAACAAAGGAGATATGCATGTTTGTAGCAGATGGACTAAAAGCCGACCCGGATAACAAAGGCTGGGTCTTGGGGTGGGGAGTTGTGCGCGGTTCCCCTTGGCACCTTGTCGGTGTATACGCCACAAAAGATGTTGCCGAAACGAAAGCTGCTGATCTTGGCGCTGGGTACGACGCCGTTTACGGTAGCCATCGAGTTGGTAGTGATGATTTTGTGACAGGAATCAGGTTTCTGGAGTAAAGATTCAAGCCCACTCAGGTGGGCTTTTTCTCAGGAATCTCAGCAGTGAAGCCGGTCACATCCCAAGTTTTTTCCCATATCTCATAACCAAGCTCTTTAAGGCATAGGAAAGTTTTTTGGAAGACGGTATCGAAATCCTCATCGCTTAGCCCATCAAGCTCCAAATCATCAAGGTGGATATGGAAGGTGGTGTGACCAATTCTGACCTTTTTATTAATCTCAGAGAAAGTTCTTTTGAAAATTATCGCTGATAGCTCATCCCTTGCCTTGCTTACTATCTGAATAGCCTCTTCGGCAGAGATGACCTCATCATCTGACACTTCTGCCAAAAAGCTACCATCAAGCCTCTGCACAATTTCTGCATTCATTGAACGGTTGTTAGCTTTGGCAGAGTCTTCAATTTTCTCTTTAAGTTCAACTGGAAGCCTGATTCGTAGCTGCGGATCTTCTCTGCTCATGTTCAGCGTTATGCCTACAAAAAATTCACAATAAGTAAATTATGCCCCACCGTGGGGTTGACAGCAATGACGCACGGTGTGACACTTACATCAAGCCTCACGGTGGGGCATTTACTGGAGGGTTTAATGGAAAAGGCAAAAGACATGTACCAACGCAAGGTTCGCTTCCCTGAAGACGTACGTAAGGCTATCGAGAAGAACGGTGGCGATGAGTGTCGTCAGTTTAATACAGAGCTTATTTACCAGCTGAGAAAGGTGTACGGATTGGCAGGTGAGAAAAGTGCTCAAGCATAAAAACGTTGAAGCCCAACGGTGGTCAGACCGTCAGGCTTCGGTATCGAACAAATCCAGCGACGGAAGTATCGACATGAATATTGTACATAACTACGAATTAACTTTCCAGAATATCAACTTCGCTTACATGGAGGTTGCAGGGCAGATTTGGCTGACCGCTGCCCAGGTAGGCGAGGCTCTCGGCTACTCTGATGATAAAGCCATTCATCGCCTTTATCGTAAGCATGCTGATGAATTTACAGCAAATATGACAGGGGTGGTTAAAGTGACCACCCCCGGTGGAGTGCAGGATTCTCGCGTTTTTTCTCTGCGCGGAGCCCACCTGATGGGTATGTTTTCTCGAACCCCAGTTGCCAAAGAGTTCCGACGCTGGGTGCTGGATGTGCTGGATCGCGAGGTGCAGCATTCACCGATCGCTAAGCAATTCTCCGATGAGGAACTGGTTAGCCTTTGTTACCTGCAGTTGTGGATGGAAAGGAGCCAGTTGGTCAGCAAGAATCTTTATCCCGCGATGAAGCAGGCAAAATCTGAGTATGCGGGGGCGCTGTACGATATTGCCCATGATATTCACTACATGACTGTAGAGACCAAAAAGATTTTACTCCGGGAAGCTAAAAATCTGGATGACAAGAATTTTGTCGTAAGTCACGCTCAGCCGATGCTGGCAAAACTTCGCGGCGAAGACGGATGGATTCACTGATGGGCGCATGGGATGGCGCAAAAAGAAAAAGCCGATAGTTCGAGCTACCGGCTTTCAATGAAACGTGTCATAAGGACCAACGAATGACTTCATTAAATTTAGCAGTTCACGAGCGTAATGTCGATCCCCAAGCATTCCCTGTGCTGGAATGGTCTGGTATGCGTGTTGTTACCACGGAGATGCTGGCCTCTGGATATGGTTGTGAAGAGAAAAGCATCCGTATGAATCTTTCTCGAAACTTAGAGCGCTTTGAAGAGGGGAAGCACTACTTCATGGTGACTGGCGCAGACCTCAAAAATTTGCGAGCCACTGACAGTGGCTCACAAATCTCCACCAAAGTACGCACTCTAACTTTATGGACGGAGAAAGGCGCTGCCCGGATGTCGAAGATAGTCGACTCTGACGAAGCGTGGTCCTTCTTTGAGCGCCTGGAAGATTCATATTTCCGACCTGCGCCGGTTGCAGCGATTCCTCTGACTTACGAGGCCGCGCTCGAAGACCTCCTGGCGAAAGTGAAAGAGAACCGCATCATCGCCGAACAGCGTGATCGTGCAGTCAAAGAGAAGCGTTGGATCTCTGAGAAGCGCGAAGTCACCGCCATGGCAACAGCTTCCGCAGCTGTTCGTGCCAAAAACAAACTGGCAGAACGCATCGGGGAGGGGAAAAACTACGCAGCCATCATCCCTGTAGAGAAGAAGCTCGGGCAGAAATTCAAATGGCAGCCGCTCCGCAAGTGGTGCAGGGAGAATGACACTGAACCGCATGAAGTAGAAGATCCGCGCTTTGGCACTGTTAAGTCATGGCCTCGCGCTGCTTGGATGGCGGTTTATGACGTGGATTTACGCAAGATTTTTTAATCGGCTGAAAAGACAGCCAATCGGCCGATTTCTTGGCCAATCAACATCCCAACCCGCTTAACTGCGGGTTTTCCCGTTGCCATGGATAGATGAACAGTTTTTGAAGTCATGCCCGCGTGATAAATTTAAGGAAATACCATTTCGTGGTGAATCAGCGTGGAAGACGAAAAACAGCACCAAATGCAACTTCAACTGACCCTTCAGCGGCGGCTGGAGAAAGTTACTCCTGAGCTATTTTCTGAATATCTCTTCGAACGCGGCGTCAAAACAGTCATATGCCCAATTTGTGGGAGTGATGATATTTCTATACCTAACGCCAGTTCAATCACTGTGGGGCCTGATGGGTGCGAAAGCAGCATTTATGCCATCCCTGTCAAACTTGATACAGAGGGACCATCATACTCTTTAGTAAAATATGAATATCGTTTGATATGTAAGAACTGTGCGTATTCTATGCACTTTGCAACGTGGCCGGTATTGAAGTGGGTTGAACAGAAGTTGTCAGAAGCAGGGGAAGACCAATGAATATTAGAATGGAAGATAACATTCACGTAGTCGATTTCCCGAAACACGGTGGCGGAGGTAGCGGAGGAGATGACATGCTAGAGAAGCGTGTAAAGAAACTAGAGGATGATCTGGCTGGCATTCGGACTGATATAGCAGTCATAAAATCAAATTATGCAAACAAAGAAGATGTCGCCTCTTTAAGAGCTGAGTTACACCAATCTATTTCCGCTCAGACAAAATGGTTAGCTGCGACCATGATTGGTATAGCCGGCCTTTCCATGGCAGTTGCCAAGCTCATTTTCTAACCCAGCGCTCGCTGAGTTTTCCCTGGCCACGATCCCTGCTAGGGAAGGTGCGAACAAGTTCCTGATATGAG
>NZ_JBMKHA010000004.1:0-286100 GCF_049238365.1 Enterobacter cloacae complex sp. IR53030
TAGTCAATTAAATTCAATCACTTACATAGGCGTTTTTTTGCGTTTGGTGACTTATTCGCACCTTCCTTAGACGTTGTCTGGATTAACCTCCGGACGCGCATACTCCGGCCAGACCAGCACCACAAGTTCGGGGTAGGCTTCCAGACTGAACTCACGAAAACACTGGCGAAGGTTTAATACGTCCAGGTCTGAATACGAGACCTTCTCTCCGTTAAGACAGCGCTTTTTGATATTGTCGTAATATTTATAAACCGCTGAATTCAGGTCGCTGCAACGACGCTGCGCCTCAAACAGACCGGGCGTGTCATTAATTTCGGACATTTTCATACGCTTAATTGTCGCGTGTAAAAAGTCGATATATTCGTGATTTACCCGCCAGTACCAGACAGGCGTAACAGAGTTCATCAAAACAGAGAAATGGTCTTCACCTTCCTCTTTTGTCATCAGTTCAGGCTGTGGAGGTTCACTGGTGTCTTTCGACACTTTCGTTTTATTGAACTCCTGCATCAATAAAAGCACACCAGCGGTCAGTAATAGTAATGTGATGACCGTAAAAAAGATGCTGTTCATGGGTTGGCTCCATTTTTTTTGATTTTAAAATTGCCTCATGATATTGTCAACGAATCTCACGCCTTTACCAACCCCACCCTGTTGAAAATAAAGGAAATTAAAAAATGCTGCCCGACTATCTCGTCCCGGCTAAGTACCACATTACGCCTGTGGAACAGCAACCGACGGAAGAAGAAAAAAAGGCCAGTTTCACTCAGGGGAAAAGAAAGCTCTCCGATTTCGAGCCTGATATATTAATTGGTGTTTCCCGCACTGGCAAATCCCGTAATATGTTGCTGGAGGAGCACGATCGCCATATAAAAGACCGCTTATTTCGCGCTATAAAAATTGAGGCCTTCGTCCACCTGCTGAATGACCTCCAGGCTGAAGGCGAAATAGATGCCCAGAAACTAAGTCAAATAATGGCTGAAAAAACAAAAGAAATAAATGAAGCGGGCAATGAAATTTGGCTTAATCTAATTACGCGTGAAAAAAACAACCCTATTTTTTATACCCTTGGGGAAGATTAACGTGAAAGAAGTTAAAGACAACGACGTTTATTTGACTTTAGATGATAAAAAAAGTGATGAATTTATCTTAAAGCAAAATCTCGACGCCCTGAGAAACACAAAAAATATCGAGATGACGCGTATTACGCAAGACCTGGTATCGATTCCGGCGACGCTGGTGCGGCTGAAATGGCAGAATCGCCGCGAGATTTACCCGCTACAGGTCAAAGAAGAGATTTACGGTGCGGTGATAAATAGCCTCATCGAGCAGCAACCCGAGCTGAAAGAGAAGCTGCTGGGCCGGCTCGAGGCCAACTATCAGTATCTGCTTGCCAGAGAAGTCGCCACCCTGCGCCTGACGCGCAAGCTGTCAGCCGGTGAGTACCGTACCTCAAACGTCACCTGCGTTGCGCTCGACGAAGACACGCTGGCAACCTCCTCTGCCGCGCAGACGGATAATAAAAACGCATAAACCGACAGACATAAAAAAAGCCGGCTTTCGCCAGCTTCTTTACTATTTTTTGGCCGCTTTCTCTTCGCCGACCAGTCCAATCTTCAGATAACCCGCCTGATGCAGCGTGTCCATCACCTTCATCATGGTTTCGTAGTCGACGGTTTTGTCCGCACGGAAGAAGACGGTGGTGTCTTTCTTGCCGCCGGTTAGCTGATCCAGCGCCGGAATAACCGAAGCATCCGTTACCGGGTCGTTACCCAGGAACATCGATTTATCCGCTTTCACAGAAAGATAGATGGGCTTTTCCGGACGCGGCTGCGGCTGGCTGGACGAGGCCGGCAGATTCACCTTCACGTCCACCGTCGCCAGCGGCGCAGCGACCATAAAGATAATCAGCAGAACCAGCATGACGTCAATAAACGGCGTCACGTTGATCTCATGCATTTCACCGTTATCGTCCAGATTTTCGTTTAGACGCATCGCCATAATATCAACCTACGCGCAGTTTAGACGCCGCATGCACCGGTTTCACGGCGCTGGCATTCAGGTCGAGATCGCGGCTTTGCAGCAGCAGAACCTGAGCGGCAACGTCACCGAGCGTGGCTTTGTAGCTGCCAATCATACGCGCGAAAATGTTATAGATAACGACGGCCGGAATCGCCGCGACCAGACCAATCGCCGTCGCCAGCAGCGCTTCTGCGATACCGGGCGCAACAACCGCCAGGTTGGTGGTTTGGGTCTGAGCGATACCGATAAAGCTGTTCATGATGCCCCAGACCGTACCGAAAAGACCGACGAACGGCGAAATTGCGCCGATGGTAGCCAGATAACCATTACCACGTCCCATGTGTCGGCCAACGGCCGCAACGCGACGCTCCAGACGGAAACCGGTACGCTCTTTAATGCCTTCGTTATCTTCACTGCCAGCGGAGAGTTCCAGCTCGTTCTGCGCTTCGTTCACTAACAGGGTGGTCAGGCTTTTTGCGTGGAAGGATGAGGTCATATCAGACGCCTGATCCAGAGAGCGGGCTTCTGCCAGCTGCTGCTGTTCCCGCTTGAGGCGACGCTTCTGCGAAAGCAGCTCGGCGCTTTTGCTGAAGAAGATAGCCCAGGTGACAACGGACGCCAGAATCAGGCCGATCATCACAATCTTAACCACGATGTCAGCATGTTGATACATGCCCCAAACGGAGAGATCCGTCTGCATCAAATTATTACCCACTCTGTATCTCCAGGACGCAAATCACAAAATCTGAACGTAATAATATCAAAACGTCGTCGAATTGATAGTAGTTCTCATTAGTATTTGCATGGTGCCGTAATTTTCGCTCACTTTCCTTGCGCTTACGCAGTAAAAATTTCTTATGCGGTTTTTTGCTAATATTTTCTGCTTATTCGATAAGCATGCGGGTGCAGTTTTTCACAATCGTGGTAGTCTGGACGTCCAGACGTATAAAATAGGGTTAGCGAACATGACTAAGAAGCATCTTGATACCACGCTGGTACAGGCCGGACGCAGCAAAAAATATACGCAGGGTTCGGTTAACAGCGTGATTCAACGCGCCTCCTCCCTGGTGTTTGACACCGTTGAGGAGAAAAAAATCGCCACGCGTAACCGCGCAAAAGGCGGGCTGTTTTATGGCCGTCGCGGCACGCTAACCCATTTTTCTCTGCAGGAAGCGATGTGCGAGCTGGAAGGCGGTGCGGGCTGCGCGCTGTTCCCGTGCGGTGCGGCTGCGGTCGCCAATACCATTCTGGCGTTTGTGGAACAGGGCGACCATATCCTGATGACCAACACCGCCTATGAACCCAGCCAGGACTTCTGCACCAAAATACTCAGTAAACTCGGCGTCACTACCGGGTGGTTCGATCCGCTGATTGGCGCAGGCATTGCCGAACTTATTCAGCCAAACACGCGCATCGTGTTCCTGGAGTCTCCCGGTTCAATCACCATGGAAGTGCACGACGTACCGGCTATCGTGAAGGCCGTGCGCAGCAAAGCGCCGGAGGCGATCATCATGATCGACAACACCTGGGCGGCGGGCGTGTTGTTTAAAGCGCTGGAATTCGACATTGATATCTCGATTCAGGCGGCGACGAAATACCTGATTGGCCATTCAGACGGGATGATTGGCACAGCAGTGTCTAACGCGCGCTGCTGGGATCAGCTGCGTGAAAATGCCTACCTGATGGGCCAGATGGTCGATGCAGATACGGCCTACATGACCAGCCGCGGTATCCGCACGCTGGGGGTTCGCCTGCGTCAACACCATGAAAGCAGCCTGAAAGTGGCAGAGTGGCTGGCTCAGCATCCACAGGTTGAGCGCGTTAATCATCCTGCGCTTGCGGGCAGTAAAGGCCATGAATTCTGGCAACGTGACTTTACGGGCAGCAGCGGGTTGTTCTCGTTTGTGCTTAAAAAACGGCTAGATAATGACGAACTGGCAAACTATCTGGATCACTTTACCCTCTTCAGCATGGCCTACTCCTGGGGCGGTTTTGAGTCCCTGATCCTGCCTAATCAGCCGGAGCAAATCGCGGCTCTGCGCCCTGGCGGCGAAGTGGACTTCAGCGGCACCCTGATTCGCCTGCACATCGGTTTAGAAAATGTGGACGATTTAATTGTGGATTTATCAGCAGGGTTTGAACGTATCGTGTAGAGTGCTCGCTGAAAATGTACTCCCCTGACGCTTTTCTTAACACTGCAAGCAGAAAAGTCTGCATGAGTTGCGCCTGCGATCAATCCCGGCAGGTATAATTGGGAGTACAATAGCGTTATCTCTGCTGTTCCACAGGAAAGTCCATGGCTGTTATTCAAGATATTATCGCGGCGCTCTGGCAACATGATTTTGCCGCACTGGCGGATCCGCACGTTATAGGCGTCGTCTATTTCGTGATGTTCGCAACGCTGTTTCTGGAAAATGGATTACTGCCAGCCTCGTTTTTACCCGGTGACAGTTTGCTTTTGCTTGCCGGGGCATTGATCGGTAAAGGCGTTATGGACTTTACGCCAACGATGGTTATCCTCACCTCTGCCGCGAGCCTGGGCTGCTGGCTGAGCTATCTGCAGGGCCGCTGGCTGGGGAACACGCGCGTCGTGAAAGGCTGGCTGGCGCAGTTACCGCATAAATACCATCAGCGGGCGACCTGTATGTTTGACCGACACGGCCTGCTGGCGCTGCTGGCCGGACGTTTTCTGGCTTTTATTCGCACCCTGCTGCCCACCATGGCGGGTATTTCCGGCCTGTCGAACCGCCGTTTTCAGTTCTTCAACTGGCTGAGCGGCCTGCTTTGGGTGGGGGTCGTGACCACGTTAGGCTACGCGCTGAATATGATCCCCTTTGTGAAACACCACGAAGATCAGGTCATGACCTTCCTGATGGTGCTGCCGATTTTCCTGCTGGTAGCCGGGCTGGTGGGAACCATTGCGGTGGTGATTAAGAAAAAGTACTGCAGCGCATAAACAAAAGCCGGGTGGCGGCTACGCCTTACCCGGCCTACGTTTCTCGTCAGGCGCCCTGCATCGTTCGTATACGCGACGCATCTTCTCCCGGCGTGACGCCGAAATAGCGCTTAAACTCCCGACTAAACTGCGACGCACTCTCATAGCCCACCCGCATTGCCGCCGCGCTGGCCTTCATGCCGTCGTGGATCATCAGCATCCGCGCCTTATGCAGCCGGTAGGTCTTGAGGTATTGCAGCGGCGAGGTGCTGGTCACCGATTTAAAGTTATGGTGAAACGCCGAGACACTCATGTTCGCTTCCGCGGCGAGCTGATCGACGCTGAGGTTTTCCGTGTACTGGCTCTCAATACGCTTGAGCACGCGGCTTATCAGACTGAAGTGGGTCTGTCGGCTCACCAGCGCCAGCAGCGCTCCCCCGCCGGGGCCCAGCAGCACATGATAGAGAATTTCGCGAATGATCTGCTTGCCCAGGATACGCGCGTCCAGCGGCCGCTCCATGACGTCCAGCAGACGCTCGATGGCGCACAGGATCTCTTCAGACAGCGTGGCCGAGTTAATCCCGCTTGAAGCCATCGACGGCTGGAAGAGTTCATCTTCGCCTATCTCCATCAGCAGTTCCTGCAACTGAAGGATATCGACATTAACGCGAATACCCGCCAGCGGGACCTCCTCTGTCGCGAAAGTTTCACATTCAAAGGGTAAAGGTACTGTCAGGAGCAGATATTCATTGGTGTCGTAGCGGAACACGCGGTCATTGATATAACCAATTTTATGGCCCGAAAAGAGAAAAACGATGCCCGGCTGGTACATCACTGGCGTGCGCGTCCCGGGCTGCGTGCCATAGAGCAGGCGAATATCAGGCAACTGATCGCTGACACTATTTTCATTATCTATCAGTCTCTTAATCTGCGCGGTAAGCTGATGGCAGATCGCTTCACGGTTCATTTTTCGTTACTCCGGGTACGTTTTCCGACTTTCACAGTTTGCGCACTTTCCCGACGTTTCTCCAGCGCTCTGTAGAAATGGGCAAGACATTGGCAGGAATGTGCATTGAGAGCATAGCCCCGGACCGCCACAATGTGCAGCATCAGGCAGGCATCAGTGCCGCCACGGTTTTTCACCCACTAAAGGGAACGAGCAATGAACAATTTTAATCTCCATACCCCAACCCGCATTCTGTTTGGCAAAGACGCAATCGCTGACCTGCGTGCGCAGATCCCCGCTGATGCGCGTGTCCTGATCACCTACGGTGGCGGCAGCGTGAAAAAAACCGGCGTGCTGGATCAGGTTTACAGCGCCCTGGACGGTCTGGACGTGCGTGAGTTCGGCGGCATCGAGCCAAACCCGTCTTACGAAACGCTGATGAATGCGGTAAAAATCGCCCGTGAAGAAAGCATTACTTTCCTGCTGGCGGTCGGTGGCGGTTCCGTTCTGGATGGCACGAAGTTCATCGCGGCGGCAGCACACTACGCTGACGGCGTTGACCCGTGGCACATCCTGGAAACCCGCGGCAGCGACATTAAAAGCGCAATCCCGATGGGCTCCGTGCTGACCCTGCCAGCCACCGGTTCCGAATCCAACAAAGGCGCAGTGATCTCCCGTAAAACCACCGGTGACAAACAGGCCTTTATGAACGAGCACGTGCAGCCTGTCTTCGCTATCCTCGACCCGGTTTACACCTATACCCTGCCTGCACGTCAGGTAGCGAACGGTGTGGTTGATGCCTTTGTTCACACCGTTGAGCAGTACGTGACCTACCCGGTGAATGCCAAAATTCAGGATCGTTTCGCGGAAGGCATTCTGCTGACGCTGGTTGAAGAAGGTCCGAAAGCGCTGAAAGAGCCAGAAAACTATGACGTTCGTGCCAACGTCATGTGGGCGGCAACGCAGGCGCTGAACGGTCTGATCGGCGCAGGCATGCCGCAGGACTGGGCGACCCACATGCTGGGTCACGAACTGACGGCGATGCACGGTCTCGATCACGCTCAGACGCTGGCGGTGGTTCTGCCTGCGCTGTGGAACGAAAAACGGGATACCAAACGCGCCAAACTGCTGCAGTACGCAGAGCGCGTGTGGAACATCACCGAGGGTTCTGACGATGCGCGTATTGACGCGGCCATCGAAGCGACACGCAACTTCTTCGAAAGTCTGGGCGTACCAACGCGCCTGTCTGGCTACGGCCTGGATGGCAGTTCTATCCCTGCTCTGCTGGAGAAACTCGACGCGCACGGCATGACCCAACTGGGCGAGCACGGTGACATTACGCTGGACGTCAGCCGCCGTATCTACGAAGCGGCACGCTAAGCGTTTTTGTCCTCCCGACTTTCGTTTTTTGACATTTCGTCCAGACTTAATGCACACCCCATCGCCGGAGCCCCCCTCCGGCGATGCGCACCTGAAGGAGGAAAAATGGCAAACCAAACCGTAATCAAGCTGCAGGATGGCAACGTGATGCCCCAGTTGGGGCTAGGTGTATGGAAAGCCGGTAACGACGAGGTCGTCTCCGCCATTCATAAAGCCCTGGAAGTCGGCTATCGGTCAATTGATACCGCCGCCGCCTACAAAAACGAGGACGGCGTAGGCACTGCACTGGCCAGCGCCGGCGTCCCCCGCGATGAATTATTCATTACCACGAAACTGTGGAATGACGATCAAAAACGCCCTCACGAAGCCCTGCAGGAGAGTCTGGAGAAACTTCAGCTCGATTTCGTCGATCTGTATCTGATGCACTGGCCGGTTCCCGCCATCGACCATTATGTTGATGCCTGGAAAGGGATGATTGAACTGCAAAAAGAGGGGTTGGTGAAAAGCATCGGCGTCTGTAACTTCCAGGTTCATCACCTGCAGCGCCTGATTGATGAGACAGGCATCGCACCGGTGATTAACCAGATCGAGCTGCACCCGCTGATGCAGCAGCGCCAGCTTCACGCCTGGAATGCGACCCACAAGATCCAGACCGAATCCTGGAGCCCCCTGGCGCAGGGTGGCGAGGGGGTCTTCGATCAGAAAATCATCCGCGACCTGGCGGATAAATACGGCAAAACGCCCGCACAGATCGTCATTCGCTGGCATCTGGACAACGGCCTGGTCGTTATTCCGAAATCAGTCACGCCATCACGTATTGCCGAGAACTTCGACGTCTGGGATTTCCGCCTGGACAAAGATGAGCTGGGTGAGATTGCGAAGCTGGAGAAGGGCAAACGCTTAGGGCCGGACCCGGATCAGTTTGGCGGTTAAAAAAAGCCGGGTGGCGGCTTCGCCTTACCCGGCCTACGTGTCTACATAAAAAACCCCGGCTTGCCGGGGTTTTTTATTTACGCTTTGCGCTTCACGGGCTTCTTCGCATTCGAATTACCGTTCGAACGCTGATGCACAATCGGCGTGTGCTTGGTCAGCGCCGGGCGCGTATTGCGGTTCTGGCGACGCGCTTCGCGCATCTCATCCAGCGTCGGGGCCGGTACCAGGCAGTCGCGGCGTGAACCGATCAGGTGTTTTTTACCCATCTCTTCCAGCGCCTGGCGGATCAGCGGCCAGTTTTTCGGGTCATGATAACGCAGCAGCGCTTTATGCAGACGACGCTGTTTATCCCCTTTTGGCACCACCACCTCTTCACTCTTGTAGCCAATCTTACTCAGCGGGTTCTTGCCGGTGTAATACATGGTCGTCGAGTTGGCGAGCGGTGACGGGTAGAAGTTCTGCACCTGATCCAGACGGAAGCGACGCTGCTTCAGCCACAGTGCCAGGTTCACCATATCCTCATCACGCGTGCCGGGGTGCGCGGAGATGAAGTACGGGATCAGGTACTGCTCTTTGCCCGCCTGCTTTGAATACGTGTCGAACAGCTCTTTAAAGCGGTCATAGCTGCCCATACCCGGCTTCATCATCTTCGACAGCGGACCTTCTTCGGTGTGCTCCGGTGCAATCTTCAGGTAGCCGCCCACATGGTGGGTCGCCAGCTCTTTGATGTAGCGCGGATCTTCCACGGCGATGTCGTAACGCACCCCGGAGGCAATCAGGATCTTCTTGATGCCCTTCAGGTCGCGGGCACGACGATAGAGATTGATCGTCGGCTCGTGGTTGGTATCCATATGCTCGCAGATGCTCGGATAGACGCAGGAGAGACGACGGCAGGTTTGCTCCGCGCGCGGCGACTTACAGCGCAGCATATACATGTTCGCGGTTGGACCGCCAAGGTCGGAGATCACACCGGTAAAGCCTGGCACCGTGTCGCGAATCGCTTCGATCTCATTGATGATCGAATCTTCAGAGCGGCTCTGAATAATACGGCCTTCGTGCTCGGTAATAGAGCAGAATGAACACCCGCCGAAGCAGCCGCGCATGATGTTGATCGAGAAACGGATCATCTCATACGCCGGGATGCGGGCGTTGCCGTACGCCGGATGCGGTACGCGCTTGTACGGCAGCGCAAAGACGCTGTCCATCTCTTCGGTGGAGAGCGGGATCGCCGGCGGGTTGATCCAGATAAAGCGCTCGCCGTGCTTCTGCATTAACGCGCGGGCACAGCCCGGGTTGGTTTCGTGGTGCAAAATACGGGACGCATGGGCGTAGAGAACTTTGTCAGCCTTCACCTTCTCGTAAGACGGCAGCAGCACGTAGGTTTTTTCCCACGGTTTCGGGCGCGGCGGCTGCACGACAATCGCCTTTGCTTCCGCTTTCTTTGGCTCAACCGGTTTATTATCCGCACACGGCAAATCTTCGCCGTACGGGTGTGGGATAGGATCGATTTTGCCCGGCATATCAATGATGCGGGAATCCACCCCGCTCCAGCCCGGCAGCGCCTCTTTCACCATGATGGCCGTATTGCGCACGTCGCGGATGCTGCTCACCGGTTCACCTTGCGAGAGACGATGCGCCACTTCCACCAGCGGACGTTCACCGTTGCCGTAAATCAGCATATCGGCTTTGGAATCCACCAGCACCGAGCGGCGAACGGTATCTGACCAGTAGTCGTAATGCGCGGTGCGGCGCAGACTCGCCTCAATGCCGCCCAGGATCACCGGCACGTCTTTCCAGGCTTCTTTACAGCGCTGGGTATAGACGAGGGTAGCGCGGTCCGGACGTTTGCCCGCCACGTTATCCGGCGTATAGGCATCGTCATGGCGCAGCTTACGGTCGGCGGTATAGCGGTTGATCATCGAATCCATGTTGCCCGCGGTCACGCCGAAGAACAGGTTCGGTTTACCCAGACGCATAAAGTCGTCTTTGCTGTTCCAGTCAGGCTGGGAGATGATCCCCACACGGAAGCCCTGCGCTTCGAGCATACGGCCGCAGATGGCCATGCCGAAACTCGGATGGTCAACATAGGCATCGCCTGTGACCAGAATGATATCGCAGCTGTCCCAGCCAAGTTGGTCCATCTCTTCCCGGGACATCGGCAGGAACGGCGCCGGTCCAAAGCAGGCCGCCCAGTACTGGGGCCAGGAGAAGAGGTCACGATCCGGCTGGATCAGGGAAATGGCGCTCATAATGCTTCCGAAGAAAAAATAGACAAAAGGAGCGGGATTATACGCTGTTCATCCATCCAATTTGAAGAAAAGGATGCAGGAAGCAGACATAAAATCGCGGAAGTCGTTAAAATACAGCGCCCTGTTAATTTTGCATCATAATTACCCCTGACGCCTCCGGTTCTCTGCCGCCGGGAGGCATTCTGGCGTGGAGTTTCCGTGTGAAGTTCAACGATTCGTTACATGTGTCTCAACTGCGGGTTGTGCTCCACCTCTGCGGTTTCCTGGTTCTGCTGTACAGCCTTTCAATGCTGCCGCCGATGGTCATTGCCCTGCTGCACAAAGAGCGGACCTACTTTGCGTTTTTAACCACGTTTCTGACGTTTTTCAGCCTCGGGGGGTTAACCTGGCGGGCGACCCGTCACGCTGGCATACAGCTGCGCACCCGTGACGGTTTCGTGATCATTGTGCTGTTCTGGCTGCTGTTTTCAGTGATCAGCGCCATGCCGCTCTGGATGGATGATGGTCTGCATCTCTCTTTTGCGGATGCGCTCTTCGAAGGGGTGTCCGGAATCACCACCACCGGGGCAACGGTGATCGGGGACGTCAGCGCCCTGCCTAAGTCGTACCTTTATTATCGCGCCCAGCTCAACTTCATTGGCGGGTTAGGCGTCATCGTGCTGGCCGTCGCGGTACTGCCGCTGCTGGGCATCGGGGGCATGAAGCTGTATCAGTCAGAAATGCCCGGGCCGTTCAAAGAGGAGCGCCTGACGCCCCGGCTTGCCGATACTGCGCGTACCCTGTGGCTGACCTATTTCGCGCTGGGCGTGACCTGCACGCTGGCCTACTGGCTGGCGGGGATGCCCGTTTTTGACGCCATCTGTCACGGGCTTTCAACTGTGTCACTGGGCGGGTTTTCTACCCGCAGCGAGAGCATTGGCTTTTATGACAGCCACGCAATTGAACTGGTTGCCGGGGCCTTTTCGCTGCTTTCTGCCTTTAACTTTACCCTCTGGTACGTCGCCATTGTCAGACGCACCCTGAAGCCGATCCGCCGCAGCCCGGAGGTCAAATTCTTTCTCAGTGCCGCCGCGGTGATTATCCTCATCACCGCCTGGCAGGTCTGGCATGCGGGAATGTACAACCCGACGGATAGCCTGGTACACGCATTCTTCCTTGCCAGCTCGATGATGACCGATAACGGTCTCGCGACGGCCGACTATGCCCAATGGCCTGCCCACACCATCTTTTTACTGTTGAGCGCCAGCTTCTTTGGTGGCTGCGTCGGCTCGACCTGCGGCGGGATCAAAGCGCTGCGTTTTCTCATTATGTTTAAGCAGAGTATTCAGGAGATGAATCAGCTGGCCCATCCGCGCGCGCTGCTGAGTATTAAGGTGGGCAAAAGCGTGGTGAATGAACGCGTTCTGCGTTCGGTATGGAGCTTCTTTTTTCTCTACGTGATGATTACCGGATTTTTTGTCTGGGCGCTTAATCTGATGGGCTATGACCTGTTTACGTCATTCGCCACGGTTGCCGCCTGTATCAACAATATGGGGCTGGGTTTTGGCGAGACAGCATCAACGTTTGGCACCTTAACCGAAGGGGCAAAACTGCTGATGTGCGCGGCAATGATCTTAGGGCGTCTGGAAATCTACCCGGTGCTGATTCTGTTCTCGCGCTTTTTCTGGCGGGCATAACACATTCCCGGCGAACCGGGAATGTCAGGGGGTTATGGCGCGGGGTTGATCAACATCTGCCCCACGGAGCCCCTATCCATCATCTCCAGCGTCTGGCTATGGAACAGGAACGGGAAGTGCGGCCACGAAGGCTGACCATAGTAGACAAGCAGTTCGACCTGACCATCCACCCAGACGGTATCTTTCCAGCCGCGATCTTCCGGGAACGGCATCGCACCGTTGACGTTACGGATCAGGAAGGACCCCCCTTCAATATGGAACGACTGCGGCATATCTGAACGGACCGTCCAGCGCTCCCAGGTGCCCTGCTGGGCGGTGATGTCGATACGGTTGACGTCCCACAGCGCGCCGTTGATGCCCGGATCGTCGCCCAGGCTGATATCACGGCTGCGCACCGGCGAACCGCCCATGATCTCCTGCGGCAGCAAACGCATCGGCAGGCTATCGGTGACCAGCGGCAGCAGGCCGGTTGGACGCAGGGTTAACACCAGCGTGGAGACCAGAATGCTCGACGGCTCGAAGAACCCGCGAATACGGTCAACAATGCTCGCGGCTTCGCCACAGGTGACAGAGACTTCATCCCCGTTGGTCATATCCACCAGAATTTCCCGACGTTCCCCCGGCGCCAGCGCCAGTTGCTTAACGGAGACCGGCGCAGGTAAAAAGCCCTGGTCACCGGAGATCACGTGGAGCGGGCGGCCATCGCTCATCTGCAGCTGATAACGACGGGAGTTAGAGGCATTAAGCAAACGCAGACGCACCCAACCGCAGGAAACTTCGACATACGGGCTTTGCGCACCGTTTACAAGCAGCGTATCGCCAACAAAGCCACCGCTCCCCGGCTCGCTGTACTCCGGCGTGCCAAAGTTATCCAGGCGCTTGTCCTGAATAATGATCGGGAAATCATCCACGCCGTAGTGGTTCGGGATCGGCAGCGACTTGCTGACCTCATCTTCCACCAGCCACATCCCGGCCAGACCGTTATAGACCTGCTGCGCCGTGCGGTTAGGCGTGTTAGCGTGATACCACAGCGTTGCCGCGCTCTGGCGGATCGGCAGGACGGGTGCCCAGTCGGCGTTGGGAGACATCATGCGCGCCGCGCCACCGATCAGCGGGCCTGGAACCTGTAAACCGCTGATGGTCATGGCAACATTTTCAGTGGTGCGGTTGCTGTAAATGAGCTTAACGTCATCGCCGTTCCACACGCGAACGGTTGGCCCGAGGTAGCGCCCGTTAATGCCCCATACCTGCGCGCGCGTGCCCTGGGTAAAGGACCAGTGGCTGCGCTGTAGCGTCAGAAATAGCGGCTGGCCGCGACGGGATTCAATCAACGGCGGAATGGGCAGCGGCTGTTGCTGCCCGGCGGCGCTGGCTGTCAGCGGCATCGCACCCGCACAGAGGGCAATCCCCGAAGCCTGAATAAACTGACGCCGACTGAGTGACATATAAGCTCCATCTGAAACGACTAACAACGCGGGAATTCGTTTTCCCTTTAACGCCGGATTAAATCTTACCGGCGGCTTCTCTTTCTGCGACTTCTTTGTCCAGCTGCGCAATACGCTGAGCCATCAGCTCGCGGCAATGTGCTGCCAGCTCGCGTACCTGGTCTTTACCGTATTTGCTGGTATCGACAGGCGGCAACATTTCGACAATCACCAGACCATTATTCAGGCGGTTGAGATTAATCTTATTCGAAGTATTGGAAACGCACACAGGAATAATTGGAACACCCGCCGCAATTGCGGCATGAAAAGCGCCCGTTTTAAACGGCAGCAGGCCACGCCCACGGCTACGCGTTCCTTCCGGGAACATCCAGATGGATATTTTGCGCTTTTTAAAATGATTCACCACTTCCGCAATGGTGCTGTGTGCTTTTGCGCGGTTATTACGGTCGATCAGCAGGTTACCGGTCAGCCAGTACAACTGGCCAAAAAACGGGATCCACAGCAGGCTCTTTTTCCCCACCGTCACGGTCGGCGGCAGAACGATATTGGAGGCCGTCACCATATCGTAGTTGTTTTGATGGTTGGCGATATAGATGGCATTACCGAAGTTCTCTGCCCCTTCAGGCAGGCGTTTTTCAACCTTCAGACCAAACAACGGTGCAAGGCGGCCGAACATATGGCCGAAGGTGGCAACGTGCTTAGGATTGCGCGGGCTGAACAGGCAATAAATTGAGCCGAAAACACAGACCAGAATACAGTAGATAACGGTAAGAATAAGACGAACAATATATAGCATAGCGACCTCTGAAGCCCCAACAGCTGACAATTATACTTCACCTGTGGCCAGGTAAGGACTTTATTACGAGCGCGTATTGTTAATCGCAACGCACGAATTAACAACGATTTTACGGGAAATTTTATTGAACTTCCCCCTCCGGACGGAGGGGGATATCACGAGACTACTCTTCGCTGTCACCCGCGCTGCTGCGCGCCGGTGAATCTATCTCCACACGGTCGATACGCTGCAGGCCGCGCATCAGCGAACCGCGACGACCGCGTTCGCCCACCACTTTCTGCAGCTCTTCCGGGCGCAGTTTGATCTTACGCTTGCCAACATGAATGGTCAGCGTGCTCTGCGGCGGCAGCAGGAAGAGGTGCGCCAGACCATCTTCACCTTTCGCGGCTTCCGCCGACGGGATGTTGATGATCTTGTTGCCCTTCCCTTTCGACAGCTCCGGCAGGTCGCTGACCGGGAACATCAGCATGCGTCCGGCGGAGGTGATCGCCAGCAGCATATCGCTTTCGTTCTCGATCACCAGCGGCGTCATCACGCGAGCGTTGTCCGGCAGGCTAATCAGCGCTTTACCGGCACGGTTACGCGACACAAGATCGTTAAAGGTACAGATAAAGCCATAACCCGCGTCAGACGCCATCAGCAGCTTCTGGTCATCGGCCTCCATCAGCATATGATCAACCGTCGCCCCCGGCGGCAGCGTCAGCTTACCGGTAAGCGGTTCGCCCTGGCCGCGCGCGGAAGGCAGCGTGATAGGGTCGATGGCGTAGCTGCGACCAGTGGAGTCGATAAACGCCACCGGCTGGTTACTCTTGCCTTTCACCGCCGCTTTAAAGCTGTCTCCGGCTTTGTAGCTGAGACCCGGCGCGTCGATATCATGGCCTTTGGCGCTGCGCACCCAGCCGCTTTGCGACAGCACAATGGTCACCGGCTCGGAAGGCTGCATGTCATGCTCGTTCATCGCCTTCGCTTCTTCGCGCTCGTGCAGCGGAGAACGACGATCGTCGCCGAAAGCATCAGCATCCGACTGCAGCTCTTTCTTCAGCAGGTTATTCATCTTGCGCTCGGACGCGAGGATCGCCTGCAGCTGATCGCGCTCTTTTTCCAGCTCGTTCTGTTCACCGCGGATCTTCATCTCTTCCAGTTTGGCGAGATGGCGCAGTTTCAGTTCGAGGATCGCTTCCGCCTGCGTCTCGCTGATGCCAAAGCGCGACATCAGGGCCGGCTTCGGCTCGTCCTCGGTACGGATGATCTCAATGACTTCGTCGATATTGAGGAACGCCACCAGCAAACCTTCGAGGATATGCAGGCGCTTCAGCACTTTCTCCAGACGATGGTTAAGACGACGGCGGACCGTATCGCGACGGAACGTTAGCCATTCGGAGAGGATCTCCAGCAGGTTTTTCACCGCCGGGCGTCCGTCAAGGCCGATCATGTTCAGGTTGATGCGGTAGCTTTTTTCCAGATCGGTGGTGGCAAACAGGTGGTTCATCACCTGCTCCATGTCCACGCGGTTGGAGCGCGGCACGATCACCAGACGGGTCGGGTTCTCGTGGTCAGATTCGTCGCGCAGGTCGTCCACCATCGGCAGCTTTTTATTGCGCATCTGGGAGGCGATCTGCTCCAGCACTTTCGCGCCGGAAACCTGGTGCGGCAGTGCGGTGATCACCACAGCGCCGTCTTCTTTATTCCACACCGCGCGCATGCGCACGGAGCCGCGACCGTTCTGGTAGATTTTGCGGATTTCCGCACGCGAGGTGATGATTTCCGCTTCAGTCGGATAATCCGGCCCCTGAACGATATCCAGCAGCTCGTCGAGCGACGTTTTAGGCTGCTCAATCAGGGTGATGGCGGCTTTCGCCACTTCACGCAGGTTGTGGGGCGGAATATCTGTCGCCATACCGACCGCAATACCGGTGGTACCGTTCAGCAGGATGTTTGGCAGACGCGCAGGCAGCATCTTCGGCTCCTGCATCGTACCGTCGAAGTTTGGCACCCAGTCAACGGTTCCCTGACCCAGCTCGCCCAGCAGCACATCGGCATATTTAGAGAGACGAGATTCGGTATAACGCATCGCCGCGAAGGATTTCGGATCGTCCGGTGCCCCCCAGTTCCCCTGACCATCCACCAGCGGATAGCGGTAAGAGAACGGCTGCGCCATCAGGACCATCGCTTCATAACAGGCGCTGTCGCCGTGCGGATGGTATTTACCCAGCACGTCACCGACGGTACGGGCGGATTTCTTGAACTTGGCGGTGGCGTTCAGCCCCAGTTCGGACATCGCATAGACGATGCGGCGCTGAACCGGCTTCAGGCCATCCCCGATAAACGGCAACGCCCTGTCCATGATGACGTACATGGAGTAGTTCAGGTAGGCGTTTTCCGTGAATTCATGTAGCGCGAGGCGCTCTGCCATATCGCTCATTACGTGTGATTCCTCAACTCAGAAACCGATGGGTTTCAGGCAATATTGCCGCAGATACTACCCTATCTGACGAGTTGAGTCACAAAGAAAAAGGGCCGGGTGAGCGGCCCTTTTCGGGTTATTTGTTCAGCTTGATAACCTGCTTCACATCGATTTCAAACTCGTTCCAGTCTTTATCGACTTTACCCTGCAGCTCCACTTTATCCTGCGGGGTCACGGTCACGCCGTTCCAGCGCTTGTGGTCAATTTCGACCACCACGGTACCGGACTCATCGCGGAAGGTGTAGCGGTCATCGGACAGGCGCTCGGTAATGTTCCCGCGCAGCTTCACCCAGGCATCGTCCTTCAGATCTTTCACTTTAGCCGCGGTGGTGAGGTTGGCGTTGTTATCGACAAAACCGCCCTGCTGAGTTTGCGTCTGGGCCGGCGTGGCGGATGGGCCACTAAAACCGCCCTGAGCAGCAAAGACCGGCGCGGTGGTCATCATCATGATGGCAGCAATTGCAGCGAATTTTTTCATCGTAATCTCTCCCTTTAATGTCGTTTCGCAGTCCATTAAACAGGGTAATCCTTAACAACTTCTTAAGGGGAAAATTTATTTATTTTTACTGTACACCAGCCGCTTAGAGAGGGTTTACTGGCGGCATCAAGGAGGGAACATGCGCATTTTACTGGTAGAAGATGACAAGCTCATCGGCGATGGCATCAAAGCGGGCTTAAGCAAACTGGGCTTTAGTGTGGACTGGTTTACCGAGGGGAAAACCGGGCAGGCCGCGCTCGCTTCCGCGCCCTATGATGCCGTGGTGCTGGACCTGACGCTGCCGGAAATTGACGGTCTGGACATTCTGCGCGCCTGGTGTGAAGGCGGACACAGCGAGCCGGTACTGATCCTGACGGCGCGGGATGCGCTGAACCAGCGTGTTGAAGGGCTGCGCCTCGGGGCGGACGATTATCTCTGTAAGCCTTTTGCCCTGATCGAAGTGGCTGCCCGCCTTGAAGCGCTGGTGCGCCGCAGCCACGGCCAGACGCGCAGCGAACTGCGCCACGGCAAGGTCACGCTCGATCCAGCGAGCCTTATCGCCACGCTGGATGGCGAAACGTTAACGCTTAAGCCTAAAGAGTTCGCGCTGCTGGAGCTGTTAATGCGTAACGCAGGCCGGGTACTGCCGCGCAAGCTGATCGAGGAAAAACTCTATACCTGGGACGATGACGTCTCCAGCAACGCCGTCGAAGTCCATGTTCATCATTTACGCCGCAAGCTCGGAAGCGACTTTATCCGCACCGTACACGGCATCGGTTATACCCTGGGTGACGCATGAAATTGAGCCTGAAGCTGCGCCTGACGCTGCTGTTTTTAGTCCTCTCTCTGACGGCATGGTTCGCCGCCAGCCTGGTGGCCTGGCAGCAGACCACCCACAAGCTGGATAAGCTGTTCGATACGCAGCAGATGCTGTTTGCCAAACGGCTGCTGACGATGGATCTGGACGAGCTTCATGCGCCGGCGCGCATGCGAGAGGTGCCGAAAAAAGCCAAACACGGGCATCTTGACGACGACGCGCTGGCCTTTGCGATTTACGCTTCAGACGGCACGATGATCCTGAACGACGGCGAAAACGGCCGCGATATCCCGTATCACTATCGCCGTGACGGCTTTGACGACGGACGGCTTCAGGACGATAACGACGAATGGCGCTTTTTATGGCTGACCTCGCCAGACGGGAAATACCGCGTGGTGGTCGGTCAGGAGTGGGAGTACCGGCAGGATATGGCGCTCGACGTCGTCAGCTCACAGCTGACGCCTTGGCTGGTGGCGCTGCCGGTAATGCTGCTGTTGCTTATTGTCCTGCTGAGTCGGGAACTGAAACCGCTGAAAAATCTGGCACAGACCCTGCGCGCGCGCTCGCCGGATGCCACCGATGCCCTGCCCACCCAGGGCGTACCGGCGGAAGTGCGCCCCCTGCTCGACTCACTGAATCATCTCTTTGCGCGTACCCAGGAGATGATGACCCGCGAGCGCCGTTTTACCTCCGATGCCGCCCATGAATTACGCAGCCCGCTGGCGGCGCTGAAGGTGCAAACCGACGTGGCGCAGCTCTCTCAGGACGATCCGCAGGCGCAGGAAAAAGCGCTGACGCAGCTGCACGCGGGCATCGATCGCGCGTCCCGCCTGGTGGATCAGCTCCTCACGCTGTCGCGTCTGGACTCGCTGGACAGCCTGGACGGTGTAGAACAGATAGCGATGGCCGATTTGCTGCAGTCCGCGGTAATGGATATCTACCCTCCGGCGCAGCAGGCGGGCATTGATATTCGTCTGAACATTAACGCGCCAGAGGTGACGCGCACGGGTCAGCAACTGCTCCTGAGCCTGCTGGTACGTAACCTGCTGGATAACGCCACCCGTTACAGTCCGCGCGGCAGCGTGGTGGATGTGACGCTGGATGCGCGTCGCTTTACCGTGCGCGACAACGGCCCGGGTATTTCCCCCGATGCGCTGGCGCGTCTCGGCGAGCGCTTTTACCGTCCGCCAGGTCAGGATGCCACCGGAAGCGGGCTGGGGTTATCCATTGTGAAACGCATCGCCGCCCTGCACGGAATGCACGTCGCGCTGGGCAACGCCCCTGAAGGCGGCTTCGAAGTGAACGTCAGCTGGTAAAAGATTATTGCATTTAACGCAAAAGACTTTGCACATTTTGCTCATTTTTCCGCTCCGTCCTCGCGCGTAGAATACCCGGCATACTCTCAGTCACGAGGACAAATAATGAGCAACATTTTGATTATCAACGGCGCAAAAGAATTTGCGCACTCTAAAGGCCAACTGAATGACACCCTGACCGAGGTCGCGGATGGTTTCCTGCGCGACGCCGGGCATGATGTTAAGGTCGTGCGTGCGGACAGCGAGTATGACGTGAAGGCGGAAGTGCAGAACTTCCTGTGGGCCGACGTGGTGATTTGGCAGATGCCGGGCTGGTGGATGGGCGCACCGTGGACGGTGAAAAAGTACATGGACGACGTCTTCACCGAAGGTCACGGTTCACTGTATGCCAGCGACGGCCGCACCCGTTCAGACGCGTCGAAAAAATACGGTTCCGGCGGTCTGATTCAGGGCAAAAAATATATGCTTTCCCTGACCTGGAACGCTCCTCTGGAAGCCTTCACCGAAAAAGATCAGTTCTTTGAAGGCGTGGGTGTCGACGGTGCGTATCTGCCGTTCCACAAGGCGAACCAGTTCCTGGGGATGGATCCGCTGCCGACCTTTATCGTCAACGACGTGATTAAAATGCCGGACGTCCCGAGCTATATCGCAGAATATCGCAAGCATCTCGCGAAAATTTTTGCTTAACTGGTAGCCTGGAATTAAAGGAGTAGTAACCATGCTTACAGTAATCGCAGAAATCCGTACTCGTCCAGGTCAACATCACCGTCAGGCGGTGCTGGATCAGTTCGCGAAAATTATCCCAACCGTACTGAAAGAAGAAGGCTGCCACGGCTACGCGCCGATGGTGGACGCCGCTACCGACGCAAGCTTCCAGGCCACCGCGCCAGACTCCATTATCATGGTTGAGCAGTGGGAAACCGTCGCCCATCTTGAAGCGCATTTGCAGACCGCACATATGAAAGCGTGGAGCGATGCGGTGAAAGGTGACGTGCTGGAGACCCACATCCGTATTCTGGAGCAAGGGGTTTAAGTTCGTGGAATTTGCCGGGTGGCACTGCGTTTACCCGGCCTACAAAACCTGAACCGTAGGCCCGGTAAGCGTTAGCGCCACCGGGCTTTTTTAGCACCTTAAACCTCAACTGCTATGCTTATTCTGACTTCATGATTAACAGGAGGATGGAATGGGTCTTTTTAACTTCGTAAAAGAAGCAGGCGAAAAGCTGTGGGATAACCTGACCGATCATAAAGGCCAGGGCGACAAAATCACCGAGCACCTCAAGAAACTCAACATTCCCGGTTCAGACAAAGTCCAGGTTAACGTTACCGACGGCAAGGCCAGCGTAACGGGCGACGGGCTGACCCAGGAGCAGAAAGAGAAAATCCAGGTCGCCGTCGGGAACATCGCGGGCGTCAGCGAAGTGGAGAACAATATCACCGCGACCGATGCCAAAGATGAAGCCACCTACTACACGGTAAAATCCGGCGATACCCTGAGCGCCATCTCCAAAACCGTGTACGGCGATGCCAACCAGTACAACAAGATTTTCGAGGCCAATCGCCCTATGCTCTCCAGCCCGGATAAAATCTACCCGGGCCAGACGCTGCGTATTCCTAAAGCGTGATCAACGAGTCGGGGTTACCCCCGACTGTTTTTAACCGCTTTTCTTCCCCGGCTTTAACCCACGATGCAACTCATTGATACGCTTCATCGACTTAATGGTGCGCTGCGGCTCGGTGGAGGCAACGGATAAAACAATCATCTCCAGACACAGCAGCACCGTGCCATGAAGCGGGATTTTACCCTTCTCTCCGCCACGCGGGACGTGGATAACCACGCTGGCCTCTTTACTGAATTGTGAGTCGGTGGCATTGGTCAGCAAAACGGTGGGGATCCCCAGGCGTTTCGCCTCGCGCAGCGTGGTTTGTCCTTCCCGATGCGCAGATTTTTGCGCCATCATGATCAGCACATCGCCGCGCTGGAGCCCAATCAACTGTTCCGCAAGCCCTATCCCGGTACGGTTGAGCGGCATGGCGGGGAGTCCCATCCGGCTGAACAATCTGGCAGTGTATTCGGCCAGAATCCCGGACGCGCCAATACCAAATAGGGCAACCTGCCTCGCCTGAGCCAGCAGTGAGACCGCCTGCGCCATTGCGAGGCGGTTGTGGGGTTCAGACAAGACGTTACAGGTATGCTGGTGCCCCTCCAGCACGAAATCAATGCTCGCATTGACGTCGCTGGTAAGCGTATTCACCGTGGTGGAGATCTTTTCGCTGGAGGTCACCACCGGACCAAACCACTGCTCCAGCGTCTGCTTGAGATCGCGCAATCCACCAAAACCGAGTGCCTGGATGGCGCGGACGACGGTAGCATCCGACGTTTTAAGCAGCGTCGCGATCTCCATCGCCGTCTGTTCCATCACCGCTTCACGATTTTCATTGATATAGCGCGCCACCAGCAGCAGCCGCGGCGTAAGCTGGTGCGCCCGCGAGCGGAGGCGGTCGCCGAAAACATCGACTTTTCGGCTCATCGTGACGCCTCCGGCAAAGGACGTCCGGCAATCTGCGACTGCACCTGCGCGGCCATGAGCCCTAACGAGGCGAACGAGTTCGAGATGGCCTCTTCGCGCGAGATCAGTACATAGTGGCCGGTTCGGCAGGCATTCAGGAACTGACACCAGCCGGGCATGACCGCATCCATTGCTGCCAGCTCATCCTGCGGTTTGCCGCCTGTATCCCCGCGCCAGGTAGCGAAAACGAAATCAGCATCCAGCTCCGGCAGCCGTTCAGCACTGACGTCAATCCGTCCGCCCTCCGGGATGGACTCAATCAGCGGCGGGAAGGTAAACCCGGCATCACGCAGGACGCGCCCCAGCGAATGGTAGCTGTGCATGGCGTTGATTTTCCCCTGATTAGCCTGAATCACCGACACGGTGATTTTGCGTGTGTCGATAGTCGCCTTCAGCGCCTTGATTTGTTCCTGATAGCGGCGTTCAAGAACCTTGAGCCGCGCCTGCGTGCCCGTCAGCTGCGCCAGTTTGCGGTAGATCTCCGGCGCGCCGCCGTCGAGATGATCGATACTCACCGTCGGGGCTATCTTTTCCAGCTGCTCTAACGGCGTGTTGCGGGTCGGTTCGGTAATGATCAGGTCCGGTTTTGCCGCGGCGATGGCCTCAATGTCGATATCGGCAGTGCCGATAAACTTGATGTCGGAATTATCGAAGTCGACGCCGGTCAACATGCCGCTGGACCGCAGAAAGTGGCTACCGTCCGGTCGCGTGCGGCCATGGCTCGCCACGGGCGGTACGCCAAGCTCAATCAGTGGAATGGTGATATCCAGATCGTGTAACGAGACGATCCGTTTCGGATGTACCGGTACCACCACTTTCCGGTTCAGATCGTCCGTAAACGTCTGGGTCGGCTCGGCCGCACCCACCGCAAAGCCTACCAGCAACAGCATCGCAAACAGTACGCGCATCATAGTCTCCTAAAATCTGTCCCGACGCTGCCAGAGCAGCAGCAGGAAAAAGGGTCCGCCAATCAGTGAAATCACAATGCCCGCAGGCAGCTGCAGCGGGAGGAATGCCAGCCGCCCGACGTTATCCGCCAGCAGCACCAGCAGCGCCCCCAGCACGGCGCTTCCCGTCAGGAGCGCGGTTTGCCCGCCGCGCAGCAGCAGGCGCGCCATATGTGGCGCAATGAGCCCGACAAAACCAATACTGCCCACGCAGGAGACGCAGGCCGCCGTCAGCACCACCGGGGCGAGAACGCGCAGCAGCGCCAGTCGGTTCGTGCGCACCCCCAGCCCCGCCGCCGCGTGGTTGCCGAGCAGCGCCACGTCGGCAGCGCGGGCGGTTAATAACAGCAGCGCAAATGCCGGAAGCGACCAGGCCGCCGCAATGCTGACCAGCGTCCAGTTTGCCGCGTGCAGGCTTCCCGCCAGCCATAGCATCGCCGTCTGCACGTCGCGCACGTCCGCCGTGGTCATAAAGACGCCCATTGCCGCGGCGAAGGCCCATGAAACGCCGATGCCGATCAGAATGAATCGTGGACGCGAAATATCACGCGCCAGGGCCACCACCAGCAGCGCAGTGAGTAGGCCTCCGGCTATGCCGACCAGCGGCCGCCATCCCAGTCCCAGCGCCGGAAACTGAAAAATCAGCAGCAGTACCGCCGCGCTACAACCCTCTTTCACGCCGATAAGCCCCGGGTCCGCCAGGCCATTGCGGGTAATGGACTGCATTGCCGCGCCAGCCATGCCGAGCATCGCGCCGCACAGTACCGCCATCAGCAGGCGCGGCAGACGGATATCCATCACGATGTAGTGCGTCTCTGGGGTCAGGCTTTCGGGATAAAACAGCGCCCGCCCAATGGCGGATGCGGGGACGGGAAGCGAGCCGTGCGTCAGGCCAAAAGCGGTTAGCAAGCAGGCCGCCAGCGTCAGGACGGCCAGGCACACCAGCGCTTTTGGACGAACCAGCGCCGAGAAAGCCCCCACGCGTAACGCACGCAATCCAGCCCGGTTCATTTGAACATCCTTGCAGCCATGAAGATAAAGACGGGCGCGCCGACCAGGGCAGTCATGATGCCGGTTGCCAGCTCCCAGGGCGTAAACAGCGTGCGGGCAGCAATGTCCGCCAGCAGCAGAACCAGTGCCCCGCACAAGGCAGAGAGCGGCACCATCACGCGCAGATCGACCGACACCACACGGCGAATGAGCTGCGGCACCACAAGGCCGATAAAGCCAATCGGCCCGGCGAGGGAGACCGCCGCCCCGCAGAGCAGCGCGATAGAAAGCAGAGCGAGCAGGCGGGTTTTCAGCAGCGACACGCCCAGCCCCTGCGCCATCCTGTCGCCCATCGCCAGCATATTGAGCGAGGGCGATAACCCGAGCGCCAGCACAAACCCCATGGCCGCCACCCACAGGGCAGCGGCGATCGTTTCACCGCTAAGCCCTGCTAAATCTCCCGCCAGCCAGGTCCGCATGGCGAGCAGCGTCTGTTCATCCAGTATGAGCACCGTGGCGGTAATCGACGCGGCAAACGCCGACATCGCCACGCCGCACAGGGTCACCTTCATCGGCGTGAGTCCGGCGCGGCCGGACGAGGAGAACATCAGCACCAGCAGAAACAGCGCAGCGGCGCCAGCGGCGGCAATCAGCGGGCGTCCAAACGGCAGCGTTAGCCCAAGCGCGCTCGTCAGTACCACCGCCAGTGCCGCCCCGGCATTGAGCCCCAGAATATGCGGTTCGCCAAGCGGGTTGCGGATCACGGATTGCAGCAGCACGCCCGCGACGCCGAGGGCAGCACCTGTCACCATCGCGCCGCAGAGACGCAGCAGCCGCAGTTTGATAATGATGTTATGGTCGAAATTACGCGGGTCGAAATGGAAGAAGGCCTCCACCACCGTCTTCGGGGCGATAAAACGCGCACCGATACCCAGATGCGCAATCGCGCCCATCGCCAGCAGCAAGGTGAAAAGCAGGAAAGCCAGAGAGGTGCGCATCATGGCTGTTCCGTGACCTGGCGGAACGGCATAAAGAACGGTTTGCCGGTCAGCGGATTGATGGACATATGCACGTCGACATCAAACACCGCTTTAATCAGCTCCGGCGTGCAGACGTCGCCCTCATGTAATACGCCCTCCACTTTTCCCTGGCGTAAAAAGACCAGTGAATCACCATAATTCACGGCGAAGTTAAGGTCGTGCAGCACCACTACCACGGTACGTCCATTCGCGCGGGTCAGCGTATGCAGCAGTTCGAGGATTTCAACCTGGTAGCGGAGATCGAGGAAGGTGGTCGGTTCATCCAGCAGGATATACGGCGTCTGCTGCGCCAGCGCCATGGCGATCCAGCAGCGCTGACGCTGGCCGCCGGACAGGCTTTCGACGGGCATATGGGCAAACTCCGCCGTGCCGGTCAGGCGCAGCGCCTCTTCCACCGCCCGCTCGTCTTCGTCGCTCCACTGGCGCATAAAATTCTGCCACGGAAAACGCCCGCGCGAGACCAGCTCGAAAACGGTTAACCCTTCCGGCAGTAGCGGCGACTGCGGCAGGATGCCAAGCTGGCGGGCGACCGCTTTCGTCGGCTGCGCGTGGATTGCCTTGCCGTCGAGAACGGCCGCGCCGCCCAGCGGCTGGAGTAAGCGCGCAATCGTACTCAGCAGCGTCGATTTTCCGCAGCCGTTCGCGCCCACCAGAACGGTTATTTTCTGCTGCGGGATCGCAAGGGAGATATCATCAACGATGATTTTTTTCTGGTAACCGGCAGAAAGATTCTCCAGAACCAGTCCCGATTTTTGGGTGTTGTGAGCCACGTGAATGCCAACGTAATGAAAAACAGCAATAAATATAAATAAAAATCATTCTCTTTTGAGAGTTTGCCGCCGCGTCATGTAGTAGTCAAGTGAAGAAATACCCTTGAAAAACCAGGGGTAACGGGGCATTGATACGCGATACAAAACACAAATAAGTATCTATTTTTCAATCAATTAAATGGTTAACCTTTTGTATTTTCGTCACGTTTCGCCTGTGTAGCCAATTTTTATCTTTTTTCATTTACTACTACATGCCTGCATGATTGAATGATTCTCAATTACATGTTCGATGCCGGTTCTGGCTAACGAGCAGACCATTAAGGGCAATGACTCACACATTCTTCCGTGAAGGTGATTCACGGATATTTCGGGATAACAGATGTAATGGCTACGTTCACACCTTCACTCTCTGGGGTAAAAGGGCGCGCGCTCTTTTCTCTGCTGTTTATCGCACCGCTGGTACAGGCCGCAGACGCTAATACGGCTAAAGACGGCGAAACGCTTACCGTTATCGCCGATCCCACTGCCGTGGCGGAGGCCACCAACGGCTACCAGCCGCTGAACACCTCCACCGCGACGCTGACCACCATGCCCATGCTGGATATCCCGCAGGTGGTGAATACCGTCAGCGATAAAGTGCTTGCGGATCAGCACGCTACCACGCTCGATGAAGCGCTGTATAACGTCAGCAACGTGGTTCAGACCAACACCCTGGGCGGTACGCAGGATGCCTTTGTACGCCGTGGATTTGGCGCGAACCGCGACGGCTCGATCATGACCAACGGTCTGCGTACCGTCCTGCCGCGTAGCTTCAACGCCGCTACCGAACGCGTGGAGGTGCTGAAAGGCCCGGCCTCAACGCTTTATGGCATTCTCGATCCGGGCGGCCTGATTAATGTCGTCACTAAACGCCCGGAGAAAACCTTCGGCGGCGCAATTTCTGCCACCTCCTCCAGCTTTGGCGGCGGCACCGGACAGGTTGACGTGACCGGCCCGATTGACGGGACCCGTCTGGCGTACCGCCTGACGGGGGAGTACCAGGACGAGGACTACTGGCGCAATTTCGGTAACGAACGCAGCACCTTTATCGCCCCCTCCTTGACCTGGTTTGGCGATGATGCCACGGTGACCGTGCTCTATTCCCACCGCGACTATAAAACGCCGTTCGATCGCGGCACGATCTTCGACCTCAACACCAAACAGCCGGTGAACGTCGATCGCAATACCCGTTTTGACGAGCCGTTTAACATCACTGACGGGCAGTCCGATCTCGCTCAGCTTAACGCGGAATACCACCTTAATAGCCAGTGGACCGCGAAGTTCGACTACAGCTACAGCCAGGATAAATACAGCGATAACCAGGCCCGCGTAATGGCCTACGATGCCAAAACCGGTAACCTAACCCGTCGCGTGGATGCGACCCAGGGCTCAACCCAGCGCATGCACAGCACCCGCGCGGATTTGCAGGGCAACGTGGATATCGCGGGCTTTTACAATGAGATCCTGACCGGCGTGTCGTATGAAAATTACGATCTGCTGCGTACGGACATGATGCGCTGTAAGAACGTCAAAGGTTTCAATATTTACCATCCGGTTTACGGCAAACTCGACAAGTGTACAACCGTCTCCGCCGCTGACAGCGACCAGACGCTGAAGCAGGAGAGTTACTCTGCCTACGCGCAGGATGCCCTGTACCTGACCGATAAATGGATCGCCGTCGCCGGGATGCGCTATCAGTATTACACCCAGTACGCCGGTAAAGGCCGTCCTTTCAACGTTAACACCGACAGTCGCGACGAACAGTGGACGCCAAAGCTGGGGCTGGTTTACAAACTCACGCCGTCCGTTTCGCTGTTTGCTAACTACTCCCAGACGTTTATGCCGCAGTCGTCCATTGCGAGCTATATTGGCGACCTGCCGCCGGAAACGTCGAATGCCTACGAAGTGGGCGCAAAGTTCGACCTGTTCGACGGGGTTACTGCCAACATCGCGCTGTTTGATATTCACAAACGCAACGTGCTGTATACCGAAAGCATCGGGGGCGAAACCATCGCCAAAACCGCGGGCCGCGTGCGTTCTCAGGGCGTAGAGGTGGATCTCGCCGGGTCGCTGACGGAGAACACCAACATTATCGCCAGCTACGGCTATACCGACGCGAAAGTGCTGGAAGACCCGGACTATGCGGGTAAACCGCTGCCAAACGTGCCGCGCCATACCGGTTCTCTGTTCCTGACCTACGATATTCATAATGCGTTTGCCGGGAATACGCTGACCCTCGGCGGCGGCGGGCATGGCGTGAGCCGTCGCTCAGCGACCAACGGTGCGGATTGTTATCTGCCGGGCTATTTCGTGGCGGATGCGTTTGCGGCGTACAAGATGAAGCTGCAGTATCCGGTGACGCTGCAGGTCAACGTGAAGAACCTGTTTGATAAGACCTACTACACGTCATCTATCGCGACCAATAATCTGGGCAACCAAATCGGCGATCCGCGTGAAGTGCAGTTTACGGTGAAGATGGAGTTTTGATGTAAAAAAGCCCGGTAGCGCTCACGCTTACCGGGCCTACGATCCATTCCCTCTCCCTGTGGGAGAGGGTTAGGGTGAGGGCATCAGGCCTCAATATCCGCCATATCACCCTTCTCCTGCAGCCAGTTACGTCGGTCTTCCGAACGTTTCTTGGCAAGGAGCATATCCATCATGGCATTCGTTTGCTGTTCGTCTTCGTCGCTGATGGTCAGCTGCACCAGACGGCGCGTATTCGGATCCAGCGTCGTTTCACGCAGCTGCATCGGGTTCATCTCACCCAGCCCTTTAAAGCGCTGGACGTTAGGTTTGCCCTTCTTACGCTTCAGCTGTTCCAGCACGCCCGCCTTCTCTTCTTCCGTCAGCGCGTAATAAACCTCTTTGCCGAGGTCGATACGGTACAGCGGCGGCAGCGCCACGTGGACGTGACCGTTTTTCACCAGCGTGCGGAAGTGCTTCACGAACAGCGCGCACAGCAGCGTGGCAATGTGCAGACCATCGGAGTCCGCATCCGCGAGGATACAGATCTTGCCGTAACGCAGCTGGCTCAGATCGTCGCTGTCAGGATCGATACCGATCGCTACGGAAATATCATGCACTTCCTGCGAAGCCAGCACTTCATCTGAAGAGACTTCCCAGGTGTTCAGGATCTTACCCTTAAGCGGCATGATCGCCTGATATTCACGATCGCGCGCCTGCTTGGCCGACCCGCCCGCCGAGTCCCCTTCCACGAGGAACAGCTCGGTACGGTTGAGGTCCTGTGCGGTACAGTCCGCCAGCTTGCCCGGCAGCGCAGGGCCGCTGGTCAGCTTTTTACGTACCACTTTCTTCGCCGCACGCAGACGGCGCTGGGCGCTGGAAATCGCCATTTCAGCCAGCATCTCTGCCGCCTGAACGTTCTGGTTCAGCCAAAGGGTAAAGGCATCTTTCACCACGCCGGAGACGAACGCCGCACACTGACGTGACGACAGACGCTCTTTGGTCTGGCCGGCAAACTGCGGATCCTGCATCTTCACGGAGAGCACGTAGGCGCAGCGATCCCAGATATCTTCCGCCGACAGCTTCACGCCGCGCGGCAGAATGTTGCGGTATTCGCAGAACTCGCGCATCGCATCCAGCAGGCCCTGACGCAGGCCGTTGACGTGCGTACCGCCAAGCATGGTGGGAATCAGGTTGACGTAGCTTTCCGTCAGCAGCTCGCCGCCTTCCGGCAGCCACAGCAGCGCCCAGTCCACCGCTTCAGTGTCACCGCTAAAGTTACCGACGAACGGTTTTTCCGGCAGCGTCGGCAGGCCGTTTACCGCTTCGCACAGATAGTCATTAAGACCATCGGCGTAGCACCAGGTCTGCTCGGTGTTGTTGACGTGATCGGTAAAGGTGATTTCTACGCCGGGACACAGCACCGCTTTCGCTTTCAGCAGGTGCGTCAGGCGAGAAACGGAAAAACGCGGGCTGTCGAAGAAGCTTTCGTCTGGCCAGAAGTGGACGCTGGTACCGGTGTTGCGTTTGCCGCACGTGCCGACAACCTGCAGGTCCTGCACCTTTTCGCCGTTTTCAAACGCGATGTTATAGACCTGACCGTCGCGACGGACGTTCACTTCCACCCGTTTGGACAGGGCGTTAACCACGGAGATCCCCACGCCGTGCAAACCGCCGGAGAACTGGTAGTTTTTGTTGGAGAACTTACCGCCCGCGTGCAGACGACACAGGATCAGCTCAACGGCAGGCACGCCCTCTTCCGGGTGGATGTCCACCGGCATGCCGCGCCCGTCGTCGATAACTTCCAGCGACTGATCGGCATGCAGGATGACGTCAACGCGTTTGGCATGGCCCGCCAGCGCTTCGTCCACACTGTTATCAATAACTTCCTGGCCCAGGTGGTTTGGGCGCGTTGTATCGGTGTACATCCCCGGGCGGCGGCGAACCGGCTCAAGCCCGGTGAGGACCTCAATGGCATCAGCGTTATAGGTTTGCGTCATGATTTAAACTAGCAATTCGCATTGATTGTCAGTGGCTGTGCAGTCCAAGAAAATCGACAATCTGGGTGAAATGATTCTCAAAGCCCGTGAAAGCATGGTTTCCGCCTTCTTCTATAGTCTGGCGGCAGGATGCGTAATACGCCACTGCCTGGCGGTAATCCAGCACTTCATCACCCGTCTGTTGCAGCAGCCAGATGAGATCCGGCGCTTCAAGCGGGTCGACCTGCATAACTTTGAGATCGTAAATATGGCGTGACTCTAGCACATATTGCTGCCCGGTGTAGGGGTTCTCGTTTTCACCAAGAAAGTCCCTCAGCAGCTCAAATGGCCGTACCGCCGGATTCACCACAACGGCCGGCAGCATAAAGCATTGCGAGAGCCAGGTGGCGTAGTACCCGCCCAGCGATGAGCCGACCACACCAAACGATTCACCGCCGTGTTCAAGCACGATGGATTCGAGCATTTCCGCCGCCTCCGCCGGATAAGGCGGCAGCTGCGGGATAATCATCTCAACATGGGGGTGATGCTCGCTCAGCCACTGGCGAAACTGTGTCGCTTTTGCGGAGCGCGGCGAGCTGTTGAATCCGTGCAGATAAAGGAGAGTAGACATCAATAGCCTTCTGAAGCGGTATCTGGTCGGAATTGCGCGCCTGCCAGACGGCAGACTTCCGTGGTCAGCGTGCCGTCGGCATGCAGTTCCAGCCAGCGCCAGCCTGGCGCGATAGTATCCAGCGTAAAGTTGGCACAGTGCGGTTTAAATTGCACGCAGGTCGACGGCGTCGCCAGCATGCGGCGCCCGTTCCAGTCGAGATCCTGTTCCTGATGAATGTGTCCGCACAGCAGATGTTTCACGCGGGGGAACTTCGTCAGCACGCGATCCAGCGCGGCGGAGTTACGCAGGCTGTGTTGATCGAGCCAGCTGCAGCCCGCCGGGAGCGGATGATGATGCAGCAACAGCAGGGTATGACGTTCAGGTTCGGCAGCCAGTTTGGTCTCCAGCCAGTCGAGTTGAAACTCGCTTAACTCACCGTGCGGGACGCCAAATACCTGGCTGTCCAGCAGCAGGATCTGCCACTTTTCACCCGCAAAAACACACTTCGCCGGAGAAATCCCAGCGTCCTGGAGCGAGCTGTACATCGCGGGCTGGAAATCGTGGTTTCCCGGCAGCCAGACGCAAGGCACGCTAAAGCTCGCGATGCCTTCAGCAAAATGCTGGTAGGCCGCGGAGGATTGGTCCTGCGCCAGATCGCCTGTTGCAACTATCAGATCGCAGTCGCGATGTTCAGCGTGAATGGCGCTAAGTACTGCCTGATAGCTCTCCCAGGTATTCACCCCGAGCAGCGTCTCATGCTTTTCGGCAAAAAGGTGGGTATCGGTGATTTGTAATATCCTGACTGGCGCCCCACCAGCAACAGTCAGGTTCAACAGGCTTTCCAAATGGTGTCCTTAGGTAGGTTTATGACGCTAACAAACCGGAATCGCCATTGCTCCATGTGCTAAACAATATCTTAGCCAGTCGGCTAAAAACTGGTTAATTTGATGCTTTTCGTCGCGTTGATGCAACTTTTTATTCGGGTAATCATACCGCGCCTTGAAGCGAAAGATCTGCTGACTCGAACACACTTCAGCGACCATCGCATCATGATAGAGGCGCACCGTCATTGACGGCAGGCTCCAGTAGCTAATGCTGGGCGCCGTTTGTTCAATTTCGACCAGCGTAGTGTAGCGCGTTGATTCTGTTATCGTTAACCGATACTGCGCATTGCTCACCTGATAGCTTACCGTTTCGCCGGGTGCGTCATTTCTCGGCAGCAGGCGGCGCAATTGTGCGAAATTGGTTTCGCACAGGCGCATCATTTCTGGGAAGTCAGGTGTATAGCGCTTCATTTTTTCCACTCGTTTCGTAATGTCTGATAATGCAGTTGCAGCCATTGCAGGGCAATGACAGACGCTGCGTTGTCGATTTTCCCCTCTTCTACCCACTGATAAGCCTGTTCCCGGCTCACCACATGAACCCGAATATCTTCGTTTTCATCAGCCAGACCGTGGATCCCTTCCGCCGTCGTGGCGTCCACTTCGCCCACCATGATGGACAAGCGCTCGCTGGTGCCCCCCGGGCTCGCCAGATAACTCAACACCGGTTTTGTACGACCAACCACCAGCCCGGCCTCTTCCAGCGCCTCGCGGCGGGCGACGTCTTCAACCGTCTCGCCCTCTTCGATCATCCCGGCCACCATCTCCAGCAGCCACGGGCTCTCACTGACGTCATACGCGGCGATGCGGATCTGCTCCACCAGCACAACTTCATCACGCACTGGGTCAAAGGGTAGCAAGACAGCCGCATGCCCGCGCTCAAAAATTTCGCGTCTGATTTCGCCGCTCATTTCACCGTTAAACAGGCGATGCCTGAAACGGTAAAGATCCATTGAAAAAAAACCGCTATAAAGCGTTTCTCGTGCAATAATTTCTACATCGTTTTTGGCGAATGTCACGGGCAACTTTTCTGGTTTTTGCATGAGTCGAGTCCTGGTAGCAATGGTGATGAAATTGTGAATTTCAAGGCTGTTTGGCTGCCGTTTGTAAGGCTATATGGTAGATTGGTGCAAATTACCGCCAGATGGCACGTAACGCCAACCTTTTGGTGTGGATGATTCTGTTAGAATCGGCAATTATTTTTTAATTAGATCAGCGCTAATACTGCTTCACAACAAGGAATGCAAATGAAGAAATTGCTCCCCATCCTTATCGGCCTGAGCCTGACGGGCTTCAGTGCAATGAGCCAGGCGGAAAACCTGTTACAGGTCTACCAGCAGGCACGTCTGGGCAACCCTGATTTACGTAAATCAGCGGCCGATCGTGATGCTGCGTTTGAAAAGATTAACGAAGCGCGTAGCCCACTGCTGCCACAGTTAGGTTTAGGTGCAGATTATACCTACAGCAACGGTTTCCGCGACGCTAACGGCGTTAACTCCAATGCTACCAGCGCCTCACTGCAATTAACACAGACGCTGTTTGATATGTCCAAATGGCGTGCCCTGACCCTGCAGGAAAAGAGCGCGGGTATTCAGGACGTCACCTATCAGACCGATCAGCAGACGCTGATCCTGAACACGGCCACCGCGTATTTCAACGTGCTGAGCGCCATCGACGCGCTCTCCTACACTGAAGCGCAGAAACAGGCGATTTACCGTCAGTTGGATCAAACCACCCAGCGCTTCAACGTGGGTCTGGTGGCGATCACCGACGTACAAAACGCCCGTTCACAGTACGACACCGTGCTGGCTAACGAAGTGACCGCGCGTAATAACCTCGACAACGCGCTCGAAGCGCTGCGTCAGGTCACCGGCAACTACTATCCTGAGCTGGCCTCTCTGAACGTGGACAGCTTTAAGACGGATAAACCGCAGGCGGTTAACGCGCTGCTGAAAGAGGCGGAAAACCGCAACCTGAGCTTGCTGCAGGCGCGTCTGAGCCAGGATCTGGCCCGCGAGCAAATTCGTCAGGCGCAGGACGGCCACCTGCCAACCCTGAGCCTGAGCGCATCTACCGGCGTCTCTGATACCAGCTACAGCGGCTCTAAAACCAATACGTCACAGTATGACGACAGCAATATGGGCCAGAACAAAGTGGGCCTGAGCTTCTCTCTGCCGCTGTACCAGGGTGGTCAGGTTAACTCGCAGGTGAAACAGGCGCAGTACAACTTTGTTGGCGCGAGCGAGCAGCTGGAAAGCGCGCACCGCAACGTGGTGCAGACCGTTCGCTCTTCCTTCAACAACGTGAACGCATCTATCAGCAGCATTAACGCCTATAAACAGGCCGTGGTGTCTGCACAGAGCTCCCTGGACGCGATGGAAGCCGGTTACTCCGTGGGTACACGTACGATTGTTGACGTGCTCGACGCGACCACCACGCTGTACAACGCGAAACAGCAGCTCTCCAGCGCACGTTACCAGTACCTGATTAACCAGCTGAACATCAAACAGGCTCTGGGTACGCTGAACGAGCAGGATCTGCAGATGCTGAACAGCACGTTGGGCAAACCGGTTTCAACCTCGCCAGAAAGCGTCGCGCCTGAGAACCCGGATCAAGTTGCCGCCGTTGATAACTTCAACGCTAACGGTAGCACCCCTGCGGCACAGCCAGCCGCCGCGCGTAGCACGGCCCCCGCAAGCAGCGGTTCTAACCCGTTCCGTCATTAAGCATTGCCCGATGGCGCTTCGCTTATCGGGCCTACTTAATCGTAGGCCGGGTAAGCGAAGCGCCACCCGGCGCAAAATCACACCCGAACGTAAGCCAACGTAAAGATCCCCCTGATTCCGCCCCTCTTCGCTTCATTTTCAACCACTCATCCTCTATCCTGAGCGTTATTACCACTGGGTCCTGGAAGACAAATATGAAACGGACAAAAACGATTAATCACGCGTCGTTCCGCAAAAGCTGGAATGCGCGCCACCTCACGCCTGTTGCGCTGGCGGTTACGGCTGTCTTTATGCTGGCAGGCTGTGAGAAAAACGACGAAACGGTTTCGCTGTATCAAAACGCAGATGACTGTTCCGCTGCAACCGGTCAGGCCGCAGAATGTAAGACGGCGTACACCAATGCGCTGAAAGAAGCGGAACGCACTGCGCCGAAGTATGCCTCACGTGAAGACTGTGTGGCGGAGTTTGGTGAAGGCCAGTGCCAGCAGACGCCAGCTCAGGCAGGTATGGCGCCGGAAAATCAGGCGCAGGCGCAGTCCAGCGGCAGCTTCTGGATGCCATTAATGGCAGGTTACATGATGGGCCGCCTGATGGGTGGCGGCGCGGGTTACCAGCAGCAGCCGCTGTTTAGCTCGAAAAACCCGGCCAGCCCGGCCTATGGTCAATATACCGATGCCAGCGGCAAAGGCTACGGCGCAGCAACCCCGGGCCGTACCGTGACCGTTCCGAAAACCGCAATGGCGCCGAAACCTGCGACCACCAGCACCATCACTCGCGGTGGGTTTGGTGAGTCTGTGGCGAAACAGACCAGCATGCAGCGCAGTGCGTCAGGCACCTCTAGTCGCTCAATGGGCGGCTGATCATGGAACGAGTCAGTATTACCGAGCGCCCGGACTGGCGCGAAAAAGCGACCGAGTACGGGTTTAACTTCCATACCATGTACGGGGAACCGTACTGGTGTGAAGATGCTTACTACAAGCTCACGCTCGCTCAGGTGGAAAAGCTTGAAGACGTGACCGCAGAACTGCACCAGATGTGCCTGAAGGTGGTGGAGAAAGTCATCGACAGCGACGAGCTGATGACCAAATTCCGCATTCCAAAGCACACCTGGAGCTTTGTCCGTCAGTCATGGAAAACGAATCAGCCTTCGCTCTACTCTCGTCTCGATCTGGCATGGGACGGCGTGGGCGAGCCTAAGCTTCTGGAAAACAACGCGGATACGCCAACCTCTCTGTACGAGGCGGCATTCTTCCAGTGGATTTGGCTGGAAGATCAGATGAACGCCGGAAACCTGCCGGCAGGCAGCGACCAGTTCAACAGCCTGCAGGAGAAGCTTATCGCGCGTTTCGCCGAGCTGCGCGAACAGTTTGGCTTCAACCTGCTGCACCTCGCCTGCTGCCGCGACACGGAAGAAGACCGTGGAACGGTGCAGTATCTGCAGGACTGTGCCGCCGAAGCCGACGTGGCGACTGAATTCCTTTATATCGAAGATATCGGTTTGGGAGAAAAAGGTCAGTTTACGGATATGCAGGATCAGGTGATCAGCAACCTCTTCAAGCTCTATCCGTGGGAATACATGCTGCGCGAAATGTTCTCCACCAAGCTGGAAGATGCGGGCGTGCGCTGGCTGGAACCGGCATGGAAAAGCATTATCTCTAACAAAGCTCTGCTGCCGATGCTGTGGGAAATGTTCCCGAACCACCCAAACCTGCTGCCAGCGTATTTTGCAGAAGATGATTTCCCGCCGATGGAGAAATACGTCGTTAAGCCGATTTTCTCCCGCGAAGGCGCGAACGTGTCGATTATCGAAAATGGCAAAACGGTGGAAGCGGTTGAAGGACCGTACGGCGAAGAAGGGATGATCGTCCAGGCATTCTATCAACTGCCGAAGTTTGGCGACAGCTATACGCTGATTGGCAGCTGGCTGATTAACGACCAGCCCGCCGGGATTGGCATTCGCGAAGATCGTGCGCTGATCACGCAGGATCTGTCACGGTTCTATCCGCATATTTTTGTGGAGTAAGATCTGCCGGGTGGCGGCTTCGCCTGACCCGGCCTACGGTTTTGTAGGCCCGGTAAGCGTAGCGCCACCGGGCATGTTTTCACCCTACCTGCACCGACAGCATACTCAGACTGCCCATCTCAATACCGTCGACCGGGAGTGTCACCGGCTCCTGACCATCCCACGCGCCAAGAACGTACAGCAGCGGCAGGAAGTGTTCCGGCGTCGGGTTAGAGAGCGAACCGCCTTCGTGATCCAGATAGTTCACTAACGGGTGCTCTTCACCCGGTCCCTGCCAGGTCAGATTGGCTTTCACGTAATCGTTGAAAGCAGTAGCCCACGGGTACGGCGTATTTTCACCGTGCCAGCGTGCCGTGCGCAGGTTATGCACCACGTTGCCGCTCGCCACCAGCATGATGCCTTCGTCACGCAGCGTCGCCAGCTTACGCCCCATTTCCAGATGCCAGGCTGCCGGTTTGGTGCTGTCGATGCTGAGCTGCACCATCGGGATATCCGCATCAGGATACATCTTAATCAGCACGCCCCACGAGCCGTGGTCAAAGCCCCAGGCCTCTTTATCCAGCGCTACAGGAACAGGCGCCAGCAGTTCGACCAGACGCTCTGCCAGTGCAGGCGAGCCCGGTGCCGGATAGTGCGTGTCATAAAGGGCCTGCGGGAAGCCGCCAAAATCATGTATGGTTTTTGGCGTTTCCATGGCGGTCACGCCCGTTCCCCGGGTGAACCAGTGTGCAGATACCACCACAATCGCTTTCGGCCGCGGCAACGTTTCCCCAAGCTGACGCCAGGCGCGGGTATAGACGTTGTCTTCGAGAACATTCATTGGGCTTCCGTGGCCTATAAACAGGGCGGGCATACGGGAAGAAGTCATGATGATATCCTTACAGAAGGTGTTAATTTAATGGTGCTACATTACGCGCAATCTGGCGTAGATGAACGCAGATAAGCATGAAGATCATCATCAGGAAATTTGAACATCCGAAACAACATAAGAAAAAATGAATGTCAGTGATGAGATTGAACCTGATTCTGCGCCAGGCAACAGGCATCGGCGGTGGCAAACATACCAAAAATTAATAAATTCAATGAAAAAATAGTACTCACTGATAGCCTCGTTTTTTTACACGTATTTTTACATTTATTTATTTTCTGAAAGTCAACATTTAAATAAGACATTATTATCGCTAATATCAACATGTTCTCACGTGGATAAAAATCCATTTTTCGCTGTAAATCCGATATTAACGATCACTTCAAATTATATTTTAATATTGACTACATTTATTTTTAAGAGCAATTAATCGCACTCACTCTTTTTTCACAGGTATAATCTCATGGTAATTTTCTGAAAATTAATATTCAGAGTATGAATTCATTGGAAAAGGATATTTTCATGCATGCAGGTAAAAAAGCACTGTTAGCCGTTGCGATGGCAACAATTGTCTCTGGTTCAGCATTTGCCGCCGATCAGGGCTCCGGGAAAATTAAATTTAAAGGCGTTGTTATTGACGCGCCTTGCAGCATTGCACCAGACAGCGTTGATAAAGAGGTGGATCTCGGTGAAGTGACTACCGCCGTCATCAATGCAAACAAGAAGTCCACCCCCGTTGCGGTAGATATTAACCTGCAGAACTGCGTTCTGTCAGATCCCGACGATGAGACGGCGACGCCAATAACCAAAGTGGAAGTGACGTTCAGCAGCACCGCCACCTACGCATCAGATACCAGCCTTCTGAGCAACACCTATGCAAGCGGTGCTGAAAACGTCGGTGTCCGTCTGCTGGACAACGACGAAGCAAACATCACCCTTGGCTCGGCAAAAACGGTGGATCTGCTGCCTAATTCAGACACCCAGACGCTGCACTTTAAAGCGCGCATGGAAGTGCCAACAGGTACCACTGCCACCGCGGGCCAGGTTGAAGCTAACGCCAACTATGTGCTGATGTATAAATAACGATTAAACATGATCCGTTATACCGACTGGTAATGTTTACCAGTCGGCTTTTTTATTTATCCGAGTAACAGAATGATGAAAAATAAATCACAATCGATAATCATCATTACTGCCATCTTGCTTGCGCACGCCGCCTCTGCCACTGAATTTAATATTAATGCTATCGATAAAGATTTACGGTCGGGCATTGATCTCTCTCGCTTTAAAGAAGAGATGTCCGTTACGCCAGGGCGTTATTTTGTCACCGTCGCGATCAACGATATTCCACTGGCAAACGGCTGGGAACTGATCTGGAAAGAGGTTGATAACAAAGCCGAAGTCTGTATTCCCGCAGAACTGGCAGACACCTTTGGCCTTCAGGACACTGTTCGTAAGACCCTAACGCTTAAACAGGGCTGCGTGGATTTTACCCCGCAGGCGGATATTAAATTCCGCTTCGAGCAATCAACCCAAACGCTGCACGTCACCGTACCTCAGGCCATGATGCAATTTCGTCCGAACGACTGGATGCCCCCCTCCACCTGGGACAACGGCGTGGCCGGCGTGCTGCTGGACTACAACCTCTTTGCCAGCCATTATCAGCCGCAGGAAGGTAGCAGCACGGATAACGCGAACGCCTACGGAACCGCAGGTGCCAACCTGGGTGCATGGCGTCTACGTAGCGATTATCAGTACAATCAAACGCATGCCGAGGGAGGATCAACCCATAACGGCCGCTTCTCACGCGTCTATATGTTCCGTCCTCTGCCGACGCTTGGCGCGAAACTGACGCTGGGTGAGACAGACTTTCAGTCCGCTATCTTTGATGCCTTTACCTATACCGGGGCGTCGCTGATCAGCGATGAGCGCATGCTGCCCTGGTCTCTTCGCGGCTATGCACCGCAAATCGCCGGGATTGCGCAAACTAATGCCACCGTCACGGTGAGTCTCGCTGACCGCGTGATTTATCAAACTAAGGTGCCACCCGGCCCGTTTGTCATTCAGGATTTGAACCAATCCGTCCAGGGCACGCTGGACGTTAAAATTACCGAAGACGACGGCCGCGTGAGCACGTTTCAGGTGTCCGCCGCCTCCGTGCCCTTCCTGACGCGCAAGGGCCAGGTTCGATACAAGCTTGCCGTGGGCAAACCCCGCGAAGATGCATCGCATGCCCTTGAAGACAGTGCCTTTATGAGCGGCGAGTTCTCGTGGGGCCTGTTCTCCAACACCTCACTGTACGGCGGCACGCTCGCCGATGGCGATAACTATCGCTCCATCGCAGCGGGCATCGGGCAAAACCTCGCGCTGATCGGGGCCCTCTCCTTCGATGTGACTCAGGCGACCAGCCAGCTCCCGAACAAGCCCTCTCAGACGGGTTACAGCTATCGCTTCAACTACAGCAAACGCTTTGATACCACGGGAAGCCAGCTTACCCTGGCCAGCTACCGCTACTCCGACCCGCAGTTCCTCAGCTACGCACGCTTCCTGGACAGCGAAAATAATGACAGCCAGTCGGAAAAACAGACGTTTAGCATCACGGCCAGCCAGTACATTCACGCGCTGTCACTCAATCTCTACCTTAGCCTGCTCCGGCAAACCTGGTGGGACGAAGCGCCATCCAATACGGGCAGCCTGACCGCGGGGTATAACTTCGATCTGGGCCGCTGGAAAAACCTTGGCGTTTCGGCATCGTTCAGCAAAACCCACTATCAAGATCGTGAGGACGACAATCAGTTCTACCTGTCTCTCAGCGTGCCGCTGGATCCTGACCATCGCCTCAGCTATGACCTGCGCAACAGCGACAACCTGAGCCAGACCGTCTCGTGGTACGACACCTCTGATAAGAACAACACCTGGGGCGTTTCTGCCGGTACCGAAAGTCAGCAGACCGATGCAGGCGCGCAGTTCAGCGGAAACTACCAGCACTACTCCCCGCTCGGCGATCTCAACGTTTCCGGAAGTTATAAGGCGAATGACTACAGCTCCCTCAGCGCCAGCTGGAATGGGTCCTTCACCGGTACGGCAAAAGGCATGGCCCTGCACCGCCGCAGCTACGGCAACGAACCGCGTGTCATGGTGAGCACGGACGGCATCAGCAATATTCCGCTAAACATGTCGCGTGACCAGACCAACGCCTTCGGGATCGGGGTGCTTCCTTCGTTCTCCAGCTACTCACCGTCGAGCGTGCAGGTCAACCTGAACGATCTCCCCGAAGGCGTAGACGTGGATAACCGCGTCATGACCTCGACCTGGACAGAAGGGGCCATCGGCTACCGCCAGATCGCCACCCGGGCGGGAAATGATGTTCTGGGCATCCTGCGAACCGCATCAGGCATGCCGCCGCTGGGCGCGCGCGTCCAGATGGCGGATAGCGGTAAAGACGTGGGTATCGTCGCCGACGAGGGCCATGTCTGGCTGGGTGCCGTACAGCCCGAGCAGCAATTCCTGGTAACCTGGGGCGACGCCAGCCAGTGTCGCTTCACGCTACCTTCACACCTCACTAACCTTTCGCAGCTTATGCTGCCGTGTCAGTAAATTATGATGAAACTCACTCCACTGAAAAGCCTGTGCCTGATGTTGATCGGTACAGCATTCGCCACCCAGGCGGCCATCAATCTGGATCGTACCCGCATCGTCTTTCCCGAAACCGACAAGGCCAGCAGCCTGAAGGTCGATAACCAGAGCAAAACGCTCCCCTATCTTGCGCTCTCCTGGATCGAAGACGAAAACGGTCGTAAGGAAGACAGCCACTTTATGGCGCTTCCTCCGATCCAGCGCATTGAACCCGGATCGTCATCCCAGGTCAGGATCGTGAAGCAGGCGGCCACCAACGCGCTGCCAAAAGATCGGGAATCGCTCTTCTACTTCAACCTGCGCGAAGTGCCACCAAAAAGCGCCAGCCTCGACGATGATCGCAGCGTCATGCAGGTCGCCATGCAGAGCCGTATCAAGCTGTTCTGGCGCCCGAAGGCTATCGTGAAAAAAGCAGGCGATCGTTCTGAAATGCGCATGGAGGTGACGGCAACGGCAAAAGGGCTGACAATTCATAACCCTACACCTTATTACCTCACCCTCGCCTGGCTAAGCAAAAATGGTAAAGCCATGCTGCCCGGCTTTGACAGCCTGATGCTGGCACCCTTTGCCAGCGCCTCTGTCACCACCGGTGGCTATCACGGCAGCTATTACAGCATTGGTTATATCGACGATTACGGCGCACTGCGAAAGCTTGACGCAACCTGTCAGGGGACGTCGACCTGCCAACTTAAGGATGTGAAGGCCACAAGCGATGCGAAAGCTCACTAATGTTTTGATCGCGATGCTGCTGGCGCTGCTGCCCTTAAAAGCCGCGCTGGCGCTCGATTGCTATCTGGGCGCTCAGGGCGGCCCGGTGGAAGAGACAAAAACGATCAGTCCGTTCGCGATCCCCAGCAATGCACAGGTGGGGCAAAAGATCTGGGAATCTGACGACATTAAAATCCCGGTCACCTGTAACCACGATGTGGCCGGCAGCTTCGAAAAAGAGGACGTCTATGCCTGGGTCAACCCCTATCCAGCCGCTTCCGACCCTTACTACGAGCTGGGGGTTACCTATGAAGGCATGGATTATGACGCGACGGGGCAGCCAAACGGCGTAGATACCCGCCAGTGCCTTGATAATAACAACATCACCATGTACACCCCGGAACAAATTAAGCAAATGGGGTGGGAGAACCGGCTATGCTCAGGCAATGCCAATGATATTCACACCACGCGCACGTTCATTGCCCGACTGCGCCTTTACGTTCGTATAAAGGCCGTTCCGCCGCACGGCTACAAAAGTTCGCTGGGGGACTACGTCGTGGTGCAGTTTGACGGAAAAGGCGGGGTTAACCAGATGGCCGATGCAAAAAACCTCAAGTACCACATTAACGGGTTAGAAAACATTACCGTCCTCGACTGCGGCGCAACCTTCAGTATTTATCCTGAGAACCAGGAGATTGATTTCGGTACCTTCAGTGCGCGCGACATCGTGAATCAGCAAACGCGCAACCGCACCTTTACGGTTAAAACCACGAAAGTGCAGGACGCCCAGTGTTCAGATGGCTTTAAAATGGACTCATCGTTTTACACGACGGGGTCGCTCTCCGAAAACGACACTGCCCTGTTGATTGGAAATGGCTTAAAGCTACGTATCCTCAATGGAACCCAGCCTTATACCTTCAACCACTACGAAGAGTATGCGGATTTCACCGGGAGTACGTTGAACTATGAACAAACCTATACCGCGGAGCTCTCCCCCGACGCGGGAAAAGCCATTCAGTCAGGTCCGTTCGAAACGGTGGTGCTGTTTAAAATTAACTACCACTAGCCACAAAAAAGCCGGGTTTCCCCGGCTTTTTCACATCAGCGGTTTCAGCTGGCTTTGCGCTCGTGCGCCTGGCGGTACTCCACCAGATCTTCAATCGTGACTACCGGCATGTTGTGCAGACGCGCAAAGGTAATGCACTCCGGCGCGCGCGCCATGGTGCCATCATCGTTAGTCAATTCACACAGCACGCCAGCAGGTTTAAAGCCTGCCAGGGTCACCAGATCGATAGTTGCTTCGGTATGACCACCACGGGTCAGCACGCCGCCCGGCTGCGCACGCAGCGGGAAGACGTGGCCAGGACGGTGCAGATCGGAGGGTTTCGCCCCATCCGCAATGGCTGCACGCACGGTGGTCAAACGGTCAGCCGCCGACACACCAGTGGTTACGCCATGTGCAGCTTCAATGGTCACGGTAAAACCGGTCCCGAAGGCGCTGGTGTTATTTTCAACCATCATTGGCAGATCAAGCTGCTGGCGGCGTTCTTCGTTGATACACAGGCATACGATGCCGCTACCGTGACGGATGGTCAGCGCCATCTGCTCAACGGTCATGTTTTCGGCAGCGAAAATCATGTCGCCTTCGTTTTCACGGTTTTCATCGTCAAGCACCATCACACCGCGGCCTTCGCGCAGTGCATCCAGTGCATGTTCAACACGTTGAATTGAAGTGCCAAAAGAGGAAAGTAGCGTCTGATTCATGGTAAAAAAACCTCATTAACATTATGGTTACCAGAATCAGGGCAGTCTTAGGAGCGCCGAACAAGCGGCAAAAAGATAACGTGAGCGGGCCCATGCCCGACTGGATCGTTACTCTCTCCCATCCGGACTCTAACCGTCGGCCCCGGAATTACACCGGATCTGCTGACCTTTGAGTAGTCACCCAAAGCGCTCGCGGGCTTTCAGCGTGAAGCTGATTTACCGCCGGTGGGGAATTTCGCCCCGCCCTGAGAATAAGCGAGATAACTATAACGCTATTGATTATGCTGGGCAATGCATAAGCATCAAACAATTTTGTTTACCCCGGGCATGACGCGCTACAATGGACACTGACACCTTTCCATCAAGGGAAACGACAATGATTGACCCAAAGAAAATTGAGCAAATTGCGCGTCAGGTTCATGAATCCATGCCAAAAGGCATTCGTGAATTTGGTGATGACGTTGAGAAGAAAATCCGCCAGACGCTGCAGGCGCAGTTGGTTCGCCTTGATTTAGTTAGCCGCGAAGAGTTCGACGTGCAGACGCAGGTTCTGCTGCGCACCCGCGAGAAGCTGGCGCTGCTGGAACAGCGTCTGAGCGAGCTGGAAAACCGTCATGCACCGGAAGAAGTGAAGCCGGCACCGGCGATTCCACCGGTCGATGATCAGGCGTAAGTGCGGCCTGTTGTGCCCGGTGGCGCTTCGCTTACCGGGCCTACATGATCGCGGCGCAGCCGCCACGCGACATGAAAAAAACGGGCCAACTGGCCCGTTTTTTTACTGACTGTCTTTCTGGATCTTCCTGATGATGTTGGTAGTTGAACATCCGTCCTCAAAGTTGAGCACCATCACTTCACCACCGTTGGCCCAGACCTCTTCGCTACCTGCGATTTGCTCCGGCTTGTAATCACCGCCTTTGACCAGCAGGTCCGGCAGAATGCCAGCAATCAGGCGCTGCGGGGTATCTTCTTCAAACGACACCACCCAGTCCACCGCTTCCAGCGCGCCGAGCACAATCATGCGCTGCTCCAGCGGGTTCACCGGACGTGTTTCGCCTTTCAGACGTTTGGTCGACGCATCGCTGTTGACCGCCACAATCAGACGATCGCCCAGCTTGCGCGCATTCGCCAGATAAGAGACGTGACCCGCATGAAGAATGTCGAACACGCCGTTGGTCATCACCACTTTCTCGCCGCGTTTACGCGCAGCGGCAACAGCCACTTTCAGCTCGTCTTCGGTCATGACGCCAAAACCGGTGTCGGCACGCCCGCGCACCGCGTTTTCCAGCTCGATAGGGGAAACGGTTGAGGTCCCGAGTTTGCCGACGACCACACCCGCCGCAGCGTTCGCGAAGTAGCAGGCCTCTTCCAGGGAGTTACCCGCTGCCAGCGTCGCCGCCAGCACGCCGATCACCGTATCACCGGCTCCGGTCACGTCGTACACTTCCTGCGCCTGGGTTGGCATATGCAGCGGCGCTTTGCCCGGCTGCAGCAGCGTCATCCCCTGCTCGGAGCGGGTCACCAGCAGCGCAGACAGCTCGAAGTCAGCAATGATCTTCATGCCGCGTTCAACCAGTTCTTCTTCGGTTTTGCACTTGCCCGCCACCGCTTCGAACTCAGAGAGGTTTGGCGTCAGCAGCGTCGCGCCGCGATAGCGCTCAAAATCGGTGCCTTTCGGGTCAATCAGCACCGGCACGTTAGCATCACGCGCCAGCTGAATCATCGTCTGCACGCTCGCCAGCGCACCTTTAGCGTAGTCGGACAGCACCAGCGCACCGATATTACCCAGCGCCTGGTTAATGCGCTCGTGCAGCGGCTCAGGATCAACGCCTTCAAACCCTTCTTCAAAGTCGAGGCGGATCAGCTGCTGGTTGCGCGACAGCACGCGCAGCTTGGTAATCGTTGGGTGGGTCGGAACAGAAACGAAGTCGCACTTCACGTTCACGTCCGCCAGCGACTTGCTCAGCGCACGCGCCGCATCGTCGATGCCGGTCAGGCCAACCAGACGCGACTGCGCGCCCAGGGAGGCAATGTTCATCGCCACGTTTGCCGCGCCGCCGGGACGCTCTTCAATGGTATCGACCTTAACCACCGGTACCGGTGCTTCCGGAGAGATACGGCTGGTTGGTCCATACCAGTAGCGATCCAGCATCACATCCCCGACAACCATTACTCCAGCACGTTCAAACTCTGGCAGTGTTACTTTCATTCCTGACTCCAGAAAGATTCACAATTTGCGCGCGATAATATCACACTTGATTTGTTACGCACGGCTCCACCAGCCATTTCTGCCAGCTTGCCGTCACCTGGGCGCGCTCTGCGGCAAAACAGTCCAGCGCGACATGTCCCGGCTGCTCCTGCAACGCCAGGTGATGAAGTTCATCGCGCAGCGTGGTGTAGGCGCGGGTTAAGGCCTGCGCCTCTTGCTCGTCCATAATGTCGTTTTGCGCCAGCAGTTCCAGAATGCGCACGTTATCCGACCAGCGCGTCAGCTTCGGCTTGTCGTGCGCGTGCAGCAGCACCAGATACTGAGTGATAAATTCAATATCGGTAATACCGCCCTCGTCGGCTTTTATATCAAAGCGATCGCGATGCTTATTGCCCAGATGCGCGCGCATTTTCTCGCGCATCTCGCGCACCTCGGTCTGCAACGTACTGCCCTCGCGCGGGGTGGTCATGACCGCCTTGCGAATCGCATCGAACTGCGCGTGCAGCTGCGGATCGCCATAGACCACGCGGGCGCGCACCAGCGCCTGATGCTCCCACGTCCAGGCTTCGTTTTTCTGATAATCGGCGAAGGATTCCGTTGAGGTCACCAGCATGCCCGCCGCGCCGGACGGGCGCAGGCGCGCATCCACTTCATACAGAATGCCGGACGAAGTGCGGGTGCTGAACAGGTGCATAATGCGCTGGGCCAGGCGCAGATAGAACTGACGCCCGTCGATTTCGCGCTCGCCGTCGGTCATCACGTCCGCCGGGCAATCATGCAGGAAGATCAAATCCAGATCGGAACTGTATCCCAGTTCCCAGCCGCCGAGCTTGCCGTACCCCACCACCGCGAAGCCGCGCCCTTCTCGATCGGCCAGATGTTTTGGCTGACCGTAGCGGGCCACCATCTGCACCCACGCCTGCTGGACAACCGCGTCAATAATCGCTTCCGCAAGCCAGGTTAAGTGATCGCTCACTTTCATCACCGGCAGCGTTCCGGCAATATCGGCCGCCGCCACGCGCAGCATCTGTGCCTGTTTAAACTGGCGCAGCGCCTCCAGCTGTTGCTCTTCGTCCTCTTCAGGCACGCGCAGCAAATACTGGCGCAGCTCGTCACGATACGCATCCGTCGCCGTCGGCTGATAGAGCGTGTTCGGGTCGAGCAGTTCGTCCAGCAGCAGCGGGTAACGCGCCAGCTTGTTCGCCACCATCGGCGACGCGGCGCAGAGCGTTATCAGGTGCTTCAGCGCGCCCGGAAACTCGCTCAGTAGCTCAAGATAGGTGGTACGCGTGATAATCCCGCTCAGCAGCGGCATCATGCGCGACAGCGGCACCGGCGCGTCTTCTCGCGAGCAGACCTCGCTCAGCAGGTGCGGCATCAGATGATCCAGCACCTGACGACCGCGCGGCCCGATGGCGCGTTTGTTCAGTTCGAGACGGAAATCGGCAATTAAGGCCACCACACGATGACGGGCATCATCGCTTAAGTGCGTCAGCACCGGCGTGGTGTCATCTTCCTGGAGCGCATCCTGCCACAGCTCGCGCCAGTGCTCGGAGAGCGCATCATCAGGGGATTCACTTTCATCGTCGCCAATCAGATCGTTAAAGATGCGGCGCACGCCTGCCATGTGTGCGTCCAGCGTTTCGGTCAGTGCCGCCCAGTCGTCCGCCCCCATGCCCCAGGCCAGACGCGCCCGGTTCAGCTCATCGCCCGGCAATGTCTGCGTCTGCTCGTCATTGATGCTTTGCAGCAAATTTTCCAGACGGCGCAGGAAAAGATAGGCTTCGCGAAGGGTTTGCGCGTCGCCGTCCGGCAGCAGGTGCAGTTGCTCAATGGCGCTCAGCGTCGGCAGGAGCGAGCGCGACTGCAGCGACGGCTCTCGCCCGCCGCGAATGAGCTGGAAGACCTGAACGATAAATTCAATTTCACGAATGCCGCCCGCGCCGAGCTTAATATTGTCCTTCAGCCCACGGCGGCGAACCTCGCGGGCAATCATCCCTTTCATATTACGCAGGGACTGGATCACGCTGAAATCAATGTAGCGGCGGAAAACGAACGGGCGCAGCATGGCGCGAAGTTCGTTAGCATAAGCGTCGTCGCTGTCGCCCATGATCCGCGCTTTGACCATTGCGTAACGCTCCCAGTCGCGCCCCTGCTCCTGGTAATAATCCTCCAGCGCGGCAAAGCTCAGCACCAGTGGACCGCTGTCGCCAAACGGGCGCAGGCGCATGTCCACGCGGTAGACAAAGCCGTCCTGCGTCGGCTGGTCCAGTGCCTTGATCAGACGCTGGCCGAGGCGGGTAAAGAACTGGGCGTTGTCCAGCTCGCGGCGCCCGCCGCGCGTCGAGCCGTTTTCCGGCCAGGCAAAAATCAGGTCGATATCTGAGGAGAAGTTCAGCTCGCAACCGCCCAGCTTCCCCATCCCCAGAATCAACAGCGGCTGCGGAACCCCTTCTTCACTGCACGGCGTGCCCCACTCTTTACAGCAGGCGGCGTAGAGCCAGTCTCGCGCGGCGATGATCAGCGTTTGCGCCAGCTCGCTCAACTGCTGCAACGTACTCTCTTCGCTCACCAGCGCCAGCGACTGCGCCCAGGCAATGCGAACCATCACCCGGCGGCGAAACTGACGCAGAACGCGCATCAGCGTCGCTTCATCAGCCACATCTGCCAGCGCGGCTTGCAGCCAGCTGGCATACTGCCGCCACTCGTTCGCCTGCGGCGGTGCGCTCTCCAGCTCTGCCAGCCAGTCCGGGTTGGCACTCACACTTTCCTGAACAAAATCACTGAACGTGAGCACGCTTTTGGCCTGCTCACTTAACGATGACGCCGGTAAAGACTCGGGCAGACGTTCGCAAACGGTCTGCCAGTGCTGCTGTAACTGCGAAGAAAGCGGCATATCAGGGGTTCCTTGCCAGAATTAACGTTTTCCGCTGTGCAGCCAGTACGGATCCTGCGAAATGGCCTCGTTGCGGAAATGCTCGATCTCAATCTGCTGACGGGTTTCAATGGCATGCTTGAGCCCCTGCCAGTTTTCCAGCCAGGCCTGCGCCTTCACGCCCTCATACGCCCCCGACAGCAGCAACATGCTGTCGATATTACGCGCCAGACGGGGAAGCTGATCGCCGTACTGGTCACCCAGCGGATGTGCGAAGGTCGTTCTAAGTTCGGCAGCGTGACGGGAAAGATGGATATCCGCGAAGCGTTTAAAATTATCCGCGATTTTGGTCTGCGCTTTTGCATCCAGGAAGCTGCGCCAGCCGCGCGTCACCAGAAACTCGGTCAGCGCCAGTTTTGCCGCGGCGTTTTGCGGGCTGTAGATCACCGTTTGCGCGGAGACATCGGAATGCATCAGCGTTTCAGTTTGGGTCAGCAGGTCACGTAAGTGAGCACTTGCTTTACGCGGTACGATACCGCCAAACAGTGCCAGGGCATGACGCACCAGCCCAATGGCGGCCAGCACCTGTTTGCTGGCATTTTTCACGTTACGCGCCCAGAGTTCCTCATGGTACTGCCATTGAGAGAGGGCCAGCTCCAGCGCCGCTTCCATGCCCTGTTCAATGCTGGCCTTCGGAACAACACGCAGAATCGGGGTCTCTCTCAGCAGGCGTGGCGCATTCCCGGCCGCCAAATGGTAACCGCGCGCCGCTTTACTCAGGCTGCCCTGACGTAAACCCGGCTGGCTCACCAGCTTGCGCGCCAGTTTCAGCACGTCGCTCGCATCTCCTTCCAGCAGTTCCAGCTCCAGCTCGCAAATAGGCTCCTGGCACTCACCCGCCTTCACTTCGCCTAAATCCAGCGCGATTTCAATGCGGCTCTTACCTTCCGTCACCAGCCATTTCTCACGGCAAAAATCGGTGCTGAACAGCGGCTGTACCTGCTCTGCCAGCGTGGCAGGTAGTCCACCTTCCGGCCAGACCTCCGCCGGGAAACGATCCAGCTCAAGTTCTGGCTTACTGATGTCGATATTGTATTCCGGGCGCTGGTGCAAACCGCCGACCACGCGGCCGGCGATTTTCATCGTCATCTCGTAGCGCCCGTTTGCGCCGCGGATGCGCAGCCCCATATCGTGGCTACGCAGCCAGTTATCCGGCGTTTCGTAGTAGATGTTGAGCAACTGTACGGGTTCATGGTGCTCGCCGGAGAGCGTATGCAGATGCTGGCGGAGCGCGTCAACGCTGTCTTTTTCGACGATAAATTTTAATTCGATTTCCTGAGCCATAGCCTTGTACTTTTGCGGGCGTCACAGACGCGTCAATGAGGGCGAACTTCCTCGCCATTTGTTTGTCAGTACATAGTATTTTGCGCCAAATTGCCATGCAATGAGCAATTTGACGGGCGTAAATGTGTAGAGTCGTGACACAGATGATTCTGATTGCTGACGAATGCTTTGCGTAGAGACACTGTTGCCACTACTATCGTTCCACTATTTATGAAAATAACGACTAATGATGCTTAAATTACGCCTGATTGGACTTACTTTACTCGCTTTTAGCGCCGCAACCGCAGTGCACGCTGAAGAGAAGCGTTACGTTTCTGACGAACTGAACACCTGGGTACGCAGTGGCCCCGGAGATAATTATCGCCTCGTGGGCACGGTGAATGCCGGCGAGGAAGTCACCCTGTTACAGACCAACGCGGACACCAACTATGGTCAGGTTCGCGACAGTACCGGTCGTACTTCCTGGATCCCGCTGAAAGAGCTGAGCACCGTACCAAGCCTGCGCACGCGCGTTCCGGATCTGGAAAACCAGGTGAAGACCCTGACCGACAAGCTGAACAACATCGACGGTACCTGGAACCAGCGCACCGCAGAGATGCAGCAGAAAGTGGCACAGAGCGACAGCGTGATTAACGGTCTGAAAGAAGAGAATCAAAAACTCAAAAATGAGCTGATCGTCGCGCAAAAAAAGGTAAACGCCGCGAATCTGCAGCTTGATGACAAGCAGCGCACCATCATCATGCAGTGGTTTATGTATGGCGGCGGCGTGCTGGGCGTGGGTCTGGTGCTGGGTCTGGTCCTGCCGCATCTTATCCCAAGTCGCAAGCGTAAAGACCGCTGGATGAACTAATTCGTCTTCTCTGCCAGACTTACGTATCATTCTGGAAAAGAGAAAACGGGAGAGTTGGGCGTGAAGAGTTATCTGGTCGGTGGTGCGGTACGTGATGCGTTGTTAGGTCTGCCGGTCAAAGATAAAGACTGGGTTGTCGTTGGCGCCACCCCGGAAGAGATGCTCGACGCGGGCTACCAGCAGGTAGGCCGCGATTTTCCCGTGTTTCTTCATCCGAAAAGCCGCGAAGAGTACGCTCTGGCGCGTACCGAACGGAAATCCGGCTCCGGCTATACGGGTTTCACCTGCTACGCCGCGCCGGACGTGACGCTGGAGCAGGATTTGCTGCGCCGCGATCTCACCATTAACGCCCTGGCACAGGACGAAAACGGCCAAATCATCGATGCCTACGGCGGGCGGGATGACCTGCGCAACCGTCTTTTACGTCACGTCTCCCCGGCATTTTCTGAAGATCCGCTCCGCGTTCTGCGCGTGGCGCGCTTTGCCGCGCGTTACGCCCATCTGAGCTTCCGCATTGCGGATGAGACGATGGCGCTGATGACGGCCATGACCGAGGCGGGCGAATTAGAACACCTGACGCCGGAGCGCGTCTGGAAAGAGACGGAAAATGCCCTGACCACCCGCAACCCACAGGTCTTTTTCCAGGTCCTGCGTGACTGCGGCGCACTAAAGGTGCTGTTCCCTGAAATCGACGCGCTGTTTGGCGTACCCGCGCCGGCAAAATGGCATCCGGAAATTGATACCGGTGTGCACACGCTGATGACGCTGAGCATGGCGGCCATGCTCAGTCCTGAAGTAGACGTGCGTTTTTCCACCCTCTGCCACGATCTCGGCAAAGGCTTAACGCCGAAAGAATTCTGGCCACGGCATCATGGTCACGGCCCGGCAGGCGTAAAGCTGGTAGAAGGGCTTTGTCAGCGCCTGCGCGTGCCGAATGAGATCCGTGACCTGGCAAAACTGGTCGCTGAATTCCACGACCTGATCCACACCTTCCCGATCCTGAAACCCGCCACTATCGTGAAGCTGTTCGATAATATCGACGCCTGGCGCAAGCCGCAGCGCGTGGAGCAGATCGCACTCACCAGCGAAGCCGACGTTCGCGGCCGCACCGGGTTTGAAGCATCCGATTACCCTCAGGGGCGACTGCTGCGCGAAGCGTGGATTGTGGCAAAAGCGGTGCCGACGAAAGACGTTGTCGAGGCAGGATTTAAAGGCCCGGAAATTCGTGAAGAGCTGACGAAACGGCGAATTGAGGCCGTAACGGCGTGGAAGGAAAAACGTTGCCCTCAGCCGAAAGACTGAGGGCAGTGGGTCATCAGAAGAAGACCACGTAAACGGCAGCCGCGACAATAAAGCGGTAGATCGCGAACGGAATGAACGAGATACGCTTAATCAGCTGCAGGAAGGTTTTGATGGCAATCAGCGCCACGATAAAGGCGGTGACAAAGCCCACGGCAAACATCGGAATGTCACCCGTGGTCAGGAAGCCAATGCTTTTGTAGAGATCCAGCGCGGTGGCGCCCATCATCATTGGCACCGCCAGCAGGAACGAGAACTCCGACGCCGCGTAACGGCTCACGCCCATCAACATCCCGCCGGAAATCGTTGCCCCAGAACGGGAGAAGCCCGGCCACAGCGCCAGACACTGGAAGCAGCCAATGATAAATGCCTGACGATACGTCATATCGTCCAGCCCTTCCGCACGCGGGGTTTTAGGCTTCAGCACTTCGGCAGCAATCAGCAGGAAGCCACCGACCACCAGCGCGTACATCACGTTAATAGGGTTAAACAGCGATTTGATGGCATCGTGGAAAACCAGGCCCAGCACCACTGCGGGGATCATCCCGAGCAGAATATGAATGAGCGTCAGGCGCCCCGAGCCTTCGCCTTCACGCTGCGGCAGACGGCCAAAGTGGATGCCGATCAGGCCAAACAGGCGACGCCAGAACATCACGACCACCGCCAGAATAGAACCGAGCTGAATGACGACTTCAAACGTCTTTGCGGTATCGCCTTCAAAGCCCAGCAGATGGCCAACGATAATCATATGGCCCGTACTGGAAACTGGCAAAAACTCCGTCAATCCTTCGACCACACCCAGTATTGCCGCCACCAGCAGCGAGTGCATATCGCTCATCTATAAACCCCTAAAAAGATATAAAAAAAACGGTCGCCCCAACGGCTCCCGTGAAAGATACAGCTATAAGACCGATATAACCTAAAATGGTTTAGCAATTATGACGTTAAATCTTGCCTTTCAGATTTGTGCCACGCTCGATAATCACGCCCACATTGGCCGCACGCGCTACCGCTCCCGGCTTGCTCAGCTTGATGCGCACCCACGGTGAGTTGAATTTGGTCAGCAGCAGTTCCGCCACCTCTTCCGCCACACGTTCCACCAGCGCAAAACGCTGTCCTTCCACATGGCCGATGACCGTTTCACTGATGTCGGCGTAGCTCAGACAGTCATTCACATCATCGCTTTTTGCTGACTTGCGGTTATCCCAGCCCATTTCGATATCGAACACTAACTTCTGCTCGATGGTCTGTTCCCAGTCGTAAACACCAATTGTGGTGATTACCGAAAGTTGCTCTATAAATACAATATCCATCACGACCTGCCTGCTTTTTGGCTAAACCGGATACCACTTCCGGCGAATTATGCGTATTATCCACAGATGCTGAGAATACAGATACATTTTCAAAACGGAACAGCGTTATGAGTGCAATCGCGCCTGGAATGATCCTCCTCGCCTATCTTTGCGGCTCAATCTCCAGCGCCATTCTGGTCTGCCGCATTGCCGGGTTACCTGACCCGCGTGAAAGTGGTTCCGGGAATCCGGGAGCGACCAACGTACTTAGAATTGGCGGCAAGGGAGCAGCCGTAGCGGTTTTGATTTTTGATGTTCTGAAAGGGATGCTACCCGTCTGGGGCGCTTATGCGCTGGGCGTCACGCCGTTCTGGCTGGGGCTCATTGCGATTGCGGCCTGCGTCGGCCACATCTGGCCCGTTTTCTTCGGTTTTAAAGGTGGTAAAGGCGTTGCAACCGCCTTTGGCGCTATCGCCCCTATCGGCTGGGATCTTACCGGCGTAATGGCGGGCACCTGGCTGCTCACCATCTTGCTGAGCGGTTATTCCTCGCTCGGCGCCATCGTCAGCGCGCTCATTGCCCCGTTTTACGTCTGGTGGTTCAAACCCCAGTTCACCTTCCCGGTGTCAATGCTCTCCTGCCTGATCCTGCTGCGTCATCACGATAATATTCAGCGTCTGTGGCGTCGTCAGGAGACCAAAATCTGGACGAAGCTCAAGCGAAAGAAAAAAGATCCGGAGTAAAACGCGCAACGCCGGCAGCAGAAAACGTATCCATAAGCGACTCATATGACAGCCTTCATTTCCGCCAGGGCATACTGAAACGTATCCCGATGGTGTGGAAATGGATGCAGCATGTTAGCAGCTCAGGTCACTGATAATACGTATAAAGGCTGGCAGGCATCGCTTGCCCTGCTGTTTTGTCACACCCCTGAGAAAACCCTCCTGCACGCCGCCCACCACGTCGGGCCGCTCACCGTTCAACGCCCGTTTTATCCCGAAGGGGAAACCTGTCACCTCTATTTACTGCATCCGCCCGGCGGCATTGTGGGCGGCGATACGCTGGACATTTCCGTTCGGCTGGACGCCAAAAGCCACGCGCTTATCACCATGCCCGGCGCCAGTAAGTTCTATCGCAGCAGCGGCCCGCAGGCCTGTCTGAATCAACACTTTTATCTCGATGATGGATCCACGCTGGAGTGGCTGCCGCAGGATACCATCCTCTTTCCCGGTGCCAATGCCGCACTGCGCTCCGTCTTCCACCTGAAGGGCTCCAGCACGCTGCTGGCGTGGGAGTTGTATTGCCTGGGTCGCCCGGTAATCGGTGAAACCTTCAGCCACGGCACGCTGGAGAGCCGCCTTGAGGTCTGGGTGGACGATGAACCGCGCCTGATTGAGCGCCAGCACCTGAGCGACGGCGATCTTGCGCCCGTTGCCGGACATCCGTGGCTCGGCACGCTGCTGTTCTATCCGGCCGGGGAAACGCATCTTGATACGGTCCGCGAGCGCCTCGCACCGCTGGGAAATTATGCAGGTGCAACGCTTACCGACGATCTGCTGTCGGTGCGTTTCCTCTCCCACGATAACCTGATATGCCAGCGGGTGATGCGCGACATCTGGCAGTCGCTTCGCCCGCTTCTCACCCCTAAAAATGCCTGTTCGCCGCGTATCTGGCAGACATAAGAGAAACGTTATGGAACTGACCCCCAGAGAAAAAGACAAGCTGTTGCTGTTCACCGCCGCGCTGGTTGCCGAACGCCGCCTTGCGCGCGGGGTTAAGCTCAATTATCCGGAATCGGTCGCGCTGATCAGCGCCTTTATTATGGAAGGCGCGCGCGATGGCGAAACCGTCGCCTCGCTGATGGAAGCGGGTCGTCACGTACTGACGCGCGACCAGGTAATGGAGGGCGTACCGGAGATGATCCCGGATATTCAGGTGGAGGCCACCTTCCCGGACGGCTCCAAGCTCGTCACCGTCCACAATCCGATCGTCTAAGGAGCACGTCATGATCCCTGGCGAATACCAGATCCAGCCCGGCACGGTTGCCCTCAACGTCGGGCGTGAAACCCAACAAGTGATTGTTGAAAACCACGGCGACAGGCCGATCCAGGTCGGATCGCACTATCACTTTTACGAGGTCAACCCGGCGCTGAAGTTCGACCGGGAAGCCACCAGAGGCTACCGGCTGAATATTCCGGCAGGCACCGCCGTGCGTTTCGAGCCCGGCCAGAAGCGGGAAGTCACGCTGGTACAGGTGACGGGCGCGCAGCGTATTTTCGGGTTTCGCGGCGAGGTGATGGGGGAGGTGAAAAATGGCTGATATTTCACGCCGGGCGTATGCCGATATGTTCGGCCCCACCACCGGCGATAAAGTGCGGCTGGCCGACAGCGAGCTATGGATCGAAGTGGAAGACGATCTCACGGTCTACGGTGAAGAGGTCAAATTCGGCGGCGGAAAGGTGATCCGCGACGGTATGGGCCAGGGGCAGATGACCGCCGACGACTGCGTGGATCTGGTGCTCACCAACGCGTTGATCGTCGATCACTGGGGGATCGTGAAAGCCGATATCGGCGTCAAGAACGGGCGGATCTTTGCCGTCGGTAAAGCCGGTAACCCGGATATTCAGCCCGGCGTGACGATCCCAATCGGCGCCGCAACGGAAGTGATTGCCGCCGAAGGGAAGATCGTGACCGCGGGCGGGATCGACACCCATATTCACTGGATCTGCCCGCAGCAGGCGGAAGAGGCGCTGGTTTCCGGCGTGACCACCATGATCGGCGGCGGCACCGGCCCTGCGGCGGGCACCAACGCCACCACCTGCACGCCAGGGCCGTGGTACATCGCGCGTATGCTGCAGGCAGCCGATACGCTACCAGTGAATATCGGCCTCCTCGGCAAAGGTAATGGCTCTAACCCGGACGCCCTGCGCGAGCAGGTCGCGGCTGGCGCCATTGGGCTGAAGATCCACGAAGACTGGGGCGCAACGCCCGCGGCGATCAACTGCTCGCTGGAGGTTGCCGAAGAGATGGATATTCAGGTGGCGCTGCACAGCGACACGCTGAACGAGTCCGGGTTTGTCGAGGACACGCTGGCCGCGATTGGCGCGCGCACCATCCACACCTTCCATACCGAAGGCGCGGGTGGCGGCCATGCGCCGGATATTATCACCGCCTGCGCGCATCCGAATATTCTGCCCTCCTCCACCAACCCGACGCTGCCCTACACGGTGAACACCATCGACGAGCATCTCGACATGCTGATGGTCTGCCACCACCTCGACCCGGATATTGCCGAGGACGTGGCGTTTGCCGAGTCGCGCATTCGCCGGGAGACCATCGCCGCTGAAGACGTGCTGCACGATATCGGCGCGTTCTCGCTCACTTCGTCAGATTCACAGGCCATGGGCCGCGTGGGAGAAGTGATTATCCGTACCTGGCAGGTTGCGCACCGCATGAAGGTCCAGCGCGGCGCCCTGCCGGAAGAGACCGGCGATAACGACAACTTCCGCGTGAAGCGCTATGTCGCTAAGTACACCATCAACCCGGCGCTGACCCATGGCATCGCCCATGAGGTCGGTTCCATTGAGGCGGGCAAGCTGGCGGATCTAGTGGTCTGGTCACCGGCGTTTTTTGGCGTCAAACCTGCCACCATCGTCAAAGGCGGAATGATCGCCTGCGCGCCGATGGGCGATATTAACGCCTCGATCCCCACGCCGCAGCCGGTGCATTACCGCCCGATGTTTGGCGCGCTGGGTGCCGCGCGCCACGCCACCCGGCTGACGTTTATCTCCCAGGCCGCCAGTGCGAACGGCGTCCCGCAGCAGCTCAATCTGCAAAGCGCCACGGCGGTGGTGAAAGGCTGCCGGACGGTGAAGAAGACCGACATGATCCACAACGGTTTACTGCCCAATATTACCGTCGATTCGCAAACCTACGAGGTGCGCGTCGACGGTGAACTGATAACCTGCGAACCGGCCGACGTTCTGCCGATGGCGCAACGCTATTTCCTGTTCTGAGGAGTGATGATGATCTATTTAACCCAACGCCTGGACCACGCGCACCCGATTACCGCCAGCGTCACGCTGCCGATTGACGTGCGGGTGAAAAGCCGCGCCCGTGTGGCGCTGAACGACGGCCGCGACGCCGGGCTGATGTTGCCGCGCGGCCTGCTGCTGCGCGGGGGCGACCTGCTGACGACAGACGACGGTAGTGAGGTCATCGAAGTGATCGCAGCGGCAGAGTCGGTCTCCGTGGTGCGCTGCGCCGACCCGTTCCTGCTCGCCCGCGCCTGCTACCACCTGGGCAACCGCCACGTGCCGCTGCAGATCATGCCCGGCGAACTGCGCTATCACCACGATCACGTTCTCGACGACATGCTGCGCCCGTTCGGGCTGGAGGTGACCTTCGACTCCCTGCCGTTTGAACCCGAAGCGGGCGCCTATGCCAGCGATGCCCACAGCCATAGCCACTCTCACGCTCATTCACATTAAGGATTAATTATGCGCAAGCTCCTCCCCCTGTTACTGCTGGCCTTTTCCGTTCCGGCGCTCGCCCATCCAGGCCACGGTGCCGACAGCTTCCAGGCCGGTTTTTTCCATCCCCTGACCGGGCTCGATCACCTGCTGATGCTCACCGGCGCGGGCGTGCTCTCGGCGCTGAGTGGCCGCAAACTCCTGCTGCCGTTTGCCACTCTCGGGATGATGCTCGTTGGCGCTGTTGCAGGCAGTCTGCTCGGCGGATTTAGCGGCATGGAGATGCTGATTATCGCCTCGCTGGCGGTCTGCGGCGTGATGATGTTTAAAACTGAAAACCGTCTGCTGCTGGCGGTACCTGCTCTGGCGATGTTCCACGGCTGGGCACACGGTGTGGAGATGTCCGGCCACAGCTTCTGGCTTTTCACCAGCGGGTTTATGTTCGCCAGCGCCACGGTACTGTGCGCCAGCTTCGCGGCAGGTTTACTGCTGCGCCGTCATGACGGCCTGCGTAAAACGTTCGGCGGTGGGTTGATTGTCTCTGCCCTGCTGGCGTTGATGAGCTGATGGAGCACGCCCGCCAGTGGCTGCGCCTGATGCAGCTCTCCAGCAGTAGCCTGCCGGTTGGGTCGTTTACCTGGTCGCAGGGGCTGGAGTGGGCGGTAGAGGCAGGCTGGGTCACGAATGCCGACGCCTTTAAACGCTGGCAAATCCAGCAGATGGAGCAGAGCTTTTACTGCGTCGATCTGCCGCTCTTTACTCGCCTGTATCTCGCCTGCGAACAACAGGATTGGGTGGCGGCAAAACGCTGGACGGCATACCTGCTCGCCTGCCGGGAAACGCGCGAGCTGCGCGATGAGGAGCGCAACCGTGGCGCGGCCTTTACGCGCCTGATTAAAAGCTGGGAGCCTGACTGCCCGACTGAATGGCTGACACTGTGTATGCAGAGCCAGCTCTGTGGCATGGCGTGGCTCGGCGTGCGCTGGGGCATTGGCGCGCGTGAACTGGCGCTCAGTCTCGGCTACAGCTGGATTGAGAGCGCGGTAATGGCGGGCGTCAAGCTGGTGCCGTTTGGGCAGCAGGCGGCGCAGCAGCTGATTATCGACCTTAGCGACCACTTCGCCGCCGGGTTCGAAGAGGCATTTTTACGTGACGACGACGCGCTTGGCGCAGCCACGCCGCTGTCTGCCATCGCCTCCGCGCGCCACGAAACACAATATTCACGACTATTCCGTTCCTGAGGAGTCAACATGGCTGATTACAAACATCCCCTGCGCGTCGGCGTCGGCGGCCCGGTAGGGTCGGGTAAAACCGCCCTGCTGGAAGCGCTCTGCAAGGCAATGCGCGATACATATCATCTGGCGGTAGTCACTAACGATATCTACACCAAAGAGGATCAGCGCATCCTGACCGAGGCGGGCGCACTGGAGCCGGAGCGCATCGTGGGCGTGGAGACCGGCGGCTGCCCGCATACCGCCATCCGCGAAGATGCCTCGATGAACCTGGCGGCGGTGGAAGCGTTAAGCGAGAAATTCGGCAATCTGGACCTGATCTTCGTCGAAAGCGGCGGGGATAACCTGAGCGCGACGTTCAGCCCGGAACTGGCGGATCTCACTATCTACGTGATCGACGTGGCCGAAGGGGAAAAAATCCCGCGTAAGGGCGGGCCGGGGATCACCAAATCTGACTTTCTGGTGATCAACAAAACCGATCTCGCGCCCTACGTGGGTGCGTCGCTCGACGTGATGGCGCGCGATACCAACCGCATGCGTGGCGAACGTCCGTGGACGTTTACCAATCTGAAAGCGGGTGACGGTCTGGCGACGATTATTGCGTTTCTGGAAGAAAAAGGGATGTTGCGGGTGTAATGCGGTTTATCGCCGGGTGGCGGCTTCGCCTGACCCGGCCTACGGTTTTTGTAGGCCCAGTAAGCGCAGCGCCACCGGGCAAAAAACTCACGCCTCAGGCAGTTCCGCCAGCGGCCAGCGCGGACGCACGGACACGCTCAGGTCAGACGTTGCCCCCGCGTTAAGACGCACCATCCCGGCGTAAGCGATCATCGCGCCGTTATCGGTACAGAACTCTGGACGGGCATAAAACACTTCCCCGCGACGCTTTTGCATCATCTCAGCCAGCTTCGCGCGCAGCGTGCGGTTGGCGCTGACGCCGCCCGCCATCACCAGACGCTTAAAGCCGGTCTGATCCAGCGCGCGCTTGCACTTGATCATCAGCGTATCGACCACCGCATCTTCGAACGCGCGGGCGATATCGGCACGGGTCTGTTCGCTGTCGTCGTTATTACGAATCGTATTCGCCGCGAAGGTTTTCAGCCCGGAGAAGCTGAAGTCCAGCCCTGGACGGTCGGTCATCGGACGCGGGAAGACAAAGCGCCCTTCCGTTCCCTGCGACGCCATTTTCGAGAGCATCGGGCCGCCAGGATAATCCAGCCCCAGCAGCTTGGCGGTTTTGTCGAACGCTTCACCGGCGGCGTCGTCGATCGACTCGCCCAACAGCGCGTATTTGCCAATGCCCGTTACGCTAATCAGCTGCGTATGACCACCGGAAACCAGCAGCGCAACAAAGGGGAACTCAGGCGGATTCTCTTCCAGCATCGGCGCCAGAAGGTGACCTTCCATATGGTGAACCGGAATGGCCGGCACGTCCCACGCGAACGCCAGCGAACGGCCTACCGTCGCGCCAACCAGCAGCGCGCCCACCAGACCCGGACCCGCGGTATAGGCCACGGCATCAATATCAGTTGAACGTAACCCGGCCTCTTTCAGCGCCGCCTGAATCAGGGGAACCGTTTTACGCACGTGGTCACGAGAGGCCAGTTCCGGCACGACGCCGCCGTAGTCAGCGTGCAATTTCACCTGACTATACAGTTGGTTGGCCAGAAGGCCTTTTTCGTCGTCGTAAATGGCGATGCCGGTTTCATCGCAGGATGTTTCAATACCCAGTACACGCATGACTTGTTTTACCTCGTTTCACTACCGCGCAGTGTAGAGCCTGGGCGGGGTGATGTAAAACTTTGTTCGCCCCAGGAAGAAGGCTCGTGTATACTCCTCACCCTTATTAAAGTCCCTTTCAAAATCGCATCGGTGCTTTACAAAGCAGCAGCATTTGCAGTAAAATTCCGCACCATTTTGAAATAAGCTGGCGTTGATGCCAGCGGCAAACCGAATTTATTAAAGGTGAGAGTTACATGCCGGTAATTAAAGTACGTGAAAACGAGCCGTTCGACGTAGCACTGCGTCGCTTCAAACGTTCATGCGAGAAAGCAGGTGTTCTGGCTGAAGTTCGTCGTCGTGAGTTTTATGAAAAACCAACGACCGAACGTAAGCGCGCTAAAGCTTCCGCTGTGAAACGTCACGCGAAGAAACTGGCTCGCGAAAACGCACGCCGTACTCGTCTGTACTAATCGCTTGAGGGCTTCAGTCCTCAATTGACAGACAGAGTAGTAGTCGTAAGGCCGTGCTTCCGGAAGGAATGCGCGGCTTGTTTTCGTTTATAAGTCGCTTAAATTTTTGGGGCATATGGCCGGAAGAATCCCACGCGTTTTCATCAACGATCTGCTTGCCAGAACCGACATCGTCGATCTCATCGACGCGCGGGTAAAGCTGAAAAAGCAGGGCAAGAACTACCATGCGTGCTGTCCGTTCCATAACGAAAAAACCCCCTCTTTCACCGTTAACGGTGAAAAGCAGTTCTACCATTGCTTTGGCTGTGGCGCACACGGTAATGCCGTCGATTTTTTGATGAACTACGATAAGCTCGAGTTCGTTGAAACCGTCGAAGAGCTGGCGGCGATGCATAACCTTGAAGTGCCGTATGAAGCAGGCAGTGGGCCAAGTCAGATCGAGCGCCATCAACGGCAAACGCTGTATCAACTGATGGATGGCCTGAATTCGTTTTACCAACAGTCTCTTAAGCACTCTGCGGCTGAGCCTGCGCGTCAATACCTGACAAAGCGCGGACTGAGCGACGATGTGATTGCGCGTTTCGCTATTGGTTACGCCCCGCCCGGCTGGGACAACGTGTTAAAACGTTTTGGCGGCAATAGCGAAGATCGTAAGTCTCTCATCGACGCAGGCATGCTGGTCACCAACGACCAGGGACGAAGCTACGACCGCTTCCGTGAACGGGTGATGTTCCCGATCCGCGATAAGCGTGGCCGGGTGATTGGTTTTGGTGGTCGCGTGCTGGGTGATGCCCTGCCGAAATACCTCAACTCCCCGGAAACCGATATTTTCCATAAGGGCCGCCAGCTTTACGGTCTTTATGAGGCGCAGCAGGATAACGCGGAACCTCCGCGTCTTCTGGTCGTCGAAGGCTATATGGACGTTGTCGCGCTGGCGCAGTACGACATTAACTACGCGGTGGCGTCATTAGGAACGTCCACGACGGCAGACCATATCCAACTACTGTTTCGCGTCACCAACAACGTGATTTGCTGTTACGACGGTGACCGCGCAGGACGCGATGCCGCCTGGCGTGCGCTGGAAACGGCGCTACCGTATATGACCGACGGGCGTCAGCTACGCTTTATGTTCCTGCCGGATGGCGAAGATCCGGATACGCTGGTGCGTAAAGAGGGCAAAGCGGCGTTTGAAGCGCGGATGGATCAGGCTCAGCCGCTCTCCACGTTTCTGTTTAACAGCCTGATGCCGCAGGTGGATTTAAGTACCCCTGACGGGCGCGCGCAGCTCAGTACGCTGGCGCTGCCGTTAATCAGCCAGGTGCCCGGCGAAACGCTGCGTATCTATCTGCGTCAGGAGTTAGGCAACAAGCTCGGCATTCTGGATGACAGCCAGCTTGAACGTTTAATGCCTAAACAGGCTGAAAACGGCACGGTTCGCCCCGCGCCTCAGCTAAAACGCACAACCATGCGTATACTGATAGGGTTACTGGTACAAAACCCCGAACTTGCGCCGCAAGTGCCATCGCTGGCGGGTTTGAACCACGAAAAATTGCCCGGACTTGGCTTATTTTCAGAACTGGTCAACACGTGTTTGTCTCAGCCAGGTCTGACCACCGGACAACTTTTAGAACATTATCGCGGCACAAAAGAGGCCGCTACCCTTGAAAAATTGTCGATGTGGGACGATATAGCAGATAAGGACATTGCAGAAAAAACGTTCACCGACTCGCTCAACCATATGTTTGATTCGATGCTTGAGTTGCGCCAGGAAGAGTTGATAGCTCGCGAGCGCACGCACGGCTTAAGCAGCGAAGAACGCCGGGAACTCTGGATGATTAACCAGGAACTGGCGAAGAAATAAAAAAATTTAACGGCTTAAGTGCCGAAAATCGATCGGGAAGCCCCCGGCAGCCGCACTGAGAGGCAGCGGCAAAAATATAAGTACGCCCTCGCTTTAAAGGTTGGCAGCCCCATCGCCGACACCAATCAAACGAATTAAGTGTGGATACCGTCTTATGGAGCAAAACCCGCAGTCACAGCTGAAACTTCTTGTCCAACGCGGTAAGGAGCAAGGCTATCTGACCTATGCCGAGGTCAATGACCATCTGCCGGAAGATATCGTCGATTCAGATCAGATCGAAGACATCATCCAAATGATCAATGACATGGGCATTCAGGTGATGGAAGAAGCACCGGATGCCGATGATCTGTTGCTGGCTGAAACCTCCAACAATACCGACGAAGATGCGGAAGAAGCTGCCGCACAGGTACTGTCCAGCGTTGAATCTGAAATCGGGCGTACCACTGACCCGGTCCGCATGTACATGCGTGAAATGGGTACCGTTGAACTGTTGACCCGCGAAGGCGAAATTGACATCGCAAAACGCATCGAAGACGGGATCAACCAGGTTCAGTGTTCTGTTGCCGAATACCCTGAAGCGATCACCTATCTGCTGGAGCAGTACGATCGCGTTGAAGCGGAAGAAGCGCGCCTGTCTGACCTGATCACCGGTTTTGTTGACCCGAACGCGGAAGAAGATCTGGCGCCTACCGCGACTCACGTTGGTTCCGAACTGTCTCAGGAAGAGATGGATGACGACGAAGACGAAGATGAGGAAGAAGACGACGACAGCGCGGACGATGACAACAGCATCGACCCGGAACTGGCGCGTGAGAAGTTTGCCGAGCTGCGTACCCAGTACGAAGTCACGCGTGACACCATCAAAGCGAAAGGCCGCAGCCATGCCGCCGCGCAGGAAGAGATCCTGAAACTGTCTGAAGTATTCAAACAGTTCCGCCTGGTGCCAAAACAGTTCGACTACCTGGTAAACAGCATGCGCGTGATGATGGATCGCGTACGCACCCAGGAACGCATCATCATGAAGCTGTGCGTTGAGCAGTGCAAAATGCCGAAGAAGAACTTCATCACCCTCTTCACCGGCAACGAAACCAGCGAAACCTGGTTCAACGCCGCTATCGCGATGAACAAGCCATGGTCTGAAAAACTGCACGACGTGAAGGACGATGTCTATCGTGGTCTGCAGAAGCTGCATCAGATTGAAGAAGAGACCGGCCTGACCATCGAGCAGGTCAAGGACATCAACCGTCGTATGTCTATCGGTGAAGCGAAAGCCCGCCGTGCGAAGAAAGAGATGGTTGAGGCGAACTTGCGTCTGGTTATCTCTATCGCCAAGAAATACACCAACCGTGGCCTGCAGTTCCTGGATCTGATCCAGGAAGGCAACATCGGTCTGATGAAAGCGGTAGATAAGTTCGAATACCGTCGTGGTTACAAGTTCTCCACCTACGCTACCTGGTGGATCCGTCAGGCTATCACCCGCTCTATCGCGGATCAGGCGCGCACCATCCGTATTCCGGTGCATATGATTGAGACCATCAACAAGCTCAACCGTATCTCCCGCCAGATGCTGCAGGAGATGGGCCGCGAGCCAACGCCGGAAGAGCTGGCTGAGCGCATGCTGATGCCGGAAGACAAGATCCGTAAAGTGCTGAAGATCGCCAAAGAGCCAATCTCCATGGAAACACCAATTGGTGATGATGAAGATTCGCATCTGGGTGATTTCATCGAGGACACCACCCTCGAGCTGCCGCTGGACTCTGCCACCACCGAGAGCCTGCGCGCTGCGACGCACGACGTTCTGGCCGGCCTGACCGCCCGTGAAGCAAAAGTGCTGCGTATGCGTTTCGGTATTGATATGAACACCGACCACACGCTGGAAGAAGTGGGTAAACAGTTCGACGTGACCCGCGAACGTATCCGTCAGATCGAAGCGAAGGCGCTGCGTAAGCTGCGTCATCCAAGCCGCTCTGAAGTGCTGCGTAGCTTCCTGGACGACTAACTTGTCCTGACAGCGAAAAAGCTCCCTTCGGGGAGCTTTTTTTTGTTTATTCCCTCTCCCTGTGGGAGAGGGTCAGGGTGAGGGCGTCAGGCCGCAGAACCCCTAAAGCCCTCGCACCATTAGCGCCTCATCCAGCTCCCGATACGCCTCCACCAGCTTATCCAGCGTTGCCCTGTTAAGCCCGCTCGGGTTCGGCAGCACCCACACCTGCGTCACGCCGATGGTAATGCTCTGCTTACCCCATTTAGCGCCGCGCTGGCTGAACGCCTGCTCGTAGGCCTGCTTGCCGAGGATCGCCAGCGCTGCGGGCTGATAGTCCTCAATCTTTTTGACCAACTCCCGTCCGCCGCTGCGGAGCTCATGCAGATTGACCTCGCTCGCCTGCACCGTCGGGCGCTCGACAAGCATAGTAATGCCGCAGCGCGTATCCAGCAGGTGCTGTTCCTCTTCGGGCCTGAGTAATCTGTCGGTAAACCCGGCCTGGTGGATCACTTTCCAGAAGCGATTGCCCGGATGGGCGAAGTGAAAGCCGGTGTGCGCCGAGGACTTACCCGGGTTGATTCCGCAGAACACCACCCGCAGGCCAGGGGCCAGAATATCGTTGATCATTTTTACTCCCGATCAATCCATCGTAAGGGAAGTATAAAGGATTGATTATGCATTGTTTATAAAAACAGCAGGCAGGTGTGAATGGCTGGATTGCTGTAGAGAGTTACTTTATAATTCACCGCCACGGCCCCTTAGCTCAGTGGTTAGAGCAGGCGACTCATAATCGCTTGGTCGCTGGTTCAAGTCCAGCAGGGGCCACCAAATTTTAGCTTTAAAATCAAAAATTTAAGCCACTCAGATGAGTGGCTTTTTTTATTGATTATTTTGAGCCGGTGGCGTAGCCGCTAACTGCGCGCCAGTGAAGCCGTTCGGACACTCTCAGAGGCGCCAGGCGTCGCAATCAGACGCTCCACGGACTCCATCGTCACGAACGTACAGCTGCAGTCCACATTGGTACACTGGTGGTAGCGCTCTTTGGTATTTTCACTGAGATAGCGACTGGTACGCGCATGCGCTGAATGCTTGCACTTAGGACAATGAAACATGTACCCCTCCACTTGATTCACATTTTGTGAATCAATAATACCCAAAATAAAACCAATAGCAACTACATTACTCACTATCAACAGTAAATTTTTCGTCGCTGACGTTCAGCTCAAGCTTAAGCTGCGTGGTAAATCCGCTATCGTTGAGGGTATGCACCACCTCGCTGATGATCCACGCCTGCTCGTCAATGACGCGTTTAAAACCGTTTACCAGCACCGGCGTTTCGGGGAACAGATCGGCGCGTCCCAGCGCAAGCTGGATGGAAAACTCCACGGTTCCCCGCTGAAGCGCGCGCCACTTCGCCTCTGCAGCCCTGAGCGCCTGTTCTTCAGAGGCATAAACCGTGGTGAGCTCAAATACGTTCTCCGCCGATCCCACCAGCCTCTCTTGCGGTTTCTGCTCCTTGCCTGCTGCTCCCGCTACCGGTGCGGCGGCATCCGGGTGCTGCAGTGCTTCTGTCTGCTGCCCTCCGGACTGACGATTAATACTCAATTGAGGATTTTGTTGTTTGGGGTCACGCGTTTGCAGCCATTTGGCCGTTACGCCGGAATAATTTTCACGGTCAGTTATGGAAAAAAGGTGCTTATCGCCATCCCCACGTTCAATCATCATTAAGGAAAGCGGAGTGCCGCTGGCCGTCACGGCCTGGCCCGCTTTCATAAAGATAATCTTCCCGGCTTTGATTGAAACAAATGCTCCATTACGTTCAGCAAGGCGGGAGAGGAAGGCCGCGTCTGTCTCCTGAGACTGGTCAATATGAGAGATGGCGATGGATGCAAGCCCCGACGCGACGCTGGCGGTCAACTGGTTACGCTGAGCGATGGTATCGACTATCGCGCCAATCGTCATGTCATGCCACGACTGTTCGCGCCGCACGTTTAGCTTTCCACGAAAATCTGCGCTGAATCCCTGGATGGTCAGCGTGTCCGGCGCGCCCCGGAAATGAATCGCATCAATCGTAAAGTCCCCTTTCTCCTCGAGCGGGGTTCCCTCCCATCCCAGCCATAAGGACAGCCTTGCCCCCCGGGCAGGCAAGTCCAGCAGCCCGTCGGAATCATCCAGCAGAATATCCAGCTGATCGGCTTCCAGCCCCCGTTTGTCGGTCATGGTCAGGCTGATAAGACGATGGCTGAAATTTTGCGTGATATCACGATCGTCAAGCTTAAGCATAAAATCAGGGGCAATTTTCCCGCCCGCCCGGATATTCATTTCGGTGATCATCCCACCAGCCCTCCCATGCTATTACGCGCACTCGTCACCAGCTCTTCAGCCTGCGTTCTCAGGTCGCCAAACATCGCCATCAGTGATTCGTCGACACGTTTTAGCGAAAGGGTAAATTCAATTTTTCGCGCGGTACCATCGCTGTAAAAATCCGAGTGTGTATGCGCAACTTTCTCAATGACAAACATACCGTGAATGATGCCGGTACCGTCTATCAACGGCCATGCCCGTCCTTCATTCGCCATCAGCTCAACCGCCTTGAGAGAAAGTCGCCCTCCCGTGAGTTCCGGGTAAAGTAACCCGGTGAGGGTAAAAGATGTCTCGCCTTCGCCAAGATACTGCCAGGCTTTGGGTTTCCCGATGCGATCGTTGGACGCCCAACGGTAGTCCTTTGTAAACTGCATTGTCTGATACGGTAAGGTTCGTCGTTCAAAGACAAACAGCCCCAGCACCATTAACATTTTCTCTCTCCTCAACCATATATATAGCTGGATTGCTGCCGTCTCATTTTTTCACGTTCACTATTCTCTATGGCCTCACGAATTTGACGAGTCAGATCCGTTCCGGAAGAGATGTCACCCTGCAGCGTGATGTTATATTCGCTTTTACTCTGATCGACGTAAGAACGACCTGCAGCAGCAACGGTTGGCTGATACCCCAGGCTGCCGCCATAGAACCCCGCGCCTGGAACAGACGAACTGCCTACTGGAGGAGATGCCGCTTCTGCTTTTGCCGCTGCGGTGTCGAGATTATCCGACTCACTTTTGATAATACCGAGCTTCTCCAGCAGCCAGCTGGCCTTGCTACTCAGGCTGTTAAAGAGATTCAGCGGTGCCATTAGCGCCTCTCCCAGCGCCTGCCCAAAAATCACGCCTGCATTTTTACAGCCATCCAGCGTTTCCTGCGTCGCCTTAATCGGCGAGATCAGGTCAGTGAACCACTGCCAGATACCGCCCACCTTCTCCGAGATAGCATCAAATACCGTCATCAGCGGTGAGAACAACTCACCTAACGGTGCGAAGGCCGCCGAAAGCCCCTCCATCACGCCGCCAAAGAAGGCGCTGATGGGCTCCCAGTATTTGAAAATGAGTAATGCACCTGCGGCAATCGCTGCACCAAGGGCGATAACCGGCCAGCTAAGGGCTCCCAGTACCGTCATGATGGCCCCGCCCACCACGCTGAATACCGTTCCCAACATACCGGCTGCGGTAATGACCATATTGACGCCCGTCAGAACCGGGCCGATAGCCATACCGACTCCCCCCAGCACGCCTGAAAACGCCTGCGCGCCGACAACGATGCTGGCGAGGGTCTGCGTCAACGCGGGGTTGGCATTCACCCAAAGAGAGGCCGTGCTAAGCCAGCCGGTTGCGGTTGTTATCAGGTTGCGCAGAGCGCCATCCGCTTTATCAAATACATCAATCTTCAACCCGTTCCACGCGGCCTGGAATCGGTTGATATCGCCGTCAAGATTATCGGTCTGCACGGAAGCAACGCGTGCGGCACTGCCCTTCGCCCCCGGTAACGGCTGACGTTTTTCATCACGCGCGCCATTATCCGCGGCAGAACGCTGCGCATCCGGAGACTGAAGCTGTCGCAACCTCACGCTGAGCACGTCCCCGGTGTCGGCACCGTTTATCCCCTTATTCACCAGGGCACTAAGCTGCGCGGTTGTCTCTTCAAGTCCCATACCGGCAGTATCCGCAGCTGGCGCAGCGGAGATGACGGCCGCCGCCATCTCAGCGAGACTGGTGTTAGACGAGGTAAAACCACGCGTAAGCACATCTGCGATGCGTTCCGCATCCGTATCGGCCAGGCTATACGCAGCCTGCGTGCTGCTGATAATGTCGGCTGCTTTTGCCGCGTCGACGTTCCCCGCCTGGCTGAGGTTAACCGTGGGCACCGTGGCCGCAATAACCCCATCGGCGTCGTAGCCTGAACGGGCCAGTTCGATCTGAGCCCGCACGACCGTATCAGCAGGTACGCCGGTGCTGACGCTGACGTCCCGGGCCTGCTGGCGAATCGCCTCAAGCCGGGAATCCCCCTTCGCCAGGCCAAGGTTTGCCTGAATGGCCGACATCTGCTTTTCAAAACGGATGCCAGGCGCCATAAACCGGGACGTCTGGTCAAAGCCCGCTTTTGCCATTCCCACCCCCGCAGTCGCCAGCTGGTTCACCCGCGCGACAACGCGTTTGCCTGACTCGTAGCGGTTCTGAACGGCACTCAGTCTCTCCTGCTGCTGATTGACGCGAGCCAGCGCATCCCGCTGTCGGTTAAGCTGCTGCGTTTTTTCACTGATTTGGGTTCGTAAACGACGCTCATCCGACGAGAGCGTGCGCGTGTTTATGCCTGCCTGTGTGAGTTCAGCGCGCTGACGCTGAACCGAGTAGCGCAGGTTGTTGTACTCAAGCTTAAGGTCGGCTGCCGATTTTCGGGCTGCGGACAGTGCATCAGCCTCTGCCTGGGTGGGGTTTTGCGTGTTTTTAAACTGCACCGCCAGCGCCGCTGCCTGCTGTTTCGCCCGGGCAACCGACTGCTCAGTCATGGCGAGCCGGGCGTTTGCTTTCCTGAAGCCATCAATCCGCCCCGCCTGCTCATCGAGCGCCCCCAGCGCCGTCTGTGAATCACGGATATCGCTTGCGAGGGTGCGGCTCGCGTTATGGAGAGCGTTAAGCGGTCGGGTTGCCCGGTCGACTGCCTTAAGCAGCTCCTGAAGTCTGACATTATTACTCATGGTGGTTTCCGCTTCGCTGCAGCGCTTTTTCGCGCCATAAGAGGAGTTCGGTCACGCTCAGGGAGTACAGTTCTGACGGCGGCCAGTGAAAGATCACCGCGATATCCGCCATCAGATCGTCGACCGACAGGTTTTCGGAAAATTTCAGCGAGCCGAAGCCGGTGACAAAAAACCGATCACCTTACCTGCAAAAGAGAGCAGATCGCAGGCATCCAGGCGCGCGACCTCATGCTCGGTCAGTGCTGGTGAGGTCATTCGCGGCAGCACCTTGATCAACGCATCGACATCGGATTGCGCCAGCGACGCCAGCGATACCCCACGCAGGGTTCCCGCATTGGGTTTTGCAACGGTCACTTTTTCAATTTTTTGCTCGCCGCGCAAAACGGGGCTATCAAGCGTGACGATGTGTGGGTTTTCACTTTCGTTCATGGTGGTCTCGTTGATATTTTCCATTTCGATACTCTTCAGAAAGTTAACTTACCGGCCGGCGATCCCGGCCGGTTAAAGGGTTACAGGCCGATGGCCTTACGGTGTTCTGCCAGGCGATCAACGCCATCGACTTTCAGCACCATGTTGATGATGTCGATTTCAATGATCTCTTTGCCATCGATGGTCAGCTGGTAGTACGCGCATTCGGTGGACATCTTGGTGGTGCCGCTCTCGCCCTGCTTGTTTTCACCGCCATCAAACTCTTTGTGACGGCCGCGCATGACGATTTCGACGGCGGAGATTTCGCCGGTATCATCGCGCTGATAAGAGCCGGTAAAGCGCAGAGGCACGCTGTCCGCGCCCGGAGAGGCATACTGTGCCCACAGCGCGGCGTCCGGCAGACCGCCAACGGTCCACTCCAGCGCCAGGGCATCATCGTCAAGGCCAAGGTCAACAGAGACCGAGCCGGGCATGCCGCCACCGCGATACTTCTCCAGCTTGCGGGTAAGTTTGGGTAAGGTGACAGACTCAACAACGCCCATATAGCTCAGGCCATCGTTGAACATATTCAGATATTTCAGTTTGCGTGGTAACGCCATGCTTCAGCTCCTTAGCTATTAACCGAATCTGACAGGTCAGCCAGATAGGTATCGGTGATGCGCTGGCGCAAGGTCAGATTTTCCAGCGGCGGGACAGGGGTGTAGTCGTAATCGATATACAATTTCCCCGCTTTCAGGGTGGATGCATCGTTCGATTCAGGGTCATACCAGCAGGAGCCGTCAACGATATAGCCGTTGGTTTTGAGCTCGCGGAACTTGGCATTGATACCGGACACGATGTCGCGGATAAGCGTAGGGGTAATGGGTTTATCCATCGCCCATGCATGCGCTTCGGCCATGGTATCGGCCAGCACCTGTGCGGTACGGGTGTAGTTTTCAAAGACGAATAACGGATCGTCTGAACAGGTACGGTTGCCCCAGAATTTGAAGCCATCGTTACGAATCAACGTGGTGATACCGGCCTGGTTAAGCAGGTTGGCATCGGTCGCTTGCTCCTGCAGATCCCAGGAAACAGAGGCGCTTACGCCCGTGACGCCGTTGACTCCCACGTTCGACAAGGTTTTATGCCAGCCCATTGTCTGGTCGATTTTGGCGCGCAGGCCAAGGGCGCGAGCGGTCGCCCATGCCATCGCCGTCGTATTCGTGGTGGTATCCCATGCCAGAAAATCAGGGTGGATAACCATCAGCTCGCGCTGGCTGAAGTTTTTGCGGTACTCGATCGCGTCAGAAATGGTTTTACAACCCCATGCGCTGACATAGCCGAACGCGCGCAGGCTCTGGCACATTGCGGCCAGTGCGGTTGCCACTTCCTGAGAGTCCAGCCCCGGTACGCCGAGAATACGCGGCTTAACGCCGGTAACCGTTTTCGCGGTCAGAAGCGCCTTCAGGCCGGTGTATTTGCCGTTTTCGTCGGTAGTACCGATGATGTTAGAGATAGTCTCTTTCTGCGCCGCTTCAGGATCTTCCGGGTCGTCGATACCTTCGGCAACACGCACAACCACAACGACCGGCTTGCACTGGTCAGCGATAGCCTGGAGGGAAGCGGACAGCGTCCCCTGTTTACCAGCTTTCGCAATGGCGGATTGCACATTAGTAATGAGCACGGGCTCGTTAAGAGGAAATGTCTGTTCGTCAGCATCGCTGGCCGTACAGACCATGCCGATGATTGCCGTCGAGACGGTGGAAATAGTGCGGGTGCCATCGTTGATCTCAATGACTTCCACGCCGTGGTGATAGTCGCCCATCCGTTTAACTCCTTCGTTTAGTGGTGAGGCTATTGTCTGCGGAGAGCGTGATTGATGCGACGAATTGGGGTTGGGGAGAGGATTACACAACAAACGAAAAACCCTCCGGATGGAGGGTTCTGGTTATTTCTATTTTTAAGATTAATTTACTGAGGAAGAGCAGGAAATTTAACGGGTAATACAGTGATATCACAGGCTTCCAGTTCTTCAATATAATCAAGCCAGGCGTTTAATGTCTTTAATTGTGACTCGGTCAGTGTTCTACCTGCCATTAATTTGGTCTGCGGAACAACTATTTTTTCTCTTGCCTCGCTAAGTAAGCGTTCAAACTGCTCTTTGGTCTGTTTAATCAGCTCTTCCTGCGAATAGGTGAATGGGATGATCTTATCGCCATCGAATACCCAGCGTTTTCCTAAAACAAAAAAATCATCCGGCACACTGTTTTTTTCAATTTCCGAGACTGATAAATTTTCCGGAGCCAACATGGATGCATCCCAGGAAGCTGCAACAATATTGCCTTTGCCATCAAACATAAATTTCAAGGTGGTCGCCGAAAACTTACCCTGAGATCCATACCAGTCGTTTCCCTCTTCGTCGGTGAATACCATGATAGAAAATCCATCAACTTGTTTTGTCATTGCAGTGAAATTTTTCATTAACATTGAATAATTCTCCTTATGCAAAGGCCACAGTAACCCATGAGCCGCCATTAATCTGATACTGCAACGGACGAAGACGAATCCAGTAATTTGAACTACCCCGGTCAGCCCATGATGTCATCACCCCGCCAGCCATGCGCTCAGTATTCCCACGCTCGTTATATTCGGCAGATGCACCAAAACGAATTCCCGTTACATAGCTACCTTTTGCCTGATATCGTGCTTCGCTTTCTGCCTTCGCATACGAATCCCCCACCTTTGCCAACGTGACAACAGCGTTACTGGCTTCATGCCTCATGTACGGCTTTGACACATCACCATTCGCAAAGCCAGCATAAGAGATACTGTCGCGAAGCAGGAAGCGCGTATCTGCTAGCGTTTTGGTATAAAAACGACCATCAAAATTAGCAAAATTGCCCGGTATAATTTGTCCTGGCGCAGAAAAATTACCGCTGGTATCCCATTTATAGTTAACGTCCTGACCGCCACTACCTTTCATGTGAAGATGCCAGGAAAGAAGGGTATCGGAGACAAGAGAACCCATGGAAAAAGCCCACGAATTGATCCCAGTAATACTTGCCTGCTGTTTTAACACTGGATGGTATTCACTCGATCCAGTGGTTGAAAAGGTGTTATAAAATGGTGCTTTTGTTTTGTACTGTTCTACCCATGCGTAAACACCACTATAACTTGCGGTAATCTCCTTCGAGGCATAAATAGTGTTACCTACAGTAAGCGGTGTTTCAGATTGCAACGCCCCGGTTTCAAGGCTAACCCGTAAAGGACGCAGAGCATTATAACCGCCGTAAGCATCGTCCTTATTGGTTAGCATCAGATAAAGATTATAACCATCGTTACGCCAGAAACAGCCATAGTCTCCATATGCAATTCGATAACTATTGGGTGAAAGAGATTGTACTTCCCCGTTTGAACGTAAAAACCCGCTAAATTGCCCCGCGCCGTTAGTTTGAAATAACAACGAACCATCTTTATTTCGCTGTGAGTAAAAATGGTAGCCAGTGTCATCCCCTAGTTCAACTACAGATGGACGGTCTACATTACCCCAAAGGCGCAGGGCTGCATTCTTATCAGAGGTATTAGGGAAGGTGCGAATAAGTCACCAAACGCAAAAAAACGCCTATGTAAGTGATTGAATTTAATTGACTAAAAGTTTCATTTTCGTTGCGGAGGGTACTTATTCGCACCCTCCTTAGAGGAATAAAACGAGAATTTTTTCATATTCCCCGCATAAAACCCGCCAAGTTGCGAGGTAATATTACCCCTCACTCTCAGGCCTGTACTCGCGCTAATCGCCAGTTCCTCCTGTGTATCGGTATTACCTGTTGCCAGGCGATACTCAATACCCTGCACGGTTTCATGCCAGATAGTATCTGATGCTCCGCCACGCATTTTACGCAGATAATTTTTATTGCCTGTCGTAGCGTTAGAAAGTGCGGTTAAGTTATAGGTTGACTGTGCTATAGAGTCTTGATTCAACGTTCCGGTCATACTGTCGCCTGACTTGCTGACTCGCTCGCTAGCATTTTTATTGGCAGCAACGGCGTTATCGTTTGCGACTTTAACCGCTTTCGGCGTCGCCGCCAGCACCTCAGACCCACTGTCAGTGGCGTTACTCAGTTGGACAATCCCTTTTTGCGCCGTGGTGGCGTCCAGAGCAGTGTATTTCCCTTTCGCCAGATCGTACGCCGCCTTCACCGCTTTCGGCGTTGCAGCGAGCACCTCGGAGGCGCTGTCGATTGCGCTGCTGAGTTGTGTAAAACCCTTAGCGGCAAGGGTCGCGTCCGGATGGCGCCGCGACTGTTCATGCTCCGCGAGCTTACCGTCTACATAATCCTGCGTCGCCATCACCGTTGAGGTGTCAATCATCAACTCAACCGAAGAGATATCGCTCACCATAATGACCATACGTACAGTCTGTGCGCGTCCCGAGCCCTCTTCCAGCTTGGGCTTGTAACTTTCTGCCATATTCCCGACCGCAATCAGCGTCCCGGTATCGTCATACAGCCCCATCTCGCGCATCCAGAAACCGCCAACATCAGGAGGAATCAGCAGCTCCGCCACGACATAGTTTTTATTCTTTTTGTCCTGGCTAATTTTATTCAGCGCATGCCGCCAGACTTCATTGACGAGTTTCGTCTGGTTTGCGTTTGGCGCTGGCAATGTACCGCCACCGTCACCTACGGCCATCGCCGTAAAGTTCACTTTCTTGCCGTTCGGGACGGTCGCGGCAGCCAGTTTTTCGGCACCGGCTTTGGTGATAACCGTTTTATATTTCACTGTCATTGTGCTCTCACTTATCCGGGATAAACCGTGATGATGTCGCCGTCATAGCTCAGGGCACCGGTGTAGAGATATCCCGGTATGTCCTGGATGATATTCAGGCCAATAAGGTGGCGGCTGGCAGGCTTTGCATCAGCAATAAGCCTCTCCATTTCGTAATACATTTCCTCGGTGATGCCCGTGTCTAAGACGCCGATATCAAGGCGAAAGGTGCCGGGCGGATCGTTGGTTTGCCACCATTCGGTGACGTTGATCAGATAGCCAAGCGGTTCCACCACACGACGCACAGCGCCAATCGTCCCCTTGTGGGCATGAATAAACCACGCCGCGCGAATCACATCCCGCCTGGTGGCTTCCGGCCAGTTCTCATCCCAGCGATCAACCGAAAACGCCCACGCCAGCCAGGGCAGCAGATTCGCCGGGCAAGTGTCCGCACTCCAGAGATGTCGCAGCGGAACAGGCGTATTTTCAATGTCTGCACAGGCGCGCGCGGCCGCCACCTCAAGAGATGACGAACCAACCGGTAAAAGGGGGGTATTACTCATCGTTCCCCCCCACGGTTACGCTGTAGTGGCTGCACCATGAGGCCTGAGTTTCATCAAGTACAATGTCAGCCGCGGGCGCGGTCAGCTCTACGCGTTGCACCCCTTCAACATGCAGTGCCGCGTAAATGGCGGACTTGCGAATATCACGTCCAAGCCGATGTTGAGCCGTGATATAGGTCTGTAACCGGGCTCTTGCCGCGCTGAGTACAGGTTCACTTTCAGGGCCGGGAAAAAGGAAAAGCGATGCCTCAATTCGGTAGTCAACAATGTTGGCCGACTGGACGGTCACACGGTCGGCAACGGGCCTGACGTCCTCATTGTTCAGCGCATTGCGAACAACGGCGAGCAGTTCCTCAGAGGCCACGCCGTTATTCTCCCGGGAGAGCACAGAGACCGTGACGTTCGCCGGCTGTGGACTGATAACGGAGATATCCGCCACCCGGCCATCTGCACTGCGACCGTGGAACTGATAAGCGCCCGTCGAACCGGCCACGCTCAGCCCTTCCGGCGCTTGCTGGATGCGCAAACGAAAGTCGGTATCAGACTCCATCACAGCTGGCGTGGGTGGAAACGTCGTATCGTCGGCGGGGGTAATGACCAGACGCGCAAGGTTAGCGTTGGCCCCAAGCTGGTCGAGATCGCGGCCGGCAGCGTAGGCCAGCATGACCGCACGCGCGGCCTCGTTCACGCGCTGGCGCCACATGACCTCCCGATAGGCGTTCTCCTGCAGCAGCTTCACAATCGGCTCTGATTCCAGCGTCAACGTCCGTGCAATCGCCTCTCGCTCCTCTTCCGGATAGAGCGAGACAAAGGTGGCCTTTCGTTCTGCCAACAGCGTTTCATAATCCACCTCCTCCACGACATCAGGCGCGGCGAGCTGGCTCAGATCAACAATAGCCATAGCGTTTAACTCAGTGAAATGGTGATAGAAAAGGATTGTCCGGAAGTCGGGCGCGTGCCGGTGATATCGACATACAACGTCCCGTCATTCTCCGAACGCTCGAAAGTGATGGCCGTCAGGCTGATCCGCGGTTCCCATTTCTGGATAGCGGAATAACATGCCGCCATGATTTGCAGACGCAGCGCAGGGCTCTGTGGCCTGTCGATCATCGCCGCCAGCAGCGAGCCGTAATCACGGCGCATAACCCGCGAGCCGACAGGCGTCACCAGAATATCGCGCACGCTCTGCCGGATGTGTTCTGCCTCTGAAATGCTGAGCCCGGTCTGCCTGTTCATCCCCCTGTAACGCACCGTCATTGTGTCCCCTTAGTCCAGCTTCCGCCGCTTTGCACACTGCCGTGCGCGTGGTTGTCCACCTGCACCCCGTTGGAGGTGAATTGACCGCCGGAATGCGCAATATTCCCGGCCATTACCCCGCCCTTCTGCACCTCAAGCGAGGCGGTAATTAACTTGTTGGTACACACCACCTCAGGCGTATCCAGCGTGATGCGGGACGTTGACGTCACCCGCACCTCCGGCACGGTGGCGGTCAGCGATTCAGAGGCGGTAATGTCGGCTGTTTTAATACCTGAAACCGTCAGCGCCCCGCGTTCGGGTTCGTACTCGATCACCGCGCCGTCAGGAAACGAGACGTGGAACGCATCAGGCGAACCGGACGGCGCCGGATGGTCGTCCGAGAAAATACCCGGTAGCACAAAGGCGGTATCGAGCTCGCCGCCGATGGCCAGCAGCAGTACCTGTTCTCCCTCGGAAGGGGCCCACCACACGCGAGAACGTCCCGCACGACAGGTTAGCCAGTTCAGCCAGGTGGTTTTCATCCCGCCGGTCTGCACACGACAAAGCCCTCTGTTGAGGTCAACATCGGTTACAACACCGATACGAATAAGATTGCGGATCGCGCGAGCGATGCCGTTCATGGAAGTTAGCGTATTCATAAGAAGAGAATGCCGTTCAGAAAGAACGGCAGCAACGAGACGGGGTTTGGTGCGGGATGAGACAACAAGCTGGCAAGACAACAGACCGCAGGCGGCCCTCAGCGCGGGGAAATTACGCCTCCCACTCGCTGACCAGCTCCCCGTTGATGTATAGGGCCTTCGGACGCGTGACGGGCTCCGGCAGCGGCGGTTCGGGGGAATACGTTGCGTGCAAACCGCCCTCTTCCTGAGAAACAAGAATGCGCTCGGTTAATTGTACTTTGATGCTGATATCCATCGTATCGTCATCGTTTAAAACGATCGTGAAGGAACAGCCGTTTTTGCGGCCTTCATCGAGGGTAAAAATGTCCGGCTGGTTTTCCCCAAGCCAGGCCACTACCGGGACGAAAACGCCCTCGCTGTCGCCGGAGAAGCTGTTGACCTTCGCATTCAGCTGATAGTGCTTTTCAAAGGAGAGCGAGGAGGCAAGCCGGGCATCGATATTGCCGCTGCCGACCGACATCTGCAGCCGATCCGGGTTTGCTTTCAGTTGGGGAATCGCGTCAATTAATGCCTGACGCAGGCTCTTGAGTTTGTGCATCGATTTTATCCTGACAGTCTTTAATGGTTTCAACCTGCAGCGCGCAGGCGATAAGGGCATACTCAAGCCTGCGAATATCTGCGCTGAGATCGCCGTTAGTGGCGGGTTCGCTTCCCGGCATCGGGCAGCGGCTCACCTTCGGGCAGGCGTTGTAAACAATGGGCTGCGGAGGCGCAGGCGGTGCGGGTGTGCAACCGGCGGACAGCATCAGGCAACTGATTGGTATACCAGCGGCGTAACGCGTCATTTTCATTGAGTAATCTCCCGATAGTCGCTTCCCGTCTCGCGCGTTCCTCACTCGCAGTGAGCAGTTCTTCACGAAGCCTGACCTGGGCGACTTCATGTGTTCGGGCAACCCGTTGCGACAGGGAAAGCTGTTGGTTAAGCGTGGCGAGGGCGTTTTTTTGTTCACTGGCAACCCGGTTCGCGCTGGCTAAGGAACGGGACAGCGTCAGGTTGTCATGCCGAAGCCACAGCGTGATAGCCAGCAGACCGGCCAGCAACAGCATCAGGACTTTCACGGCAGCCCCTTCATGCACCAGGCCTTCTCGCGGATACGACGATTTTCCAGCCCGGCATTTTTAACGCCATTCACATATACCCAGCGGGTAAGTTGCACGCATGCCTGCGACCACTGTTTACGCTTAATAAACGACACCAGGGTCGAACGGCAGGCGGCGCCCGTGCCAACATTAAACGTGAAACTCACTAGCGCGTCGTAGACCCGGGGTGGCATCTCAACCGACGCGCACACTGCCAGCCGACGTTCAACATTGAGCACATCAGCGACCAGATTTACCGCTGCCTCACGCTCGGTAATATCCCGTGCAGGCACAACGTTTGCCGTGTGGCCAATGCCAGACGTCCACACGCCAGCGCTACACCGATAGGGCGAGAGGCGACATCCTTCGAGATCGGCAATCAACGCCAGCCCATCAGGGGACGTTTTCAGTAACCGAAAGTCAGGTATCAGCACCGCCAGGGCCAGCACGCCGGCGACGCTGCAACGCTTAATGATTGAGTTCACGAATACTCTTCTTATCGAGTCCAAGAGACTGGAGATAGCGCCAGGTTTTTCGTTTGAACCAGTAATTCGTCAGCGCGGTAAAAATGGCGCACAGACTTCCCACGTACAGCGCGACTTTTTCAGGAGACATCGCCCCGAACCAGGCCAGTGCCACGGCCAGCCAGTAGGCGATAAACGTGGTGATTTTCTCCAGGCTCAGTCCCATAGGTTTACGGATTCTTTTGTGGGGGCGCTATCAACCTCCGGCATCTCTACCGGCGTGCCATGAGGCAAGATAACGCCTGATTCGGCGAGGCCAGAATTGGCCTTCAGAACGGCTTCAACGACGCCTGCCGTGCGCCCATAAAAACGGGCGCAAATGGCATCAAGCGTGTCCCCCTGCATTGCATAGATCTTCATCAGACGCTCCCAACATCCGGTTTTCCAGGTACTGTAGAGTTTCCTGGGCCAGCGGCTTTTTCGCTATCGATGAGAGATGGGCAATCCCGGACACAACAGACCGTCCGCGAGCAACAATGCGCGGTTTAAGGGAAACGCAAAATCTGAATGAAGTGTTCGTTCCGGGTAATGACGCAGGGCTAGCGCCAGCTTTCATCTTCCCAGACTTCCCGGAGAATAGAATCCAGCGCCTCGCGATCGGCCTCCCTTTCAAGCCCCTGGAGCTCAACCCCCGTTACCGACCCTATTTTCACGGTTACCCGCGATGAGGGAAACAAGGCTCCTATCCTGCGGGTCAATTCACACTGAAATGCCTCGACGATGGACTGGCCAATCAGCTGATCTTTATCGAGCGTGATGTTCACCCGAACATTGCTCTCTTTTTTGATTCGTTCCGGAACAGGCGATGCCGAGAAAACAACGGTGAACGCGTTGTTCTTGATTAAATTTCCCCGCGCAATCTCAGCAATTAAATTCAGGGCAATTTCACGATCTCTCTCCTGACATGTGCCTTCTGTCGTCAGTCGCGCAATCATCTCGACTCGTTCAATCATGACTTGCTCGTTCAACTCTCTGTCCACACAACCTCCACCACGAGATACTGTATAAACATACAGTAGCACGTATTCATAAAAAGAGTGAAGCGAAAAATCAGAACACTTTACGGTATGTACATGATATCGATGGAGATTAGCATGCTCGCTGGGTTAACAGATCCGTTAAATGCCCAATACGTTCAAGGATTTTCCGCCTCTTTTCCTGATAAGAACACGCTGCCGGAAATAGCGCTCCGTCAGCTGCGCCTCGACACCATTTGGTGTGAAAGCGGCTGACGCCGCCCGCCATAAGATGCAGCGCCTCGGCACGGCTAATGACGATCCCGGTGGCGAGGCGTATCTCGTCAATCACCCTCTCGGGTATCCCGTTCTGTGGATCCCGCTCATAGACAACGGGGGTTCTCGCGCCGGGCCGAACGCGTTTGATGCGTTCGGTTAATGCCCGTCTCGCACGCCGGTTAAGGGGCTGTGAGAGATCGTTCACCGTACAGTTATTGACAGAACTCCGAGAGGGCACGGGGACATCCTGACGATCCACGGTCCGCTTCGGCACAATTTTCCACTGCGTGAGCCGGGTTAAAATCGGGCTGCCCGCGCCGACGGCGGAGTCGTACACGCCGCGGATGCAGATCGTTTCCTCGCCGTACTGGTTAAACCCAACGCGCGGCGCATACAGCGTGCGTACCTGTAAATCATCGCGACGGACAAATGGCCCGCCCTGCGCGGTGACGTAACCCGCCCAGTCCCCAGCGTCGGCAGCTTCATGGACAGCGGCAAACTCCACGCTCAAACCGCGCACGGCCTCGTTATCAGCCAGACGGCGCAGCTCGCGATAGACCGTGACCGGCGCCCCGCCGATAAACTGAAACTGGCGAATGTGCCAGCGTCCCGCCCAGGCTGAAACAGCAGAAGCCGTCTCCTTCAACAGCCCACCGCTTTCATAATCGGTCTCACCATCGAGCGCAAAGCCGTCGATATTCTTTGAGATGTATTTGGCAACATAGCCGGTCGCGCTGCCCTTCAGAGGATCGATCGCCTCCGCGTGAAAACGTGCCTTTCTGGCACTTTCGCTACGCAGTTCTGTGGCCTCTTCCTGGCAGGCATAATCATTCATAATTTGGCGAACGTGCCCGACATCTTCCGGCAGCATAAACATCAGCATGTGCCAGTGGGGCGTGCCGTCGTGATGAGGTTCCGCAACGCGGATACCAAAAATTCGGCGCCCCTCACGGTGCAGCTTTGCGCGGATGCGCGCCCACAGACGGGTGAAGTAGCTTTGCGTATCCGCCGGGCTGGCCCCGTTCCACTTCGCGTTGGGGTAGCCTGATTTCACCGTCGCGTGATATGCCGAAGGCGCGGTTAAGGTATAGAACTCGCCCACATAGCCCAGTGCCTGGCAGATATTTTCAAACCCGCGAATGCGGGTCATCAGTTCACAGCGACGTATCGCCGGGTTAGCGACCGAGGTATCGATTTTTTCGATCAGGCTGATGCGGTTGCCCTCTTCATCTTCGAGTTCCATGCCCTTAAGAAATTCACGGGTGCGGCGCTTCTGCTCGCGCCATTCGGTCACGCAGCGCTTGCTCGCATACGCCGTTCTCATTTTGCTGACGTTGCCAAGGGCAATCTGTAAATGCTCGCGCCAGGCAGCCGCAATCCGACGCAATCGCCCGCGCCACCATGTCTCTGAAAACAGGCGGATCACCGCTGCGGCAACATCGTCTTTGTTGAAAAACGTCTTCGACACCCGTTCCCAGTGTGGAGGTGACACCTTAAACTGTCGGGCGATCAGGCCGGCGCGCTGATACCAGACGTAAAGCGTCTGGTATTCACCCAGGTCAGCATCATTTATATTCGCCAGCTCACCGCGAATAAAGCTGGCGATTTCTGCGGCCAGCAGGTCGATATCCGCGCGGGACATATCCGCAAGTCGGTTAAAGCGTGCAACCAGATCAACCATGCGGGAGGCAAGATATTGCTGAAGCGGAGTGTCAAAATGGCCGTCAAGCACGGCCCTGGAGACCGTGTCATGCAGGCCTGCGCAGGCATAGCGTTCAGAGACCAGCCGCAGACGGGGTAACATCCTGTTGCAGAAGCGGACCAAAAAGGCATTGGCCTGCGGGCTGCCCTGACGCTGTTCAAGGTCATCAACCGTGCGCCAGACGTCGAAACGCACGCAGTCAGGTTGCAGGGAGAGGGCAATCCTTGCCTCCCGTAGCGCCGCGAAAAAACGATCGCGGCGCTGCTGTTGGGCATGGGAAAGGTAAGGGCTGGCAATGGCCGACCGTGGAGCATTCCACGGATACGCAAATGACGTAGCCAACTCACCCTCCCCGGATATGTTTATTTTTCATCTCCGCAATCTCCTGGCAGGTGATGCACAAGGCCACACCAGGCACCGCCATTCGGCGCGCCTCCGGTATCGGGGCCTCGCAGTCCTCGCAAAGGAAACGCGAGGGCGTTGCGGGCCGTCTGCGGGCGCTATTAATGTGCCGCTCTCTGTCTTCCTGCTCGCGCGCTTGCGCAAGATCGATAAAATCGGCCATCAGTGCAGCTCCTGGGATTCACGTTCGTAGCGAGCCGCCTCGTGGCACAGCAGTTCGGCAACGTCTTCTCCGCTCATGCCGGTTTTATAGATATGGCTTGCCAGCGCCTCCAGGCGCAGGGAGACCGCGAGGGCTCGCGCGCAGCGTTCCTCTGTTTTTGCCTCCGCCAGCAGGCGTTTCAGTTCCTCACTTCCGGTCGGATAAGGGCGGTTTTCACTGTTTCGCATCACGCGTTCTCCTTAAATTCAGGCAATAGAATGCCCGGCGGGTTTACGCCATTAGGTTTGTGGTTGGGTTATATCGGCATGGTCAGCCGTTCAGGAAATAAACTCACGACAGCACGAAAATGGTTCATGGCATTAATCAGCGCCTTTTTCTCCTCTGTCGTCAGCTCACTGATATCGCACTCATGACGGGCGACGGGTAATCTCGCCAGGAAAAAGATGGCGGCCAGCGCCCTGCCGTTCTCCTCAAAACAGGGATCGCGCTTATCGCGCATCTCTGCCATAAACCGTGCCAGCTCTTTTCCGCTATCGTTCCCGTATCGGGCACGCAGTTCTGCGATGTGGTTAAGCCCGTTAAGACGAGCCCCCACGCTGAGTGGAACGCTTGCACGGGCAGCCTCTATCGCCATATCTCCCCTCGCGTAAATTCACGCACGCCAGTGCGCTGAAAACGGGCAGAGCACGGTTTTTTCCGCCGTTTGATGATTGCGATTTCAGATGCCATGCTGCATGATTCCCATTTTGATAATGTCTGCAATCAATAGCCTCTGTTTGCCAACGTCTGCTGCTGATTGCTCGAATTTGCAATGATATTAATACCCAGATGAGTATTAGTAAACACTCAAAGGAATATATTTTGATCTTGGATTCTCAAGTGAATAATGAAGAGTTACTCGATAGAATCTGTCAGGTATATGGTTTCACGCAGAAAATTCAGCTGGCACGCCACTTTAATATCGCCGCCAGTTCGCTTCAGAACCGCTACGCACGCGGTACCATCTCTTACGACTTTGCGGTTCAGTGCGTGCTGGATACCGGCGCCAGCCTTCGCTGGCTGATGACCGGACAAGGTGCGCAATTTGAAGGTAACCCCGCGCCGGGCGATCCTGTGTCAGTATCCACATTCACACTCAGGGATGGAAGACTGGAAGAAAATACCACTTTGAGTATTGATTCTACTTTCTTTAGTAAACCACTGGCGCGCGGCATCGCCGTCCGGGCGGAAGGTAAGCTGCACTTTATCGAGAAAGAGGCGTCGTTAACCGACGGCGTGTGGCTGGTTGAGATTGAAGGCACCGCCAGCATCCGCGACTTAACGCTGCTTCCGGGTAAAAAACTCCACGTGGCGGGCGGCAAAGTGCCCTTTGAATGCGGTATCGACGAGATAAAAACGGTGGGTCGCGTGGTGGGGATTTACAGCGAGGTGAGCTGAGGGCGGTTAGTAAGCATTCGCCGCCAATAGGGGCGCTCGCTTGCGGGCAGAACACGGATAAAGTGAGTGCGACACAACCACTCATTAAAGAAATCCCCCATCGCGCCGATCATCATCCGTGTGTATTATTTCCTGTAGCGTTGCCCACAACTACCCTTAACTCAAATACTTAAGCGCCAAAGCGAAAGGCATCATGAGCACACCGATCAAACGGCTAGAAATCATTAAAAATGCCATTGAACTGGAAGATGACGACATCATCCAGAGCCAGCTGACACGGCTGAAGAATGAAGCGTTTGACGATGAGCTACAGGCAATCGTCGTGGCGCTTGAGCAGAAGAACTACACCGCCGCCATCAGGGCCATTACCGCCTGGCTGCAGGGCCAGCGCGCCATCACTCCGTGGCGCGACCCGCAAGTGGCAGCCAGCAAGCTGGAGCTGAAGGCGCTGGAAGAGCGTCTGCGCGATCTCATTGACCGCCGCAACGCGCGGGTGCAGCAGCTTGATGAGTTCAACGATCTCTATTTCTCTCGTCTGGGTCCACTGATGCAGCAAATCCTCGCTCTGCGTAAAACGCTGGCAGAGCTCAACCTGCGTCGTCAGCAGGCGGAAGCGCGTCGTCGCGAGGAAGATTACCGTCGCTGCCAGCGCTATATGGCGCAGGCGGTGGAGGTGCTGGCGACGCTCACCCAGCGCTGGCGCGATCTCCCGGCCGACTCCGTGCAGGCGGCTGAGGCGCGCAAGCATCTGGAGCAGCAAAGTAATCTGATTGCTAATCTGCTGGCCGAGGCGCTGGAGCTGGAGAGCGGCTTAACGCGCGAAGAGGAGCCTGCTCGCCAGGCGCGTGACGAAGCCAACGAAGAGTACGAGAAGTATCGCGAGCAACATCACGATGTCGAAATGCGGCTGCGCAAAGGGAAGCACCTCTCTGAAGAAGATCAGAACGAACTCAAGCGTCTCTGGCGACAGGCGAGCAAACTCTGTCATCCGGACCTGGTGGCGGACGACCTGAAAGAGGAAGCCAACGCGATGATGGTGCAGCTCAACCAGGCCAAACAGCGTGGCGACGTCAAGGCTATTCGCTCGCTGGTCGCCCGCCTGCAGCAGGGCTTCGAGCCGCTGATGGCCAGCGACAGGCTGAACGATCTGGAACGTATCCGCAAAAAAATGGCGCAGGTACGCGAGCAAATCGACACCTTAGTGAACGAGCTGGCGGAGCTGGAGAAAGAAGAGTCCTGGCTGCTGGTGTCGTCGCTGAGCAATATGGAGGCGTACTTTGCTCAGCAGGAGAAAGCCCTGCACGAGGTTCGCGCCTCGCTCGAACACCAGGTGAACGAAGCGCAGATGGATTCAGCAGCCTGATTATTTAGCGTGCCAGTAGGCGCTGGCACGCACCAACTGTTGATCAATCGCGTCAGTGTCAAACTGACGGCTCAGGCTTTTTACTACCTTTCCTTCCCCGGTCAGCCAGATAAAGTACTCTTCCGCCGGAACGGTCAACGCCGCCAGACGATCCGCCACCGCCTGCTCGCTGTGGCCCACTACCCAGGTGATGTCGACGTCGCTCAGGTGCGCCAGATAGTCCTTATATGCGTCGTTCCCGACCGTTACTACCGCGTGAATTTCCGGGCGAACCGGCAGTTTAGCAAGACTCTCTAAGCGTCGACGTAGCGCAGGCATGCCGGATTCATCACACACGTACAGTTGCCAGGCGTAATCTTCCGGCACCACCAGCGAACCGCGCGGCCCACCAATGGTCAACGTGTCCCCCGCTTTCGCCTCAACCGCCCAGTTGCTGGCAATGCCGCCGTCATGAATGAAGAAATCGAGCACCAGTTCATGGCGAGACTCATCATACAGCGGCGTATAGTCGCGCGTCTGCGGACGCACGCCGTCGCCCCAGTCGATGCCTTCATCAGTCACCACGGGCGGCACAAACACCGCCCCCGGTGCCGGGAAAAAGACTTTGGTGTGGTCGTCGAAGCCGCGGGAGCTAAACCCCTCCAGCGCCTCGCCACCTAATACAACGCGCTGGAAACCCGCGCTCACGCGTTCCACGCGGAGCACCGTCAGCTCGCGAAAACGCAGGTCATTACGAACACGCTGTGGGTAACGGGTAGATGCCATTTTTAGCCCCTTCTCTGATGAATACGATATATCTAAATTAATTTTTAAATGATAATGATTACTAATCAGTAAAAAAGCAAGATCTTTTAGATTGCATCTGAATATATCTTAGATATAGTTTAGATATATCAAATTGAAGGAATTACTATGCGACACGAACATGATGGCGGCGGACGCCGACCGCGCTTTTTCGGCCACGGCGATCTGCGGCTGGTGATTCTGGATATCCTGACCCGCAATGCGAGCCACGGCTATGAGCTGATCAAAGAGATTGAGAACCTGACCCAGGGTAATTACACCCCGAGCCCTGGGGTGATCTACCCGACGCTGGATTATCTGCAGGATCAGACCTTTATCACCATTACGGAAGAAGAGAACGGCAGAAAGCGAATTGCGATTACCGTGACGGGCCAGCAGTGGCTGGATGAGAACCAGGAACAGCTTGAGCACATACAGGCACGCATCAAAGCGCGTTCTGTCGGCTTCCAGCTGCGCAAAAACCCGCAGATGAAGCGGGCGCTGGATAACTTTAAAGCGGTGTTAGACCTGAAGGTGAATCAGGGAGAGCTCAGCGACGCGCAGCTTAAGCAGATTATCGGCGTCATTGACCGCGCGGCGCTCGAGATCTCCCAGCTGGATTAAGCCGGAGCGTGTTCGCTCACGCGGAAGACGCGTACCAGCTCTTTCAGGTGCATCGCCTGTTCGTTAAGCGATGCCGCCGCGGCGACGGACTCCTCCACCAGCGCGGAGTTCTGCTGGGTGGTGGCATCAATCAGGCCAATCGCGCTGTTAATCTGCGAGATCCCTTCCGTCTGCTCATGGCTGGCCTGGCGGATCTCACGCAGGATGACGTCCATCTCTTCCACGTTGCCCACCATCCCGTTGATCAGCGCGCTCGCTTTTTCCACCAGGTTCATGCCGTCCTGGGTCTGACTGGTGGAGCTCTCAATAAGCTCACGGATTTCGCTGGCCGACGACGCGCTCTTCTGGGCAAGCTGGCGCACCTCACCGGCCACCACCGCAAAGCCACGACCGTGCTCACCGGCGCGCGCTGCTTCCACGGCCGCGTTCAGCGCCAGAATGTTGGTCTGAAAAGCAATGGCGTCGATCAGGTCGATAATGTCGGACATCCGGTTCGACGTCTCGTTAATCAGGCGCATTTTGCTGGTCACCTGCTTCATCATCTCACCGTTGTTTTTGACCACCGTGGCAGCATCTGCCGAGAGGTTGGTCGCTTCGCCAGTGTGCGAGGCGGTGTTTTTCACCGTCGCGGTGATCTGCTCCATCGAGGCTGCTGTCTGTTCAACGGAACTTGCCTGCTCTTCCGTGCGCGCGGCGAGATCCTGGTTACCCGCAACGATCTGCGCGGCTGCGCTGGAGATATTCTCCGAGCCGGTTTGCACCTGCTGCACAATGTCCAGCAGACGGTTTTTCATCTCCATCAACGCATGCAGCAGTAAGCCCGTTTCGTCTTTGCCGTGCGGCGTGATGCTGCCCGTCAGATCGCCCTCTGAAATGGCCTTCGCAAAATTCACCGCCTCGCCGAGCGGACGGGTGATAGCGCGCACGACAAACCAGCCGATCAGGCTGCCTGCCGCGACGCTAAAGAGGGTGATGAGGATCAGCAGCAGTCGGTTAGACCTGAAATCCCCTTCTACCTGCGCGCCTGCACTTTGCATCTCGCTGTTTTGAATGGCAATCAGCTCCTTCACTTTCGCTTTATAAGCCTGCTGCACGGCAAGGGTGGTGGTCATCATCTCTTGAATGGCACCCGCACGATTGTTGTTCTGCACCGCCTGCAGGATGCGATAGCGCGAGTCCAGATACTGCTGGCGCACGCTACGGATATCCGCCAGCACCTGCTGAGACTTTTCATCCTGCAACGCGTTGTTCAGCTCGCCCAGGATCACCGTGATGTGCTCGCTGATCTCTTTCAGGTGCTGCTGAGATTGCCCCGTGTAAGTTCCCTGCTCGTCCAGCAGCATCAGCTGTTGAGTGCTAATAAATTCCTGGAAGTTATCGATTAACTGGTTCGCTTTTACCGTGGTCGGATAATCACGGGTAATAATGGATTGCATCCCATTATTTGCCCGGTTCAGACTCAGCAGAGACAGGCTCGCGCTGATTGCCATCAGGACAATAAAGAACCCAAACGCCAGAAATAATTTCGTGCCGATCTTTACGTCATGTAAGAACATATTTACTCCATCGATGTGATTATTTCTCAGACGATCGCTGTTATCGGTAATGAATTCGCTAACTTTATGACTTTGATCGTTTTTTTATTTCATAACCATCACAATGGATAGGCAGAGACTATTAATTTCGTCTCATCGATCGTTACCAGACCACCAGAAGCGTGTTTTGCAAAACAGCATCATGGGAAACTGACTTAGGCAGGAATAAATAACTGAGGTACTTTTTTTAGTTATTTAATATTATATTAACAATAAAGCACATTAATAGTCACAAGCAGCCATAAAAAAGCCGTTTATTCCTTACGGAATAAACGGCTTTTCCGGAACTTTACTGACTCAATGGAGCACGGTTACCGCATCCTTCAGACGCCCGGCACGGTGTTTCACCATGGCAGAAATGTGCGCGCTCTCCTCGACCAGGTCGGCATTTTTCTGCGTGATACTGTCCAGCTCGGCCACCGCACGGGTTAATTCTGAGAGCCCGGTGGCCTGCTCGGAGGTGGAGTGACTGATCTGAGCGATAAGCTGCGTCACGTTTTTCACCTGCTCGACAATGTCATCCATCGTGCGGCCGGCGGCGTGCACCTGCTCGGAGCCGGACTGCACTTTGCTGGCGCTGGCATCAATGAGTTTACGAATATCGTTAGCCGCACTGGCGCTGCGGCTGGCGAGATGGCGGACTTCGCCCGCGACCACGGCAAACCCTTTCCCCTGCTCACCCGCCCGTGCCGCTTCAACTGCCGCATTGAGCGCCAGGATATTGGTCTGGAAAGCGATGTCGTTTATCAGGGAGGTAATCGAGCCAATTCGCTGCGTGCTGTCGGCGATGTCATCCATGGTTTTGACCACGGTCTGCATCACATTGCCGCCCTTCGTCGCCGCACTGCTCGCGGCAACGGAGAGTTTATCCACCTCGGCGGCAGTTTCAGAGTTGCTCTGCACGGACGCGGCCATCTGGTTCATCGTTGCGACGGTCTGCTGCACATTCGCTACCGTCTGACGCGTACGATCGTTCAGATCTTCATTACCCCGGGCCAGCCTGTCGCTGCCGTCACGCACGCTCACCACCTGGCTCGAGACGTCGTTGATCAACCAGCGGCACATCAGCCCAAGCTGGCCTATCGCGCGCAGGGTCAGCCCCAGCTCGTCACTGCGGTTCAGATGCTGTACGCTGTTGCGCTCCCCGGTAGCCACCCTCAGGGCCTGTCGCGCCACGTTTTCGACCGGACGCACAATCTGTTGCTCAAACAGCAGCGTCCCCAGAAGCATGACCACAGCAGCCGCAACGAGCGGCATCCACCCTGCGGAGGTGGCGACCAGCGTGGCGGCGAGGACGGCAAAAAGCACCGCCATTACGCTACGCACCCGCCAGCGCAGCGGCATGGCCGGCAGTTTACCCAGCCAGCCCTTTCCCACCACCAGTCCTTTATGAATACGTTTCTTACAGCTGCCGTCATTCAGCGCGCGGTAGAGCGGCTCCACGGTGGCTATCTCTTCCGCCGTGGCTTTGGTGCGGATCGACATATAGCCCGTCACCTTCCCGTGACGCACCATTGGCACCGCATTCGCGCGCACCCAGTAGTGGTCACCGTTTTTGCGCCGATTTTTGACAATCCCGCTCCACGGTTCCCCCTGTTGCAGGGTGTACCACATATCGGCAAAGGCGGCTTTTGGCATATCAGGGTGGCGCACCATATTGTGCGGCTGGCCCGTCAGCTCATCAAGCGGGTAACCGCTCACCTGCACAAACGTGTCGTTGGCGTGGGTAATGTAGCTGTGGATGTCTGTGGTAGACATTAAGGTGGTGTCATCGTCCAGAGGATATTCATTCTGGGTGACATAGGTTGGAGAGGACATTGTGAGCATCCCTTGCAGGTTATTTGAATGTTAAATTTGTGGGTAATTGTTTTTTCGGCGGTAACCAATTTATCTTTAGTTGTTAAACTTGATGGAGATCGCAGATTTCACTTAAACCGCACTTTTTGTGAGAATTTATAATTCATTGATTTGAAATACTTTCTCTTGGAAATTACCTGCAAAGCATGACCTGTTAACGCCCGCTTAAGTGGCATGCATTGCACTCCTTTCGTGCAATTGCGCTTTTATGCCCCGTCCTGCACGTGCTGTGCCTTATCGCTAAATCCCGTTTCGGTTGTATCGGCATGATTAAATATTGTGCAACATTATTTTAACCTGGCGTTTATCCCGATTTTCGTTAAGTCCTCTGAAGTGGCGTAATCCCTGCAATACTTAAACCAGTATCATGTGATACGCGATCCCCGGGAGCATATTTTGAACAGGTTACCTTCCAGCGCCTCGGCTCTTGCCTGTACTGCGCACGCATTGAATCTCATAGAGAAGCAAACGCTTGATCATGAGGAGATGAAACAACTTAACCGAGAGGTCATCGATTACTTTAAAGAGCACGTCAATCCAGGATTTCTGGAGTATCGCAAATCTGTTACCGCCGGCGGGGATTACGGAGCCGTAGAGTGGCAAGCGGGAAGTCTGAACACGCTTGTCGACACCCAGGGACAGGAGTTTATCGATTGCCTTGGTGGTTTTGGTATCTTCAACGTGGGGCACCGTAATCCAGTTGTGGTTTCCGCCGTACAGAATCAACTTGCGAAACAACCTCTCCATAGCCAGGAACTGCTCGACCCGCTTCGCGCCATGCTCGCGAAAACGCTGGCGGCCTTAACGCCCGGCAAACTGAAATACAGCTTCTTTAGTAACAGCGGCACGGAATCGGTCGAAGCGGCGATTAAACTCGCCAAAGCGTACCAGTCGCCGCGTGGGAAATTCACCTTCATTGCCACCAGCGGCGCGTTCCACGGTAAATCCCTGGGCGCACTGTCGGCGACCGCTAAATCCACCTTCCGCAAGCCGTTTATGCCGCTGCTGCCGGGCTTCCGCCACGTGCCGTTCGGCGACGTTAACGCCATGCGCACCGCGCTGAGTGAATGCCGTAAAACCGGCGATGACGTGGCGGCGGTGATCCTGGAGCCGATTCAGGGCGAAGGCGGCGTGATCCTGCCTCCGCAGGGCTATTTGCCTGCCGTGCGTCAGCTGTGCGATGAGTTTGGCGCCCTGCTGATCCTCGACGAAGTCCAGACCGGAATGGGACGCACCGGCAAGATGTTTGCCTGCGAGCACGAGAACGTTCAGCCAGACATTCTGTGTCTGGCGAAAGCGCTCGGCGGCGGCGTGATGCCGATTGGTGCTACGGTAGCCACCGAGGAGGTATTTTCGGTGCTGTTCGACAACCCGTTCCTGCATACCACGACCTTTGGCGGTAACCCGCTGGCCTGTGCGGCGGCGCTGGCGACCATCAACGTGCTGCTGGAACAAAACCTGCCTGCGCAGGCGGAGCAGAAAGGCGACATGCTGCTGGATGGCTTCCGCCAGCTGGGCCGGGAATATCCGGATCTGGTGCAAGATGCACGCGGCAGAGGATTATTGATGGCGATTGAGTTTGTCGACAACGAAATCGGCTATAGCTTCGCGAGCGAGATGTTCCGCCAGCGGGTACTGGTGGCCGGAACGCTCAACAACTCGAAAACCATCCGTATTGAACCGCCGCTGACGCTGACGATTGAGCAGTGCGAGCAGGTGCTGAAAGCGGCACGTAAAGCGCTGGCAGCACTGCGTGTGAGCGTGGAAGAGGCGTAAAAAGCGCCGGGTGACGCTACGCTTACCCAGCCTAAGCAAGCCCGGTAAGCGTTAGCGCCGCCGGGCAGTTTTTTACCGGTGAAACTCCGCCACCGTCATAGTGAAGCGAAGCACGGTATCGCCTTCATTCCCGTAGCCGTGTGCGGCTTCCGTTTTCGCTACCGCCGACGCGCCAGCCTCGACCTGCGTCACCGTCTCGCCCACCGTCAGCGACAATGCCCCCTCGTTCACATGTAGCAGTTCACATGTGCCTGCAGGGTGCCCCGGTGAAGAGAAGTGTTCCCCCGGCTGCATCTCCCACTGCCACAGTTCAATCATGTCCGGGCCCGCGGTACCCGCCAGAAATCTGGCAGAACCGCCCTTTGCGCCCTGCCACAGAACCGGGATGGCCTGTTTTTCAATAACATGCACGACCGGTTCGCTGGAGACGTTAACAATATCAGCCACGGAAACGCCCAGCGCGGCAGCCAGTTTGCACAGGATAGCGATACTGGGATTGGCGGCCCCCTTTTCGATTTCCACCAGCATGCCTTTGCTGACGCTGGCGCGGCGGGATAGCTCATCCAGCGACAATTTTTTATCTTTACGCCAGTTGCGGATGCGGTTCGCCACGGCCAGGCTTACCTGGGCAACATCGGCCCCCTGCTCAGTCATTATATTGACTTTATCAGTCATTGGTCACTACCATGGTATAAAACAGTCAATACAGGATTATTTATGTCTCTCGTTACGCCGTCAATAGACCCGCGTCTTGCCGGGATTGCCCCGGGCTTTCGGGCGCTGAGCATTCTGGTTGAAGCCGCACAGATTACCCATCCAGAAGTTGCCCCCGCCGCGCTGACGCAGGCTTGCCAGCAGGTGTTGAATGATGATGTACCGTGGGCACAAGCGCATCTCGCTGCCTGGGATGAGGTATTTAAAAACTTTGGCGCGAAGCCAAAACGTACCCCCTGCTCGGCCTCCGCACTGCGAAAGCGGGTGCTTAAAGACGGTTCGCTACCTTCACTCGACCCGGTGGTGGACATCTATAATGCGGTCAGTATTCGCTACGCCATTCCGGTAGGGGGCGAGAATCTCGCGGCCTATTCCGGTGCGCCGCGCCTGACGCTGTCCGAGGGCAATGAACCCTTTGACACCCTGAAAGAGGGCCAGCCGGTGGTGGAATACCCGGATGCTGGCGAGGTCATCTGGCGAGACGATATGGGCGTCACCTGTCGTCGCTGGAACTGGCGACAAGGGATACGCACCCGTCTTGATAGCCAGGCGCAGACCATGTGGTTTATTCTCGAAAGTCTGCCAACGATGCCGTCAGGTGCGCTCGAAGAAGCGGGCGAGGAGCTGGTCAGCAATCTGCAACGATTAATGCCAGGCGCAACGGCTCAGGTTCAACTGCTGGAACTGTAAGAGGACAACACGATGTTTCACGGGTTAAGTGCGTTTCCGTTAACGCCCCTGAAAGAGGGGAAGTTTGACGAGCAGGCCTTTATCAACCTGCTGCGCCCCCTGATCGACGCGGGGGTGGATTCGCTGGGTATTCTGGGTTCAACGGGCAGCTATGCCTACCTCACGGTTGAGGAGCGCACGCATATTACCCGCTGCGCGGTGGAACATGCCAATGACATTCCGGTCATGGTCAGTATTGGCGCACTGAGACTGGATGACATTCTGCGTCTGGCTGAGCACGCGCAGAAGGCGGGAGCATCCAGCGTGCTGATGGCACCGGTGTCGTACCAGCGTTTGACGACGGACGAGGTCTATTCGCTATATGAGACGGTAACTCGCCAGCTCTCCGTCCCGCTGTGCGTTTATGATAATCCCGCCACCACCGGGTTTGAGTTTAGCGACGAGCTGATGTTTGCCGTGGCGGCGCTGCCCAATATTGGCTCGGTGAAAATGGGCCACATGCCGGAGGATGTGTCGCAGGTGCGGGCGCGTCTTCCGAAGACGGTCACGCTGGGGATAAGCGGCGACTGGCGGGCAGCATCCGCCCTGCAGGCCGGGTTTGACGTCTGGTATTCCGTCGTCGGCGGGCTGTTCCCTCAGGCGGCACTGGCAATTGCGCACTCGAAAGACAGCATGGAATCAGAACGTCTGGAGCCACTGTGGGCGCTGTTCCGCCGTTACGGCAGCGTGCGGGTGATGGCAGCGGCAGCCGAGATGATGGGAAAAGTGGAGGCACCGGCGCTCCCCTTCCCACTGCAGGCGATTCAGGGTGAGCCGCGCGAGGCGCTTGCTGCGATCCTGGCGGATCTGAAGCTGGCCTGAAAAATGCCGGGTGGCGCTAGCGCTTACCCGGCCTACAAAGCCTTCACTACGTTTTCTACTCCGGCAACAACCCCACAAAACTGCGTTTTTTGCGCGGCTCCGACATCAGGTCCTCAAGCTTATCCACGCACGCCAGATAGTGCGGCGTCTGCTTATGCGCCAGCACCGCCGCTTCGTCTTTATAGGCTTCGTAGATAAAGAACCGGGTTTTCACCCTCGGATCCTGCAGGACGTCAAAACGCAGGTTTCCCGGCTCCTTAATCGCCCCTTCATGGTTGGCGCGAAACACCGTCAGAAACTCGTCCACCCGCTCGGGTTTGATGTTGATCTCAACTAACGTCACGTTCATTTTGCTTCTCCCTGTTTCTCTTCCTGCCAGAACTGGAACGCTTCACGGGCGCTCATGTTCTCGTGAACCACTTTTTTCACTGCCTTCAGCATGGCGAGCGGCGCGCTGGACTGGAAGATATTGCGCCCCATGTCCACACCGGATGCGCCCTGGTCAATCGCGCGCCAGCACATCTCCAGCGCCTCGTGCTCCGGCAGCTTTTTGCCGCCGGCGATGACGATCGGCACCGGGCAGCTGGCGGTGACTTTTTCAAAGCCCTCATCCACATAATAGGTTTTGACGAACTGCGCCCCCATTTCGGCGGCAATGCGGCTGGCAAGTGAGAAATACCGCGCGTCGCGCGCCATCTCTTTCCCCACCCCTGTCACCGCGAGGGTTGGCATTCCGTAGCGGGCACCGGCGTCGACAAGCTTGATGATGTTGTTGATCGACTGATGCTCGAACTCGCTGCCAATGTAGACCTGTGCTGCGACCGCACAGACGTTCAGCCGGAGCGCATCTTCCATTGCCACCGCCACGCACTCGTTGGACAATTCGCCCAGGATTGAGTTACCGCCGGAGGCGCGCAGCACAACCGGTTTGTTGGTGGCCGCAGGCACGGTGCTCCGCAGGATACCGCGGGTACACATCAGCACATCGGTTTCGCCAAACAGCGGCGCAATGGAGAGATCGATACGCTCAAGGCCGGTGGTCGGCCCCTGGAAATAACCGTGGTCAAAGGCCAGCATCACCGTGCGGTTGCTTTGCGGGTTGAAGATGCGCGAAAGCCTGGACTGCATCCCCCAGTCCAGCGAACCACAGCCCTTCAGGGTAAACGGCACATTTTGCTGTGGCGTGCCGATGCCAAAATCCTTCCCGTCTTTGATGTCGTCTAAATCAGCCATTTGTTCCCCCGTCAGAAATCGTATTTGTTGATGTTCTCTTTAGTGAACACCACGCGTTCCGGCAGCAGCACGATGCCGTTACCTTTCGCCTCATACTGGTAGCCCTGCACGCTGTTCGGTTCGACCTTCAGCGTACCGATCTCTTTCACGTCCACGCTGTCGCCAACGTTAAGATCGCCTTTTTTCAGTAAACGATCGGCGACATTGACCGCAATTTTGCCCTGTTGCACCACGTCCCACAGGCCGAAGGCTTTTACCGTGCCGCGCTCCACGTATGGACGCATGACGTTTGGCGTGCTGAACCCGACAATCGCCACCCCTTCCCGCTTCAGGTTTTCTGCTGCCTGCGCAGCGGCTGGCAGGGCGTTGGCATCCGGGGCGATGATCGCATCCAGATCCGGATACGCTTTTAAGATCCCCTCGGCGGTTTGCAGGGATTTGGTGGCATCGTTATAGCCAAACTGAGTGGTCACAATCTGCCACTGAGGATGATCTTTCTCGATTTTAGCCTTCGCCTCTTTCACCCACTGGTTCTGGTCGGTGACCGTTGGGCTGGAGTAGAAGAATGCCACTTTGGCATTCGGTTTGGTGACCTGCTTGCCCGCCATCTCCACCAGCAGGCCGCCGAGCTGTTCCGGCGTCCCCTGGTTGATATATATGCTGCGGCACTCCGGTTTGGTGTCGGAATCCCAGGTCAGCACTTTGACGCCGCGCTGCATCGCGCGTTTTAAGGCCGGGCAGAGGCCGTCCGGCGACACGGCAGAGACGATAATCGCGTTGTAGCCCTGGTTAACGAAGTTGTTGATGAGCTGCACCTGGCCGGAAACGCTCGGCTCGGTTGGACCGTCATAGGTGACGTCCACGCCGAGGTCTTTCCCCGCCTCTTTCGCACCGTTGCCGCCGCTGGTGAAGAAGCCAACCCCCACCAGTTTCGGGATAAAGGCAATCCGATCCGCCGCCTGCGCCGAGGCGAAGCTGAGGGCCATTGCCAGGACTATCAGTTTTGTTTTCATCTTACGCTCCGGAAAGTTTTCTAAAGAGAGAACGCACCCATTCGCGGTGCAGACTCAGCGAACGACCCATCACCACCACAACCAGCAGCGCTCCTGAAAGCGCGCTCGATACCTGGTTGGGGATGCCGACCATCTGTAAACCCTGTTGCAGGTACCCCACCAGCAGCGCTGCCAGCGCCGTACCGACAACCGAACCTGACCCGCCGTAGATATTCGCCCCGCCGAGTACGGCGGCGGTGAGCGCAGGCATCAGCAAATCGCGCCCCAGATCTGACCGCGCGGAACCGAAATAGGAGACCATGATCAGTGCGGCAATGGCCGAGGCCACGCCCACCAGACCGTACAGCGCGTAGGGCATACCGTTAACCGACAGCGCCGCATAGCGCGCCGCACGCGGGTTCTGGCCAATCAAAAACAGATGACGGCCAAAGCGCCCGCGGTGGGTAATCAGCCAGAAGAAAACGGTAATCACAGCGAACAGCACCAGCGGGAGCGGCAGGCCAACGACCGTGAGATTCGCGAACGCGGTAAAGCTGTCCGGGAAGCCGCCGATGCCCTCATAGCCCGTCGCCCCCGCCATGCCGGAAAGCAGCAACGCCCCGCCACCGTAGAGATAGAGCGTGCCGAGGGTAATCACCAGTGGACTGATGCCGGTGTAGTGGATCAGCGCCGCATTCACCAGCCCGCACAGCAGGCCGAGCAGCAGCGTCAGCGGAATGGCCACCGCCATCGGCCACTCGGCCTGCATCATCACCCCCAGCGCGATGGCGCACAGGCCGATGGTCGAACCCAGCGAGATGTCGATCCCGCCGCTGATAATGACAAGCGTGAGCGGCAGCGCCACGATACCGATACAGATGAAGTCGCTGGTGCTGAACAGCAGCATATTGATGTCGAGCATGCGCGGGTTAATGGCGCCAAAGAGCAGGATCTCCAGCACCAGCAAAACCAGCAGCGCGCTTTCCCAGTTAAGCTTCATTTACGCCACCTCTTTTTTGCGTTTGGGAAAGGGAGTGACGTGCTTTCCCCCTCTGTGACCTGGCTGGAAGCGGCCGTATTTCAGCGCCCGCTGATGGCGCGCCAGCGCCTGACGCAGCCGCCCGTCGAGCACCAGTACGCCCAGCAGCACCAGCCCGGCGATAAAGTCATTCCACCAGGCTGGCAGCCTGAACAGCACCAGTACGGTGTCGATTTGGGTGAGGAAGAAAGCCCCAAGCAAGGCACCGATCAGCGTGCCGGTGCCACCCAGCAGAGAGATCCCCCCGAGCACGCAGGCGGCGATGGCCTTCATCTCCAGCCCGCTGCCGGTCTGGTTGGGGACAAAACCAATTTGCGCGGCAAAGACAATCCCTGCGCAGGCCGCCAGCATGCCGTTCAGGGTAAAGGCGAGCATGCGGGTGCGGTTCACCGCTACGCCCAACTGACGCGCGGCGGCGAGGTTATCCCCCACCGCGTAGAAATCACGGCCGAACGCGGTACGCGACAGCGTCCACGCGCCCGCGGCTGCGATAATTAACACCACCATACCGAGTGGCGACATGCTGATGGCAAGCGGTTCAGAGAGAGATTTCAGCCCCGGCGGCAACCCTTCAATCCACTTCCCGCCCGTCCAGAGCAGCATCGCCCCGCGATACAGCCCCAGCGTGCCGAGGGTGGCGACAATCGCCGGGATGCGCAGCCCCACCACCAGCACGCCGTTAAATGCCCCAGCCAGTGCGCCAATCGACAGTGCGAAGAGGATGGAAACGGGCAGGCTGTAGCCGCCATTGAGCGCCACGCCGACGGCGATTGCCGACAGCCCAACGGTCGAGCCCACCGAGACGTCAATATTGCGGGTCAGCATGACCAGCGCGGCACCAATGGCCAGCAGGATCAGGATCTGGGCACTGGCGAAGATCATCCCCAGCGTTTGCAGGCTGAAGTAAGACGGGTTCAGCGCCACCAGCACGGCAAACAGTGCCAGAATGGCGAGAAACGCGCTCAACTCACGGTTCTTTAATAAGGTCTTCATGATTGCCCTCCGAACGCCAGCGCCATCATCCTGTCGAGGCTAACGGCATGGCGCGGCAGCTCGCCGCTGAGTACGCCCTGATGCATCACCAGTACGCGATCGGCAAGGCCCGGGAACTCATCGAGATCGCTTGAGATCATCAATACCGCAACGTTCTGCGCGGCCACGCTTTTGATGAGCTGGTAGATATCGGCGCGCGCGGAGACGTCCACGCCACGCGTCGGTTCATCGACAATAAGGAGTAAAGGATTGGCCTCCAGACAGCGCGCCAGCAGTACCTTCTGCTGGTTGCCGCCGGAGAGCGTACGCACGGTTTGATCCGCATGGTTGAGCTTAATCCCGAGCGCACGGTGATAGCGCTCTACCACCGCCGACTCCCGCTTGCGCTGCTGCCAGAGAGACGGCTCGTTCAGCACCACGGTGTTCCAGCGGATCGGCGCGTCGAGGAACAGGCCGGAAACCTGCCTGTCTTCCGGCAGGTAAACCAGCCCTTTTTCCAGACGTGAACCAGGCGGCTCGGCAGTGATTTCCTGATTCTCCAGCCAGACGCGCCCCCCGCGCACCGGGCGCAGGCCGTAAAGCGTTTCGGCAAACTCGGTGCGCCCGGATCCCACCAGCCCGGCCAGGCCGACGATCTCACCGGCGAAGATCTCAAGACTCAGATCGATAAACCCCTCCCCGGTGAGATCCTCCACGCGCAGCACCGGGAAATCCTGCGGCTGGGTGCGGCGGTTGCCCGGCAATGCCAGCCACAGCTTTTGCGTCTCGCTCAGAGATTTTTCCCGACTCACTGGCGTCATGGCGACAATCAGGGCGTTATCGTCAAACTGCGCGGTTTCACCGCTCAGCACCACTGCACCGTCGCGCATCACCGAGATGTGGCTCGAAAGCAGGCGAATTTCCGGCAGCTTATGCGAGATAAAAACAATGCCGACGCCAAGCGCCTGCAACGCGCGGATCTGGCGGAACAGGCGTTCGGTTTCGCCGGGCGTGAGCGAGGCGGTGGGTTCGTCGAGGATCAGGATCCTGGCGTTGCGCATTAATCCGCGGAGGATCTCTACCATCTGCTGATCCGCCACTTCCAGTGTGCTGGCGGTGGCATCAAGGTTAAGCTGGCATTGCAGCTGCTGGAGCTTATCGGCCAGGCGCGGTTCCAGATCCCGTTCACGGGGCAGGCGAAAGAGGATGTTTTCCCGCACCGTCAGGTTGGGGAACAGCAGCGGCTCCTGCGGTACCAGATAAATGCCGAGCTTATGCGCCTGCGCTGGCGTAAGCCGTGCAAAAGACTCCCCCGCAACCGAAAGTTCACCGCTGTCGGGCGTTTCAACTCCGGCGATGATCTTCATCAGCGTCGATTTTCCCGCGCCGTTCCCGCCCATCAGGGCGTGTACCTGGCCCGCGAGCAGCGTGAAATCAATGCCTTTTAACACCGGCACGCCCGAGAACTGCTTGCTGATCCCCCGCGCTTCAATAAGTGGTGTCATCATCGCTCCGCTATTGAACAAATGATTTTTAGATTTAATAATGTTCAAAAGCGTAGACGGTGAACTATATTTACAACCGTGCAGGGATCACAGTTTTATTGATTAAGATCCAGATAAAACAGAAACCCGCTTAAAGATCCGTTTTGTCGCGTGGCTCACATTTTCCCTTCGCGTCATCACGAACATATGATCTAAATTTTTATAAGAGTTCAATTATGAGCGATAAACGCACTGCGGAAGAAGGACGGTTTGCCGGGCTGGCGCTGGCGGAAGAGGAGCTGGTGGCGCGCGTGGCCTGGTGCTATTACCACGACGGGCTGACCCAGAACGACATCGGTGAGCGACTCGGGCTGCCGCGTTTGAAGATCTCCCGTCTGCTGGAGAAAGGCCGCCAGTCCGGGGTGATCCGCGTGCAGATCAACTCCCGTTACGAGGGCTGTCTGGCGCTGGAAACCGAACTACAGCAGCGCTTTGGGCTGAAGCTGGTGCGCGTGATGCCCGCCCTGAATACGCCGCCGATGAACGTGCGGCTGGGCATTGGCGCGGCGCAGTCGCTAATGGGCGTGCTGGAGCCCGGCCAGCTGTTGGCGGTGGGATTTGGTGAAACGACCATGAGCAGCCTGCAGCACCTGAGCGGCTTTATCAGCTCGCAGCAGATCCGCCTGGTGACGCTCTCCGGCGGCGTCGGGCCGTATATGACCGGTATCGGCCAGCTGGACGCGGCCTGCAGCGTCAGCATGATCCCCGCCCCGCTGCGCGTGTCATCCGCCTCCGTTGCCGGGATCTTAAAACGCGAAACCAGCGTGCGGGACGTGATCCTCGCCGCCACCGCCGCCGACGTGGCGGTGGTCGGCATTGGTTCGGTGAACCAGCGCCGTGACGCCACGATACTGCGCTCCGGCTATATCAGCGAAGGTGAACAGCTGATGTACGCCCGCAAAGGCGCAGTCGGCGACATTCTCGGTTATTTCCTTAATGCCGAGGGGGAATGCGTTGAGGAGCTGGAGATCCATAAAGAATTACTCGGCGTCACGCTCGATGAACTGGCGCAACTGCCCACCATCGTTGGCGTGGCCGGCGGGGAAGAGAAAGCCGATGCGATTTATGCCGCACTTAAGGGTCGCCGTATCAATGGCCTGGTGACGGAGGAGACGACAGCCCGCGCGGTGCTGGCCCTGACGTAACGGGGATGCCCTGCGCTAACAACGAGGCAAGCTCATGAGTTACCTTTTAGCGTTAGATGCAGGGACCGGCAGCGTTCGCGCCGTGATTTTCGATTTACAGGGCAACCAGATTGCCGTCGGCCAGGCCGAGTGGAAGCACCTGAGCGTGGAGAACGTACCGGGATCGATGGAGTTCGATCTCGACACCAACTGGCGGCTGACCTGCCAGTGCATTCATCAGGCGCTGGAGCGTGCGCACCTGACCGCGGCGGATATCCAGTCCGTTGCCTGCTGCTCCATGCGCGAAGGGATTGTGCTGTACGACCGCAACGGCGAGGCCATCTGGGCCTGCGCCAACGTCGACGCCCGCGCCAGCCGCGAGGTGGCCGAGCTCAAAGAGATCCACGACAACCGCTTTGAATCCGAAGTGTATGACGTCTCCGGGCAAACTCTCGCCCTGAGCGCCATGCCGCGCCTTCTGTGGCTGGCGCACCATCGCCCCGACATTTACCGCAAGGCCGCGACCATCACCATGATCAGCGACTGGCTGGCGGCGAAGCTTTCCGGCGAGCTGGCGGTGGATCCCTCCAATGCGGGCACCACGGGCATGCTCGATCTCTTTTCCCGCGACTGGCGTCCGGCGCTGCTCGACATGGCCGGGCTGCGCGCCGATATTCTCTCCCCGGTGAAAGAGACCGGCAGCGTACTGGGAGCCATTACCCATGAAGCCGCGCAGCAAAGCGGCCTGCGCGAAGGCACGCCGGTGGTAATGGGCGGTGGCGATGTACAGCTGGGCTGCCTGGGGCTGGGAGTGGTCCGCGCCGGACAAACGGCGGTGCTGGGCGGCACCTTCTGGCAGCAGGTGGTGAACCTGCCGCAGGTGCGCACCGATCCCGATATGAATATCCGCGTGAACCCGCACGTCATCCCCGGCATGGCCCAGGCGGAGTCGATCAGCTTCTTCACCGGGCTGACCATGCGCTGGTTCCGCGACGCCTTTTGCGCAGAAGAAAAGCTGATTGCCGGGCGGATGGGAGTGGACACCTATACCCTGCTGGAAGAGATGGCGAGCCGCGTGCCGGCAGGCTCCCATGGGGTGATGCCGATCTTCTCCGACGCGATGCATTTCAAGCAGTGGTACCACGCCGCGCCGTCGTTTATTAACCTCTCTATCGACCCGGAAAAGTGCAACAAAGCGACGCTGTTCCGTGCCCTGGAAGAGAATGCGGCAATCGTTTCGGCCTGCAACCTGGCGCAGATTTCGCGCTTCTCCGGCGTGACGTTTGAAAGTTTAGTTTTTGCGGGCGGAGGAGCAAAAGGCGCCCTGTGGAGTCAGATCTTAAGCGACGTCACCGGGTTGCCGGTACGCGTGCCGGAAGTGAAAGAGGCGACAGCGCTCGGCTGCGCGATTGCGGCAGGCGCAGGCGCGGGATTATTTGCAGATATGGCCTCAACGGGCGAGCGGCTGGTGAAGTGGAGCCGCGAGTTCACGCCAAATCCCCAGCATCGTGAGCTGTATGACGGCATGATGCAAAAATGGCAGGCGGTGTATGCCGACCAGCTTGGGCTGGTGGATAGCGGGCTGACCACATCGATGTGGCAGGCCCCGGGATTGGTACGGGCAGCGGCGCCGTAAAATACGCCGGATGGCGCTGCGCTTATCCGTCCTGGGGTTTTGTAGCCCCGGTAAGCGCAGCGCCACCGGGGAAGTTCTTTGAGATCTATCACAATCATTCGATCCCGCTTTTACCTTTCCGCTGCCGCTGGCTAAATTAGTAACTCATCCGACCACATAACAATAATTTTACACTGGAAGAGACTATGAGCCGCTACCCGTCGTTGTTCGCCCCCCTGGATCTGGGGTTCACCACCCTTAAAAACCGCGTGTTAATGGGCTCGATGCACACTGGGCTGGAAGAGCGTCCGGACGGTGCCGAGCGTCTGGCGGCCTTCTACGCCGAGCGCGCGCGGCATGGCGTGGCGCTGATTGTCACCGGTGGCGTAGCACCTGCGTCTTCAGGCGTGACGATGGAAGGTGGCGCGGTGTTGAACGATGCGAGCCAGCTTGCACATCACCGTATCGTTACCGACGCGGTTCACAAAGAGGGCGGCAAAATCGCCCTGCAAATCCTGCACACCGGGCGCTACAGCTATCAGCCGAAACTGGTCGCGCCGTCGGCCATTCAGGCGCCGATTAACCGCTTCACACCGCATGCCCTCAGCCACGACGAGATCATAGCGCTGATTGACGACTTCGCCCGCTGCGCGGCGCTGGCGCGTGAAGCAGGTTATGACGGCGTCGAAGTTATGGGCTCAGAAGGTTATCTGATTAACGAATTCCTTGCCGCCCGCACTAACCAGCGCGAGGACGAATGGGGCGGCGACTATGTCCGCCGCATGCGCTTTGCCGTTGAAGTTGTGCGTGCGGTGCGCGAACGAACAGGAACAGATTTTATTATCATCTTCCGCCTGTCGATGCTCGACCTGGTGGAGGGCGGCGGGACGTTCGACGAAACCGTGCAGCTGGCGCAGGCGATTGAAGCCGCTGGTGCCACCCTCATTAACACCGGGATTGGCTGGCACGAAGCCCGTATTCCGACCATCGCCACACCGGTGCCGCGCGCGGCATTCAGTTGGGTGACGCGTAAGCTGAAAGGCAAAGTGTCTGTTCCGCTGGTCACCACCAACCGCATTAACGACCCGCAGGTGGCGGACGATGTGATATCGCGCGGCGATGCCGACATGGTGTCGATGGCGCGGCCGTTCCTTGCGGATGCCGAGCTGCTGTCCAAAGCGCAAAGCGGACGCGCGGATGAGATCAACACCTGCATCGGCTGTAACCAGGCCTGCCTGGATCAGATCTTCGTCGGCAAGGTGACCTCCTGCCTCGTCAACCCGAGAGCCTGCCACGAAACTAAAATGCCGGTCGTTCCGGCGGCCAGCATAAAACGCCTGGCCGTCGTGGGCGCAGGCCCGGCGGGCCTGGCGTTTGCAGTGAATGCCGCCTCGCGCGGCCACAGCGTGACGCTTTTTGACGCTGCAGGCGAGATTGGCGGGCAGTTTAATATCGCCAAACAGATCCCCGGCAAAGAGGAGTTCTACGAGACCCTGCGCTACTATCGCCGGATGATCGACCTGACGGGCGTCGAGCTCCGGCTCAATCAGTTTGTCAGCGCGGCGGATCTGATCGGTTTTGATGAGGTGATCCTGGCAAGCGGGATCGTACCGCGAACGCCTGTGATCGCAGGTATCGATCATCCAAAAGTGCTGAGCTATCTCGACGTATTGCGTGACAAAGTGCCGGTCGGGAAAAGCGTAGCGATTATCGGCTGCGGCGGAATTGGCTTTGATACCGCCATGTACTTAAGCCAGCCGGGTGAGGCTACCAGCCAGAACATTGCCGAGTTTTGCGTGGAATGGGGTATCGACACCAGCCTGAGCCAGTCCGGCGGCCTGCGTCCGGAAGGACCGCAATTGCCGAAAAGCCCTCGTCAGATTGTGATGCTGCAGCGTAAAGCCAGCAAGCCGGGCGAAGGACTGGGTAAAACCACGGGCTGGATCCACCGGGCAACCCTGCTTTCACGCGGGGTGAAGATGATCCCGGCGGTGAGCTACGAAAAGATCGACGACGAGGGTCTGCACGTTACGATCGGCGGTGAACCGCAGCTGTTGCGCGTGGATCATGTGATTTTGTGTGCCGGGCAGGAGCCGAGAAGGGATCTGGCGGATCCGCTGCGCGAAGCCGGAAGAACGGTGCATTTGATTGGCGGATGCGATGTGGCGATGGAGCTGGACGCACGGCGGGCGATTGCACAGGGGACGAAGCTGGCATTAGCGATTTGATTTCTTGCCCGGTGGCGCTTCGCTTACCGGGCCTACAAAACCGTAGGCCTGTGCAAGCGCAGCGCCGCCAGGCAAAACAACCTTAACGACGACGCCCCAGCTTCACCGCCTTCAGCACCACAAACTTGTTGTTCGTCGCGATGGTGACGCAGTTGCCGAAAATTTTCTTCAGCTTGTGGAAGTAGTCCAGGTGGCGGTTCGCCACGATGTACAGCTCGCCGTTGATTTTCAGACAGCGGCGCGCGTGGTGGAACATCTCCCAGGCGACGTTATCCGTCAGGGCATGCTTCTGATGGAACGGCGGGTTACAGAACACGGCGTTGAAGCGGAACGGCTCCACGCCGGAGAGCGCGTTGTTGATCATAAACTCGCAGCGATCCAGCGCCTCTGGCAGGTTAGTTTCCACGTTCAGACGGCTGGAGGCCACCGCCATTGGCGATTCGTCGCTAAACACCACGCTGGCGTCCGGGTTTTTCGCCAGCAGCGTCAGGCCAATCACACCGTTCCCGCAGCCCAGGTCGACGATCTCCCCTTCCAGATTTTCCGGCAGATGTTCCATAAAGAAGCGTGCGCCGATATCCAGGCCGGTACGGGAGAAGACGTTCGCATGGTTGTGGATGGTCCAGTCGGTGCCTTCCAGCTTCCAGCTCAGCGTCTCTGGCGCGTCGGCCAGCTCCGGTGCGCTAAACGTACAGTTGATCAGGCGCGCTTTTTTCCAGGCAAGCGTAGTGGTGGTTGGACCGAGGACTTTCTCGAACAGCTCCAGCGTCGACGTGTGGATATCGCGTGCCTTGGCACCCGCGATAATACGGGTTTCTGGCGTGACGACTTTTCGCAGCGCGCGCAGCTGTTGCTCCAGCAGCGCCATGGTTTTTGGCACTTTAATCAGCACCACACCCGGCGCCTGCGGGTACTCCGCGGTGCTGTCGAGGAACTTCACGCTGGATTCGTCGATTTCGTTATGGCGCAGGTTTTCACGCGTCGCCAGCTCGCTTAAGTAAGAATCGCCGATGCTGTAAGGTTTGTGCTCCGCCAGCGCGCAGCCCAGCGCGCCGAATGCATCATTCAGGATCAGAACCGGCCCGAGGATTTCGGTATCATCCAACTGCTGCAGCAGATACTCATCCGCCGCTTCCCACGCCTGAAGCGGGTTAACGTCGTCCGTTTCCGGGAAACGTTTAAGGTTGAGTGAACGGAAACCGTTGTCTAAGTGGCTCATCGGCCCTCCTGAATGGTAAAATTTGGCGTATCCCTGAAAAGGGTGCGTGAGTATACCCGTTTTATTGTCGATTTGGGGCGTTGATGAACCAACTTACTTATCTCCAGGGCTACCCGGAGCATTTACTTTCTCAGGTTCGCAGCCTGATTGCCGAGCAGAAGCTGGGCGCGGTGCTGGAAAAACGCTACCCCGGTACGCACGATTTCACGACCGATAAAGCCCTCTGGGGGTATACGCAGGATCTAAAAAGCCGGTATCTGAAGAGCGCGCCGCCGATCAACAAGGTGATGTACGACAACAAAATCCACGTTCTGAAAAACGCGCTCGGCCTGCACACCGCTATCTCCCGCGTGCAGGGCGGCAAGCTGAAAGCCAAAGCCGAGATCCGCGTGGCGACGGTTTTCCGTAACGCACCGGAAGCCTTTCTGCGGATGATCGTGGTCCATGAGCTGGCGCACCTGAAAGAGAAAGAGCACGACAAAGCGTTCTATTCCCTGTGCTGCCACATGGAGCCGCAGTACCACCAGCTGGAGTTTGATACCCGGCTGTGGCTGACGCATTTATCGTTAAAGAGTAATGCGCAGTAACGCACGCGAATTGTCATGATGACGTGCTACAGTGGTTAAAGGTTCCCCGCTACGGAGTACGTAAACGTTTATGATACGTTTCGCAGTCATTGGAACGAACTGGATCACGCGCCAGTTCGTCGACGCCGCCCACGAAACCGGCAAACTTAAACTCACCGCAGTCTATTCCCGCAGCCTTGAGCAGGCGCAGAGTTTTGCGAATGATTACCTCGTCGAGCATCTCTTCACCTCTCTCGACGAGATGGCGCAAAGCGACGCCATAGACGCGGTGTATATCGCCAGCCCGAATTCCCTGCACTTCCCCCAAACGAAGCTGTTTCTCAGCCATAAAAAGCATGTGATTTGCGAGAAGCCGCTGGCGTCGAATATCCAGGAAGTGGAAGCAGCCATCGCGCTTGCCCGCGAAAACCAGGTGGTGCTGTTCGAAGCGTTCAAAACGGCCAGCCTGCCGAATTTCCTGCTATTGCAGCAGTCGCTGCCGAAAATAGGCAAAGTGCGTAAAGCCTTCATCAACTATTGCCAGTACTCGTCGCGCTATCAGCGTTATCTGGACGGCGAGAACCCCAATACCTTTAACCCGGCCTTCTCTAACGGCTCGATTATGGATATCGGTTTTTACTGCCTGGCCTCTGCAATCGCGCTGTGGGGCGAGCCGCACGGCGTCACGGCCACGGCCAGCCTGCTGGAAAGCGGTGTGGATGCGCACGGCGTCGTGGTGCTGGATTACGGCGATTTCAGCGTCACGCTGCAGCACTCTAAAGTCAGTGATTCTGTGCTGCCGAGCGAAATTCAGGGCGAAGCCGGGTCGCTGGTGATTGAGAAGATCTCCGAGTGTCAGAAAGTGAGCTTTGTGCCGCGCGGCGGTAAAGCGCAGGAGCTGACGCAGCCTCAGCATATTAACACTATGCTCTATGAGGCAGAGGTCTTCGCCCGTCTCGTGGAAGACAACGAAGTGAATCACCCGGGCCTCGCGGTGAGCCGCACCACGGCGAAGCTGCAAACGGAGATCCGCCGTCAGACCGGCGTGGTGTTCCCTGCAGACGGCGTGGGCGCAGAAGCTATCGCGTAAAGCTGTGTAATGAAAAGGCGCAGACCATTGACGAAACCGATGGTCTGACATATTTTGTTACCTGCAAAGGGGAGTAACTTCTTCGCCGGTGGATCGTCATTACGATGCGTGCAAAATCGCATCCGGTCGCCGGGCAACCTTCGTGGTTGTAAGTGAGACCTTGCCGGAAGGCGAGGTCTATGCATAAAAAGCTAACGGCTATCGTCTTCTGACCATAGCCGTTTTTGTTTTTTATGTGTAAGGAAAATAGTATGCATTCTGTCGGCACTCCAATGTTGTGGGGCGGATTCGCGGTTGTCGTGCTCATCATGCTGGCGATCGACCTCTTTTTGCAGGGGCGTCGCGGTGAGCATGGCATGTCCATAAAGCAGGCCGCCGTCTGGTCCCTGGTATGGGTCACCCTCTCTCTGCTCTTCTGTGCTGCCTTCTGGTGGTACCTGGCCTCAACCGAAGGCCGTGCGGTGGCCGATCCTCAGGCGCTCGCCTTCCTCACCGGCTATCTGATTGAAAAAGCCCTCGCGGTCGATAACGTCTTCGTCTGGCTGATGCTGTTCAGTTACTTTGCCGTGCCTGCGTCGCTGCAGCGCCGTGTGCTGGTCTATGGCGTGCTGGGTGCGATTATCCTGCGTACGATCATGATCTTCGCCGGTAGCTGGCTAATTACCCAGTTCGAATGGCTGCTGTACGTCTTCGGCGCGTTCCTGCTGTTCACCGGGGTCAAAATGGCGCTGGCGAAAGAAGACGGCTCCGCGATTGGCGATCGCCCTCTGGTGAAGTGGTTCCGCAGCCACCTGCGCATGACGGATAAGATCGAGAGCGAGCACTTCTTCGTGCGCAAGAACGGTCTGCTGTTTGCGACTCCGCTACTGCTGGTGCTGATTCTGGTTGAGCTGAGCGACGTGATTTTCGCCGTAGACAGCATTCCGGCCATCTTTGCGGTGACGACAGATCCGTTCATCGTCCTGACCTCTAACCTGTTCGCGATCCTTGGCCTGCGCGCCATGTACTTCCTGCTGGCAGGTGCCGCAGAGCGCTTTTCGATGCTGAAGTATGGCCTGTCGGTGATCCTCGTGTTCATCGGTATCAAGATGCTGATCGTCGATTTCTACCATATCCCGATCGCTATCTCGCTCGGCGTGGTGTTCGGCATTCTGATCGTGACGCTGATTATCAATACCTGGGTTAACCGCCAGCACGATAAGAAGCAGCAGGTTTAGTGCGTTTTGCCGGGTAAGCGCAGCGCCACCCGGCACTTCCGTTAACCAATAGTTAAAAAACATGACGCAACACGTAAAATCCAGCATTTTACTCTTCCGCCTTGCCCTGCTTTCCCTGATACTCAACCAGGCAAACAAATACTTACATCCGGACATAAATGTGACTTAGAGCACATACAGGATGGAACGCAATTTCACTCAGGAATAACGTATGAGCACACAATCAAGCGGTCTGTTCGCGCGCCTGGCGCAGGGCAGCCTCGTTAAACAAATTCTCGTCGGGTTGGTACTGGGCATTCTGCTGGCAATGGTGTCAAAACCCGCTGCAGAAGCCACCGGGCTTCTCGGCACCCTCTTTGTTGGCGCCCTGAAGGCCGTCGCACCGGTTCTGGTTCTGATGCTGGTCATGGCCTCCATTGCCAACCACCAGCACGGACAAAAAACCAACATTCGCCCTATTCTGTTCCTGTATCTTCTGGGAACCTTCTCCGCTGCCTTAACGGCCGTGGTATTTAGCTTCCTGTTCCCGTCTACGCTGCACCTGACCAGCGCGGCCGGTGACATCACACCGCCGTCCGGCATTGTGGAAGTGCTGCGCGGTCTGCTGATGAGCATGGTATCCAACCCCATCACGGCGCTGATGAACGCGAACTACATCGGCATCCTGGTCTGGGCGATTGGTCTGGGCTTCGCGCTGCGTCACGGCAACGAGACCACGAAAAATCTGGTCAACGATATATCGAATGCCGTCACCTTTATGGTGAAACTGGTGATTCGTTTTGCGCCAATCGGTATTTTCGGGCTGGTCTCCTCCACGCTGGCCACCACCGGTTTCGACGCGCTGTGGGGCTACGCGCAGCTGCTGGTTGTTCTGGTCGGCTGTATGCTGCTGGTGGCGCTGGTGATCAACCCGCTGCTGGTGTTCTGGCAGATCCGCCGCAACCCGTATCCACTGGTGCTAACCTGCCTGCGTGAGAGCGGGGTGTATGCCTTCTTCACCCGCAGCTCTGCGGCAAATATCCCGGTTAACATGGCGCTGGCGGAGAAGCTGAATCTGGACCGCGATACCTATTCCGTGTCGATCCCGCTGGGTGCGACCGTGAACATGGCGGGCGCGGCAATCACCATCACCGTGCTGACCCTGGCAGCGGTACATACCTTAGGTGTTCCGGTCGATCTACCAACGGCGCTGCTGCTGAGCGTGGTGGCTTCTCTGTGTGCCTGTGGCGCGTCCGGCGTGGCGGGTGGCTCGCTGCTGCTGATCCCACTGGCATGTAACATGTTCGGTATCCCGAACGAGATCGCCATGCAGGTTGTGGCCGTCGGCTTTATCATCGGCGTATTGCAGGACTCCTGCGAAACGGCGCTGAACTCCTCAACCGATGTGCTGTTCACCGCAGCGGCCTGTCAGGCGGAAGACGCGCGTTTAGCGAAGAACGCTCTGCGAGGTTAACAGCAAAGCGGCAACCTCTGGTTGCCGCTTTTAATGTTTTCACCCTCTCCCCGTGGGAGAGGGCCGGGGTGAGGGCACCAGCCCGCACTCAACCTAAAGCGTCACACCACTCTTAAAGATCGCCAGCTCGCGAAAATCGTTCTTCTCATTGCAGGTCTGTCTGCCGCTGGCAAACGCCACGATGGCGTCCACGAACTCCGTCAGCAGCTGCGGCATCGCTTTGCCGTGAATCAGCTGGCCTGCGTCGAAATCAATCCAGTGCTTTTTCTTCGCCGCCAGCTCGCTGTTGGTCGCGATTTTGACCGTCGGCACAAAGCCACCGTACGGCGTGCCGCGACCGGTACTGAACAGCACCATGTGGCAGCCAGCCCCCGCCAGCGCGCTGGTGGCGACCGCATCGTTACCCGGTGCGCTCAGCAGGTTCAGACCGTGGGTTTTCAGGCGCTCGCCGTAACGCAGGACGTCCACGACCTGGCTTGCCCCCGCTTTCTGGGTACAACCGAGGGATTTCTCTTCAAGCGTCGTGATCCCGCCCGCTTTGTTACCCGGCGACGGGTTCTCATAAATCGGCTGATTATGGGCGATGAAGTACTGTTTGAAGTCGTTCACCATGGTGACGGTCTTCTCAAACGTCTCTTCGTCGCGGCAGTGGCTCATCAGAATGCGCTCTGCGCCGAACATTTCCGGCACCTCGGTCAGCACCGTTGTGCCGCCGTTAGCGATCACGTAATCCGAGAAGCGGCCCAGCATCGGGTTCGCCGTGATGCCGGACAGGCCATCGGACCCGCCGCACTCCAGACCAAACTTCAGCTCGCTTAGCTTGCCCGGCTGGCGTTTATCGTGACGCATCACCTCGTACAGCTGGTGCAGATGTTCCACGCCCGCCTCCACTTCGTCATCCTGGTGCTGACATACCATAAAATGAACGCGCGCCGGGTCAAATTCGCCCAGCGTGTCGCGGAAGGCATCGACCTGGTTGTTTTCACAGCCGAGGCCAATCACCAGCACCGCTCCCGCGTTAGGGTGGCGCACCATGTTTTGCAGCATAGTGCGGGTGTTGATATGGTCGTCGCCGAGCTGCGAACAGCCGTAGGTATGGCTGAAGAGATGTACGCCGTCGGTACCCTCGGCATCGTGTGTCTCTTTCAGAAAACGCGTCTGGATCTGGCGTGCGATGCCGTTCACGCAGCCGACGGTTGGAAGGATCCACAGCTCGTTGCGGATCCCCACCTCACCGTTCGCACGACGGTAGATCTGCACGTCCCGATCCGCCGCCTGCTCTTCTTCCGACTGGAAATCAGGTTGATAGCTGTACTCGTCAAGATCGCTCAGATTTGTGCGGGTGTTGTGGGAATGAATATATTCACCCGGCGCAATATCCGCCAGTGCATGACCGATGGGCAAGCCGTACTTCACCACGTTCTCCCCTTTCGCAATGGGGATCAGGGCAAACTTGTGTCCACGCCCAACGGCCTGGCGTAACGTCACCGACTGGTTGTTGAAGGTCACTTCCGTCCCTTCGGTTAAATCTGCCAGCGCGACGGCAACGTTATCCAGCGAATGGATTTTGATGTATTGCATATCAACCTCAGACGGCCTTAGTTCAGTTCAATGGCGAAGTAGTCACGCGCATTGTTAAAGCAGATGTTTTTCACCATGTCGCCCAGCAGCTGGATATCGGCTGGCGCTTCGCCTGCGTGAACCCAACGGCCAATCATCTGGCACAAAATGCGGCGGAAATATTCATGGCGCGTATAGGACAGGAAGCTGCGGCTGTCAGTCAGCATGCCGACAAAGCGGCTCAGCAGGCCAAGTTGTGCCAGCTGCGTCATCTGACGCTCCATGCCATCTTTCTGGTCGTTGAACCACCAGCCGGAACCGAACTGCATCTTGCCCGGCATCCCTTCGCCCTGGAAGTTGCCAATCATGGTGCCCAGCACTTCGTTATCGCGCGGGTTCAGGCAGTACAGGATGGTTTTGGGCAGCAGGTTTTGTTCGTTCTGTTTGCTCAGCAGTTTAGATAACTCTTCCGCCAGCGGGCGATCGTTGATGGAGTCGAAGCCCACGTCAGCACCGAGCAGTTTGAACTGACGCTGGTTGTTGTTGCGCAGCGCGCCGATGTGGTACTGCTGTACCCAGCCGCGACGGGCGTATTCCGCACCGAGGAACACCAGCACCGCCGTTTTAAACTGCGCCACGTCGTGCTCGTTAAGCGTTTCACCCGAGAGACGACGCGCCAGAATGCTGTCCAGCTCGGCTTCGCTGGCGTCCGCAAACAGCACCACGTCCAGCGCATGGTCAGAGACTTTACAGCCATGTGCCGCAAAGTGATCCAGACGTTTGGTCAGCGCGGTTTGCAGATCGGCGAAACGGCGGATATCGGTATCGGACACCTCGGCCAGCTTCGCCATGTAATCGTTGAAGGTGGCCTGTTCGATGTTGAAAGCTTTGTCCGGGCGCCAGCTTGGCAACACTTTAATATCGAAAGAGGTATCTTTCGCCACGACAGCGTGATGTTCCAGGGAGTCAATGGGATCGTCGGTGGTACCCACCATCTTCACGTTCATCTGCTTCATGATACCGCGTGCGGAGAAGTTATCCTGCGCCAGCAGTTCGTTGCACTGGTCCCAGATTTCATCCGCAGTGGCAGGTGAAAGCAGTTTTCCGGTGATGCCAAACGGACGGCGCAGTTCCAGATGGGTCCAGTGAAAGAGCGGGTTGCCGATCGTGTGTGGAACGGTCGCGGCCCAGGCGTCAAACTTCTCGCGGTCGCTGGCGTCGCCGGTACACAGGCGCTCAGCCACACCGTTGGTGCGCATCGCACGCCATTTATAGTGGTCACCCTTCAGCCAGATGTCATACAGGTTTTTGAAACGGTAATTTTCGGCAACCTGCTGCGGCGGCAAGTGGCAGTGGTAGTCGAAAATCGGCTGGTCTTTGGCATAGTCATGGTACAGACGGCGAGCAAATTCGGTATCTAGCAGAAAATCGTCGGTCATAAACGGCGTCATTATCGTCATCCTCATTACGGGAGCGTCAGAAAGCGTATGTTCATATGCTGCAAAGTTATCACACCAATTTCCATCGGCAGACGTTTTTTTCGTGAGTAAGATCAATAAACGCCAACAAATAAATCCCCCTGAATGACGTAAACTCTTCTCCACCCCGCGCCAGTACTGGCTTCATCTGCAAAGCGCGGATGCCCACACAAATAATCATACATTTGTGATGTCACTCACCTTTTAAAGTTGTATGACAAGTTATCTTTTCGCCGTCGCAAACCATAAGCCGACGGAATGCATTGCCGGTGTGAAACATCGGATTTAACGGTACGGATACCGACTGAAAGACGCTTACTGATGGCAAAGTTCGGGCCGTTCCGGAAACACCTTCCGGCTACGCCCCTCCCGTTACACAGCTGCTCCCGGAAACGGTTGAGAGGTTGCCGTGCTCTGGCACGGAAATAACATAACGATGAGGTTTTAGATGCGTAAAATTAAAGGGTTACGTTGGTATATGATCGCACTGGTGACGCTGGGCACCGTGCTGGGCTACCTGACGCGTAACACCATAGCGGCGGCGGCGCCTACGCTAATGGAAGAGCTGCACATTTCAACCCAGCAATATTCCTACATCATTGCGGCCTACTCCGCGGCTTATACCATTATGCAGCCGGTTGCTGGCTATGTTCTGGATATTTTAGGCACCAAAATCGGCTATGCCTTCTTCGCCGTCACCTGGGCCATTTTCTGTGGCGCAACGGCGCTGGCAGGCAGCTGGGGCGGGCTCGCGCTGGCGCGTGGTGCAGTAGGTGCCGCCGAAGCGGCGATGATCCCGGCAGGGCTGAAAGCCAGCTCCGAATGGTTCCCGGCGAAAGAGCGTTCCATTGCTGTCGGATACTTCAACGTGGGGTCGTCGATTGGCGCGATGATTGCACCGCCGCTGGTGGTGTGGGCTATCGTGATGCACAGCTGGCAGCTGGCGTTCATTATCTCAGGCGTGCTGAGCTTCGCATGGGCAATGGCGTGGCTGATTTTCTACAAGCATCCGCGCGACCAGAAAAAACTCTCCGAAGAAGAACGCGAATACATTATTGGCGGTCAGGAAGCGCAGCATCAGGTCAACAACGGCAAGAAACTGTCCGTCTGGCAGATCCTGGGCACCCGTCAGTTCTGGGGTATTGCCCTGCCGCGCTTCCTCGCTGAGCCTGCCTGGGGGACGTTCAACGCGTGGATCCCGCTGTTCATGTTTAAGGTCTACGGCTTTAACCTGAAAGAGATCGCGATGTTCGCCTGGATGCCGATGCTGTTCGCCGATCTGGGCTGTATCGTGGGTGGCTATCTTCCTCCGCTGTTCCAGCGCTGGTTTGGTGTGAACCTGATTGTCTCCCGTAAAATGGTCGTGACCATGGGCGCGCTGCTGATGATTGGACCGGGGATGATTGGCCTGTTCACCAGCCCTTACGTGGCTATCGCGCTGCTGTGCGTTGGCGGTTTTGCTCACCAGTCACTTTCCGGCGCGCTGATTACGCTCTCGTCTGACGTCTTCGGCCGTAATGAAGTCGCCACCGCTAACGGCCTGACCGGGATGGCGGCATGGACTGCAAGTACGCTGTTTGCGCTGGTAGTGGGTGCCCTGGCAGACACCATCGGCTTTAGCCCGCTGTTCGCCGTGCTGGCCGTCTTCGACCTGATGGGTGCGGTAGTGATCTGGACGGTACTGAAAAACAAATCCGCCGAGGAGCTGCAGAAAGAGACGCTCGGGAAACCGGCCACGCAGAGTTAGCATCGCCGTGCCGGGTGGCGGCTTCGCCTTACCCGGCATTTAAAGGCCGCTCCGTAGCGGCTTTTTTCATGTCAAAATCTGGAGAGTGGCACGCAGAAGTGGTATAACAAATCATCTGCCGTACCCTGCCTGGAGCGCATATGGACATCACCGAACCACGTCGTTTATATCAACAACTTGCTGCGGAGCTGAAAGATCGCATCGAGCAAGGCGTCTATCTTGTCGGTGATAAACTTCCCGCCGAGCGTTTCATTGCCGATGAAAAAAGCGTGAGCCGTACCGTCGTGCGTGAAGCCATTATCATGCTGGAAGTGGAAGGCTATGTTGAGGTCCGCAAAGGCTCCGGTATTCATGTGATTTCCAATCAGCCTAAACACTCTCCGGTAACGGATGAAAGTCTGGAATTCGCCAGCTATGGTCCGTTTGAGCTGCTCCAGGCTCGCCAGTTAATCGAAAGCAATATTGCCGAATTTGCCGCGACGCAGGTGACCAAGCAGGACATCATGAAGTTAATGGAAATCCAGGAGAACGCCCGCAAAGAAAAATGTTTCCGGGATTCTGAGTGGGACCTGCAGTTTCACGTCCAGGTTGCGCTGGCAACCCAGAATACGGCGCTGGCGGCAATCGTTGAGAAAATGTGGACTCAGCGCGTTCACAACCCTTACTGGAAAAAACTGCACGATCATATCGATTCCCGCACCGTCGACAACTGGTGTGACGATCATGATCAAATCCTTAAAGCGCTGATTCGTAAAGATCCTCACGCGGCAAAACTGGCGATGTGGCAACATCTGGAAAACACCAAGCAGATGCTGTTCAATGAAACCAGCGACGACTTCGAATTTAATGCAGACCGCTATCTTTTTGCTGATAATCCAGTGGTTCATCTTGATACGGCACCCAGTGCCGCAAAATAGATGACCTTTCTGCTGGCAGGCGCTTCGCTGCGCCTTCCGGCTTAAGTGGGTAAGCAAAACATATATAGTGTCAGCCTTTGTAAATCCCCTCGCTCACTTCCAGGGCTTACGCCAAAATCACCTCACCCTGCAAATTCTGTGACGCAGAACGTTGGGCTTTGTTACAATTGGATTCACTTCGTTATTTTGTAAGTTAGTGCTTGCTAACCAGCCAATTAACAGGGAACAGTGTTGGCCACACCGCAATGTGTCCGCGAGCGACCATAATGAAATCACAACAATGTCGCCGTACTGTTTGTCCCGGCTAACAGGCGTGACGTTAACCGATTTCCAGGAACACTGAATGGAACTTTTGACTCAACTACTGCAAGCCCTCTGGGCGCAGGATTTTGAAACGCTGGCCAACCCTTCCATGATTGGCATGCTCTATTTTGTCTTATTTATGATCCTGTTCCTGGAGAATGGTTTGCTGCCTGCGGCCTTCTTACCGGGTGACAGTTTGCTGGTGCTTGTCGGTGTGCTGTGTGCCAAAGGGGCAATGGCATTCCCGCAAACCGTTTTATTACTGACCATCGCGGCCAGCCTCGGCTGCTGGGTAAGTTATATCCAGGGAAGGTGGCTGGGCAATACCCGGATCGTACAGAACTGGCTTTCTCATCTGCCGGCGCATTACCACCAGCGGGCGCATCACCTTTTCCATAAGCACGGGCTTTCCGCACTGCTGATGGGCCGCTTTATTGCCTTTGTGCGCACCCTGCTGCCCACCATTGCCGGGCTGTCCGGGTTGAGCAGCACGCGCTTCCAGTTCTTTAACTGGATGAGCGGCCTGCTGTGGGTGCTGATCCTGACGACGCTGGGCTATGCGCTGGGTAAAACGCCGGTCTTCATGAAATATGAAGATCAGCTGATGTCTTGTCTGATGCTGCTTCCAGTGGTTCTGCTGGTCTTCGGCCTGATTGGCTCGCTGGTCGTTCTGTGGAAGAAAAAGTACGGAGCGCGAGGTTAACGATGGTTATCTCTCCCCTCGCCCTGCGCCGTTCTGCCTGTGCATTCATTGTACTGATGTTCCTCTGCGCCCTTCTGCTGGCCTGGAGCGCGCTTTCACATGAGGAATCTACGCTGGCCATTCGTCCGGTTAATCAGGGCGCCAGCGTGCCCGACGGTTTCTCTGTCTGGCATCATCTGGACGCGAACGGGATCCGCTTTAAAAGCATTACGCCGAAAGACGATGTGCTACTGATCAAGTTTGACTCCCGCACGCAGAGCGCCGCGGCGAAAGCGGTTCTTGACCGTACGCTGCCGCGTGGGTATATCATTGCCCAGCAGGAAGATGACAACCAGCCAGCGGCGTGGCTGTCATTGATTCGCGATACGTCGCATCGGTTTGGATAATTACCAGGATTCCGAATCTTTTCACTCACTTTGGTGAATCCCCCGTTTACTTACTATGCTTAAGTACGCGGAGCACCCCTCGAATGTACTCCGCATCATTCTGGAAAGCGGCTTACGCCGCAACACAATGGAAGGTTTCGATAATGAAATTCCGCATGACTCTGGCTCTGGCCCTTTTTTCTTTAAGCACAGCGACCTTCGCCAACTCTCTCTGTCAGGAGAAAGAACAGGATATTCAGCGTGAGATCGGTTATGCCGAAAAGCATAACAATCAGCACCGTGTTGATGGTCTTAAAAAAGCGCTGAGCGAAGTGAAAGCAAACTGTACAGACAGCAAGCTACGTGCCGATCATCAGAAAAAAATCGCTGAACAGAAGGACGAGATAGCCGAGCGCCGTCAAGACCTGCAGGAAGCGAAAGAGAAAGGGGATGCGGAAAAAATTGCTAAGCGCGAGAAGAAGTTGAAAGAAGCGCAGGACGACCTGAAAGCGCTGGAAGCTCGCGATTATTGAGTTAACGGAAATCTCAACAGGAGAGAATCATGTCAAAAGATACGACGTCTGAACATCTGCGCGCTGAACTGAAATCCCTGGCCGATACCCTTGAAGAGGTGTTGAACTCTTCCGCCGACAAGTCGAAAGAAGAAGTGAGCAAGCTGCGTAGCAAAGCGGAGCAGGCGCTGAAAGAGAGCCGCTACCGCCTGGGTGAAACCGGTGATGCACTGGCAAAACAGACCCGTGAAGCGGCGGCTCGCGCGGACGAATATGTGCGCGATAATCCATGGACGGGGGTAGGTATTGGTGCCGCCGTCGGTGTGGTACTGGGTGTTCTTCTGACGCGTCGTTGATATGGAAGATCCTCGTCACGCACAAGGGCCTGCTAACAACGTCCTCGGCATCGGCCAGCGTATTTTAACCACGCTGGTCGGGATTGCCGAAACGCGCGTCCGGCTTGCAGTGGTCGAGCTGGAAGAGGAGAAAGCAAATCTCTTCCAGATGCTGCTGATGCTCGGCCTGACCATGCTCTTCGCCGCATTTGGTCTGATGAGCCTGATGGTGTTAATCATCTGGGCCATTGATCCGCAGTATCGACTCAACGCGATGATTGCCACCACCGTCGTTTTGCTGGTCGCCGCGTTGATTGGCGGCATCTGGACGCTGCGCAAAGCACGCAAGTCCACTTTCCTGCGCCATACGCGTCAGGAGCTGGCTAACGATCGCGCCCTGCTGGAGGATGACAAGCCGTGAGCGATAAAGCCGAACGTCAGAAGCGCAAAGCCTACCTGTTAAGTCAGATCCAGCAGCAACGGCTGGATCTTTCTGCCAGCCGTCGCGACTGGATTGACGCGACGCGGCGGTTTGACCGTGGCTGGAATACCTTTCTGAGCCTGCGTTCATGGGCGCTGGTCGGCAGTAGCGTAATGGCTATCTGGACGGTTCGTCATCCAAATATGCTCATCCGCTGGGCACGCCGCGGTTTTGGTGCCTGGAGCGCCTGGCGTTTGGTGAAAGCGACGTTGCGTCAGCAGCAGTTGAGGTAGCCTTCTCGCCGGGTGGCGGCTTCGAGGTAAAAGCAAAACGGTAACTCAGGTTACCGTTTTTTGTTTTTGCGCCCTCTCCCCGTGGGAGAGGGTTGGGGTGAGGGCACCAGCGCGCACCTGTTTTTACTCAATATCTTTGAAGAAGATTGACAGTTTTCCTTGCTAACAATTGTCACCCGCCCCGTTTATTATCCTCTCCATCGACAGCAAAGCCGCGGTATCTACCCGGAATTGCACACAAATAAAGTTCAGCCGCTGATGTGGTTTCCTGGAGAGTAAAATGAAAAAATTAGAAGATGTTGGTGTACTGGTAGCGCGTATTCTGATGCCAATCCTGTTTATCGTAGCGGGTTGGGGAAAAATCACCGGTTATGCGGGTACCCAGCAGTACATGGAAGCCATGGGCGTGCCGGGGTTCCTGCTGCCTCTGACCATTCTGCTTGAGTTCGGCGGCGGCCTGGCGGTTCTGTTCGGTTTCCTGACCCGTACCACCGCGCTGTTTACCGCGGGCTTTACCGTGCTGACAGCGTTCATCTTCCACAGCAACTTTGCGGAAGGCGTGAACTCTCTGATGTTCATGAAAAACCTGACCATCGCGGGTGGCTTCCTGCTGCTGGCAGTCACTGGCCCGGGCGCATACAGCATCGACCGCCTTCTGAATAAGAAGTGGTAAGCACGCTATACTGAATAAACACAAAGCGAGGAGACATCTCCTCGCTTTTGCTATCTGACGGAGGAGAAAAAATGGGACAACTCGTAGACGGCGTCTGGCAGGATGTCTGGTATGACACAAAATCCACCGGAGGACGCTTTAAGCGCTCTGTTTCGGCCTTCCGTAACTGGCTGACCGCCGATGGCGCACCTGGCCCGAGCGGTGAAGGCGGCTTCGCGGCCGAGAAAGATCGTTATCATCTTTATGTTTCTCTGGCCTGCCCGTGGGCACACCGCACGCTGATTGTGCGCAAACTTAAAGGCCTTGAATCCCTCATTCCGGTTTCGGTGGTCAACCCGCTGATGCTGGAAAACGGCTGGACGTTTGACAGTGATTTCCCCGCCGCGACCGGCGACGATCTTTACCACCACGATTTCCTCTACCAGCTTTATTTGCGCGCCGATCCGCACTACACCGGACGCGTTACTGTCCCGGTACTGTGGGACAAGAAAAACCAGACGATTGTCAGCAACGAATCTGCGGAAATCATCCGCATGTTCAATACCGCGTTTGATGCACACGGCGCCCGCGCCGGGGACTACTACCCGGTTGAGCTGCGCGATAAAATTGACGAGCTGAACAGCTGGATCTACGACAACGTCAACAACGGTGTCTATAAAGCCGGGTTTGCGACCAGTCAGGAAGCCTATGACGACGCGGTCGGGAAAGTGTTTGAATCGCTGGAGCGTCTGGAGCAGATCCTCGGCCAGCATCGCTATCTGACAGGCGACCGCCTGACGGAAGCCGATATTCGTCTGTGGACCACGCTGGTGCGCTTTGATCCGGTCTATGTCACTCACTTTAAGTGCGACAAGCATCGTATCAGTGACTATCTGAACCTGTATGGTTTCCTGCGCGACATCTACCAGATGCCGGGCATTGCCGAAACGGTCGACTTCGACCATATCCGCACCCACTATTTCCGCAGCCACAAGACCATTAATCCGACGGGCATTATCTCCATCGGCCCGTGGCAGGATCTGGATGAGCCGCACGGTCGCGACGTGCGTTTTGGATAAATATCAAGGGCATCACCAGATGCCCTTTTTTAATTCACAATCTCCATCTATCCTTATCTCGATCGCTTAAAAAACAAGTGATTGACCGATTATTGAGGCAAGGAAAAATGGACTGGTATTTAAACGTACTGCGCAACTATATTGGATTTGGTGGCCGCGCCCGCCGCAAAGAGTACTGGATGTTCATTCTGGTGAACTTCATCTTCGCGCTGGTGCTAAGCATCGTGGATAAAATTCTGGGCTGGGAGTGGGCGAGCGGGGAAGGCGTTCTCACCTCAATTTACGGCTTATTTATTCTGTTGCCTTCCTGGGCCGTGCAGTTTCGACGCCTCCACGATACCGATCGTTCGGCGTGGTGGCTGTTGCTGCTGCTGATCCCGATCGTGGGATGGATTGTGATTTTGATCTTCAACTGCCAGTCTGGTACGCCGGGCGAAAACCGCTTTGGTCCGGATCCTAAGATCGCTGCGTAAATTATTGCCCGGTGGCGCTTACGCTTACCGGGCCTGCACGCTTATTTGTTGTGATGCGCAAAGAGTTTGGGTATTTCGCGCAGGCACCACGATTTGGCTTCGCCCATGCTGTCGCGGCGCCAGGCCATAATAATGTCCACTTCGCTGGTGTACTCCGGGCTCACAACGCGCAGACGCCCTTCCGCAATATCTTTTTCCACAAACGGATACGGCATGGTTGCCACGCCAAGCCCGGCCAGCAGCGCCTGTCGTTTGTCTTCCAGTGAAGTGACCGTCAGACGAGGCTGTTTATCCAGCAACTGCACCGTCAGCACCGGACGTTCACGCGCGGTATCAGCGACCGCCACGCCGCGATACTTCACGCGCGTCACCTCAGAGAGCGGCTCTGGCTCCTGGTGAATCGGGTGATTGGGTGCGGCAACGTAAACGTTCATCACGCTGTAGAGCTTGCGCGAGTTGATTTCCGACGACGAGCGGAAGTGCATATCCGGCGCAATAACGATATCCGCCCTGCCCGTCTCCAGGCGCTCCCACGCGCCTGCCAGCACTTCGGTAATGATCGACAGCTGCGTGTTCGCTTTATCAGCCAGACGGTCAACCAGCGGGAACAGCGCTTCAGTAGGCACCAGCGCTTCGGTCACTAACGTCAGATGGGTTTCCCAACCGCGCGCCAGCGCTTCGGCATCGGTCGTTAACTTATCCGCCGCTTCCAGCAACACGCGACCGCGCTCCAGCAGCATTCGGCCCACGTTGGTGAATTTTGTTCGATGACCGGAGCGGTCAAACAGCACCACGTCCAGCTCCTCTTCCAGCTTCTGCATGGTGTAACTCAGCGCCGACGGAACGCGCCCCAGTTCATCAGCGGCTGCCGCAAAACTGCCGCGCCGGTCAATCGCGTCCATGACGCGAAGCGCCTCAAGCGTCAATGCTCTCTCTTTAGCCATCTCGTTCTCATTCAGGAAATTTGAACATACCGGGCAGAATATCTGGCTAACAATGCAGCGTCCATACCTTTACCATTGTTTTAGTGTAAAGAGAGGTCAAGTTTATGATTACGACAAGAACAGCTAAACAGTGCGGACAAGCCGATTTCGGCTGGCTGCAGGCCCGCTACACCTTTTCTTTTGGACACTACTTTGACCCTAAACTCCTCGGTTACGCTTCATTACGCGTGTTGAACCAGGAAGTGCTCGCCCCTGGCGCGTCCTTCCAGCCGCGTACGTACCCGAAAGTCGATATCCTGAACCTGATCCTGGAAGGCGAGGCAGAATACCGCGATAGCGAGGGCAATCATGTCCAGGCAAAGGCTGGCGAAGCGTTGTTAATTTCCACGCAGCCGGGCATCAGTTACAGCGAGCATAACCTCAGCAAAGATAAAACGCTGACCCGTATGCAGTTGTGGCTGGACGCCTGCCCTGAGCGGGAAAACCCGCTGGTACAAAAGGTAGATTTAACGGGCGATAAGCAGCAGCTGATTGCGTCGCCTGATGGCAGCAAAGGCAGCCTGCAGCTACGTCAGCAGGTATGGCTGCATCATATCGAACTGAAGAAAGGTGAACAGGCGAGCTTCCAGCTTCATGGACCGCGTGCGTATTTACAGTCCATCCACGGTACGGTGCATGCCGTAACGCATACGGAAGAGAAAGAGGCGCTCACCTGTGGTGACGGGGCGTTTATTCGTGATGAAGCGAATATTACCCTGGAGGCCGATACGGCATTGCGGGCGCTACTGATTGATTTACCGGTGTAATTAACCTTACCCCTCTCCCAAACGGGAGAGGGGTTTTCTTTACACCTTACTCGCCATAATCTCGATAATCTGCCGATCCGTTGCCTGCATCGAGCGGCACGCCAGTGCGCACAGGTTGGAAATAGACTGTTCCACATCGTGCGCCACAATCCCCTCATTGCCCGTTACGGCAGAATCGTCCAGCGCCATCATGACTGCTTTCCAGGCACTGTTGACGCTGGTGGAGACTTTCATCGCGCAGCTATTGGAGGCGCCATCACAGATCATCCCACTGACATCCCCGATCATACTGCCGATTGCCATCGCAACCGTCTTGTAGCTTCCGTCCATCAGCCACGCCATACCTGCCGCTGCGCCCATTGCCGCCGTCGTTGCTGCACACAATGCGGACAAGCGCGGAAGCTGGTAGTGGATATAAATGGCCGACAGATGTGAAAGCATCAGCGCCCGCGCCAGCCGCTCGTCGTCAGCCTGAACGTGTTCAGCCACAACAACAACCGGCATAGTCGCGGTGATCCCCTGGTTTCCTGACCCGGAATTACTCATCGCTGGCAGTGTCGCACCGCCCATGCGGGCATCCGAGGCCGCGCTGGTGCGGATAACAATATCTGAACCCAGATCCTGTGCCATCCATCCGCGGGTGCGCTGTTTATCGAGCGTCGCACCAATGTGCAACCCCCATTGCCCGCTGAGCCCTTCACGTGAGAGCGCATCGTTCAAACGCCCGGCATCAAGGATAAACCGGATCGCATCGAACGGGACCTGCTCGACAAACTCCAGGATCTGCGAAAGCGTCGTGGTTGACAGCACCGCCAGGGGGTCACTCCCTGCCTCTGCCTGTTGATCGTCCAGCCTGAAGCGCGTTTCGCCCTGACACACCACCTCCACCACACGGGTATGCCCGCCCGCGATAATCACCATCGCCGAGGCATCACCGGCGTATACACAGGCTCGTGAGTAGAGAATCTCTTCGCACGGTACCTGAAGTTTCACCTGCACCTGACCGGCATTCAGCAGCGCTTTAGCCCGTACCAGCGCATCCGCGCTGGCATCTTTCAGTACCTCCAGCCCCGCCTGCGCATTACCACCGATGGCGCCCAGCGCCGCCGCAATCGGCAACCCGACCATTCCGGTACCCGGCACCGTTACGCCCAGCCCGTTCTTCATCAGGTTCGGCGATACCCAAGCCTCAATCTGTGTTACGTCGCCTGACAGATGCTCTGCGGCAATTGCACAAGCCAGCGCCAGAGAAACGGGTTCGGTGCACCCCAGTGCAGGTTTAACTTCTTCCTGCACCACGCGAATAAATTGATTCCATAAAGGATGAGTTTGCTCAGACATCGTTACGACCTTAATTACCCTCAGGAGAATGCGAGGAAAGGAGAAACACAAAGCAGCAGCCCGGTGATAACAATAATCACCAGCGACACGCCTTTATATTTATGCAGTGCTGGCACTTTATAGACCAGCCATGCAGGGATCAGGCAGCCCACCATGCCGAAGATAGGGCTACAAATGGAGGTGAAGCTCAATACCGGCGCGTTTAAGACAATCGCGCTCCAGGCCAGCAGAATGGCGAATAACATGATGCCGCGCTGGACGGTGCTTTCATTGATTTTCTCTGTTGGCATTTTGCGGCGCAGGACGTTCATGACGATCCCCTGCGTGGCCTCACGAAAGCCCAGATAGACGCCGAAGAACGCCGTCATCACGGCAAAGATATTGAGAATTACGCTGACGATTTTGACCCAGCCCGCACCGTCGCCGCTGATAAATTGCGCCGCGATCGCCAGGGCAGAGATATTCTGCTCGTAGGCTTTGACCGCTTCGTCGTGTCCCATCGCCAGGGTGAAAGAGACAGCGTAAAAGAAGACCGTCACAAACAGTACGCCAAAAGCGATATTCATTGCCCGCAATGCTTTGTGTCGCGCCACTTCAACGGACTTTTCCCGTGAGCGGTACGAGATAACCATCGGGCTTAAAGTCTGAATAAACAGAATGGAGGTTAAGGTAAAGGGCAACGTAATAATGGCGTTTTTAATCAGCAGACCCACCGGTGGCAGCATGCCCACATTGGCTAAATGCCAGAGGCCAATCATCGACAGCCCCAGCGCGGCAACCACGAATAGTTTGGTCAGCACCATCAGGCTGGAGACCTTAAACAGCAGCTTTTCACCGCGTGAAGAAATGGCGACCAGAATGCAGATCAGGAATAAACCGTAGAACGGATTGTCAGACAGCAACCCGTCGGTCACACCGAAAGTATGCAAATACGATGCGCTGTCGTTGGTGATGGCAGTTGAATAAACAAACATCCAGATCACCAGCATCACGAAATAGAGCGCACCTAATAGGATGCCCCAGTTTTTACCTAAGTAACCGCTAATTACGCTTGGGTAGTCTTTGCATTCCGGAGACTCCGCCAGCGTATTAATAAACAAACGCTGGAACAGATACATGGCCGGATAACCAATAATCGACGAGAGCAAAAAGACCCACAATCCCATTAATCCAACCTGCACAGGGAGAAAAACAATCCCCGCGCCGATGGCCATCCCGATACTCATGATGACCCACCCCGTGTCGGTGCTGTCGAATTTAATCGCTTCTCGCCACTCGCTTTCACTCATTCCCGCCCGCCTTGCCGCAGGGGAATCATTCACAATCACACTGCTGTTTGTTGCCGTATCCATTGGGTACTCGCTTATTTTGTAGGGTAAACAGTTGTTTTTATTAGATTCCGATCGCCAGCGATTGCGAGTCAGAGGGCAGCAGGTGCTTGTTATTGGTGTGGGAAGATCATATCCGGAGCGAGGGAGAAAAAAGTCACAAGTTTTATGGGGATTTTCAAAGACTGGAGGAAAAATTTCTTTTTTTAATTCTTTAAATGCATAACTTTTCTGAAAGTGACGACGATCAAGAAATAAAAACCCGCGCCGTGCGCGGGTAGGAAATCACTCAGCCAGCGCGTTAGCCATATCGGTTTTGACCTGCTTACGCTGCTCCGGCGTCAGCACCTGGCTGACGTCAAAGTAATATTTCACTCGGTAGTAGCGCGCCTGCTGCTCAATCTTACTGAAGGCAGAGAGCTGGCTTTTCACCGTGCTTTCGTCCCATTTACCCGCCTGGAACATGTCGATCAGCGCGCCGTCCTTCACGCCCGTCATTGGGATCTTGCTGACGTTTTGCTCCAGTTGCTGATGCAACTCTTTAATCTTATTAATCTGCTCATTGCTGAGCTTCAGGTGCTGTACCAGCGGATCCTGCGATGGAGACGGGGCTGCCTCAACGTTCGCGGCCTGCGCGGTAAAACTGCACACCGCCAACGACGCTGCAATCAAAGCAATACGGGTCATTTTCATCATCTTACTGTCCTTACATTTTGTTATTGGGAAAAGCAGGAACATTGTTTTTCAAGAGCGGATGAATATGTGTGAGTAAATATATAAACAATTTTGTATGTTTAGCGGGCAAAAAAGTGCCCCCTGCGTTGAGGGGGCATGTGAACACACTTTTAGATAGATTGAGTAAACGTCCTCGATATCACATCCTGCTGCTGCTCGCGCGTCAGGGCATTAAAGCGCACGGCATAGCCTGAAACACGAATGGTCAGATTCGGGTAATTTTCCGGATGCGCAATGGCGTCCAGCAGCATTTCCCGGTTCATTACGTTGACGTTCAGGTGCTGCCCGCCTTCAATGGCCGCTTCATGGTGGAAGTACCCGTCCAGCAGCCCCACCAGGTTGGTTTTGCGCACCAGCTCATCTTTGCCCAGCGCCTGCGGCACGATAGAGAAGGTGTAGGAGATCCCGTCCTTCGCATAGGTGAACGGCAGCTTGGCCACCGACGTCAGCGAGGCCACCGCCCCTTTTCTGTCACGGCCGTGCATCGGGTTCGCGCCAGGGGCAAACGGCGTGCCACCGCGGCGACCGTCCGGCGTATTCCCGGTCTTCTGACCGTAAACCACGTTGGAGGTAATGGTCAGAATAGACTGGGTCGGCACCGCATTGCGATAGGTCGGCAGCGCCTGAATTTTCTTCATAAAGCGCTCAACCAGGTCGCAGGCGATGCTGTCCACGCGGTCGTCGTTGTTGCCGTACTGCGGATAGTCACCTTCGATGACGAAATCAACCGCCAGACCGGTGTGGTCGCGCACCGGTTTCACCGTGGCGTATTTAATCGCGGAGAGAGAGTCCGCCGCGACCGACAGCCCGGCGATGCCGCAGGCCATGGTGCGATAGACGTCACGGTCATGCAACGCCATCAGTGAGGCTTCGTAGCTGTACTTATCGTGCATATAGTGAATGAGATTCAGCGCGCTGATGTACTGCACCGCCAGCCAGTCCATAAAGTGATCGAGGCTGGCCATCACGGTGTCGTAATCCAGCACCTCATCCAGCAATGGCGCGGTTTTCGGGCCGACCTGAATCTTCAGCTTCTCATCCACTCCGCCGTTGATGGCGTACAGCAGCGTTTTCGCAAGGTTGGCGCGGGCGCCAAAGAACTGCATCTGCTTGCCGATCACCATCGGGCTGACGCAGCAGGCAATGGCGTAGTCGTCGCTGTTGAAGTCGACTCGCATCAGATCGTCGTTCTCGTACTGCAGTGAGGAGGTGACAATCGACACCTGCGCGGCGTATTTCTTAAACGCAATCGGCAGCTGTTCAGACCAGAGGATCGTCAGATTGGGCTCCGGCGCAGGCCCCATGGTGTGCAGGGTGTGCAAATAGCGGAAGCTGTTTTTGGTCACCAGCGTGCGGCCGTCCAGCCCCATTCCGCCAATCACTTCCGTCGCCCAGATCGGATCGCCCGAGAAGAGCGTGTCGAACTCCGGCGTGCGCAGGAAGCGGACCATGCGGATCTTCATGATGAAGTGGTCGATCAGCTCCTGCGCCTGCACCTCATTTAGCCGTCCGGCCTGCATGTCGCGCTCAATGTAGATATCAAGGAACGACGCCGTGCGCCCCAGCGACATCGCGCCGCCGTTCTGGGATTTCACCGCCGCCAGGTAGGCAAAGTAGACCCACTGCACCGCTTCCTGCGCGTTCATCGCCGGACGCGAGATATCAAAGCCGTAGTTCGCCGCCATCTGCTGGATCTGGAGCAAAGCACGCTTGTGCTCCGCCAGCTCTTCACGCAGGCGGATCGTCGCTTCGAGATCGTCACCGCGTTCCAGCTTCGGCTGGAGATCCGCAAACTGCAGCTCACGCTCGCGCACCAGATAGGTGATGCCGTACAGCGCCACGCGTCGGTAGTCACCGATGATGCGCCCGCGTCCGTAACCGTCCGGCAGACCGGTCAGCACGCCGGATTTACGGCAGCGCATCATCTCCGGCGAGTAGACGTCAAACACACCCTGGTTATGGGTTTTACGCAGGTCGGTAAACAGGTATTCAAACTGCGGATCCATCTCGCGGCCATAGGCTTCAAACGAGCTGCGGATCATGTTGATCCCGCCATACGGATGCAGGGCACGCTTGAGCGGTTTATCGGTTTGCAGCCCGACGATCGTCTCCAGATCCTGATCGATATAACCCGGCCCGTGAGCGGTAATGGTGGTGGCAATGTTAGTATCAAAATCTACCGGGGCGTGGGTGGCATTCTCCTGACGAATGCCGACCATCACCTTCTGCCACAGCGCCGTCGTTGCTGGCGTCGCCTGCGCGAGGAAAGCTTCGTCGCCTTCATAAGGGGTGTAGTTATGCTGAATAAAATCGCGCACGTTGACGGCGTTTTTCCATTCTTCACCGCGAAAGCCAGCCCATGCGTCGCTGTAGGGCGCGACGCCTGTATCGATTGTTACGTTCATGTGTTTCTCGCTATATCAGGCGTAAGCCGCAGCCGGAGTGACCTTCCCAAGACGGAGGGCGTCCAGCGCGATCATTTTTTCTTCATTGGTAGGGACAACCGCGCAGACTACGCGGGAGGAATCGGTGCTGATGACGCGCTCGCCCGCGCTGCCCGGCAGGGCATTTTTAGCCTCGTCGAGGAGGATGCCGAAGACCTTCAGATGCTCCGCCACCAGCGCGCGGATCAGTTTCGAGTTTTCGCCAATACCACCGGTAAAGATCACGCCATCCAGACGATGCAGCGATGCCGCGTGACCGGCGATATGCCGCGCAATCCGGTGGACAAAGGTGTGGATCGCCAGCTGCGCCCGTTGATTGCCTTCGTGCCAGGCTTTCTCCAGCGCGCGTAAATCGGAGGAGATGCCGGATATCCCCAACAACCCTGACTCTTTGTTAACCACGCGCTCCAGATCATCAAATGACTGGCCGGTTTGCTGGGCAATCCACGCCATCGCGCCAAAATCCACGTCGCCACAGCGCGTGCCCATCACCAGCCCTTCCAGCGGCGTCATGCCCATGGAGGTATCGACGCTCTCACCGTTGCGCACCGCGCAGATGGAGGCCCCGTTACCAAGATGAGCAATCACCAGCCCGCTGTCGTCGGGGGACAGCCCGAGAAGCGTATGCGCCTGTCCGGCCACGTAACGATGGGAAGTGCCGTGAAAACCGTAACGCCGTACGCCCAGCGCTTCAAAATAGCGGTACGGCAAGCCGTACAGATACGCCTGAGGCGGCAGCGTCTGATGGAAGCTGGTATCGAATACCGCCACCTGCTGCACGCCCGGGAACAACCGCTCTGCGGCTTCCACGCCGCTTAAGTTGGCGTAGTTATGCAGCGGTGCCAGCGGGGAAACCTGACGGATCTGCTCAATCACCTCTTTCGTAATCAGGGTCGACTCGCTGAAGAGGTCGCCGCCGTGCGCAATACGGTGGCCAATTAAGGCCACGCTGCTCATCAGGTTGCGCTTCTCCAGCTCCAGGGCGATGGCTGCCAGCGCCCCTTCGTAGTCCTGGTGAGCCAGTTTGACTGGCTCACCCCCGTTCACGGAAATAAAGGCCTTTTCGGTGTTGATACCGTCCGCAATGCCCGTCATCAGGGCCTCACAGCTGCTGGCGTCGAGCACCGAAAACTTAACAGAGGACGAACCGCAGTTAATAACCAGTACTACCGGAAACTCAATCATCATATGACTCCGCTCTTCCTGAGCTATGGGTTAGAACAGTTTGTAAACAATATTCAGAATGGTCAGCAGGCCCACAACCGTGACGAAGATGTTCTCGGGTTTGCCCTTATATTTCGCCATGGCTGGCGCTTTGCGGATGGCGTACATCGGCAGCAGGCACAGCAGAGAGGCGATGATCGGTGCGCCCATGGCTTCGATAAGGTCGAGAATGTTCGGGTTGGCATAGGCCACAACCCAGGTGGAGCCCATGATGAAGACCATGCTGATGGTGTTCAGCTTGCCAACGGAAACCTTCTTCTTATCCCCCTTATAACCGAACTTGAGGATCAGGCCGTTCAGCCCTTCCAGGGTGCCCAGATAGTGCCCAAAGAAGGATTTAAAGATAGCGACCAGCGCGATGATGGACGCACCGTATTCCAGCACCGTGGCAAACGTCGATTTGGTTCCCGACATGGAGGCAAAGTGGTTCGCCAGATAAGAGAGCACCGGAATGTTCTGCGCTTTGGCATCCGCCATGTTCTGCGGAGAGAGCGTAAACAGGCAGCTAAAGGCGAAGAACATCACTACGGCGACCATCAGCATGCTGGCGCGACCGATGATTTTGGAACATTTCTGCTCGGTAAACGCTTTACCGAACTCGGGCTCGTACTCTTCACGCTTGGAGACCACAAATGAGGAGACGATGGGCGAGAAGTTGAAGGAGAAGACCATGATGGAGATCCCCAGCCACACCGTGACCAGAATGCCGTCATGACCGGTAAAGGAAATATCGCTCAGGTTGACCTGGTCGATCACCGCCGAGTTCCAGTATGGGATCAGCGACAGGGAAATCAGCACCAGGCTGGCGATGAACGGGAACACCAGGAAGCTCATCACCTTCACCATCAGATCTTTACCAAACCAGATCACAAAGGCCATCAGCAGCAGCAGGAACAGCGCCACTACACCACGGTTCAGCGCAGGCAGCTGGAGCTGGTTTTCCCAGAACGTCATAAAGGTGTTGGTAATGGTCACGCCGTAAATCCACAGCAGTGGGCAAATGGCAAAGAAGTAGAGGAAGGTGATGACCACCCCACCGGTCTTGCCGAAGTGCTCTTCCACCGTTTCGGTAATGTTGCCGGAGACATTACTGCCGGACAGGCACAGACGCGCCAGCGCGCGGTGACAGTAAAATGCAATCGGGAACGCGAGGACCAGCATCAGCAGGATGGGGATCAACCCGCCAAAGCCTGCGCGAATAGGGAAGAACAGCACGCCTGCGCCAATGGCGGTTCCGAACAGGCCCAGCGTCCAGGTGGTATCAGACTTACGCCAGGAGGACGTTTTTGTCTGGCCAACGATAATGCTTTCTGTGTTGCTCATAGGTCACCTTTATGCGTCAACGAAGCCGGTAATTTGGGAAACACGGGAGAGATCGATATTGCCGCCGGAAATAATGCAGACGGTTTTTCGGCTCTGAATATAGTGGTCAAGTTTGCCGCTTAATAATGCCGCGCAGGCCAGCGCGCCAGCACCTTCCGTCACCACTTTATTTCGCTGAATAAGCGCAATCATGCTGTTGCGAATATCGTCTTCGCTCACCAGCACAATGTCATCAACCAGTTCGCGGACGATTTCGAAGGTTAATTTACCCGGACGAGATACGTCGCAACCGTCAGCTAATGTACCGGTGACGCGATGGTTGGTGATTTCTCCGGCCTGGTATGATGCCGCCATCCCATGAACATTTTCAGACTGTACGCCAATAATATTAATGGTCGGGTTAATGGATTTAATGGCCGTTGCAATCCCGGCAATTAATCCGCCACCGCCGATGGGAACAATCACGTTATCCACATCATACAAATCTTCGAGAATTTCCAGGCCAATGGTGCCCTGTCCGGCGATCACTTTCGGATCGTCATACGGCGGGATAAAAATGCGCCCTTCCATCTCGACGATTTCACTCACTTTCGCGATGGTGTCATTGAAGTTCTCGCCGTGAAGCACCACTTCAGCCGAGTAGTCACGCGTCGCGGCTACTTTAGACTTTGGCGCGCCCATCGGCATCACCACTTTGCCGTCAATGCCGAGCATTGCACACGAGAGCGACACACCCTGCGCGTGGTTTCCCGCCGAGCAGGCGACGACGCCCTTACGCTTTTCAGCATCGGTCAGCGAGCTTAATTTATTAAACGCACCGCGAATTTTAAACGAGCCGGTACGCTGCATATTTTCAAACTTCAGGAATATTTCACCCTTACAGCGCTCGCTGAGATAATTCGAACGCGGCATGCCGGTTTTATAGATTTTACCCGCCAGGCGTTTTCTGGCGTCCTGAATATCTTCAATCGTTACCGGAAGGTCGTAGGTAATGTGCATAATATCCTCGTTATAATAATTCATTCTTTTCAGGCAAAGTCATGGTATCAGAGCATAAAATTATCTCTGGGTGTTTTTTATAAAATGTTTATTGCTTCTAAGGAGATCAATATTTCATCGTCGTCTTTCACCGGTGAGTGAGGCATATTGTTTTGCCAGTTCAACCAATACTGACGCGGATTTTTTAATTCTGTAATTTTTCGACCACACGGCGGCATAACGCGCCACGGGTAATTCATCCTCTACCGGCAGAACAATAAATTGATCCGAGCCGAACGGAGCAATCATGTCGCGTGGAATCACCGTCAGATAATCGGCATTCAGGACAAGGTTATAAATGGTGACCACGGAATCGGTCTGGACGATGTTTTCAATACTGATGTGGTTGTCTTGCAGAGTGGTCAGAAGTTCTTTGTAGTAGCCCATATCGGTTTGCGGCATCACCCACTGCTCATGCGTGAGCGATGCCAGTGTCGTCGGGCCGGTGCACGTTCGTGATTTACTGGCGACCAGCACAAATTCTGACTCAAACAAGGGCTCGACGTGCAGATCCTGCAGCAGCATCTCATCACTCAGCGTGCCGATGGCGAAATCCAGCCGACCATCGCGAATGGCTGGCAGGAAAGAGGAGAGCTGGGCTTCATACATAGATACACGCGCTTTCGGGAACACTTCCTTGAATTTTTTGATCATTTCGGACAGGAAGGTGAAACCAATCAGTGATGGGTAGCCAAAGGAAACGTCCATCACGGTGCTGAAACTCAGGCTGTTGATCTCGCTCACCATGTTTTTCATTTCGCGGGTGATCGACTCTGAGTAGGAGAGCAGCACCTGGCCTGCGGCAGTCAGTTTTACGCCCGTGTTTTTACGCACCATGACTTCCACGCCGAAGTAGGATTCGATATCGCTGATGATTTTGCTGACGGCGGGTTGCGTCAGGCCCAGTTGTCTTGCAGCAGAACCTATGGAGCCACTTTTAATGACTTCCTGAAATACCACGAGGTGCTGTGTTTTCGGTAGAATAATAGTGTTCATAATATTCTGCGCTTATTTCCCTATGACGCAGCGGATTCTACCCAATATTGTTTCAGGGGGTATGTGCTGTTACTCACAATTTGCCTTCCCGCGTTATTCACCGGAACAATAAAAAACATAAAAAACCTTTACAATCAATTAAGTAAGCTTGTCAGATCACACCATTACGCTGATATCGATCAACAAAACTAACACTAATAAATTTATTTTATGGCGATAACCTGGATAAATTTTTCTGCGTTAATAAAATCAATAAAGACGATCTTTCAGGCAATTAAAGACCAATAAATAACCGTTATTCAGTTGAAACATTCTTTCAATTTATCAATTTTTACAGATGCTTTTAGGCTGGCTTTCGATAAAAAGAGGAATACGTCACACATTCGCAGGATGAATGTTTTTAAATGCAATATGTAGATATCAAACATGAAAACATATTGAATCATTAAGGCAACAATCACAACAAATTAACAACACCGTGGATTCCCCCCTTTTCAGCGCGAAATTTTGTGATAACGATCGCCAGTAGATTGCTTGAGGCCATTGAAGAGATGAAAACAGTGAAATGTGCTTAATGTCGCAAATATGAGAATTGATGTCGTTTGTGGGGTTGTCGGGTGGCGCAGCACTTAACCGACCTACAACCTCCTGAAAGCAAAAACCCCGCCGAAGCGGGGTTTTTTAAGAAGTTGAAGCTGACCGATAAGCCGGGTTCTGTCGTGGACAGTCATTCATCTAGGCCAGCAATCGCTCACTGGCTCAAGCAGCCTACCCGGGTTCAGTACGGGCCGTACCATGTGAACCCCTATTTGGCCTTGCTCCGGGTGGAGTTTACCGTGCCACGGACTGTTACCAGCCGCGCGGTGCGCTCTTACCGCACCCTTTCACCCTTACCTGATCCCGCTTGCGCGGGCCATCGGCGGTTTGCTCTCTGTTGCACTGGTCGTGGGTTTCCCCCCCAGGCGTTACCTGGCACCCTGCCCTATGGAGCCCGGACTTTCCTCCCCTCCGCCCGTCTCCCCCGAAAGGGACGACGACGAAGCGGCGACTGTCTGGTCAGCTTCGGCGCGCAGTATAGAGGGTTTGCGCGCCGCTGTCACCTTCAGGTGCAGGCAAGACGTAATTAACGCGCAACTTCTACCTTTGCCAGTTTTTCGTAGTAGCATGCAATCGCGCTGTGATCGGCCGTGCCCAGACCATCTGCACGCAACGCCTGCATCATCTCCATCACCGCCGCGGTCAGCGGCAGCTGTGCGCCTACGCCGTGGGACGTATCGAGCGCGTTCGCCAGATCTTTTATGTGCAGGTCGATACGGAATCCCGGTTTGAAGTTACGGTCCATCACCATCGGCGCTTTGGCATCCAGCACGGTACTTCCCGCCAGACCACCGCGAATCGCCTGATAGACCAGGTCCGGGTTAACGCCCGCTTTGGTTGCCAGCGTCAGCGCTTCAGACATCGCGGCGATGTTCAGCGCCACAATGACCTGGTTCGCCAGCTTGGTCACGTTGCCCGCGCCAATTTCACCCGTATGCACCACGGAGCCTGCCATCGCTTTCATCAGGTCATAGTATTTATCGAAAATAGCTTTATCCCCGCCGACCATCACCGACAGCGTGCCGTCGATCGCTTTCGGCTCACCGCCGCTGACCGGCGCGTCCAGCATATCCACGCCCTTCGCTTTTAGCACCTCGCTGATTTCACGACTTGCAAGCGGTGCGATAGAGCTCATATCAATCAGCACCAGGCCGGGCTTCGCGCCCTCAATGATGCCGTTCTCCCCCAGCGCGACCTCTTTAACATGTGGGGAGTTTGGCAGCATGGTAATGATGACATCGCACTGCTCAGCAATCGCTTTGGCGGTGGAGGCGGTTTCTGCGCCAGCCGCCATCACCTCGGCCACAGATTGCGGATTATGATCGGAGACCACCAGTGAGTAACCCGCTTTGATGAGGTTCTTACTCATTGGTTTACCCATGATCCCCAGGCCAATAAAACCCACTTTCAGCGTCATAACTGTTTCCTCAATGATGGTTATTTTTTAAAAGCGTCCGCTAATTTCTGCGTCGCTGAGCGGAACACCCCGAGATCGCTGCCGACGGCAACAAAGGTGGCTCCCCACTCCAGATAACGGCGGGCGTCGGCTTCAACCGGCGCCAGTATGCCGCTCGGTTTACCGTGTGCTTTGGCGCGAGCAAATATGTGCTGGATCGCACGTTGCACGTCAGGGTGGCTGGCATTGCCCAGGTGGCCAAAAGCGGCAGCCAGATCGCTTGGGCCGACAAAGATACCGTCCACACCGTTTGTGGTTGCAATAGCGTCGAGGTTATCAACCCCCTGCTGGCTCTCAATCTGCACCAGAACAGTGATGTTGCTATTGGACTGCGCGAAGTAGTCCGGCACGGTGCCGAACATGTTGGCGCGGTGTGAGACGGAGACGCCGCGGATCCCTTCCGGCGGGTAGCGCGTTGACGCCACGGCCAGCGCCGCTTGTTCCTGGGTTTCCACAAACGGGATGAGGAAATTGTAGAACCCGATATCCAGCAAACGTTTGACGATCACCGGGTCATTGGTTGGCACTCGTACCACCGGGGCGCTGGCGCTGCCTTTCAGGGCCATCAGTTGCGGAATAAAGGTGCTGATATCGTTTGGCGCATGTTCGCCGTCGAGCACCAGCCAGTCAAAACCAGCAAGGCCCAGCACTTCAGTGCTTATTGGGTTTGCCAGCGCAGACCAACAGCCAATCTGGATCTGGTGCGCCGCAAGGGCCGCTTTAAACGTATTCGGGAAGATATTGTTATTCATCACTTATACCTTTTTAATTCCGCAGTTTGAGCCGGGATTATTTATTGCGAAACACACTGTTTTTATATTTATTTCTCTGACTGAATGTTGGCAATATAAAATCGTCCTTCAGTATAATCGTCACTTCACAACAGCACATTGTTTTTATGCTCAAGTATTGCGCCTCATTTCAACGCCATTTTGAGCATCTGCACAACGCCGTGGGCGCTAATGCACAGAATCAGGGATTAGTCAGCCTGACGCGATCGCGATCACATTTTTAACTGTCTTCTGCTGACATCCTTTATTTCCTCGAGAATAAAACGATTATCCAACGGGTTAAATTTACTATCTGACACTTTGCCGGAGAAATGTGAATAATGGCCGATATTGAAATGAGAGAGGCATCGCCGACGGCGTTTTATATAAAAGTTCACGATACGGATAACGTGGCGATTATTGTCAATGACAATGGCTTAAAAGCGGGAACACGCTTCCCGGACGGACTGACGTTAATTGAACATATTCCCCAGGGGCATAAGGTCGCACTGGTCGATATTCCTGCCCATGGGGAGATCGTGCGTTACGGTGAAGTCATCGGCTATGCCCTTCGCGCAATTCCGCAGGGAAGCTGGATTGATGAGTCGCTGGTTGAGCTGCCAAAAGCGCCACCGCTGAACACCCTGCCACTTGCCACCCGCGTACCGGAACCGCTTCCCCCGCTGGAAGGCTATACCTTCGAAGGCTATCGCAATCCGGACGGCAGCGTCGGTACCAAAAATCTTCTCGGTCTTACCACCAGCGTACACTGCGTGGCGGGCGTGGTGGATTACGTGGTGAAAATCATCGAACGCGATCTGCTGCCGAAATACCCGAACGTCGATGGCGTGGTTGGCCTGAACCATCTCTATGGCTGTGGCGTAGCGATCAACGCGCCAGCGGCGGTCGTGCCGATCCGTACCATTCATAATATTGCCCTCAACCCGAATTTTGGCGGCGAGGTGATGGTGATTGGTCTGGGGTGCGAAAAACTCCAGCCTGAGCGTCTGCTCCAGGGTACCGAAGACGTCAAAGCCATTCCGGCAGACGAGGCCAGCATTGTACGCCTGCAGGACGAACGCCACATTGGGTTCCGGTCTATGGTCGACGATATTCTGCAGGTTGCCGAGCGTCACCTGGATAAGCTCAACCGACGCCAGCGCGAAACCTGCCCCGTCTCTGACCTGGTGGTGGGCACCCAGTGCGGCGGCAGCGATGCGTTCTCCGGCGTGACGGCCAACCCGGCGGTGGGCTTTGCATCCGACCTGCTTGTTCGTTGCGGTGCGACGGTGATGTTCTCTGAAGTGACCGAAGTCCGTGATGCCATCCATTTACTGACGCCGCGCGCCGTCAATGAAGACGTGGGCAAGCGCCTGCTTGAGGAGATGGCCTGGTACGATAACTATCTCGACATGGGTAAAACCGACCGTAGCGCGAATCCGTCTCCGGGAAACAAAAAAGGGGGCCTGGCGAACGTCGTGGAAAAAGCCCTGGGTTCGATTGCTAAATCCGGCCAAAGCGCGATTGTGGAAGTCCTCTCTCCGGGACAGCGGCCGACCAAACGCGGCCTGATCTACGCAGCAACGCCAGCCAGCGATTTTGTTTGCGGCACCCAGCAGGTGGCATCCGGCATTACGGTGCAGGTCTTTACCACAGGACGCGGCACGCCGTATGGCCTGATGGCAGTCCCGGTGATCAAAATGGCGACGCGCACCGAGCTGGCAAACCGCTGGTACGACTTAATGGATATCAACGCGGGAACCATCGCCACCGGAGAAGAGAGCATTGAGGACGTGGGCTGGAAGCTATTCCACTTCATTCTGGACGTGGCAAGCGGGCGCAAGAAAACGTTCTCGGACCAGTGGGGATTACATAACCAGCTGGCGGTGTTTAACCCGGCACCAGTGACGTGAGTTTACTATAAACCTCTTTCAGCATGGCTTCGGCCATGCTTTTTTTTGTTTTCGTTTCTTTCGCATTCTTATCTTTCATTTCGAATCTTTCATTTCTAAGATACCAATCACAAAAAAACATTCCGAAACCCTATATTGTCTTTCGCACAAATAAAACGAAAGGTTTCGGAGGAAACATGTATATCATCTCGTCAAAAGCGATGCTGATAAAGGCACAGCGTGAAGGTTACGCGGTCCCTGCATTTAATATTCATAATCTCGAAACACTGCAGGTAGTCGTCGAAACGGCCTCAGAGATGCGGTCTCCTCTGATTGTCGCGGGCACGCCCGGTACGTTTAGCTATGCCGGAACCGGGAATGTGGTAGCCATTGCTGGCGATCTGGCCAAAACGTACAACCAGCCACTGGCGATCCACCTCGATCATCACGAAGATTTCGACGATATCGCGCAGAAAGTACGGAGCGGGATCCGCTCTGCAATGATCGACGGCTCTCATCATCCGTTCTCTGAAAACGTATTGCTCGTAAAGAAAGTGACGGACTACTGCCACCGCTACGACGTTAGCGTAGAGGCTGAACTTGGCCGTCTTGGCGGTCAGGAGGATGACCTTGTCGTCGACAGCAAAGATGCGCTCTACACCAATCCACAACAGGCTCGCGAGTATATTGAGCTGACGGGTATCGACTCGCTGGCTGTAGCCATCGGCACCGCGCACGGCCTGTATAAAGCTACGCCAAGGCTGGATTTCGAACGCCTGGCAGAGATCCGTAATCTGGTTGATATCCCGCTGGTACTGCACGGTGCCTCAGGATTGTCGACAGAAGACATCCGTAAGGCTATTAGCCTCGGGATCTGCAAGGTCAATGTCGCCACAGAACTCAAAATCGCCTTCTCGAATGCGCTGAAAACCTATCTCGCTTCATATCCCGATGCCAGCGACCCCCGTCATTACATGGTACCCGCCAAAAGTGCCATGCAAGAGGTCGTACGCAAGGTTATTGCCGATTGTGGTTGTGAAGGAAAGCTCTAACGACGAAAGATTAATGCCCTAATCCGGAGGAAATGTGAAAGATATTATTGCCCGCCATAAAGCGGGAGAGCATCTCGGTATTTGTTCTGTCTGTTCCGCACACCCGCTGGTCATTGAAGCTGCACTGCGTTTTGATTTGAATACCGACAATAAAGTGCTGATTGAGGCCACTTCAAATCAGGTGAATCAGTTTGGCGGCTATACCGGCATGACTCCTGCTGATTTTCGCGATTTTGTATTGAATATCGCCAGGGACGTTGGTTTTCCCCGAGAACGCCTGATTCTTGGAGGGGATCACCTGGGGCCTAACTGCTGGCAAAACGAACCGGCTGAAGCCGCGATGGAAAAATCCGTTGAGCTGATCAAAACCTATGTCGCTGCCGGATTTACCAAGATCCATCTGGATGCTTCCATGTCATGCGCCGACGACCCCGTCCCGCTAGCACCAATAGTGGTAGCCCAGCGGGCTGCACAGTTATGCAAAGCTGCAGAAGAGACGGCTAATGAGGAACAAAAAGCGGCACTAAGCTACGTTATTGGCACTGAAGTTCCCGTACCGGGTGGGGAAGCCAGCAGTATTAACTGCGTGCATGTTACCCGTGTTGAAGATGCCGCACAGACGCTCGATACCCACCGCGCTGCCTTTAGCGCACTCGGTCTGGAAGATGCTATGACACGCGTGATCGCTATCGTGGTGCAACCGGGCGTGGAGTTCGACCATACCAAAATCATTCACTATCAACCCCACGCGGCCGAGGCACTATCCGGCTGGATCCGCCAGACACCAATGGTCTATGAGGCGCATTCAACCGACTACCAGACCCGTCAGGCTTATCAGGCCCTGGTGCGCGATCACTTCGCGATCCTGAAAGTGGGCCCGGCGCTCACCTTTGCTCTGCGTGAAGCCATCTTTGCCCTGGCACAAATGGAGAGAGAACTTATCGCCCCTGAGCAGCGCAGCCACGTGCTGGAGGTGATTGACGAAGTGATGCTGAACGAGCCGGATTACTGGAAAAAGTATTACCGTCCAACCTGGAGCCAGGCGATGGTGGATATCCATTTCAGTCTTTCTGATCGCATTCGCTACTACTGGCCGCATCCACGTATCCGTCAGGGCGTGGAGAAATTACTCACCAACATGAGTAATACCTCCCTACCGCTGGGTCTTATTAGCCAGTTTATGCCCGTTCAGTTCGAACGATTGTCAATGAATGAGATCGTTGCAACACCGCACAATCTCATCATCGACAAAATACAGGATGTATTACGTGCCTATCGATTTGGCTGTACCCCTGAATACGTCTGATGCCCGGAGAGTCTATGAGTCACGTTTTTGTCCGTACCGGAATTGAGTTTGAAAACTGTCAGCTTGCGCTGGCGCACATTGGTGAGGAGATGCTGGCGAAAGGTGTTGTGCATGCCACTTACCCAGCCGCACTTCTCGAAAGGGAGATCAACTACCCCACCGGCATAACCCTTGAACGCCATGCGGTTGCAATCCCGCATTGTGAGGCGGTACATGCCAAAATCCCCGCGATTTACCTGATTCGCCCGGACAAACCGGTGAATTTTCAGCAGGCTGATGATGATGGAGAGGTCGCCGTTTCACTCATCATCGCATTAATTGTTGAAAACCCTGCGGCGCAAATAAAACTGCTGCGCCGTCTTTTCAGCGAGCTACAAAACCCGGACACGCTGGACCTGTTGTTGGTCACACCAGCCGATCGCCTGGCTGAGCAATTCCGGGAGACGATCCTTGAGCCTGACTCCTGTGCACAGGCTTCATAACATACTGATAATAAAAAGGAGTACCCTATGAAACGTAAAGTTATTGTTGCCTGTGGTGGTGCCGTAGCAACCTCAACCATGGCGGCTGAAGAGATCAAAGAACTGTGTGAAGCCCACCATATAGCGCTTGATCTGGTCCAGTGTCGTGTGACGGAAATTGAAACCTATATGGACGGTGCAGACCTCATTTGCACCACGGCAAAAGTCGACAGATCGTTTGGTGACATTCCGGTAGTTCATGGGATGCCGTTTGTATCGGGCGTCGGTATCGAAGCCCTGCAACAAAAAATCCTCACTATCCTCGAGGGGTAAAATCATGTTTACCGAAATCATGCGGTATATCCTCGACCTCGGTCCCACCGTCATGCTGCCCATCGTTATCATTATCTTCTCAAAACTTTTGGGGATGAAACTGGGCGATTGCTTCAAGTCCGGCCTGCATATCGGCATAGGCTTCGTGGGAATTGGATTGGTCATTGGCCTGATGCTCGACTCCATTGGTCCGGCAGCTAAAGCGATGGCAGAACAATTCCAGATTAACCTTCACGTAGTGGATATCGGCTGGCCAGGTTCTTCACCCATGACCTGGGCCTCACAAATCGCACTGGTGGCGATCCCGATAGCGATCGGCGTCAATGTCATCATGCTGGTCACTCGTATGACCCGTGTAGTTAACGTGGACATCTGGAACATCTGGCACATGACCTTCACCGGCGCAATGCTGCACCTGGCCACTGGCTCTTACTGGCTGGGGATCCTTGGTGTGGTGGTTCACGCAGCCTTTGTCTACAAGCTGGGTGACTGGTTTGCCAAAGACACGCGAGACTTCTTCGGCCTGGAAGGAATTGCTATTCCACACGGCTCGTCGGCGTATCTCGGTCCCGTCGCGGTGCTGGTCGATACGATTATCAACCACATTCCAGGTCTTAAGCGGATCCACTTTAGCGCCGACGATGTCCAGAAACGTTTTGGTCCGTTTGGCGAACCGGTCACCGTCGGTTTTGTCATGGGACTGGTCATTGGCATGCTGGCAGGCTACGACGCGAAATCCGTTCTGCAACTGGCAGTGAAAACCGCTGCAGTGATGCTGTTGATGCCGCGGGTCATCAAGCCGATTATGGATGGCCTGACGCCGATTGCTAAACACGCTCGCAAACGCCTGCAGGCCAAATTTGGTGGTCAGGAGTTCTTAATTGGTCTTGATCCCGCACTGCTGCTGGGTCATACATCAGTGGTTTCCGCCAGTCTCATTTTCATCCCGTTAACCATTCTGATCGCGGTGCTGGTGCCAGGTAACCAGGTGCTACCTTTTGGCGACCTTGCGACTATCGGTTTCTTCGTGGCAATGGCGGTCGCGATTCACCAGGGTAATCTGTTCCGTACACTCATCTCCGGCGTCATCATCATGGGGATCACACTATGGATCGCCACACAGACCATCGGCCTGCATACCCAGCTTGCACAGAACGCTGGTGCGTTAAAAGCAGGTGGGCTTGTGGCATCCATGGATCAGGGTGGTTCGCCAGTCACCTGGTTGCTCATCCAGCTCCTTACCTGGCAAAACGTGGTGGGATTCATTGTGATTGGCGCGATCTACTTCACAGGCGTACTGCTCACCTGGCGACGTGCCCGGACGTTTACGACGGCAGAGAAAACCGCCGCTAACCCGCAAAGCCAGACGGTATCTTAATATCCGGGGAGCCATGCTCCCCTTCTTTTCTGGAGTAAATCATGAAATCAGTGGTAATTCACGCTGAGGGCAGCGTGCGCGTTGAAGAACGTCCGATCCCTCAAATACAGGATGCGGATGAAGTTCTGGTGCGCATTGTTTGCTCAGGGTTATGCGGCTCAGATATCCCGCGTATTTTTGCCAAAGGGGCACACTATTATCCTATCATCCTGGGCCATGAATTTAGCGGACACGTCGAAGCCTGTGGTGCAGATGTAAAGGACCTCCAGGCGGGAGATGCTGTGGCCTGCATTCCACTTCTGCCCTGTTTTTCCTGCCCAGAGTGTGGGCAAGGCTACTACTCGCTGTGTAAGCAGTACCAGTTTGTCGGCTCACGCAGTGACGGTGGCAATGCCGAATATATTGTCGTGAAGCGCGCGAACTTGTTCCGCCTGCCAGCAGAGATGGCAATCGAAGACGGGGCATTTATCGAACCTGCCACCGTAGGTTTGCACGCGTTTCATCTGGCTTCAGGCTGCAAAGGTAAAAATGTCATTATCGTCGGAGCGGGGACGATCGGTCTGCTGGCGATGCAGTGCGCGTTGGCGCTCGGGGCAAAGAGCGTAACTGCGATTGATATCAACGACGATAAACTCGCCTTGGCGAAAACACTGGGTGCGACTCAAGTATTCAACAGCCGTACCTTGAGCACCGATGACATTCTCAACGCGCAGAGTGACAGTCGATTTGATCAACTGGTACTGGAGACCGCAGGAACACCACAAACTGTCTCGCTTGCCATTGATATTGCTGGCCCTCACGCACAAGTTGCGCTGGTCGGTACATTGCATCATGACCTGAATTTATCTGCCGCAACCTTTGGTAAAATATTACGTAAGGAACTGACGCTTTTGGGTAGCTGGATGAACTACTCTGCACCGTGGCCAGGGGAAGAGTGGGAAACAGCAGTCCGCCTGCTCACCGGGAAAAAACTGCAACTGGAGCCGCTCATTGCTCATACTGGCGACAGTGAAAGCTTCGCTCAGGCCGTGCAGGCACTGAATGGGGCACCGATGCAGGGCAAAATTATGCTGCGTTTCGCCTAATCTCTCGAGCCAGCAACCTGAGCTGGCTCACATTTACTTTCGAATATAGCCTTACACCTTTCGCATACCTTCGATTAGAATAGGAACAGTTAATTATCAGGCAAATCAATATGAACTCATTTGAGCGAAGGAACAAAATCGTTGACCTCGTCAACGCTCAGGGTAGCGTGATGGTGCAGGATCTTTCTAACCTGTTCGGCATCTCGGAAGTGACCATTCGAACCGACCTGCGCCTGCTGGAAGAAAAAGGCTTAGTCACGCGCTTCCATGGAGGCGCAGCAAAACCGGGCAGTAACCTGGCTGAAAGTGAGAATCAGGAAGTCATACTGGAGGAGCGTTACCAGCTGGCAAGCGACCCGAAAAAACGTATTGCTCAGGCCGCTGCTGCCCTGATCGAAGAAGGAATGACGATTATTTTAGACAGCGGCAGTACCACTATGCTGATAGCCGAAGCCCTGTCGAGAAAAGCCAATATTACCGTCATTACCAACAGCTTGCCCGCTGCGTTTGCTCTTTCGGAAAATAAAGATATTACGCTGGTGGTTTGCGGCGGCACGGTACGCCATAAGACGCATTCAATGCACGGTACCATTGCCGAGCGTTCGCTTGCAGGTATTAGCGCGGACTTGATGTTTGTTGGGGCGGACGGTATTGATGCGACAAACGGCATCACCACCTTCAATGAAGGCTATTCCATCAGCAGCGTGATGGCCGCCGCCGCCCATAAAGTGATTGCCGTACTCGATGCGAGCAAGTTTAATCGTCGCGGGTTTAACCAGGTACTGCCAATGGAGAAGATTGATTGTGTGATTACGGATGATGGGATCGGAAAACATGATAAAGATCTGCTGAGCAAAACGGGCACTGAGGTCATTACGGTTTAGCTAACAACGCAGGTCAGCGCATGACCTGCGCAATTTTCTTTTCCGACATTTATACCGACATTTTATAAAGTTGCAGGCAAAGTAAGGCGCAACCGCCGCCCGGCAAAAAGACGGCTGGGGCTTACTCCCCCTGCTGCTCCAGCGCGTACTTATACAGGGCATTCTTCTTCACGCCGTGAATTTCCGCCGCCAGCGCAGCCGCTTTTTTAAGCGGCAATTCGGCCTGTAGCAATGCCAGCGTGCGCAGCGCATCGGCTGGCAGGGCATCCTCTTCTGCTTTATGCCCTTCGACAATCAGCACCATCTCACCTTTGCGGCGGTTTTCGTCTTCCTTCACCCACGCCAGCAGTTCACCCACCGGTGCGCCGTGAATGGTTTCCCAGGTTTTGGTCAGCTCGCGCGCCAGCACGACGTAGCGGGACTCACCCCAGACGGTAACCATATCGTCCAGGCTTTGCAGCAGGCGGTGGGTGGATTCGTAGAAAATCAGGGTGCGCGGTTCCGCTTCCAGGTCTTTTAAGACGTCGCGACGGCCTTTGGATTTGGCGGGCAGAAAACCTTCATAGCAGAAACGGTCAGACGGCAGACCTGCGGCGCTTAACGCAGCAATCGCGGCGCACGGTCCCGGCAGGGGCACAACGCGAATGCCGGCTTCACGGCAGGTACGCACCAGATGGTAGCCAGGGTCGTTAATCAGCGGCGTTCCCGCGTCGGAGACCAGCGCAATGTTCTGCCCCTCCTTGAGCTTCGCCACCAGCGTGTCGGCTTTTTGTTGCTCATTGTGATCGTGCAGGGCAAACAAACGGGCGTTAATCGCGAAATGCTGCAGCAGTAAACCGGTATGACGAGTGTCCTCAGCCGCAATTAAATCAACGGCTTGCAATACAGTGAGTGCACGTTGGGTAATATCAGACAAATTCCCGATAGGAGTAGGTACAATATAAAGCTGGCCTTGAGAATTATCTGCCGTTTCGTGTTGTTTCATTGTTTCGTCCGTATTGCCGATTTAATATTGAGCATTGCGTAAAAAAAATCACTGGATACAGTATGGTACCGTTAACGTTTCTTCGAAAAAAAGCCACGCGCAGCGTGCCGCTTCTGCTGGCAGCCCTGATCTTTGCAGGCTGCGGCACCCAGGCACCTGACCAGAGCACCGCCCATCTTGAGGGTTCCGCTCAGGCTGATTCTGGCTTTTATCTGCAACAAATGTCGCAGAGTTCAAATGATACCAGGATCAACTGGCAATTACTCGCCATTCGTGCACTGCTGAAAGAGGGAAAAACCCAGCAGGCTGCAGAGCTGTTCGGCCAGCTGCCGAAAGATCTTAACGATACCCAGCGTCTTGAGCAGAGCCTGCTCTCTGCCGAGCTGAAGGTCGCGCAGAAAGAGTATGACAGCGCGAAAAAGATCCTGGGTAGCATCGACCTGAGCGCGCTGGATAAAAACCAGCAGGCACGCTTCTGGCAGGCGGGTATCACCGCTGAACAGGGGCGTCCTTCCCTGACGCTGCTCCGCGCGCTTATCGCTCAGGAACCGCTGCTTGCCGGTGCCGACAAGCAGAAAAATATTGATGCCACCTGGCAGGCTCTTGCCGCCATGACCCCGGATCAGGCAAAGGCGCTGGTCATCAACGCGGATGAGAACGTGCTGCAGGGCTGGCTTGATCTCCAACAGATGTGGTTTAACAACCGCACCGACCCTAAGATGCTGAAGGCCGGTATTACCGACTGGCAGACTCGCTACCCGCAAAACCCGGGCGCCAAAATGCTGCCAACCCAGCTGGTGAACGTGCAGAACTTTAAGCCAGCATCGACCAGCAAAATTGCACTGCTTCTGCCGCTAAATGGTCAGGCGGCGGTGTTTGGCCGTACGATTCAACAGGGCTTTGAAGCGGCGAAAAACGGCACTATGCCGGTGACGGGCAGCGCGGTGCCGGTGCAGGCAGCACAGGCGGCCAACGTGAATGATGTTGTCAGCCCTTCCGCCGCCGAGACCAGCGATCTGACCACGGCGCAAACCCCGGCGCAAGGCACGATGCAAAACCCGGTGACCGCACCGACGACGCCTCCGCCTGCTGCAGAACCAGCAACACAGGCGCCAGTGGAGACACCTGCTTCTCCTGCAGCGCCTGAGGCAACAGCAGAACAAACTCAACAACAGCCAGCACAACCAACCACTCCACCTGCCGCGCAGCCGCAGGCCGTGGCGACCACCAGCGCTAATCCTGGCACCGAACTGAAAATTTACGACACCAGTTCGCAGCCGCTTGACCAGGTACTGGCTCAGGTGCAACAGGACGGGGCGAGCATCGTTGTCGGTCCGCTGTTGAAAAACAACGTGGAAGAGCTGATGAAGAGCAATACCACGCTAAACGTGCTGGCGCTCAACCAGCCGGAGCAGGTTCAGAACCGGGCCAATATTTGCTACTTCGCGCTCTCTCCGGAAGACGAAGCTCGCGATGCGGCACGTCATATCCACGAGCAGGGTAAACAGGCTCCACTGTTGCTCATCCCGCGCAGTACGCTGGGCGATCGCGTAGCGAATGCCTTCGCCGATGAGTGGCAGAAGCTGGGCGGCGGTATCGTGCTGCAGCAGAAATTCGGTTCCGTCTCAGAACTGCGCGCGGGCGTAAACGGCGGAGCGGGTATCGCGCTTAATGGCAGCCCGGTGACCGCCAGCCTGCCACAGCAGCAGGGCGTGACCATTGGTGGGCTGACCATCCCTGCCCCACCTACCGACGCGCAGATCGGCGGCGGTGGAAAAGTGGATGCGGCCTATATCGTTGCCACACCGCAAGAGATCGCCTTTATCAAACCGATGATTGCGATGCGTAACGGCAGCCAGAGCGGCGCAACGCTCTATGCCAGTTCCCGCAGCGCGCAAGGCACCGCTGGCCCGGATTTCCGTCTGGAAATGGACGGCCTGCAGTACAGTGAAATTCCGATGCTCGCGGGCAGCAACCCGGCGTTGATGCAGCAGGCGCTGAGCAGCGTACGTAACGACTACTCACTGGCGCGTCTGTATGCCATGGGAGTCGATGCATGGGCGCTGGCGAACCACTTTACCCAGATGCGTCAGGTACCGGGCTTTGAGCTTAACGGCAACACCGGCGATCTGACCGCGACGCAGGACTGCGTGATCAACAGGAAGTTATCATGGCTCAAATACCAGCAGGGACAAATCGTCCCGGCCAGTTAAGCCGTAAAGAGACCGGCGATGCGTGGGAGTTAAAAGCGCGTCGCTGGCTTGAAGGCAAAGGACTGCATTTTATCGCCGCTAACGTTCGCGGACGTGGCGGCGAAATTGATCTGATCATGAAAGAGGGTCAGGTGATTGTGTTTGTAGAAGTCCGCTTTCGACAGTCTTCCCGTTTTGGCGGTGCTGCCGCCAGCGTGACGCTCGCCAAACAACATAAATTATTACAGACTGCCCACTTGTGGCTTGCCCGCCATAATGGGAGTTTTGATACTGTGGATTGCCGGTTCGATGTGATAGCCTTCACCGGAAATGAGATCGAATGGCTTAAAAACGCTTTTGGCGAAGACGCATAATTACGATTTAAAAGGGATAACGTGCTCGAAAGAATTAAAGTGTGCTTCACAGAAAGCATCCAGACTCAGATTGCCGCGGCGGAAGCCCTTCCGGACGCGATCTCTCGTGCTGCAATGACGCTGGTGCAATCCCTGCTTAATGGCAACAAAATCCTCTGTTGTGGCAACGGTACCTCAGCCGCCAACGCACAGCATTTTGCTGCCAGCATGATTAATCGTTTTGAAACCGAACGCCCGAGTTTACCTGCCATTGCACTTAATACCGATAATGTGGTCTTAACAGCGATTGCTAACGATCGTCTGCATGACGAAATTTACGCAAAGCAGGTGCGCGCCCTGGGGCATGCCGGTGATGTGCTGCTGGCCATCTCCACGCGCGGCAACAGCCGGGACATTGTCAAAGCCGTTGAAGCCGCAGTCACCCGAGACATGACTATCGTCGCCTTAACCGGCTATGACGGTGGTGAACTGGCGGGTCTGCTGGGGCCGCAGGATGTGGAAATCCGCATTCCGTCTCACCGTAGCGCACGCATTCAGGAGATGCATATGCTCACGGTAAACTGCTTATGCGATTTGATCGATAACACGCTTTTCCCTCACCAGGATGATTAAGGAGTTTTTATGAAGGCTTTATCGACCCTCGCAGTCCTTATGTCTGCATTGCTGCTTCAGGGATGTATCGCTGCGGCTGTCGTGGGTACTGCCGCAGTAGGCACCAAAGCGGCGACCGATCCACGCTCTGTAGGAACGCAGGTGGATGACGGTACGCTGGAGCTGCGCGTCAACAGTGCGCTGTCGAAAGACGAACAAATTAAGAAAGAAGCGCGTATCAACGTGACGGCTTATCAGGGCAAAGTCCTGCTGACGGGTCAGTCACCGAATACCGAACTCTCCAGCCGCGCGAAACAGATCGCCATGGGCGTTGAGGGCACTACGGAAGTCTTCAATGAAATCCGTCAGGGCCAGCCAATCAGCCTGGGTACGGCGTCGTCTGACACCTGGATCACCACAAAAGTCCGTTCCCAGCTGCTGGGTTCAGATCAGGTGAAATCCTCAAACGTAAAAGTGACGACCGAAAACGGTGAAGTGTTCCTGCTGGGTCTGGTTACCGACCGTGAAGGGAAAGCGGCAGCGGATATCGCCAGCCGGGTCAGCGGCGTGAAGCACGTCACCACCGCGTTTACTTACATCAAATAAAAAAACCTCACTGTAGGCCCGGTAAGCGTAGCGCCACCGGGCTTTTTTTTCACAGAAGCGCAATGCTTCCCACCAGCACCCCACTTAACGCTACCAGCCCCGCTGTCAGCCACAGCGCTTTTGCCGGGAAAGACTTACGCAGCATGACAAGCGACGGCAAACTAATGGCCGGCAAGGTGATAAGCAGCGCCAGCGCGGGCGCGGTGCCCATGCCAGCCAGCATCATGGTCTGAACAATCGGAATTTCAGCCGCCGTTGGGATCACAAACAGGCAGCCAGCAACGGCCATCGCAATCACCCACATCAGCGTGTTATCAATCGCGCCATCCGCATGCGGGAACAGCCAGACGCGCGCCGCGCCGAGCACCAGAACCGCCAGGATATAAACCGGAATGGTGCTCCAGAAAAGTTGCCACAGCGCTTTACCCCAGCGGGCAAAGAAACCGCCCTGCGGCTCGCTGATGTCCAGCTCAACAGAAGCGGGCTCTGGCGCTTTCTCTTTCACCAGATTTTGCACCAGCGTCGCCACCACCAGCACCGTCAGCAGCCCGGCAACCAGGCGGATAGCCGCAAAATGCCAGCCGAGCACAAAGCCCATAAACACCAGCGTTGCCGGGTTGAGCAGCGGGTTGCCCATCCAGAACGCCAGCGCACCGCCCATCGAGACACGCTGACGGCGTATTCCTGCGGCCACAGGGGCTGCACAGCATGAACACATCATGCCCGGCAGAGAGAAAATCGTCCCCAGCAAGGTGCCCTGAAAGCGTGGCTGCCCGAGGGTTTTCACCAGCCAGTTTCGCGGAATAAGTACCTGAATCAGCGACCCTAACAAGACGCCTAATACCGCAGCTTTCCAGACAGCAAGGAAGTAGACCATGGCGTAATCCCACGCCGCCTTCAGCGGGCTGGCATCCGCCTGCGCGAGTATCGATTTACCAATGCTGTGCGTTTCAGCGGCGGTGAAGGCCTTGCCATAGTACGGCTGCCATTTCACATACCAGAGGCCAATGATGACCACGAGAAAGAAGAGTGCGGGCTTACACCATTGGACAGGTGTCGCCGCCTGAGATGAAGACTGACCAGTCATACCATTCCCCGGAGAGTGTTATTGAATAAGCCGGAGAAGTTTACGCCTCGCCCTGCGCGATTTCACGCAGTTTTGCCGAAGGGATGATATTGACCCCTTCCTGCGACGGTGCCAGCGCCTCTTTCAGCATCGCCTGCGCGACATCCCGCGCCTCAATGGACTTCCAGTTACCCGGCAGGATGCGAAACAGCGGAGCGAAAACAGACTCGTTAAAGCGCCGTTCGTCGCGGTGCCCCATCAGCATGGAAGGCCGCACAATGGTCAGATATTCCCACTTCTGGGCAATCAGCGCCTCTTCCATCTTGCCCTTCACCTGGTTGTAAAAAAACGGCGAGCCGTTGCTCGCGCCGTGAGAACTGACCACCAGAAAATGCTTTGCCCCCAATTTTTTCGCCGTCAGTGCGGTATCCACCACCAGGGTGTAATCCGCATGGACAAAGGCTTCTTTACTGCCCGCCTCACGCCGCGTCGTACCGAGGCAGCAAAAGGCGATATCAATCGGGTCCTGCACCTGCGCCAGCGCGTCAGTGAGCTGCGGGTCGTGCGGGTTAAAGACGCCGGAGATATCCAGCAGCGGTCGACGCGTCGGTGCGGCGATATAGTTAATATGGCGATCCTGGATCAGCAGCCGCAGCAGATGCCCGCCGACCAGCCCGGTTGCGCCCGTAATCAGTACCTGGCTCATCGTATCCCCTTTACAGAATTGTCCGTTTGCGAACTCAGCGTGGTCGACCACACTTAGAAGTCTGTTACAGGTAAGTATTTACCACAAGCGGAGAAAAATCAGTCTGAAGACAAAACAACGGAGGAAGCATGGGCAAGAAAATCGCAGTCTTGATTACCGACGAGTTTGAAGATTCAGAATTCACCTCTCCTGCAGAGGCATTCCGCAAGGCGGGACATGAGGTCATTACCATTGAGAAAGAAGCGGGCAAAACGGTGAAAGGCCATAAGGGCGAAGCCAGCGTGACCATCGACGAAACCATCGATAACGTCAGCCCGTCTGATTTCGACGCCCTGCTGTTACCTGGCGACCATTCACCGGATTCCCTGCGCGGGGACGAGCGTTTCGTCACTTTCACACGTGACTTTGTCGCTACCGGAAAACCGGTCTTTGCTATCTGTCACGGCCCGCAGCTGCTGATCAGCGCCGACGTGGTCCGCGGACGTAAGCTGACGGCGGTGAAACCGATCGTGATCGATCTGAAAAATGCGGGGGCTGAGTTTTACGATCAGGAAGTGGTCAACGACAAAGACCAGTTGATCACCAGCCGGACCCCGGACGATCTTCCGGCGTTTAACCGGGAAGCGCTACGCCTGCTCGGCGCGTAGCCAGTGAAGCTTCTTGCCAAAGCCCAGCGTGTTGTCGGTAAATTTCAGCTCATCGAGGCGGATTTCCCACACCGGGGCTTTTAGCGCAGCGGCAACCGGGAAGCGGCGCGTGTAGTGCTTACGGCGCGCGTCGCTCTCTTCTCCCTCCAGCCGACGGATCTCTCCCTTGAACTGCACGCCACGGATCAACGCGACCGTTTTGGGCTGGCCATTTACCGTACCCGCCACCTTCGCCTGCTGGCCGGTCATTTGCGCATGCCGCGTTTTGTCTTCGCTCATGACATAGAAGGCTACGCGCTCGGGATCGTAGTAATAAAAGGCGTTCGCGCACCACATCTCTTCGTCTTTACAGACGCACCAGGTGACGACATGCTGCTTCGCCAGCCAGCGGTTAATGGCTGCCAGTGTTTCCATTTTCGCTCTCTCTCATGCTATGGTGCGTTCACCTTAACATACTGAATCTGTTTACCGTGTGCTGGTTTCTCTATCTCGTCCGAACCGCTGATAACGCACTCTACACCGGGATCACTACCGATGTGGCGCGGCGTTTTTTACAACATCAAACGGGGAAAGGGGCAAAAGCGCTGCGGGGGAAAGGTGAACTTCAGCTGGCTTTTTACGCCGCCGTCGGCGACAGGTCGCTGGCGCTCAGGCTGGAATACCGGATTAAACAGCTGACGAAGCGCCAGAAAGAGCGCCTCGTTACCGGAGACGGCTCATTTGAGGCGCTACGCGAAAGCCTGCTCAGAAACGATTGAAGTGATCGTGGTAATCAACCAGGCCACTCACACCGTTCAGGGCATCATCCGCCAGGCGATGTACCTGGAAGGCGGATTCGGTACCCGGCCAGCGGCAGCGCAGATCGTAATGCGCGGCCTGCTCGAAGCCTAAGCGGCCATAAAATGCCGGATCGCCCAGCGTGACCACGGCGGCATAGCCAAACTCATTCAGCGAGTCCAGCCCTTCATACACCAGCTGGCGCGCCAGGCCCTGGCCGCGATAGTTCTCATCGACCGCCAGCGGTGCCATGCCTACCCACTGCAGATCTTCGCCCTGAACGATTACCGGGCTGAAGGCAACATAGCCAACAACCTGACCTTCGTCATCGGTGGCTACCAGCCCTAAAGTAATCAGGCCGTCTTCACGGAGATCGTGGACCAGTTGGGCCTCCGCATCGCTCTCAAAAGCGCGGCGTAACAACGCATCGATACCCGGTGCATCAATCCCAATTTCGACTCGAATCAGCATGGCTCACCTACTGAAGTGTGTTTACTGTCAGGCGGGGTTTTCAGCCCGGCCTCAACGAAATCTGCCATTTGCATCAGCATCACGCGCAGCGCTTTCGGCATCTGCTCCAGCTCAATGGCATCCATTAAATTTTTCACGTACAGACCCAGCTCCGTATCGCCTTCAATGACCAGACGGCGCTGGAAGAATAACGTATCCGGATCCTGTTTACGCGCGGCGATCATCAGCAGATCGCTGGCACTGGCGCTAAAGCTCACATCCGCCTCGGCGGACTCACGCACAATGAGTTGATCATTCTCAACCGAGGTAAACCAGCGCAGCCCGATGTCACGCACCTCAATGCTCAGCCAGCGGCCTTCCAGAAACTCCAGCTCGCCGTCCTGCAGCGCCTGGCGGAATTGCCAGCTCAGGACCTGCTCGAGCACCTGACGTTTTAGCGCGAACGGCGCCAGTTTCACCGGCACGCTCAGCATTGATGGACCGAATTGTACGAGACGTGAACGCAGTTTATCCAGCACGAGCTTTACTCCCTGATAGCAATAGTCCCGTTATTTTGCCATATCCGACGCACAACATAGCGGCGTAAATCAACAAACCGTCGTCCGGTGACGCTCATTATTGGTGTCATCAATACGCCATTAGCTGCCTTAAATCAAAAATTGTCGCCCAGGGGTTAATTAAAATCCCAGCTCGTTAACAATTTTGCGATCGACTACATCAGGATAATTTATGGAGCTGCTCTGCCCTGCCGGTAACCTACCGGCGCTTAAGGCGGCCATCGAAAATGGGGCCGATGCGGTCTATATCGGGCTGAAAGATGATACCAACGCCCGCCATTTTGCTGGCCTCAACTTTACGGAGAAAAAGCTTCAGGAAGCCGTTAACTTCGTTCACCAGCACCGCCGCAAACTGCATATTGCCATTAATACCTTTGCGCATCCTGACGGCTATGCCCGCTGGCAGCGCGCGGTAGATATGGCCGCACAGCTGGGTGCCGATGCGTTAATCCTGGCCGACCTCGCCATGCTTGAGTATGCGGCAGAACGCTATCCGCATATTGAGCGCCACGTCTCTGTTCAGGCATCAGCCACGAATGAAGAGGCCGTGCGTTTTTATCATCAACACTTTGACGTCGCTCGCGTGGTGCTGCCCCGCGTGCTCTCCATTCATCAGGTTAAGCAACTCGCGCGCGTCACGCCAGTGCCGCTGGAAGTTTTTGCCTTTGGCAGCCTGTGCATCATGGCCGAAGGCCGTTGCTACCTTTCTTCTTATTTAACCGGTGAATCACCCAATACCGTTGGGGCCTGCTCTCCTGCCCGCTTTGTCCGCTGGCAACAAACCCCGCAGGGGCTGGAATCACGCCTGAATGAAGTGTTGATTGACCGCTATCAGGACGGCGAAAACGCGGGTTATCCAACGTTATGCAAAGGTCGATATCTGGTTGACGGTGAGCGCTACCACGCGCTGGAAGAGCCTACCAGCCTCAACACGCTGGAGTTGCTGCCGGAACTGCTGGCGGCGAATATTGCCTCGGTAAAAATTGAAGGTCGCCAGCGTAGCCCGGCCTATGTGAGCCAGGTGGCGAAAGTCTGGCGTCAGGCTATCGACCGCTGCATGGCGGACCCGCAAAACTATGCTCCGCAGGCAGCCTGGATGGAGACGCTCGGTTCTATGTCCGAAGGCACGCAAACGACGCTTGGCGCGTATCACCGTAAATGGCAGTGAGATAACCATGAAATATTCATTAGGACCGGTGCTCTACTACTGGCCAAAAGAGACGCTGGAAGATTTTTACCAACAGGCCGCCACCAGCAGCGCTGATGTGATTTATCTCGGTGAAGCCGTGTGCAGCAAGCGCCGCGCCACCAAAGTGGGCGACTGGCTGGAGATGGCGAAAAGTCTCGCCGGAAGCGGTAAACAGGTGGTGCTCTCGACGCTCGTGCTGGTGCAAGCCTCGTCCGAACTGGGTGAACTGAAACGCTACGTTGAAAACGGTGAGTTCCTGCTGGAAGCGAGTGACCTGGGCGTGGTCAACATGTGCGCCGAACGTAAGTTACCGTTCGTCGCGGGTCATGCACTGAACTGCTATAACGCCGTCACGCTGCGCCTGCTGCTCAAACAGGGAATGACGCGCTGGTGTATGCCGGTGGAACTCTCCCGCGACTGGCTGGTAAACCTGCTGACGCAGTGTGACGATCTCGGCATTCGCAATCAGTTTGAAGTGGAAGTGCTGAGCTACGGCCATCTTCCGCTGGCTTATTCCGCGCGCTGCTTTACCGCGCGTTCGGAAGACCGCCCGAAAGACGAGTGTGAAACCTGCTGCATCAAGTACCCGAACGGGCGCAGCGTGCTATCCCAGGAAAATCAGCAGGTGTTTGTCCTGAACGGGATCCAGACCATGAGCGGCTATGTCTATAACCTGGGCAACGAACTGGCGTCAATGGACGGCCTGGTGGATATGGTGCGTTTATCCCCTCTGGATACCGGCGTGTTCACAATGCTGGACGCCTTCCGCGCAAATGAAACCGGCGCAGCTCCGCTGCCGCTAACGGCAAACAGCGACTGTAATGGTTACTGGAAACGCCTGGCCGGGCTGGAACTGCAGGCCTAAAAAAGGCTCACTTTGTTAACAACGGTTATCATTTTTTAATGCAGTATTAAAGATTGACCGTCGACAAAGTGAGCTGTTATGACTGACAAAACCCTTCCGTTTTCGGTGCTGGACCTGGCGCCGATCCCACAAGGCTCCTCGGCCAGAGAAGCCTTTTCGCATTCTCTCGATCTGGCTCAACTGGCTGAAAAGCGTGGCTACCATCGCTACTGGCTGGCCGAGCACCACAACATGGTCGGCATTGCCAGCGCCGCCACCTCGGTCCTGATTGGTTATCTGGCGGCGAACACAACGACATTGCATCTGGGCTCCGGTGGCGTGATGCTGCCGAACCACGCCCCGCTGGTGATTGCCGAGCAGTTTGGCACGCTGAATACCCTCTATCCTGGCCGTATTGATTTGGGGCTGGGTCGTGCGCCGGGTAGCGACCAGCCGACCATGCGCGCCCTGCGTCGCCATATGAGCGGCGATATCGACAACTTCCCGCGCGATGTGGCTGAACTGGTTGACTGGTTTGACGCGCGCGATCCGAACCCACACGTGCGCCCGGTGCCGGGCTACGGCGAGAAGATCCCGGTGTGGCTGCTGGGTTCAAGTCTTTATAGCGCGCAGCTTGCCGCGCAGCTGGGTCTGCCGTTTGCGTTTGCCTCGCATTTCGCACCGGATATGCTGCATCAGGCTCTGCATCTCTATCGTACGAACTTTAAACCGTCTGAACATCTGGAGAAACCGTACGCGATGGTGTGTATTAACATCATTGCCGCCGACAGTAATCGCGATGCTGAATTCCTGTTTACCTCCATGCAGCAGGCGTTTGTGAAGCTGCGCCGCGGTGAGACCGGGCAACTTCCACCGCCAGTGGAGAATATGCATCAGCTGTGGTCTGCCTCTGAGCAGTATGGCGTGCAGCAGGCGCTGAGCATGTCGCTGGTGGGGGATAAAGCGAAAGTGCGGCACGGTCTGGAAGCGGTGCTGCGTGAAACGCAGGCGGATGAGATTATGGTTAACGGCCAGATTTTCGATCACCAGGCGCGTTTGCATTCGTTTGATTTGGCGATGCAGGTGAAAGAGGAGTTGGTGGGGTAGTTTTTTGCTTTGCTCCCTCTCCCTTTGGGAGAGGGAGCAAGCCGCACGTTTTACTGGTATACCGGCAACAGATTAAAGCTCGACAGCACGTGAATCACCGCGTTACCCACCCCAAACACCAGAATCAGCGCAATCATCGGTTTGCCACCCCAGACGCGGAATTTAGGGTTACCGAAGCGTTTACGTGATTTACGCGCCAGCAGCGCCGGCACAATCGCCGCCCAGATGGTTGCCGCCAGACCCGCATAGCCGATGGCGTACAGGAAACCGTTCGGCCACAGCAGCCCCCCCGCAACGGGCGGCAGGAACGTCAGCAGCGCCGTTTTGAAACGCCCCATCGCGGAATCATCAAAGCCAAACAGATCCGCCAGGTAGTCAAACAGACCCAGCGTCACGCCGAGGAAAGAGCTCGCCACAGCAAAGTTGGAGAAGATCACCAGCAGCAGATCCAGGCTACGGCTGTTCAGCACGCCGCTCAACGCCTGAACCAGCACATCAATGTTACCGCCCTTCTGCGCAATATCGATGAACGCCGGGCGCGGGATGTTGCCCATCGTACCAAGCAGCCAAATCACATACAGGCCCAGCGCCAGCAGCGTACCGTAGACCAGACACTTCACGATGGTGCGTGGATCTTTGCCGTAGTACTTCATCAGGCTCGGCACGTTACCGTGGTAGCCAAACGATGCCAGACAGAACGGCAGCGTCATCAGCAGATACGGGGTGTAGGAAGTATTCACTTCCGCGACATTAAACAGCGTGGCGGGCGTGACGTGCCCCAGCAGGCTACCGAAGGTCAGGAAGAAGGTGATGACCTTTGCGCCCAACACAATCGCCGTCATGCGGCTCACCGCTTTGGTACTCATCCAGACGATAAAGGCCACGCCCAGAGCAAAACACAGACCCGCCAGACGCGCCGGAACGTTTAGCGACATCTCAGCAAAGGTGTGGTGCAGTATCGAACCGCTCGCGGAAATGTACGCGTAGGTCAGAATGTAGAGCACAAACGCGATGGAAAGCCCGTTTACCAGGTTCCAGCCCTTGCCCAGCAGATCTTTGGTGATGGTGTCGAAGCTGGAGCCAATGCGGTAGTTGAGGTTCGCCTCAAGGATCATCAGCCCGGAATGGAGCATACAGAACCAGGTAAAGACCAGCGCCGCCAGCGACCAGAAGAACCACGCACCGGACATGACCACAGGCAGGGAAAACATCCCGGCACCTATAATGGTTCCGCCGATGATCACCACGCCGCCAAGCAGCGAAGGTGACGTTTGGGTGGTGGTTAGTGTCGCCATACAGCCTTTTCTCCAGTCAATTATGCGGTTCTGCATTTTAGTGTGACGCACTGTACCAGTACAAGAGTACAAAGGGAATAAAAAAAGCCCCGATTGCATTTATCGGGGCTGTATATTTTACTTTACGTCAGTAAGCGTAAGGCTTACGCGTCACCGAAACGACGACGGCTGGTGCCTTCTTCACGACGTGGGCCACGGTTTTCGCGGCGCTCGCCGGAGAAACGACGACCTTCACCACCGCGACCTTCTGTGCGACCGCCTTCACGACGCTCGCCGCCGAAACTGCGACCACCGCCACGACGTTCGCCGCCACGGTCAGGACGTGGCTGAGCATCGCCCAGCAGCTGCATGTTCATCGGCTTGTTCAGGATGCGGGTGCGAGTAAAGTGCTGCAGTACTTCGCCCGGCATACCTTTTGGCAGCTCGATGGTAGAGTGGGATGCGAACAGCTTGATGTTACCGATGTAACGGCTGCTGATGTCGCCTTCGTTAGCGATAGCGCCAACGATGTGACGAACTTCAACACCATCATCACGGCCCACTTCAATGCGGTACAGTTCCATATCGCCCGCTTCACGGCGTTCACGACGTGGACGGTCTTCACCACCACGCTCTGGACGGTCACCACGTGGGCCACGATCGTTACGGTCGCCACGACGTTCAAAGCGATCGTCACGGTCACGGAATTCACGCTTAGGACGCATTGGCGCATCAGGTGGCACGATCAGAGTACGTTCGCCCTGCGCCATTTTCAGCAGTGCCGCAGCCAGGGTTTCCATGTCCAGCTCTTCGCCTTCAGCCGTAGGCTGAATCTGCGACAGCAGTGCACGGTACTGATCCAGATCGCTGCTTTCCAGCTGCTGCTGTACTTTCGCGGCGAATTTTTCCAGACGGCGTTTGCCCAGCAGTTCTGCGTTTGGCAGTTCAGCTTCTGGAATAGTCAGCTTCATGGTGCGTTCGATGTTACGCAGCAGACGACGCTCGCGGTTCTCAACGAACAGCAGCGCACGGCCCGCACGACCCGCACGACCGGTACGGCCGATACGGTGAACGTAAGACTCGGAATCCATCGGGATGTCGTAGTTAACAACCAGGCTGATACGCTCAACGTCCAGACCACGTGCTGCCACGTCGGTTGCAATCAGGATATCCAGACGACCGTCTTTCAGGCGCTCCAGCGTCTGCTCACGCAGAGCCTGGTTCATGTCACCGTTCAGTGCTGCGCTGTTGTAGCCGTTACGCTCCAGCGCTTCAGCCACTTCCAGGGTCGCGTTTTTGGTACGCACGAAGATAATCGCCGCATCAAAATCTTCCGCTTCCAGGAAACGTACCAGCGCTTCGTTTTTACGCATGCCGTACACAGACCAGTAGCTCTGGCTGATGTCCGGGCGAGTGGTGACGCTGGACTGAATACGCACTTCCTGAGGATCTTTCATGAAGCGTTTGGTGATACGACGAATCGCCTCTGGCATGGTGGCAGAGAACAGCGCGGTCTGATGACCTTCTGGGATCTGCGCCATGATGGTTTCGACGTCTTCGATGAAGCCCATACGCAGCATTTCATCTGCTTCGTCCAGTACCAGACCGCTCAGTTTAGAGAGATCCAGCGTACCGCGCTTCAGGTGATCCAGCAGACGGCCCGGCGTACCGACAACAATCTGTGGGCCCTGGCGCAGGGCGCGTAACTGCACGTCATAACGCTGGCCACCGTAAAGGGCTACCACGTTTACGCCGCGCATATGTTTAGAGAATTCCGTCATGGCTTCAGCAACCTGAACAGCCAGTTCACGGGTTGGAGCCAGGACAAGGATCTGCGGTGCACGCAGGTCCGGATCGATGTTGTTCAGCAGCGGCAGCGAGAACGCTGCAGTTTTACCGCTACCAGTCTGGGCCATGCCCAGCACGTCACGACCAGAAAGCAGGTGTGGGATACACTCAGCCTGGATCGGAGATGGTTTTTCGTAACCCAGATCGTTAAGGGCTTCAAGGATAGGAGCCTTCAGGCCCAGATCTGCAAAAGTGGTTTCGAATTCAGCCATGTAGTACAAGTGCCTCGATATTAATGGCGGCCAGTCTACTTAGCTCATCGTGAAAATGATTAGCAATTTTCATTGAAAAGTGTGAACCGGCTCAAAGTAGGTGTATTGACGAACAACAACGCCCTCACCAGTTAAGGTGATGGCAATCAAAAGATTACGGGCTGATGTTTATGTCGTCAGCTATTGCTGGTCCGATTCTGCCAGGTCGTCTTGCTCCTGGCCCAAGAGCGATAATTCCAACAATGCATAACGGTGCTCAACGAAGTTGTGTACGTTGTTAGCAACCGCTAATTTGAACAGTGCCGTAGCGCTGTCCTTATCCCCCAGACTTAGGTAGTACTTACCTAAATAGAAGTTGGTTTCACTGAGATGCTCAGCGAGCGAGGTGTTATCCGTTGCGTCCGCCTTGAGGCGTTCCATCAGCGTTGCTTCGCTAATGTTGCCCAGGTAGAACTCGACAATGTTCCATCCCCACTGTTCCTTGTCCGATTTATCGAAGCGCTGTTTCAGGGCCTCTTTTGCCTGCTTCTCATCGAGCTTCTGCTCAACGATGTAAAGCCACAGGCTACGGAAAGGATCATTAGGATCGTCTTGATAAAACGCCAGCAGATCATCTTGCGCTAACTTATCACGACCGCCGTAGTACAATGCGATACCGCGATTCAAGTGCGCGTAGTTGTAAGTTGGATCAAGCTCAAGTACAGAATCAAACGCTTCATAGGCAGCATCAAAATTGCCTGCCTGCGTTAAATAAATGCCTAAGTAATTGAATACTTCAGGCATATCAGGTCGGATAGCCAGCGCTTGTGAAAAATCATTTCGCGCCAATGCCCTCAGACCGAGACTATCATACAACACTCCGCGCTCATATAAAAGCTGTGCGCGTTCGTCATCGGTTAAAGCCCGACTGGCAAGAATTTGTTCCATGCGTGCCAGAATCACTTCCTGCTGCAAAGTCGGTTGCAATGGCACTGCGAGGACTTCGCTCTTACGCCAGGCAGAGTTGCTGCATCCTGCCAGCGTTAAAGCTGTCGCAACGAAACACCAGCGCAAAAAAGGCTTCATTTCCCACTCCCGAAGACAACTATTGGATGAACGTCCTGTCCCCCGGCGGCTTAACAAGGCGTCCTGCCTGATACCAGGCCCTCCGCAATGCGGAGGGCAAATGGCAACCTTACTCGCCTTGCTGTTCAGCAGCCGGAGTTTCCGGCGCCGCAGCAGGCTGAGACTGCTCGGTTGCTTCTTTAATGCTCAGACGGATACGGCCCTGGCGGTCAACTTCCAGAACTTTAACCGGTACTTCCTGACCCATCTGCAGGTAATCGGTCACTTTCTCAACGCGCTTGTCAGCGATCTGAGAGATGTGAACCAGACCTTCTTTACCGCCACCGATGGAAACGAACGCGCCAAAGTCAACGATACGGGTCACTTTACCGTTGTAGATACGGCCCACTTCGATTTCAGCGGTGATCTCTTCGATACGACGGATAGCGAATTTCGCTTTCTCGCCGTCGGTTGCTGCGATCTTCACAGTACCGTCATCTTCGATTTCGATGGTGGTGCCCGTCTCTTCGGTCAGCGCACGGATTACGGAACCGCCCTTACCGATAACATCTTTGATCTTGTCTGGATTGATCTTGATGGTGTGGATACGTGGAGCGAACTGAGAAATGTCGCCACGCGGCGCGTTAATCGCCTGTTCCATCACGCCCAGGATGTGCAGACGCGCACCTTTAGCCTGGTTCAGAGCAACCTGCATGATCTCTTTGGTGATACCTTCAATTTTGATATCCATCTGCAGTGCAGAGATACCGTCGCGGGAACCCGCCACTTTGAAGTCCATATCGCCGAGGTGATCTTCGTCACCCAGAATGTCAGACAGAACTACGAAGTTGTCGCCTTCTTTCACCAGGCCCATTGCGATACCCGCAACAGCGGCTTTGATCGGCACGCCTGCATCCATCAGTGCCAGAGAAGCACCACATACGGAAGCCATGGAAGAAGAACCGTTAGATTCGGTGATTTCAGACACCACACGTACGGTGTACGGGAATTTGTCAGCTTCTGGCATCACGGCCAGCACGCCGCGCTTCGCCAGACGACCGTGACCAATTTCACGACGCTTCGGCGAGCCAACCATGCCGGTTTCCCCTACGGAGTACGGAGGGAAGTTGTAGTGGAACAGGAAGTTGTCAGTGCGCTCGCCCATCAGTTCGTCGATGATCTGTGCGTCACGAGCGGTACCCAGGGTCGCGGTGACCAGGGCCTGCGTTTCACCACGGGTAAACAGTGCGGAACCGTGAGTACGTGGCAGTACGCCAGTACGCACATCCAGACCACGGATCATGTCTTTTTCACGGCCATCAATACGCGGCTCGCCGGCCAGTACGCGGCTACGAACAACGTTTTTCTCGATAGCGTGCAGGATTTCGCCAATTTCGTTAGCGTCCAGCGTTTCGTCTTCAGCAACCAGGGTCGCGGTCACTTCAGATTTGATCACATCAACCTGAGCATAGCGCTCCTGTTTGTCGGTGATGCGGTACGCGTCGCTCAGACGAGACTCTGCCAGTGCCGCAACACGTGCGTTCAGCGCGTCGTTTGCTGCTTCTGGCTGCCAGTCCCAACGTGGCTTACCGGCTTCTTTCACCAGGTCGTTGATGTTCTGGATAACAATCTGCTGCTGATCGTGGCCGAAGACCACTGCGCCCAGCATCTGGTCTTCGCTCAGCAGTTCTGCTTCGGATTCAACCATCAGAACCGCCGCTTCAGTACCGGCAACAACCAGGTCCAGCTTACTTTCTTTCAGCTCTTCCTGAGTTGGGTTCAGCACGTACTGGTCATTGATGTAACCCACGCGCGCGGCACCGATTGGGCCATTGAATGGAATACCAGACAGTGACAGGGCAGCAGATGCACCGATCATCGCAACGATGTCCGGGTTAACCTGTGGGTTAACGGAAACTACGGTTGCGATAACCTGTACTTCGTTAACGAAGCCTTCCGGGAACAGCGGACGAACCGGGCGGTCAATCAGACGCGCGATCAGGGTTTCGCCTTCGCTTGGACGGCCTTCACGACGGAAGAAACCACCAGGGATTTTACCGGCAGCGTAGGTACGCTCCTGGTAGTTAACGGTCAGCGGGAAGAAGTCCTGACCTGGTTTAGCTTTTTTCTGGCCAACAACGGTGACGAACACCGCGGTGTCATCCATGCTTACCATAACGGCAGCAGTAGCCTGACGTGCCATCATGCCGGTTTCCAGCGTGACGGTATGTTGACCATACTGGAATTTACGAACGATCGGATTCAGCAAAATTCTGTCCTTTCTTAAATGTATGACAGCACACCACCGGCGTGCTGTCGATTTAACCCGACCTTCTTCGCATCCTCGCGACTAATGACAACCGACACCCCCATGGGTGAAGCCTCTCATTAGCCGCGCGAACCTCTGCAATGAAGATCATTTATAGCAACAATACAATAGTTTCCAGTGAATTGCTGCCGTCTGGTTGAAAAAAGGGGCCATCAGGCCCCCTTTTCTGAAACTCGCAAGACTTAGCGACGCAGACCCAGACGCTCGATCAGCGCGGTGTAACGTGCAACATCTTTACGTTTCAGGTAGTCGAGCAGTTTACGACGCTGAGAAACCATACGCAGCAGACCACGACGGCTGTGGTGATCTTTTTTGTGCTCTGCAAAGTGACCCTGCAGGTGGTTAATCTGTGCAGTCAGCAGAGCAACCTGAACTTCGGTAGAACCGCTGTCGTTAGTACCACGACCAAACTCAGAAACGATTTTAGCTTTAGCTTCAACGCTTAGAGACATTTTAAAACTCCAAAGTATAAAGAATGTAAGGGTGCCGATCTCTAATTCAGCGACCCCATGTACGCCTCGCAGATTGTTAAACAATTTACCAGGCGTTAAGCGGCAATATTCTACTCGTCTCCCCTGCTTATCGCAAGATGAGGCGTTATCACCGTCACGCGTCGACCGGATATTCGACGACCAGACGACGCGGCGCAACGCGCCCTTCACCATCCATTTCGCCCATTCCGATAAACTTACCGTCGTCACCTTCGGTCACGCGCACCAGCCCTTCCAGCGGAGCTTCCGCCGTGCGAACCGGGTTGCCGTTCTTAAAGTAAACGGACGATGTTAAAGGAAGATTAACCACCGGGAAGTCCGCTGCCGGACTGTCCATTGGCATCAGCAAGGGATCCAGCAACGATGCTGGCGCGATCCCCTGTACTTCCGCCTGTTCAACCAGCTCGCGCAGGTGCTCAAGCGTCACCATCCGCTCAACCGGGTACTTACTCACCGCCAGACGGCGCAGGTAGATAACATGCGCACCGCAGCCCAGTTTTTCACCGAGGTCGTCGATGATGGTGCGAATGTACGTCCCTTTGGAACAGTGCACTTCCAGCTCCAGCTCATCACCTTCGTGGCGAATAAAGAGCAGCTCATACACGGTTATCGGACGGGCTTCGCGCGGAACGTCAATGCCCTGACGCGCATATTCGTAGAGTTTCTTGCCCTGGTATTTCAGGGCGGAATACATCGACGGCACCTGCATCGTGTCCCCGCGGAAGCTCTCCAGCGCAGCGTCAAGCTGTTCAGCACTGAAGGTCACCGGACGTTCTTCCACGACCTGGCCATCCGCGTCGGAGGTATCCGTGCGCTGGCCGAGCTTCGCGATAACGCGGTAACGCTTATCGGAGTCGAGCAGATACTGGGAAAACTTTGTCGCCTCTCCCAGGCAGATCGGCAGCATACCGGTCGCCAGCGGATCGAGCGCGCCGGTGTGGCCCGCCCGGTTGGCGTTATAAAGACGCTTCACTTTTTGCAGCACGTCGTTGCTGGATGCCCCCTGCGGTTTGTCCAGCAGCAGCACGCCATGCACGTCGCGACCACGACGACGAGGACGACTCATTAGTCCTCCTTGCTGTCGTCCGTCGGGTTAACACGACGTTCGTCGTCATGTTTCACCACGCTGGTCACCAGATTGGACATGCGCATACCTTCTACCAGCGAGTTGTCGTAGAAGAAGGTCAGCTCAGGCACGATACGCAGACGCATCGCTTTGCCGAGCAGAGAGCGGATAAACCCGGAGGCTTCCTGCAGCGCTTTAATGCCGTTCTTCACGGCCGCTTCGTCCTGATCGTTCAGGAAAGTGACGAACACTTTGGCGTAGGCCAGGTCACGGGACATTTCCACGCCGGACACGGTGGTCATCACGCCGATGCGAGGGTCTTTAATTTCGCGTTGCAGGATAAGCGCGATCTCTTTTTGCATTTCCTGCGCCACGCGCTGTGGGCGACCAAATTCTTTCGCCATAATAAATTCTCCAGACAAAAAAGGGGCTTAAGCCCCTTTTGAAATAATTGCCGGATGGCGCTTCGCTAACCCGGCCTACGATCTCAATTAATCGATGCTGCGTTGGATCTCGATGATTTCGAACACTTCGATCATATCGCCAACGCGTACGTCGTTGTAGTTCTTCACACCGATACCACATTCCATGCCGTTACGGACTTCGTTAACGTCATCTTTGAAGCGGCGCAGAGATTCCAGCTCACCTTCGTAGATAACCACGTTGTCACGCAGTACGCGGATTGGGTTGTGACGCTTGATGGTACCTTCGGTAACCATACAGCCCGCGATCGCACCGAATTTCGGTGATTTGAACACGTCACGCACTTCAGCCAGACCGATGATCTGCTGTTTCAGCTCAGGAGACAGCATGCCGCTCATCGCCGCTTTCACTTCGTCGATCAGGTTATAGATGACGGAGTAGTAGCGCAGATCCAGGCTTTCCGCTTCGATCACGCGGCGAGCAGAAGCATCAGCACGCACGTTGAAGCCTACCAGGATGGCGTTGGACGCAGCAGCCAGGGTCGCGTCGGTTTCGGTGATACCACCTACGCCAGAACCGATGATCTTCACTTTCACTTCGTCGGTAGACAGTTTCAGCAAGGAGTCGGAGATCGCTTCCACAGAACCCTGAACGTCAGCTTTCAGCACAACGTTCACTTCGTGAACTTCACCCTCGGTCATGTTGGCAAACATGTTCTCGAGTTTAGATTTCTGCTGACGAGCCAGTTTAACTTCACGGAATTTGCCCTGACGATACAGTGCCACTTCACGCGCTTTCTTCTCGTCACGCACGACGGTCACTTCGTCACCGGCAGCCGGCACACCGGACAGGCCGAGGATTTCAACTGGAATGGACGGACCCGCTTCCAGCACTTCCTGACCCAGTTCGTTACGCATCGCACGAACACGACCGTATTCGAAGCCACACAGAACGATATCGCCCTTAAGCAGGGTACCTTCACGAACCAGAACGGTTGCAACCGGGCCACGACCTTTATCCAGGAAGGATTCGATCACCGCACCGCTCGCCATACCTTTACGCACGGCTTTCAGCTCCAGAACTTCAGCCTGCAGCAGGATAGCGTTCAGAAGGTCGTCAATACCGGTACCCGCTTTAGCAGATACTGGAATGAACTGTGCTTCACCGCCCCACTCTTCCGGCATAACGCCATACTGAGACAGTTCGTTTTTAACACGGTCCAGATCGGCTTCTGGCTTATCGATTTTGTTGACTGCAACAACCAGAGGCACCTGCGCCGCTTTCGCGTGCTGGATAGCTTCGATGGTTTGCGGCATTACGCCGTCGTCTGCAGCAACAACCAGCACAACGATATCCGTTGCCTGAGCACCACGAGCACGCATAGACGTAAACGCTGCGTGGCCTGGGGTATCCAGGAAGGTAATCATACCGTTGTCGGTTTCTACGTGGTAAGCACCGATGTGCTGGGTAATACCACCCGCTTCGCCAGAGGCAACTTTCGTAGAACGAATGTAGTCAAGCAGAGAGGTTTTACCGTGGTCAACGTGACCCATAATGGTCACAACCGGTGCACGCGGTTCAGCCGCAGCGCCAGTATCACGGTCGCTCATTACGGCTTCTTCCAGCTCGTTTTCACGACGCAGGATAACTTTGTGGCCCATCTCTTCGGCAACCAGCTGTGCGGTTTCCTGGTCGATAACCTGGTTGATGGTCGCCATTGCGCCCAGCTTCATCATCGCTTTGATGACCTGAGAGCCTTTAACCGCCATCTTGTTCGCCAGTTCGCCAACGGTGATGGTTTCGCCGATCACGACGTCACGGTTAACAGCCTGAGCGGGCTTCTGGAAGCTCTGCTGCAGAGCGGAACCTTTACGCTTGCCGCCTTTACCACCGCGAACAGCAGCGCGTGCTTCTTCACGATCGGCTTTGGATTCAGCGTGCTTGTTACCTTTCTTCGCAGGACGCGCAGCTTTTGCATTACGACCACGGCCACGGCCACCTTCTACTTCACGGTCGTTGTCATCTTCAGCCTGACGTGCGTGCTGAGAAGTGGTGACGTGATAGTCGCTGGTGTCTTCAGTCGGTTCAACGGTATTCACACCGTTCTTCTCGTTTTCTTCTGCCATACGGCGTGCTTCTTCAGCGACGCGGCGAGCTTCTTCTTCGAGCTTGCGGCGTGCTTCTTCTTCGGCTTTACGCTTCAGTTCGGCAGCTTCATTTTCACGACGGGCTTTTTCAGCCTGGGCAGTTTTGGTCATTTCGTCTGTCTGTTGATTGCTCACTTTGTCTTTTTCCGCAGCGTCACGCTTCACTTTATCACTGGCGTCGCGTTTCGCTTTTTCTGCGGCCTCACGTTCAGCTTTTAATTCTGCCTCGCGTTTGGCGGCAGCTTCCGCCTCACGTTGAGCTTGTTCTTCCGCTTCACGCTGTGCCTGCTCTTCCGCGGCAAGGCGTTCTGCCTCTTGCGGATCACGTTTTACAAAGGTGCGCGTCTTGCGGACTTCAATTTGTACCGATTTACTTTTGCCACCGGTACCAGGAATATTCAACGTGCTGCGCGTTTTGCGCTGCAGCGTTAACTTGTCAGGCGTAGAACCGTGCTCACGGTTCAGGTGCGTTAACAAGGTTTGTTTTTCTTGCGCGGTCACCGAGTCATCAGCGGACTTCGGGATCCCTGCATCAGCAAATTGCTGTACCAGGCGGTCCACGGAGGTCTGAATCTCAGCAGCCAGCGATTTTACAGTTACATCAGTCATGCTGTTCCTTCCTGCTACAGTTTATTACGCTTCGTCGCCGAACCAGCAAATATTACGTGCGGCCATGATGAGTTCGCCGGCTTTCTCGTCGGTTAAACCTTCGATATCAGCCAGGTCATCAACGCCTTGCTCAGCGAGATCTTCCAGCGTACAAACACCACGGGCAGCCAGCTTGAACGCAATCGCACGATCAAGACCTTCCAGATTCAGCAGGTCATCAGCCGGCTTCTTATCGCCAAGGCTTTCTTCCTGAGCCAGTGCCAGGGTGGTCAGTGCGTTTTTAGCGCGTTCACGCAGTGCTTCAACGGTTGGCTCATCCAGACCGTCAATTTCCAGCAGCTCTTTCATTGGCACATAGGCCAGTTCTTCCAGCGTAGAGAAACCTTCCTCAACCAGAACAGTGGCGAAATCTTCGTCAATGTCGAGGTATTTGGTGAAGGTGTCGATCGCCGCATGGGCTTCAGCCTGATGCTTGGCCTGCAGGTCGTCAACGGTCATTACGTTGAGTTCCCAGCCGCTCAGCTGTGACGCCAGACGTACGTTCTGACCGTTACGGCCAATCGCCTGCGCCAGGTTGCCCGCTTCAACAGCGATATCCATGGTGTGTTTGTCTTCGTCAACAACGATAGACGCCACATCTGCCGGAGCCATTGCGTTGATCACGAATTGCGCCGGGTTGTCATCCCACAGAACGATATCAATACGTTCGCCACCCAGCTCGGTAGACACCGCCTGAACACGCGCACCACGCATACCAACGCAAGCACCGACCGGGTCGATACGCTTGTCGTTCGTTTTCACCGCAATTTTCGCACGGGAGCCCGGATCGCGAGCCGCCGCTTTGATTTCGATGACTTCTTCACCGATTTCCGGTACTTCGATACGGAACAGTTCAACCAGCATTTCCGGTTTAGAACGGGTCACGAACAGTTGAGCACCACGCGCTTCAGGACGCACGGCGTACAGCACACCACGGATACGGTCGCCCGGGCGGAAGTTTTCACGCGGCAGCATGTCTTCACGCAGGATCACCGCTTCAGCGTTACCCGGCATCCCTTCGGATTTGATCTCCAGAGAGATGTTGTCGCGGTTTACTTTCTTCACCACGCCGGTAATGATTTCGCCTTCCTGATCGCGGAACTGGTCAACCACCAGTGCGCGCTCGGCTTCGCGCACTTTCTGCACGATAACCTGTTTCGCGGTCTGGGTAGTGATACGGTCAAAGGTGACAGATTCAATCTGATCTTCAACGTAGTCACCCACGTTCAGACTTTCGTCTTCAAAACGTGCCGCTTCCAGCGTGATCTCTTTGGTCGGCTGGGTCACTTCTTCAACAATTACCCAACGACGGAATGTATCGAAGTCACCGCTTTTACGATCGATTTCTACGCGAACATCGATCTCTTGTTCGTATTTTTTCTTGGTTGCTGTAGCCAGTGCACTTTCCAGCGCTTCGAAAATCTTCTCACGCGGCAGTGATTTCTCGTTGGAGACGGCTTCAACAACAGCCAAAATTTCTTTGTTCATCGCGGGCTTTTCACCTCAATCCAGACTGTTAAAAGTGGGGAACCAGGTTCGCCTTCTGGATATTACTCAGCGCGAACACTTCATCTTTGCCTTCGACTGTCACCGTGATCATTTCACCATCAACGGCTTTGATAATTCCCTGCCATTTACGGCGGTTCTGTACGGCCATACGCAGAACGAGAGCCACTTCTTCACCGGTAAAGCGCACATAGTGCTCGGCCGTGAACATCGGACGATCGAGGCCAGGTGAGGAAACTTCCAGGTTGTACGCAACGGTAATTGGGTCTTCAACATCAAGAACCGCACTCACCTGGTGGCTGACATCAGCACAATCATCAACATTGATGCCATCTTCACTATCAATATAGATGCGCAGCGTCGATGTACGGCCGCGAACGAATTCGATGCCGACCAGTTCGTAGCCCAGTGCTTCGACCGGTGCAGTAATCATCTCTGTTAATTTTTGCTCTAATGTGGACAAGCCCACCCCCAAGACATAAAAAAAGGGCGTAAAGCCCAGTTATTCTGTAGTCAGATAACAAAAAACCCCGATAAATCGGGGCTTTAGATAACTGAACCCTATAGCCACAACTGTGGCCTGGAGCACTCTCCGAAAGAATTTTTTCAAATCCAGCTACGAAGGCTCTGAGTCTTCACAGTATATTTGAAAAAGAACTTTATGGGAAAGTGGTTGCGGGGGCCGGATTTGAACCGACGACCTTCGGGTTATGAGCCCGACGAGCTACCAGGCTGCTCCACCCCGCGCCTGAAACGTGGCAAATTCTACGCGTTTTGGACAGAATTTGCAAATAATGCTGGGATTTGGTACCGAAGACGGGACGTAAAATCGGCGTTTAGTATATTGATAGTTGACCCCACCTGTCAACCCAACTTCCATCAGACGAAACAGACCAAATTTTTTACAAAAAACGCACGAGTCTCTTCCGGTATTCGATAAAAGATGATTAAATGAATACTCACTTATTTTGCATAAAAATGCACAAGAGAGCGAAAGCGGTCTCTAATCAGTCAATCAAGCAGGGTTTTATTCTATGACGACGATTCTCAAGCATCTTCCGGTAGGACAACGTATTGGCATCGCTTTCTCAGGCGGCCTGGATACCAGCGCTGCACTGCTGTGGATGCGCCAGAAGGGAGCGGTTCCGTATGCATATACTGCGAACCTGGGTCAGCCGGATGAGGACGACTACGATGCTATTCCTCGTCGCGCGAAAGAGTATGGCGCAGAAAACGCGCGCCTGATTGACTGCCGTAAGCAACTCGTCGCGGAAGGTATTGCGGCTATTCAGTGTGGTGCGTTCCATAACACCACCGGCGGTCTGACCTATTTCAACACCACTCCACTGGGTCGCGCCGTTACCGGCACGATGCTGGTTGCCGCGATGAAAGAAGATGGCGTGAACATCTGGGGTGACGGCAGCACCTATAAAGGTAACGATATCGAACGTTTCTATCGTTATGGCCTGCTGACCAACGCCGAGCTGCAGATCTACAAACCCTGGCTGGATACCGACTTCATCGACGAGCTGGGTGGCCGTCATGAAATGTCCGAGTTTATGATTGCCTGCGGTTTTGACTACAAGATGTCCGTCGAGAAAGCCTACTCCACCGACTCCAACATGCTGGGTGCAACGCACGAAGCGAAAGACCTGGAATTCCTGAACTCCAGCGTGAAGATCGTTAACCCAATCATGGGCGTGAAGTTCTGGGATGAGAACGTGAAGATCGCGGCAGAAGAGGTGACCGTACGTTTCGAGCGTGGTCATCCGGTTGCCCTGAACGGCAAAACGTTCTCTGATGACGTAGAGCTGATGCTGGAAGCGAACCGCATTGGCGGCCGTCACGGTCTGGGCATGAGCGACCAGATTGAGAACCGTATTATCGAAGCGAAAAGCCGTGGCATTTATGAAGCACCGGGGATGGCGCTGCTGCATATCGCTTATGAGCGTCTGCTGACCGGGATCCACAACGAAGACACCATTGAGCAGTATCACTCTCATGGTCGTCAGCTGGGTAAACTGCTGTATCAGGGTCGCTGGTTCGATCCACAGGCGCTGATGCTGCGTGATGCGCTGCAGCGTTGGGTGGCGAGTGCCATTACCGGTGAGGTCACTCTGGAACTGCGTCGCGGTAACGACTACTCCATCCTGAACACCGTGTCTGACAACCTGACCTATAAAGCAGAGCGTCTGACCATGGAGAAAGGTGAGTCGGTGTTCTCGCCAGATGACCGTATTGGTCAGCTGACCATGCGTAACCTGGACATCACCGATACCCGTGAAAAGCTGTTCAACTATGTTGAGAATGGTCTGCTCTCCGCAAGCTCCGGTAACGGCCTGCCGCAGGTGGAAAACCTGGAGCACAGCGATAAGAAGTAATCGCTATTCAGAAATGCAGAAGGCACTCTTAGGGTGCCTTTTTTTATGCCCTTTTGTAGGGCGGGTAAGCGTAGCACCACGCGCCATTTTGCCCGGTGGCGCTACGCTTACCGGGCCTACGAAAACACAAAGTACAGACGAAAAAAAAGACGTCTTTCGACGTCTTTCTTCTGGAATATTGGTACCGAGGATGGGACTCGAACCCACAAGCCCGTTAGGGCACTACCACCTCAAGGTAGCGTGTCTACCAATTCCACCACCTCGGTACGGAATACTTACTGCGGGATATCGCTGGTTGGCTTCGCCGGTGCAGCTGGCTGAGTCTGCTCAGTTTTCGCTGGCGCGCTCAGATTTTCCCACTCGCTTCCTTTACTGGTCTTGTTGCTGTTGATATTGCCCAGCACCAGACTGATGATGAAGAACAGCGTAGCCAGAATCGCTGTCGTACGGGTCATGAAGTTCGCAGAACCACTTGAACCGAACAGCGTACCGGAAGCGCCTGCTCCGAAGGAGGCTCCCATATCAGCGCCTTTACCTTGCTGCAGCATAATCAGCGCTACGAGAGCGATGGCTACAATAAGGAAAATAACTAAAAGAGCTTCGTACATAATCAACCTGTTCCTTGCGGATTTGCCGCATACCAATGCTTCGACCAATTAGCAGGATTTTGTTTCCCACTGAAGCGGGTGTGAATACTAACCAAAGCGAATGGCCTTCGCAAGGGCATTTTTGAGCCATTGTATCAACTGCGGAAAAAAACAGCAAAAAGCCATTAATTGCTTAAAACAAAGGCGACAAAAGTCGCCTTTTTAAACAGTTAGCGTGCAAGTTTATGCAACTTTAACGGCATCAGCAATACGGTGGGCAAATTCAGTCACCTGCGCTTCATCCTCACCTTCCACCATAACGCGAATCAGTGGTTCAGTTCCGGACTTACGCAGCAGCACGCGGCCACGGCTTCCCAGCGCCGCTTCAACGTCAGCCATTACCGCTTTCACATTGTCATTTTCCAGCGGATCGCCTTTACCTGCCGTGAAACGCACGTTCACCAGGATCTGCGGGAACATTTTCATGCCGCTGCAGAGATCGTGCAGGCTCATATGGTTACGGGCCATCGCTGCGACGACCTGAAGCGCAGCCACGATGCCGTCACCGGTGGTGGTTTTGTCGAGCAGGATCACGTGGCCTGAGTTTTCTGCGCCAATGCGCCAGCCTTTCTCCTGAAGCTTCTCCAGCACGTAACGGTCACCCACTTTCGCGCGAACAAACGGGATACCCAGCTGTTTCAGCGCCAGCTCCAGGCCCATGTTACTCATCAGCGTGCCGACGGCACCACCGCGCAGTTGACCCTGACGTAGCCCTTCGCGGGCGATGATGTAGAGGATCTGATCGCCATCAACCTTGTTGCCTTCGTGGTCGACCATGATCACGCGATCGCCGTCGCCATCCAGCGCAATACCCAGGTCGGCCTTCTCTGCCAGCACGCGCGCCTGCAGGGCACGCACGTCCGTCGCACCAACCTGCTCGTTAATGTTCAGACCATCCGGCTCGCAGCCAATGGTGATCACTTTGGCGCCCAGCTCGCGGAATACGTTTGGCGCAATGTGGTAGGTTGCACCGTTGGCGCAGTCCACCACAATTTTAAGGTGGGCAAGGCTCAGTTCGTTCGGGAAGGTGCCTTTGCAAAACTCAATATAGCGACCCGCGGCATCGACGATACGGTTTGCTTTACCCAGCTCTGCGGAGTCCACGCAGGTGATCTCTTTTTCCATTTCGGCTTCAATGGCTTCTTCCACTTCATCCGGCAGCTTGGTGCCATCAATGGAGAAGAACTTGATGCCGTTGTCATAGAACGGGTTATGGGAGGCCGAAATCACAATTCCCGCTTCCGCGCGGAAGGTACGGGTCAGATACGCAACAGCCGGCGTTGGCATTGGGCCAGTAAAGGAAGCTGACAGCCCCGCGGCTGCCAGTCCGGCTTCCAGCGCCGATTCCAGCATATAACCTGAAATACGGGTATCTTTACCAATAATGATCTTACGGGAGCCATGACGTGCGAGTACCTTGCCAGCAGCCCAGCCAAGCTTAAGGACAAAATCAGGCGTGATAGGCGCATCGCCGACACGCCCACGGATACCATCGGTCCCAAAATATTTACGATTACTCATAGCGTTTGTTTTCCTTCGCTGCCAGTGTGGCTTCCACCACGCGCATGGCTTCTACTGTTTCTTTGACGTCATGGACACGAATAATATGCGCGCCTTGCATCGCCGCAATGACCGCGCAGGCCAGACTACCACTCAGGCGCTCGCTCGGCCCTACGTTAAGCAATTGGCCAATCATCGATTTTCTCGACATCCCCACCAGCAGCGGCAGGCCGAAGTGATGGAATTCCGATAAGCGCGCAAGCAGTGCATAGTTGTGGGAGAGATTTTTACCGAAACCGAACCCCGGGTCGAGCAGCAATTTCTCTTTTGGGATGCCTGCACGCTCACAGCGTTCAATATGCTCAATAAAGAAGCGATTCACATCAGCAAAGACATCGTCATACTTCGGCGCCTCCTGCATGGTTTTCGGCTGCCCCTGCATGTGCATCAGGCACACAGGCAACCCTGTCTCAGCAGCGGCTTCGATTGCACCGGGTTCAGTCAGCGAGCGGATATCATTAATAATGTGAGCACCCACTCTCGCCACTTCACGAATCACTTCTGGTTTGGAAGTATCGACGGAGATCCATACCTCAAAACGTTGTGCGATTGCCTCAACGACCGGCACCACGCGCGCCAGCTCTTCTTCCACCGACACATCCGCTGCCCCTGGGCGCGTCGATTCACCGCCGACATCAATGATGGTAGCACCCGCGTTGATCATTAAATTCGCGTGCTTAACCGCGTCGATAAGCGTGTTGTGCGTGCCGCCGTCAGAGAAGGAGTCAGGGGTAACATTCAGGATACCCATCACATGAGGATGTGAGAGATCGAGATGCGAGTCCTGGGCGAAGAGTTTCATGGCTAAATCCCTGGTATCAATATGGTTAAATGAAAAAGAAAAACCCCGGAGCAAGCTCCAGGGTTTGAGGTACAGACAAACGCTTCAACAGCAGTGACTTACTTGTCGCCCAACTGTTCTGACATGGTGTTGCCCGGGTTCGGCGTACGCGGTTCATCGACCGGACGCGGCGCACGCGGGGTGCCATTGTTGTCAGAATTGTTGGAAGCACCTGGGTCTTCCCAGCCTGCTGGCGGACGCACTTCGCGGCGAGCCATCAGGTCGTCAATCTGCGGTGCATCGATGGTCTCATATTTCATGAGCGCATCTTTCATCGAATGCAGGATGTCCATATTGTCGTTCAGGATCTGACGCGCGCGACCGTAGTTACGTTCAATCAGCGCTTTCACTTCCTGGTCGATGATACGAGCCGTCTCATCGGACATATGTTTCGCTTTTGCCACGGAGCGGCCCAGGAATACTTCACCCTCTTCCTCTGCATAAAGCAGCGGACCGAGTTTGTCGGAGAAGCCCCATTGAGTGACCATGTTACGTGCCAGGTTTGTCGCCACTTTAATGTCGTTCGACGCACCGGTAGAAACATGTTCCGGCCCGTAGATGATCTCTTCCGCCAGACGACCACCGTACAGGGTTGAAATCTGGCTTTCCAGTTTCTGACGGCTGGCGCTGATCGCGTCGCCTTCAGGCAGGAAGAAGGTCACACCCAGCGCACGACCGCGCGGAATAATCGTCACTTTGTGTACCGGATCGTGCTCCGGTACCAGGCGGCCGATAATCGCGTGACCGGCTTCGTGATATGCCGTGGACTCTTTCTGCGCTTCCGTCATCACCATGGAGCGACGTTCCGCACCCATCATGATTTTGTCTTTCGCTTTCTCGAACTCCACCATGGACACCACGCGCTTGTTACCGCGAGCGGCGAACAGAGCAGCTTCGTTGACCAGGTTAGCCAGATCCGCACCGGAGAAGCCCGGGGTACCACGCGCAATAATTGCCGCGTCGATATCTGGCGCCAGCGGTACGCGACGCATGTGCACTTTCAGAATCTGTTCACGACCACGAACATCTGGCAGACCGACCACAACCTGACGGTCGAAACGGCCTGGACGCAGCAGCGCCGGGTCAAGTACGTCCGGACGGTTAGTTGCGGCGATAACGATAATACCTTCGTTACCTTCGAAGCCGTCCATCTCAACCAGCATCTGGTTCAGGGTCTGTTCACGTTCATCGTGACCACCGCCCAGGCCCGCGCCACGCTGGCGGCCTACGGCGTCGATTTCATCGATGAAGATAATGCATGGTGCTGCCTTCTTAGCCTGCTCGAACATGTCACGCACACGAGATGCACCGACACCCACGAACATTTCGACGAAGTCAGAACCTGAAATAGTAAAGAAAGGTACCTTCGCTTCACCTGCGATAGCTTTCGCCAGCAGGGTTTTACCGGTACCCGGAGGGCCGACCATCAGCACGCCTTTCGGGATCTTACCGCCCAGTTTCTGGAAACGGCTCGGCTCACGCAGGTATTCAACCAGTTCACCGACTTCTTCTTTCGCTTCGTCACAACCGGCAACGTCAGCGAACGTAGTCTTGATCTGGTCTTCCGTCAGCATACGCGCCTTGCTCTTACCGAACGACATGGCACCTTTGCCACCGCCGCCCTGCATCTGGCGCATAAAGAAGATCCAGACGCCGATAAGAAGCAGCATCGGGAACCAGGAAATGAAGATTGAAGCCAACAGGCTTGGTTCTTCTGGCGGCTCGCCTACCACTTTGACGTTTTTGGTCAGAAGGTTATCAAGCAGCTTAGGATCGTTCACCGGGATGTAAGTCGTGTAACGGTTACTATCTTTCTTGGTAACGTTGATCTCACGTCCGTTGATACGCGCTTCGCGAACCTGGTCCTGATTGACCTCCTGCAGGAAGGTAGAATAATCCACCTTGCGGCCATTCGACTCGCTGGGCCCAAAGCTCTGGAATACTGACATCAGCACAACGGCAATGACCAGCCAGAGTATTAGGTTTTTCGCCATGTCACTCAAGGGATTAACCTCATATTACAACTGTGTTAAAAACAGCGTCAGGATACTCTATATCCAGTTTCATTCAAACTTTCGCCTGAAATCTACCGGTTATCATTTTCGCCCGGTCGCTACAATATACACTTCGCGGGAACGGGCCCGGGAAGAGTCCGGCTTACGAACTTTGACCTTCGCAAACAGGGAGCGAATTTCCTTAAGATACTCCTCGAAACCTTCGCCCTGAAACACCTTCACAACAAAACTACCACCAGGCGCTAGTACATCACGACACATTTCTAACGCTAGCTCCACCAGATACATGGCGCGGGGGATATCCACCGCCGGTGTTCCACACATATTTGGTGCCATATCTGACATGACAACCTGGACCTTACTGTCACCTACACGATCAAGTAACGCTTTAAGCACTAATTCATCACGAAAGTCGCCCTGAAGGAAGTCGACACCGACGATAGGATCCATTGGTAAAAGATCGCACGCGATGATTCGGCCCGTTCCGCCGATCTGCGTTACCGCATACTGGGACCATCCGCCAGGTGCCGCACCGAGGTCAACAACCGTCATCCCCGGCTTAAAAAGTTTGTCACTTTGCTGTATTTCATCAAGTTTAAACCAGGCACGGGAACGCAACCCCTTTTTCTGCGCCTGTTGAACATATTTATCGCTAAAGTGTTCCTGAAGCCAGCGGCTGGAGCTGGCAGAACGCTTTTTACCTGTCATTTAACATTTCCGTCCTGGTTCATCGTTACTTGCCTGTGACGTAAATTTCTACGCAGCTATTTGGCGATATAAGGGAGATGGCGGTAGAATGAACCGTTTTCAATCCCAACGTAAGCAAAAATATACGATGAATCTGAGTACTAAACAAAAACAGCACCTTAAAGGTCTGGCACATCCGCTCAAGCCTGTAGTGATGCTTGGCAACAATGGTTTGACCGAAGGGGTGCTTGCCGAGATTGAACAAGCGCTGGAACACCACGAGCTGATCAAGGTGAAAATCGCCTCTGAAGACAGAGACACTAAAAACCTGATCGTGGAAGCCATCGTGCGCGAAACCGGCGCCTGTAATGTACAGGTCATCGGTAAAACGCTGGTGCTCTACCGCCCATCTAAAGAGCGTAAAATCTCGCTGCCACGCTAAGGATATCCTGAATCGAACACATTTTCTGTGTGAAACGAGGGATTTCTGTCAGCAGGCGAGCAAAATGCCATGCTCCTTGAGTTGATAAAAGGCCGCTATGCGGCCTTTTTCTTTTCTTTACAATGTATCAACATCTTACCAGAGATGCGAATTACAGGTATTCAACCTTGATAATTTCGTATTCCACTTCACCGCCGGGCGTGCGAATGGTAACAACATCATCCTGCTCTTTGCCAATCAGGCCGCGAGCAATCGGAGAGTTCACGGAAATCAGGTTCTGTTTGAAGTCTGCTTCATCATCACCCACGATGCGATAGGTCTGCTCTTCGTCGTTGTCCAGGTTCAGCACGGTCACGGTTGAACCAAAGATCACACGCCCATTGTTAGGCATCTTGGTGATATCGATAACCTGCGCATTGGACAGTTTTGCTTCGATATCTTTGATACGTCCTTCACAGAAGCCCTGCTGCTCACGCGCCGCGTGGTATTCAGCGTTCTCCTTCAGGTCGCCATGCTCACGCGCATCCGCGATAGCGGCGATAATTTCAGGGCGACGAACGGATTTCAGGAAATCCAGCTCTTCGCGCAGTTTTTCGGCACCACGTAAGGTCATCGGAATAGCTTGCATTTGTTATACCTCTTAAACATTCCTGTTGGGAGCAGTGTTCCCTGCCCCTGCCCCCCTAAGCGGGCAAGAAGCAAAAAGAAAACCGACCCGGGAGCAACGCCCCAGGTCAGCAGCAATTTTTCAATTTGATACGCATTTTACCGCGAAGTTCACTATGGGTCATCGTTTACTTTGCAGTGCTATGCACCGTAGTATGACGGTTTGTTTTCGGGTTGTTAGCGCGAGATTATGCGATTTTCCAGATTTATCATCGGATTGACTACCAGTATAGCGTTCAGCGTTCAGGCCGCGAATGTTGATGAGTACATTAATCAGCTACCCGCAGGTGCTAACCTTGCATTGATGGTGCAAAAGGTCGGGGCGCAGACGCCAGAGATTGACTATCACAGTCAACAGATGGCGCTGCCTGCCAGTACCCAAAAGGTGATCACGGCCCTCGCCGCGCTGCTTCAGCTCGGCCCTGACTTTCGTTTTACCACCACGCTTGAGAGCAAAGGCAACATTGAGGGCGGTGTACTGAAGGGCGATCTTATTGCCCGTTTTGGCGGCGATCCGACCTTTAAGCGCCAGGATATCCGCAATATGGTGGCGGTGCTGAAAAAATCCGGTGTGACGAAAATCGAGGGTAACGTGCTGATCGACACCTCGATTTTTGCCAGCCATGATAAAGCGCCAGGCTGGCCGTGGAACGACATGACGCAATGCTTTAGCGCACCACCCGCCGCCGCGATTGTTGACCGCAACTGCTTTTCAATTTCCCTTTACAGCGCGCCCAAACCGGATGATTTAGCGTTTATCCGCGTGGCATCCTACTACCCGGTGACCATGTTTAGCCAGGTGCGTACGCTGGCCAAAGGCTCCCCGGATGCCCAGTATTGCGAACTGGACGTGGTGCCTGGCGATCTTAACCGTTTCACGCTCACCGGCTGTCTGACCCAGCGCGCCGATCCCCTGCCGCTGGCCTTTGCGATACAAGATGGCGCGAGCTACGCGGGCGCCATTCTGAAGGATGAACTGAAGCAGGCAGGCATTAGCTACTCCGGTACGCTGCTCCGCCAGACGCAGGTCAACCAGCCCGGAACGGTCATCGCCAGCAAACAGTCGCCTCCGCTGCACGATTTGCTGCGAATTATGTTGAAAAAGTCTGACAACATGATTGCTGATACGGTGTTCCGCATGATCGGCCACGCGCGTTTTGGCGTGCCGGGAACCTGGCGCGCGGGCTCAGACGCTGTGCGCCAGATCCTGCGCCAACAGGCGGGAATCGATCTAGGTAATACCATTGCTGTCGATGGTTCCGGATTATCGCGTCATAATTTGATCGCACCGGCAACCATGATGCAAGTGCTTCAGTACATTGCACAACATGACTCTGAGCTAAACTTTATTTCAATGCTGCCGCTTGCCGGGCATGACGGTTCTCTGCAGTATCGCGCCGGGCTTCACGCGGCCGGCGTAGATGGCAAAGTATCCGCTAAAACAGGTTCACTGCAGGGCGTTTACAATCTTGCAGGGTTCATCACGACCGCCAGCGGACAACGCATGGCCTTCGTACAGTATCTTTCCGGCTATGCCGTCGAACCGACCGATCAGCGCAACCGTCGTATTCCGCTGGTTCGCTTCGAAAGCAGGCTTTATAAAGACATTTATCAGAATAACTAGCGATGAAACTACTCATAGTTGAAGATGATCTGTTATTGCAGGAAGGACTCGCGCTGGGGCTTGCCAACGAAGGGTATGCTCTGGATTGTGCCGGTACCGCGGCAGAGGCGGATTCCCTGATCCAGAGCGGCGAGTACAGTCTGGTGATCCTCGATTTGGGTTTGCCGGACAAAGACGGCGCGACGCTGCTCACCCAATGGCGTCGGCGCGGCATCGCTAACCCGGTGTTGATCCTGACAGCACGCGATGCGATTGAAGATCGTATTACCGGCCTCGATGCTGGCGCAGATGACTATCTGGTGAAGCCCTTTGCGCTCGCAGAACTTCAGGCCCGCGTGCGGGCGCTTATCCGGCGCTATCAGGGGCACAGCGATAATCTGCTGACGGACGGCGACATCACGCTCAATCTGCAAACCCAGCAGGTACTGCGTCAGTCCCAGCCCGTTGAAGTGACCCCAAAAGAGTTCGCCCTCCTGACCCGCCTGATTATGCGCAGCGGGCAAACGGTGCACCGTGAAACGCTGCAACAGGACATTTACTCCTGGCAGGACGATCCCGGCTCTAACACCCTGGAAGTCCACATCCATAACCTGCGTCGCAAGCTTGGCAAAGACCGGATAAAAACCGTCCGCGGCGTTGGCTATCGTCTGGAGAGCCAGAAATGAACAGCATGCGTCGGCGATTAATGGTGTTGCTGGCGGTCATTCTGTTATTTTTCCAGCTGATAAGCGTGATTTGGTTGTGGCATGAAAGTCGTGAGCAGATTGGCTTTCTGGTGAATGAAACGCTGTCTGCAAAAGCCCGCAATAACCATGTCGAAAAAGAGATCCGCGAGGCGATTGCATCTCTTCTGGTCCCTTCCCTGGTGATGGTCAGTTTCACTCTGCTGTTTTCATTCTGGGCGGTCACCTGGATAACCCGGCCTCTGAATAAACTCCGCGACAGCCTCGCTAACCGTTCGGCGGATAACTTAACGCCGCTGCCTATGTATTCCGACATGGAAGAAATAGGCGCCGTTACCACCTCTCTCAACCAGCTACTCGCCAGGCTGGACAGTACCATTCAGCAGGAGCGTCTCTTCACCGCAGACGCCGCCCACGAACTGCGAACGCCACTGGCCGGGATCCGGCTTCATCTGGAGTTAATGGCGCAGTCAGGCTCTCCGCAGGCGACAACGTTAATCAGCCGTATCGATCAGCTCATGCATACCGTTGAACAACTGCTGATGCTGGCCCGTGCCGGACAGGCGATGGCGAGCGGTCACTATGAGACCATCAACTGGACGGACACGATCATCACGCCCCTTGGTCTTGAGCATGAAGCCAAAGAACATACGGTGATATGGCCGGCCAAAAGCACCCTTACGGTGCAGGGTGACGCGGTGCTTTTGCGACTGATGCTGCGTAACCTGCTGGAAAATGCCGGACGTTATAGTCCACCAGGCACAACAATCACCGTGGCACTAACCGAGGTTGCGGGAGGTACTCTGGTCAGCGTGAGCGATCAGGGGCCCGGCATCGATGAAGCACATCGACAGTCGATCACCGAGCCGTTCCGTCGGCTTGATCAGCGCTACGGCGGTAGCGGCCTGGGCCTGAGTATCGTACAGCGTATCCTGCAACTCCACCGCGGTAAGCTGGCGCTGGAGAACGGTGCTGAAGGCGGCCTGATAGCAAGCTGCTGGCTCCCCTCAACGCTGGAATAAAAAAAGCCCCCGGAATGGGGGCTTTAGACAGATATCAGTGCTTGTAGATGAACTCGACACCTTCTTCGTCGTCTTCATCCCAGTCATCGTCCCAGTCGTCTTCCTCTTCCGCTTCCAGCTCTTCGAGCTGCTGACGGTGGTAGTCATCCCACATGAATTCGACTTTTTCTGGCTGTTTCGCTTCTTCAGCCTGAACGACCGGGTTTTCGATGATAAAGGTCATCACGTCCCAGCAGAGGTCTTTCACGCCAACCTGGCTTGCCGCGGAGATCAGGTAGTATTTATCTTCCCAGCCCATCGCTTCAGCAATCGCTTTAGCTTTCGCTTCCGCTTCCGCTTTATCCATCAGGTCGATCTTGTTGAAGACCAGCCAGCGCGGTTTAGACGCCAGTTTTTCGCTGTATTTTTCCAGCTCACCGATGATGATCCGGGCATTTTCAACCGGATCGGAACCATCAATAGGATCGATATCAATGAGGTGCAGCAGTACGCGGCAACGCTCAAGGTGTTTCAGGAAGCGAATGCCGAGACCGGCACCTTCCGCTGCACCTTCGATCAGACCCGGGATGTCAGCAACAACGAAGCTCTTCTCGTTATCCATACGGACAACACCCAGGCTCGGTACCAGCGTGGTAAACGGATAGTCCGCCACTTTTGGTTTCGCCGCAGAAACCGCGCGAATAAAGGTCGATTTACCGGCATTTGGCATACCCAGCATGCCCACGTCTGCCAGGAGCATCAGCTCCAGCTGCAGATCGCGCTTATCGCCCGGCGTACCCATCGTTTTCTGACGCGGAGTACGGTTAACGGATGATTTGAAGCGGCTGTTGCCCAGACCGTGCCAGCCACCTTTTGCAACCATCAGGCGCTGACCGTGTTTGGTCATGTCACCCATGGTTTCACCGGTGCCCTGGTCAATCACGCGCGTACCAACCGGCACTTTAATGGTCACGTCTTTACCGCGTTTACCGGTACAGTCGCGGCTCTGACCGTTCTGACCACGTTCAGCGCGGAAGGATTTTTCGAAACGGTAGTCGATCAGCGTGTTGAGGTTCTCATCCGCCTCCAGCCACACATCACCACCATCCCCGCCGTCGCCGCCATCCGGGCCACCTCGAGGAATATATTTTTCACGGCGGAAGCTCACGCAACCGTTGCCGCCATCACCAGCCACAACCAGGATCGTTGCTTCATCAACAAACTTCATTTTACTCTCCGTAACTCATTCGCCTGAGCGGGGACCGCTTCATTTTTGCGCCAACGTCCCCAAAGACGATGACCAATGGCGGAATACATCGCGCCCGCAACCACGACAAACGCACCGAGATAGCCCAACAGGTTGAGCATCGGTCTGACGAAGACATCGGGCCAGGCCATTGATAACAAATCTGAAAATAACAGGGTAAACAGCGGAGTCAGCGTGATCAATGCGCTAACCTGTGCTGCCTGCCAGCGCGCCATTGCTTCAGCAAGCGCGCCATAACCAACCAGCGTGTTAAGCCCACAAAAAATGAGGCACGCCAGCTGCCAGTCGCTCAGCTGGGTAATGACACCCGGCTTTGCTAACGGCAATAATGCAACTGTACATAAAGTGTACAGCAAAAAAAGGATCTGCTGTGAGGCCAGGCGCCGCAATAACACCTTTTGCGCGACGCCATAGCTTACCCAGACCGTAGCTGCTCCCACACCAAAAATCACACCCCAGGTGTAATCCGTCAGGCGGGTAAAAATTTCGATCAGGCTGGTGTTAAAGAACATCACCAGACCACACAGCAACATGCTCGCCCCGATAATCTGCGTCCCACGCATCTTCTCCTTGAGGATAAACACGCTGGCGACCATCATGCCCACAGGTGAAAGCTGACCAATCACCTGTGACGCTGTAGGGCTAAGATACTGCAGAGAAGAGCTGAACAGGATGAAGTTACCAAACAGACCGCCCGTCGCGATAGCCAGCAGCACCAGCCAGCGCGGTTTGCGGAAAAGTCGCAAAGGCGGAAGCTTACCTTTGATAGCCAGAATGGCGCCGAGGCCGATGCTTGCCATCAGAAAGCGATAAAAGACCACCGTAGGCGGCTCCATCACTTCCAGTACTTGCTTCATTGCAATTGGCAGCGCACCCCAGCACATTGCGGTCGTGAGCGCCAAAAGAATACCAATGCCGGCCTGCTGCTTCATGCCCGTTTTCCCTACAGAAAATTTTCCGGGTTTCCAATGTAAAAAGCCCCGCAACACGTTGCGGGGCTTTAATCCGTTACCGGACCGAGAAAACCTTACTCAGCAACGATGCTGATGTATTTACGGTTGTTCGGGCCTTTAACTTCAAATTTCACTTTACCGTCTGCTTTAGCAAACAGAGTGTGGTCACGACCGCAACCTACGTTGTTGCCAGCGTGGAATTTGGTACCACGTTGACGAACAATGATGCTACCCGCCAGAACGGATTCGCCACCGAAACGCTTAACGCCCAGGCGTTTAGCTTCTGAATCGCGACCGTTACGTGTGGAGCCGCCAGCCTTTTTATGTGCCATTTAAATCTCTCCTCAGGTCTTAGGCGCTGATGCCAGTAATTTTCACATCAGTGAACCACTGACGGTGGCCCTGCTGCTTACGGTAGTGTTTACGACGACGAAACTTAACGATTTTAACTTTCTCGCCACGACCGTGAGCAACAACTTCAGCTTTGATAACGCCGCCATCAACGAAAGGAACGCCGATTTTGACTTCTTCACCGTTTGCGATCATCAGAACTTCTGCGAACTCAACAGATTCGCCAGTTGCGATGTCCAGCTTTTCCAGGCGAACGGTCTGACCTTCGCTTACTCGGTGTTGTTTACCACCACTTTGGAAAACCGCGTACATATAAACTCCGCTTCCGCGCACATCCTCGTATGATTCAGAGTGCGCTATAAATATTCACAATAGGGCGCGAATATTACGCAAAACGCGAGCCTTTGACAAGTGCTACCATCAATACATGAAGAAAAAAAACACAACACGTACGGTAACGTTTATCTGAGCCGTTTTTTCAGTACAATCAGCACTACTATTGATAAACCGAAACCCTTCGTTACCCCATTGAAGATGGGATCAACAGGATGAAAAGCCCGGCTTTTGCGATGAATTTAGAAAAAATCAATGAGTTAACCGCGCAAGATATGGCGGGTGTGAATGCAGCAATCCTGGAGCAACTCAACTCTGACGTTCAGTTGATCAATCAGTTGGGCTATTACATTGTCAGCGGCGGCGGTAAACGCATTCGCCCGATGATTGCCATTCTGGCTGCCAGAGCCGTTGGCTATCAGGGAAATGCCCACGTCACGATCGCCGCACTGATCGAATTTATTCACACAGCGACGCTTCTGCATGACGATGTTGTGGATGAATCCGATATGCGTCGCGGTAAGGCCACGGCCAATGCCGCCTTCGGTAATGCCGCCAGCGTTCTGGTCGGGGATTTTATCTATACCCGCGCCTTCCAGATGATGACCAGCCTGGGCTCGCTGAAAGTGCTGGAAGTGATGTCAGAAGCCGTAAACGTCATCGCTGAAGGCGAAGTGCTGCAGCTGATGAACGTCAACGATCCGGATATTACTGAAGAAAACTACATGCGCGTCATCTACAGCAAAACAGCGCGCCTGTTTGAAGCGGCCGCGCAGTGCTCCGGCATTCTGGCTGGCTGTTCTGAGGCTCAGGAAAAAGGGCTCCAGGACTATGGTCGCTATCTGGGGACAGCCTTCCAGCTGATTGATGATTTGCTGGACTACAGTGCGGACGGCGAAACGCTCGGCAAAAACGTGGGCGATGACCTGAACGAAGGCAAACCGACCCTGCCGCTGCTGCATGCGATGCGCAACGGAACTGAAGACCAGGCGAAAATGATCCGTGAGGCGATCGAACAGGGAAATGGTCGCCATCTTCTGGAACCGGTACTGGAAACTATGGCGATCTGCGGTTCACTGGAATGGACGCGTCAGCGTGCCGAAGAAGAGGCTGATAAAGCCATCGCTGCCCTTCAGGTTATTCCAGACAGCCCGTGGCGTGATGCCCTTATTGGCCTTGCCCACATCGCTGTTCAACGCGATCGTTAATCCTTTCACACCTCCCCGTTTCCATCGCGGGGAGGTTCTAAAACACCCCAGTAAATTCCGTATTCATGTAAATTCATCGGTTTAGAGACCGCATGAATAAAGGCATGTCTTATTCTGAATATCCCTTCAAGTAACGCGAACTTTTTAGAACAAGAGTTTGAAATGGGTATAGTAAGCCAGTCGTTTCAGAAGAAACGGCGTAGGTGAATCCGCACTTAAGGACAGCGTTATGGATACGAAATTTATCGACTGGCATACGGCAGATATCATTGCGGCACTGCGCAAAAGAGGGACGTCACTGGCAGCAGAGTCCCGCCGCCATGGTCTGAGTTCTTCCACCCTGGCCAACGCCCTGACCCGCCCCTGGCCAAAGGGAGAATTAATTATCGCGACGGCGCTGGAAACGCACCCGTGGGTGATCTGGCCCTCGCGCTACCACGATCCCATTACCCATGAATTCATCGACAGAACGCGCATGATGCGCCAGAGAAAGTTAAAGAAAGAACCACAGGAATAACGCGCTTTTTAGCAGGAACAGCAACCCCCCGGTCATCTCTGGCAGGGGGCTGCCGGAACGATTACTCGCCCTTCACACGCTCGATATTGGCACCCAGCGCGCGCAGTTTGTCTTCGATACGCTCATAACCACGATCGATGTGGTAAATACGATCCACCACCGTAGTACCTTCCGCAATACACCCCGCCAGCACCAGGCTTGCAGACGCACGCAGATCGGTTGCCATCACCTGAGCACCTGACAGTTTCTCCACGCCGTGGCAAATCACGGTATTGCTCTCGATCTCAGCATGCGCACCCATACGGATCAGTTCCGGTACGTGCATAAAGCGGTTCTCGAAAATGGTCTCTGTGATGAAGCCTGTCCCTTCGGCAACCAGGTTCAACAGGGTGAACTGCGCCTGCATGTCCGTTGGGAACGCCGGATGCGGCGCCGTACGTACATTGACCGCTTTTGGACGCTGACCGTGCATATCGAGGCTGATCCAGTCTTCGCCGATTTCGATATCCGCGCCTGCATCACGCAGTTTCGCCAGCACCGCATCCAGGGTATCAGGCTGCGCGTTGCGACAAACAATCTTACCGCCAGAGATCGCTGCGGCCACCAGGAAGGTGCCAGTTTCGATACGGTCGGGCAGAACGCGATACACACCGCCGCCCAGACGCTCAACGCCTTCGATGGTGATACGGTCAGTACCCTGGCCGGAGATCTTCGCCCCCAGCGCCACGAGGAAGTTGGCAGTATCCACAATCTCAGGTTCACGCGCGGCGTTTTCGATGATGGTCGTGCCGTCTGCCAGCGTTGCCGCAGACATGATGGTGACGGTTGCGCCCACACTCACTTTGTCCATGACAATGTGCGCGCCTTTCAGACGACCGTTGACGGAGGCTTTAACGTAACCTTCTTCCAGCTTGATCTCAGCGCCCAGTTTCTCCAGACCATAGATATGCAGATCAACCGGACGCGCACCGATGGCGCAACCGCCCGGCAGTGAAACCTGACCCTGACCAAAACGCGCCACCAGCGGGCCAAGTGCCCAGATGGATGCACGCATGGTTTTCACCAGATCGTAAGGCGCAGAGAAGTTGTTCACGTTGCTGGCATCGATCCAGACGGAACCGTTACGCTCAACTTTCGTGCCCAGCTGGGTGAGCAGCTTCATGGTGGTGTCGATATCTTTCAGCTTCGGTACGTTCTGAATTTCTACCGGCTCTTCCGCGAGCAGCGCAGCAAAGAGGATTGGCAGCGCGGCGTTTTTCGCGCCAGAAATTGTGACTTCGCCCTGGAGACGCGTTGGCCCCTGTACACGAAATTTATCCATTGTGTGCTCTCTTATAAATTCAACCGTCCTGCGGGCCTGTCGCCCTCAGCTCAAAAACCGTTTAGTTTGCGATCGCGTGCCCACTCTTGCGGGGTGAACGCTTTAATCGACAGGGCGTGGATGCGGTTATCCGCAATATATTCCATCAGCGGCGCGTACACAGCCTGCTGTTTCTTCACACGGCTCATACCGTCGAACATCTCACCCACAGCAATAACCTGGAAGTGACTGCCATCGCCAGTGACGTGGGCTTCCTGAAGGGAGAGTGCATTCATCAGCACTGTCTGGATTTCATGATTTTCCATGGGTTCTTAATCATCTGATAGTGAAAACAAGCCCAACATCTTAGAGCAAAGTGGCGTCGTCTTAAACAAGCAAAAAGCCCCGACGATGAAACTGTCAGGGCTTTCGGAAGTAACGCACTGAAAATATTAACGAGGCAGGACGTCCGGAGGCAAATTGTAGAGTTGGGCAAGGGTAACGACATTATCGCTCGCGCCATGAAGCCTGACGCTTGTCCCCTGCTTTTTCCCCACAGCGACCAGATGGGCGAGCAGCGCAACACCTGCCGTATCCACCCGCGTGACGTCGGTTAAGTCGATGAGCGTCACGCCCTGCATCGCGTCGTGGCGTTTATCCCACAGTGGGTTCAGCAGGTCCTGATCAAGTTCACCGGACAGCTTTAACGTCTCACCTTCACGCGACCAGCTGAGTTGCTGCGACATTACTTTTTCTCGTCCAGAGTAATTTTCTGACGCGCAATAGACTGCAGTTGCGCGGTCAGGCCATCAATACCTTTGGTGCGCAGCAGGTCACTCCACTCGTTCTGTTTGGTGGTGATCATGCTTACCCCTTCGGCAATCATGTCATAGGCCTGCCAGTGCCCGGTCTGGCTGTTTTTACGCCACTGGAAATCCAGGCGCACCGGTGGACGGCCGTTAGGATCGTTGATCGTCACGCGGATAGGCACAATGGTGGCATCACCCAGCGGCTGCTCGGGAGCAATCTGATAGGTCTGGCCGTGGTACATCGCCAGCGCCTGACCATACGCCTGTTTCAGGTATTCACGGAACGCAGCAAAGTAGGCTTCACGCTGCGCAGGCGTCGCATCTTTGTAATAACGTCCCAGCACCAGCGCACCAGCATATTTGATCTGCACATAGGGCAGCAGTTCCTGGTCTACCACGTCACGCAGATAATCAGGATTCGCGCGAATTTTTGGCTGTTCGTTTTTGAGACGGTCGAAGGTTTTCTTCGCAGCTTCGTCCATCAGTTTGTACGGGTTGCTTTGATCCGCAGCATGAGCCGCAGTCAGGGGAGCAATGACCAGCATGGCAACCATTAACAGTCGTTTAAACATGAATGACTTCTCCTGAATTAATTCGTCGCACCTGGGGTCGGCGCAGCGTTGGTATGGTCTTCACTCTGCGCAGGGGCATCGTCAGACTTTTTATCATCCCCTTTACTGTTGTAAAGGAACTGACCAATCATATCTTCCAGCACCATCGCGGACTTCGTATCCTGGATAACGCTACCGTCTTTAAGGATAGTCGTTCCAAGCTCAGGGTCTTCAAAGCCAACGTTGAGCGCCAGGTATTGCTCTCCCAGCAGGCCGGAAGTACGGATTGACAGGGAGCTGGTGTCCGGAATGTGGTTGTAACGCTCTTCGATATCCATCGCAACGCGCGGCAGATACGTTTTCTCATCAAGCGTTATGTCTGATACACGCCCGATAACAACGCCACCAATACGCACCGGTGAGCGCGCTTTCAGGCCGCCGATATTATCGAAGGTGGCATAGACACGGTATGTCGGCTCGGTGCGCACTGAGGTGATATCCGCCGCTCGCAGACAGATAAACAGTGCGGCCAGCAGCGCCAGCAGCAGAAACACGCCGACCCAAATTTCATTTTTTCTCGTTTGCATGAACTCAATTCCCAAACATCAGTGCGGTGAGCACAAAATCCAGACCCAGTACGGCCAGCGACGAATGTACGACAGTACGTGTAGTTGCACGGCTAATGCCCGCCGACGTCGGAATGGCATCATAACCATTGAACAAGGCGATCCAGGTGACCGTAATGGCAAATACCACGCTTTTAATCAGGCAGTTAACCAGATCCATTCGCAGATCGATGGCATCCTGCATGGCGGACCAGAAGAAACCGGCATCAATGCCTTTCCAGTGGACCCCCACCAGCGAACCACCCCAGATCCCCACGGCGACAAACAGAATAGTCAGTAGCGGTAACGAGATCACCCCCGCCCAGAAACGCGGAGAGATGACCCGACGCAGCGGGTCGACCGCCATCATCTCCATGCTGGAGAGTTGCTCGGTGGCGCGCATCAGGCCAATTTCTGCCGTGAGTGCTGATCCTGCACGACCGGCGAACAGCAGCGCCGCCACAACCGGCCCCAGTTCACGCAGCAGTGAGAGCGCCACCAGCATCCCGAGGCTGGTTTCCGCACTGTAGGTGGTCAGAACGAGGTAGCCCTGCAGCCCCAGCACCATACCGATAAACAGGCCGGAGACAATGATGATGAGCATCGACAGCACACCGACATTATAAAGCTGCCGCACCAGCAGAGGCGCGTGCTTGCGAAACTCCGGCTTGCCAACCAGCGCGTTGAATAACATTAATCCGGCACGCCCGAACGTCCTGATGGTTTTTATGCCACGGTGTCCAAGGGCGGCCAACGCATTTAACAGCATGAGTGGCTTAACTCCCTAATCCCAGTAAATCGTCACGATAATCGCCCGCCGGGTAGCGGAACGGTACGGGCCCGTCAGCAATACCATCGAGGAATTGCCGCACGCGCGGATCGCAATTTTCCTGAAGCGCCTGGGCGCTGCCGTGTGCGACGATCTTTTTGTCCGCCACGATATAGGCGTAATCGGCAATGCTCAACACTTCCGGTACATCGTGAGACACCACAATACAGGTTACGCCGAGCGCGCTATTTAGTTCAGAGATAAGCTTCACCAGCACGCCCATCGTGATGGGATCCTGTCCGACAAACGGTTCGTCGAACATGATTAAATCGGGTTCTAATGCAATGGCTCGCGCCAGTGCGGCACGTCGCGCCATCCCGCCAGACAGTTCTGAAGGCATCAGTTTGGCAGCCCCCCGCAGACCGACAGCTTCAAGCTTCATCATCACCGTGCTTTTCAGCAGTTCAGGCGGCAGGCTGGTATGTTCTCGCAGCGGATAAGCCACGTTATCAAAGACGTTCATGTCGGTGAACAGCGCCCCCGACTGAAAGAGCATACTCATACGTTTGCGGACAGTATACAGGCGCGAGCGCGACATCTCCGGGATGTTTTCGCCATCGAAGAGGATTTCACCGCTGTCAGGTGGTATCTGCCCACCAATAAGGCGCAGAAGGGTCGTTTTACCGATCCCGGACGGCCCCATGATGGCGGTAATTTTGCCACGCGGTACGGTCAACGAAATATCATCGAATATCAATCGATTACTACGCGAGAAACTCACACCGCGGACATCGACTAAATTCGCCATCGTTTGGCTCATTTATGGTTCCTTTCTTACCCTGCTCACGTTTAAGCGTGCAGCCTGAATCAGCCCTAAACTCAGCATTTTTACAGAATATTAGCCATTGAGGTTAGCGAAAGCTGGCATTTGTTTTACTTTTCCGGCGCATAAAGTCAAAATTAGGAATTCGTTACGCCTCAGACCGTATGCAGTCCAGCCATTCCCGCGCGATGGACCGACAAGTATACCTGAAGAAAGGACTTTTGATGCTTTTAGCAACAGCACTGTTAATAATTGGTTTACTTTTGGTGGTCTACAGTGCTGACCGTTTAGTGTTTGCTGCATCAATCCTGTGTCGCCTGACGGGCGTACCGCCGGTTGTCATCGGGATGACCGTTGTCAGTGTTGGCACGTCGCTTCCTGAAATCATCGTCTCTGTCTCGGCATCGTTGCACGGTCAGTTAGACCTTGCAATTGGCACCGCGATTGGCTCTAACATCGTCAACATCTTACTGATCCTGGGCCTGGCGGCGCTGCTCCATCCATTTCGCGTGCATTCTGATGTTCTGCGCCGTGAATTGCCGCTAATGTTAATCGTAAGTCTGCTGGCAGGCTGCGTATTTTATGATGGCGTACTGAGCTACAGCGACGGCATTTTCCTGCTGGCGCTAGCCGTCATTTGGCTGCTGTATAGTGTTAAAATCGCCCGCCAGGCTGAGAAACTGGGTCATGACAGCCTCACGCGTGAGCAGGTCGCCGAACTCCCGCGCGAAGGTACGCTGCCGGTCGCTCTGCTCTGGCTTGGCGTCGCGCTGATTATTATGCCGATGGCAACGCGCATGGTCGTGGATAACGCGACGGTGCTGGCGAACTTTTACGCCATGAGTGAACTGACGATTGGCCTGACGGTGATTGCTATCGGCACCAGCCTGCCGGAGCTGGCCACCGCCATTGCGGGGGCACGTAAAGGGGAAGATGACATTGCCATTGGTAATATCATCGGTTCCAACATATTTAATATCGCGATTGTGATGGGTCTGCCGGCCCTGATTACGCCAGGGCCCTTCAACCCTCTGGCATTCTCTCGCGATTACGGAGTGATGTTGCTGGTCAGCGTGATATTCGCCCTGCTCTGCTGGCGGCGGCAACGACAGATCGGCAAAGGCGCAGGTGCGCTGCTGACAGGTGGATTTATCGTATGGATGGCGATGCTGTACTGGCTCTCGCCTCTTCTCTCTGGGTAAACGGAAACGCATTATGTCGCAAATAGAATTGCAGCCGGGTTTTGACTTTCAGAAAGCAGGCAAAGACGTTCTGGAGATTGAACGTGAAGGTCTGGCGCAGTTAGATCAGTACATTAATCAGGATTTTAGTCTGGCCTGTGAGAAGATGTTTTACTGTGCCGGTAAAGTCGTGGTGATGGGGATGGGCAAATCCGGTCATATTGGCCGCAAAATGGCGGCAACGTTTGCCAGCACCGGAACCTCCTCCTTCTTTGTCCACCCGGGAGAAGCCGCACACGGCGACCTGGGGATGGTCACGCCGCAGGATGTTGTCATCGCGCTGTCCAACTCCGGTGAATCCAATGAAATCCTGGCGCTAATCCCGGTACTGAAGCGTCTGCAGGTGCCGCTGATTTGCATGACCAGCCGCCCGGAAAGCAGCATGGCGCGTGCAGCCGATATTCACCTGTGCGTAAAAGTACCCAAAGAAGCCTGTCCTCTCGGTCTGGCGCCAACTTCCAGTACCACCGCGGCCCTGGTCATGGGCGATGCACTTGCCGTTGCGTTGCTGGAAGCGCGTGGTTTTACGCCGGAGGACTTCGCGCTTTCCCACCCGGGTGGCGCGCTGGGGCGCAAGCTGCTGCTTCGGGTAAACGACATTATGCACACCGGGGATGAGATCCCTCACGTCAGTAAAGAGGCCTCCCTGCGTGATGCGCTGCTGGAAATCACCCGCAAGAATCTGGGCATGACGGTCGTGTGTGACGACCTGATGAAAATTCAGGGGATCTTCACCGATGGCGACCTGCGTCGCGTGTTCGACATGGGTGTAGATGTCCGTACACTTGGCATTGCCGATGTCATGACGCCCGGCGGGATTCGCGTGCGTCCGGGTACGCTGGCCGTGGATGTGCTGAACCTGATGCAGTCCCGCCATATCACCTCCGTTATGGTTGCCGATGGCGACCAGTTGCTGGGTGTGGTACATATGCATGATCTGCTGCGCGCAGGCGTAGTGTAATGAAGGATAAGACAATGAGTAATGCGGGTGCATCCCTTGCAACCTGTTATGGACCGGTTAGTACCCAGATGATGGCAAAGGCGGAAAATATTCGTCTGCTCATCCTTGATGTCGATGGCGTACTCTCCGATGGCCTGATTTACATGGGCAATCATGGCGAAGAGCTGAAAGCGTTTAACGTCCGCGATGGCTACGGAATTCGCTGCGCGCTCACCTCGGGTATCGAGGTGGCTATCATCACCGGGCGGAAAGCTAAACTGGTAGAAGACCGCTGTGAAACCTTAGGGATTACCCATCTGTATCAGGGGCAATCCGATAAAATGGCAGCGTTCAACGATTTACTGGGTAAACTGGCGATCGCGCCGGAAAACGTGGCCTATGTCGGGGACGATTTGATTGACTGGCCAGTGATGGCTGAAGTCGGTCTCAGCATTGCGGTTGCTGACGCTCACCCGCTGCTGCTCCCACGCGCTGACTACGTTACCCACATCAACGGTGGCCGCGGTGCCGTACGTGAAGTCTGCGACCTGCTTCTGCTGGCGCAGGGCAAGCTTGATGAGGCCAAAGGGCAATCAATATGAGTAAAACCAGACGTTGGGTTATCATTCTGCTTTCGCTTGTCGCACTGGTATTGATTGGCGTGAACCTGGCCGATCGCGACGATACGCAAAAGGAAGTGATCAACAATAACGATCCAACCTACAAAAGCGATCACAGCGACACCGTGGTCTATAGCCCGGAAGGTGCGCTGAACTATCGCCTGGTTGCCCAGCATGTGGAATATTTTTCCGATGAGGGCGTTTCGTGGTTTACCCAACCCGTCATGACCACATTCGATAAAGACAAAGTGCCGACGTGGTCAATTAAGTCAGATCGGGCCAAACTGACAAATGACCGTATGCTTTATCTGTATGGCCACGTTGAAGTCAACGCCCTGACCGCTGACTCGCAACTGCGGAAAATTACGACCGATAATGCCCAGATCAACCTGGTAACCCAGGACGTGACCTCGCAGGATCTGGTCACACTGTATGGCACAACATTTAATTCCAGCGGTTTAAGAATGCGCGGGAACTTACGCAGCAAGAACGCCGAGCTGATTGAAAAGGTTAGAACCTCCTATGAAATTCAAAACAAACAAACTCAGCCTTAAAGTAATTATCGCCAGCGCGATGCTGGCGGCCAGTCTCCCCGCGCTTGCTTTAACGGGTGATACCGACCAGCCGATCCACATCGAGTCTGACACTCAGTCCCTCGATATGCAGGGTAACGTCGTCACCTTCACGGGTAACGTCGTGATGACGCAGGGCACCATCAAAATTAACGCTGATAAAGTGGTCGTTACCCGTCCGGGTGGCGAGCAGGGCAAAGAGATCATTGATGGTTACGGCAACCCGGCCACCTTCTACCAGATGCAGGACAACGGCAAGCCGGTGAAAGGCCGCGCCTCGCATATGCACTATGAGCTGGCGAAAGACCTGGTTATCCTGACCGGAAACGCGTATCTGGAACAGCTGGACAGCAACATTACCGGCGACAAGATCACCTATCTGGTGAAAGAGCAAAAAATGCAGGCCTCCAGCGAGAAAGGCAAACGCGTAACCACCGTGCTGGTTCCGTCTCAGCTGCAGGATAAAGGCAAGGGTCAGGCCCCGGCACAGAAGAAGAGTAACTAATTCGTTATGGCAACATTAACTGCAAAAAATCTCGCGAAGGCCTATAAGGGCCGCCGTGTCGTAGAAGATGTCAGTCTGACCGTCAACTCCGGCGAAATTGTGGGCCTGCTTGGCCCTAACGGTGCGGGTAAAACCACCACCTTCTACATGGTGGTTGGCATTGTCCCACGTGATGCCGGCAACATCATCATCGATGATGAAGACATCAGCCTGCTGCCACTGCACGCGCGCGCGCGCCGTGGCATCGGCTATCTGCCGCAGGAAGCCTCTATTTTCCGCCGTCTGAGCGTCTTTGATAACCTGATGGCGGTTCTGCAAATTCGTGACGACCTGACCAGCGAACAGCGTCAGGATCGCGCCAACGAGCTGATGGAAGAGTTTCACATCGAGCACCTGCGCGACAGCCTGGGTCAGGCATTGTCCGGCGGTGAACGCCGTCGTGTTGAGATTGCGCGCGCGCTGGCTGCAAACCCTAAATTTATCCTTCTGGATGAACCGTTTGCCGGTGTTGACCCAATCTCCGTCATCGACATTAAACGTATCATTGAGCATCTGCGTGACAGCGGGCTTGGCGTGCTGATCACCGACCACAACGTGCGTGAAACGCTTGCCGTCTGTGAGCGCGCGTACATTGTGAGCCAGGGCAATCTGATCGCCCACGGTACGCCGCAGCAGATCCTCGAAAACGATCATGTTAAGCGCGTCTATCTTGGGGAAGACTTCAGACTCTGATAGGGTAGAGGTAACGTAACGCCGAACCGGAGAAAAATGCTCTGAACATGAAGCAAGGTTTGCAATTAAGGCTCAGCCAACAACTGGCGATGACGCCGCAGTTACAGCAGGCAATTCGTCTGTTGCAACTGTCCACCTTAGAACTCCAGCAGGAGCTCCAGCAAGCGCTGGACAGCAATCCCCTGCTGGAGCAAGCCGATCTTCATGATGAGGTAGATACACAGCAGTCCCAGGATACAGAATCGCTCGACACCGCAGATGCGCTCGAACAAAAAGAGATGCCGGACGAGCTTCCTCTGGATGCCAGCTGGGATGAAATTTATACCGCCGGCACCCCTTCCGGTACGCGTGCAGACTACCAGGACGATGAGCTACCGGTTTATCAGGGCGAAACCACCCAGTCGCTGCAGGATTACCTGATGTGGCAGGTGGAGCTGACCCCGTTCTCCGATACCGATCGTGCCATTGCCACCTCCATTGTCGACGCCGTTGATGACACCGGCTATCTGACCGTCACGCTGGACGACATTCTGGAGAGCATGGGCGATGAAGAGATTGAGCTGGAAGAGATTGAAGCCGTTCTGAAACGTATTCAGCGTTTCGATCCCGTAGGCGTGGCAGCGAAAGATCTGCGCGACTGCCTGCTGATCCAGCTTTCTCAGTTCAGCAAAGAGACGCCATGGCTCGACGAAGCACGCTTAATCATCAGCGATCATCTGGATCTTCTCGCTAACCACGACTTTCGTAGCCTGATGCGCGTTACGCGCCTCAAAGAAGAGGTGCTGAAAGAGGCGGTGAATCTGATTCAGTCGCTCGATCCGCGGCCTGGTCAGTCGATCCAGACCAGTGAACCCGAGTACGTGATCCCGGACGTGCTGGTCAGAAAACATAACGACCGCTGGGTCGTTGAACTGAACTCTGACAGCATCCCTCGCCTGCAAATCAACCAGCAGTACGCCTCCATGTGCACCAGCGCGCGCAACGACGCCGATAATCAATATATTCGTAGCAACCTTCAGGAAGCGCGATGGTTGATCAAGAGTCTGGAGAGCCGAAATGATACCCTGCTTCGCGTGAGCCGCTGTATCGTCGAACAGCAGCAGGCATTCTTTGAGCAGGGCGAAGAATATATGAAACCGATGGTACTGGCGGATATCGCTCAGGCCGTCGAGATGCATGAATCAACCATTTCCCGCGTCACCACGCAGAAGTATCTGCACAGTCCGCGCGGTATTTTTGAGCTTAAGTATTTCTTCTCCAGCCACGTGAGTACCGAGGGCGGCGGCGAAGCGTCGTCAACGGCGATTCGCGCACTGGTGAAGAAGTTGATCGCCGCGGAGAACCCCGCGAAGCCACTGAGTGACAGTAAGTTAACCACCATGCTGTCCGATCAGGGTATTATGGTGGCACGTCGTACTGTTGCGAAGTATCGAGAGTCTTTATCCATTCCGCCGTCAAACCAGCGTAAACAACTGGTGTGACACAACCGATAAGGAAGACACTATGCAGCTCAATATCACAGGACACAATGTCGAGATTACTGAGGCCTTACGTGATTTTGTGAACGCTAAGTTCGCGAAACTCGAGCAGTATTTCGAAAGGATCAACCAGGTCTACGTTGTGTTGAAAGTGGAGAAAGTGACTCATATCTCGGATGCGACCCTGCATGTAAACGGGGGTGAACTCCATGCCAGTGCGGAAGGGCAAGACATGTACGCTGCTATCGACGGCTTGATTGATAAGCTTGCGCGACAGCTCAATAAACATAAAGATAAACTGAAACAACACTAATTGTCCGGGCAGTTAACGGGTGCAGGACGGCCTGTTGTGAAAAACAACAGGCCATTTGTACAGTTAGCGCTTAGGTGAAATTATGATGAACAACGATTCCGCTCTTCAACTGAGCAATGTCCTTAACCAGGAATGTACCCGCAGTGCCGTTCACTGCCAGAGCAAAAAACGTGCGCTGGAGATCATCAGTGAACTGGCTGCAAAACAGCTGGGCCTGCCGCCGCAGGTGGTGTTCGAAGCGATCCTGACCCGTGAAAAGATGGGCAGTACCGGTATCGGCAACGGCATCGCGATCCCGCACGGCAAACTGGAAGAGGACACCCTGCGTGCCGTCGGTGTGTTTGTGCAACTGGAAACGCCAATTGCCTTTGATGCCATTGATAATCAGCCCGTCGATCTCCTCTTCGCGCTGCTGGTTCCTGCCGACCAGACCAAAACCCATCTACACACGCTTTCGCTGGTCGCTAAACGTCTGGCCGATAAAACCATCTGCCGTCGACTGCGCTCAGCCCAAAGTGATGAAGAGCTTTATCAGATTATCACTGAAGCAGAAGGCAATCAGGATGACGCGTAACCAGGAGATGGCCTTCACATCTGTTGTCCTGAGGAGAAACGGAACATGGTGCTGATGATTGTCAGCGGTCGTTCAGGGTCGGGGAAATCCGTTGCCCTGCGCGCGCTGGAAGACATGGGTTTTTACTGCGTAGATAACCTGCCGGTGGTGTTATTGCCCGATCTGGCGCGTACCCTGGCGGAGAGACAAACCTCTGCTGCCGTCAGTATCGACGTTCGTAACATGCCCGAGTCGCCTGAAATCTTCGAGCAGGCAATGAGTAACCTGCCTGACGCATTCTCGCCTCAGCTGCTGTTTCTCGATGCCGATCGCAATACCCTGATCCGCCGCTACAGCGATACCCGGCGTTTGCACCCGCTTTCCAGTAAAAATCTCTCGCTGGAAAGCGCCATCGACGAAGAGAGCGATCTGCTGGAACCGCTGCGTTCACGCGCCGACCTGATTGTCGATACCTCAGAGATGTCCGTTCATGAACTGGCGGAAATGCTGCGTACCCGCCTGCTGGGCAAACGCGAGCGCGAACTGACGATGGTGTTCGAATCCTTTGGCTTTAAGCACGGTATTCCGATTGATGCGGACTATGTTTTCGACGTGCGCTTCCTGCCGAACCCGCACTGGGATCCTAAACTGCGTCCTATGACCGGCCTGGATAAACCCGTAGCGGCGTTCCTCGACAGGCACACAGAAGTTCACAATTTTATCTACCAGACGCGAAGCTACCTTGAGCTATGGTTACCTATGCTGGAGACAAACAATCGTAGCTACCTGACGGTGGCGATTGGCTGTACCGGCGGTAAACATCGTTCGGTCTACATTGCCGAACAGCTGGCCGACTATTTCCGCTCGCGCGGCAAGAACGTTCAGTCCCGTCATCGCACGCTGGAAAAACGTAAAACATGACCGTAAAACAAACCGTTGAGATCACCAACAAGCTGGGAATGCATGCACGCCCGGCGATGAAACTGTTTGAGCTGATGCAGGGTTTTGATGCAGAAGTTCTGTTGCGCAATGATGAAGGCACCGAAGCGGAAGCGAACAGCGTTATCGCCCTGCTGATGCTGGATTCTGCCAAAGGGCGCCAGATTGAGGTCGAAGCCACCGGCCCTCAGGAAGAGGAAGCGCTGGCGGCGGTGATTGCGCTGTTTAATGCCGGGTTTGACGAAGATTAGGTCTGCCATTCTGGCGGGTGGCGCTGCGCTTACCCGCCCTACATCAGATGATTACGCTGCATAAACCCCTCTCCACCCAGCTGTCGCATCTGACGCATGATCCACGCCTGACGGCTTCGCACATAGCCTGATGGGGCACTGGCCTTAAAGCGAAGAGGATTAGGCAGTACAGCGGCTAACAGCGCGGCCTCCGACATGCTTAGCCTGCTGGCAGGTTTATTAAAATAGCGTTGTGATGCAGCTTCGACACCAAATACCCCCTCCCCAAACTCGGCAATATTGAGATAGACAGTCAGAATGCGCTTTTTGCTCCAGACTGTTTCCATTCCCAGGGTCAGCCCCGCTTCCAGCCCTTTTCGCACCCAGCTTCGGCCATCCCACAGGAACAGATTTTTTGCCGTCTGTTGCGACAGGGTAGACGCACCGCGCACGCGATTTTCATGGCGTTCGTTATGGGCAAGCGCCTTTTCAATCGCGGCCACATCGAACCCCCAGTGCTCCGGGAACTTCTGATCTTCCGCCGCGATGACTGCCAGCCCCATCCACGGTGAGATCTCGTCCGTACTCACCCAGTCAGAATGCGCGACATAGCCAAAATCACCGGAGAACCACGCGCTGAGCTGACGCTCAACCATAACGGCTGAAAACGTTACTGGCAAAATGCTGAACACGGCCAGTCCGCCTCCCCAGAACACCGCCAGCACGAGTAGGATGCGCAAAAGAAGGTATTTCACCCATTTTCCTGCGGAAGACTGTCGGCTCATTCCGTCAGCACCAGTACCCGGGCTACCAGTTTTTCAATACCCTCAGCCGCTTGCGCGATATTCTGCGCCAGCATGTACGCGGGCGTGGTGACAATTTTGTTCTCTTCATCCACGACAATGTCGTCGACCGGGCACGGAACGTGTTCGCCCCCCATCTCCTCGATGACCTCAGCAGTATCGATATCGGTCCCGATTGTCAGCCGTAACGGGAAATCAAAAATGTTTGGCAGCATGGCCGGTGCAATGCAGATAAAGCCCAGCGGCTTACCCGCCGCATGCATCGCCTGCGCCAGCGCTTTTAACTCCGCGTCCACCTTGCAAGCCGCGCCTTCAGCAGCAAAAGTGCTGAGATTTTTCGCGGCACCAAAGCCACCCGGCACAATGAGCGCATCCAGTTCAGCAGCATTTGCCTGGGCCAGCGGACGAATTTCTCCCCGGGCAATACGCGCGGCTTCAATCAACACATTACGGGTTTCGGCCATTGGCTCGCCGGTCAGATGGTTAATGACATCCGCCTGATTTTTATCTGGCGCAAAACACATCACCTCTGCACCCTGTTTTGCCAGAGCCAGTAGGGTAATTACGGCTTCATGTATCTCTGAGCCATCATAAACACCGCATCCGCTCAGGACGACACCCATTTTTTTCATCTTGACGATCCTTCTTTGCAACTTGCTGAAGCACATTAATAATTTTGATTAAAACGCTATGCTTCACACATTTCACTGATTCATGTAACAAACCATTTAAGATTTGCTATCTTATCTGCGTGCGGCCTAAATTTTTCAGGCGGCGCCCATTCGAAAATAACGTTTAAAAACAGGCGCAGCCACGATTTCCCTGGTGTTGGCGCAGTATTCGCGCACCCCGGTTAAACCGGGGTCATTTTTTTCTGGCGTCCACCCAGGCTTTAAGCACCGCCACATCGTTCTGCCACTCTTGTTTCATCTCTTCAACCCAATCACCCACGTTATCTTCCCAGGCGGGTAAATCAGGCGACTGAATCTGTTGGCCCAGCTGCTGCAGGTGGCGTAACCCGACCGAGCCGGCGGCCCCTTTGATTTTATGCCCTTCTTCCACGATGCCCTTCTGGTCCCGTGCCGTCAGGTTTGACTCCAGCACGCTCAGATAGCCCGGCATCATTTTTTCAAACACAGCCAGACCGTCGGTAATCAGTTTCGGGCCGACCAGGTCAATGTACTGCTCCAGCATCGCGGTATCGAGTATCGTTTGGGCTTTTGCGCTATCAACAGACGTCATGGTGCTCTCCTCTTCATCACGGGTATCCCAGAACTTCTTGATCATGGCGGTCAGAGCAGGCACCGCCAGCGGCTTGCTGAGTACATCGTCCATACCGGCGTCGAGATACTCTTTTTTGTCTTTCAGTACGTTTGCCGTTAGCGCCACCAGCGGCGGCAGTTCGTCAGCCGCGTACTGACGCGTCAGTTCACGCGAGATATCCAGCCCGGTCATATCCGGCAACTGGATATCCAGCAGAACGAGGTCATATTCGCCCGGTGTAAACATCTCCAGCGCGGCTTTACCGGTCATTGCCACATCCACGCTGTTGCCCAGTTTTTCCAGCACAGAGCGCGCCACAATGACGTTCAGCTCAATATCTTCCACCAGCAGGACGTGCAGGGCTGGCAGCGGCATATCGTCGTTTTCAAAGGTATCCTCAACTTCTTCCGCCACCGCTGGCGCATGCACCGTCAGCGTAAAGGTTGATCCTTTGCCCGGCTGGCTGGCAACGGTAATATCACCGCCCATGCTCTTCGCCAGCCGTTTAGACACCGCCAGGCCAATACCGGTCCCGGTGGCAGGTTTTCCGCCGTTGCTGTCCTTCACCTGGTAGTACATCGCGAAAATTTTGTCCTGCTCTTCCTGTGGAATACCGATCCCGGAGTCCTCCACCTCGAAGTGCAGCATGTCGCCTGCGTCATAGCGGATACGCACCGCCACCTGCCCTTTCTGGGTAAATTTCACCGCGTTGCTGATCAGGTTCCACAGGATCTGGCGCAACCGCGTACCGTCGGTAACCACTTTATGCGGCAGCGGCAGGGTGGGCTCCATGACGAACCTCAGCCCTTTCTGCTGCGCCTGAAGACCAGACAGATTTTCCAGATCGGCAAGGAAACTGGTGAAATCAATCGGCTGGTTATCAAGCTGAACCTTACGGCGTTCCATCTTATCCATATCGATAATATCGTTGAAGATATTACCCAGCGTAACCGCCGAGACATGAATTGTTTTCAGGTACTTTTCCTGCTCTGCAGTGAGATCGGTATCCAGCAGAATACGGCTCAGCCCCACAATGCCATTGAGCGGCGTACGCAGTTCGTGGCTAATGGTGGAGATAAAGGTGGTTTTATCGCGGCTGGCGCGCTCCAGGGCATCCTGATAGCGCTTACGCTCGGTGATATCGCGGCCGAAGCCCATCAGGCCGTGGCGTTTCCCTACGCGGTCATAATAGGGCACTTTACGGATCTCAAAGCAGGCTTTGCGGCCATCCGGATAATCCAGCCACTGCTCGTAGGTCAGCGAGACGTTATGGCGGAACACTTTTTCGTCCGTTTCCATGACCTTGGCGGCCGCCTCCTCAGAGTAAACGTCCTGCGGCTTCAGATGAATCAACTGCTTCTCGCTTTTTCCGGTCAGGAGTTCCATCGCCCGGTTACAGCCGGAAAACTCTTTATCTTCGTTACGGTAGAACACCAGATCCGGCGAAGCATCCAGGAACGAACGCAGGAAAGAGGATTGCTGCTCAAGCTGGATCTGCGTCACCTCGCGCTCTTTCATTTCAACTTTCAGCTGTTCCAGCGTGGCCTGACGCTCCGCCTCCGCCTTCTCACGATCTGAAATTTCCTGATTCAGCTGCGCAATATTGTCTTTAAGCTGAACGTTGAGTTTCAGATCGCGCTCGCGCATCTCCTCCAGTTTATCCACCAGTTTTGACAAGCGCTGACGAGACTCCTCAAGCTGTTCAACCACGACGGAAAGGAAATAGACGGCCCAGGGGGTAATAAGCAAGCCAAAGAAGATAGAGCGGATGACGTCGATACTCTCAACCTGGCCATGCAGAACCATGGTGACGGCCATTTGCACGACAATGGCCAGAACGACCAGCGCCAGCGCCAGCAGCATGGAGAAACGCACCAGCCCAAGCTTCATCATCAGGTCGACGTAATACTGGGCAAGCATTCGAATTTGCTTCATAGAGGATCCCTTCACGACTTTATCGCTCAATAATACTCAAATTCGGGGCAGGACGTTGAAGGTTGTGAGAAAAAGTGCGGGGTGAAACAGGAGATTAGCCTCGCTCCCGGTCAACCGGAAGCGAGGAGAGGTCTGTCAGGAGCGTTTCAAAAGCAGCCAGAGGCTGATCAGGAAGAAACTGGCACTCGGCAGCAGCGCGCCAATAATCGGCGGGATACCGTACACCAGCGTCAGCGGTCCGAAGATCTGATCGAGAACGTAGAAGACAAAGCCGAAGCTGATCCCCGTCACCACGCGCACGCCCATCGGTACGCTACGCAGCGGACCGAAGATAAACGACAGCGCCATCAGCATCATTACCGCCACGGACATCGGCTGGAAGATCTTGCTCCACATGTTGAGCTGATAACGTCCGGCATCCTGCCCGCTCGCCTTCAGGTACTTCACATAGTTGTGCAAGCCGCTGATAGAGAGCGCATCAGGATCCAGCGCCACGACGCCGAGTTTATCCGGCGTGAGGTTGGTCTTCCACGTGCCGCTGACGGTCTGCGAACCGGTGATCTGTTTTGGATCGGTCAGGTCAGATTCATCCACCTGCGACAAACGCCACTGCTTATGTTCGGGGTCAAACTTTGCCGAAGAGGCATGTCGGACTGACTCCAGGCGGCGCTGGTCATTGAAGGCGTAGATGCTCACGCCGCCCAGTTCATCATCGCCTTTTACCCGTTCGATGTAGACGAAGTTTTTACCATCTTTCGCCCACAGCCCTTGCTGCGTCGAGAGTAGTGAACCACCGTACATCGCCTGAGCACGATAGTTACGCGCCATCTGCTCGCCCTGCGGTGCCACCCACTCACCAATCGCCATGGTCAACAGCACCAGCGGGATAGCGGTTTTCATTACCGACAGCGCAACCTGCATACGGGTAAAGCCTGAGGCCTGCATCACCACCAGCTCGCTGCGCTGTGCCAGCATGCCCAACCCGAGGAGTGCCCCCAGCAGGGCCGCCATTGGAAAGAAGATCTGCACATCTTTTGGCACGCTGAGCAGGGTGTACATCCCCGCGCCCAGCGCGTCATAACTGCCCTGCCCGGCTTTTTTCAGCTGGTCGACAAATTTGATAATGCCGGAGAGCGACACCAGCATGAACAACGTCATCATGATGGTGGTAAAAATGGTTTTACCGATATAGCGGTCAAGAACGCCAAACGCCTGCATTAGATGGCTCCTTTACGCGAAAATCGGGCACGTATGCGGCGCACTGGCACCGTATCCCACAGGTTTAATCCCAGCGCCAGTAAGATGTACAAGCTGTTAACGAACCACGTCCAGACCATAGGATCCAGCTTACCCTTCGCGCCGTTAGAGCGAATAGAGGTTTGCAGCAGGAAATAGATCAGGTAAAGCAGCATCGCTGGCAGCATAGAGAGCACGCGCCCCTGACGCGGGTTCACCACGCTCAGCGGAACCACAATCAGTGCCATCATAAACACGGTGAATACGAGCGTAATACGCCAGTGGAACTCCGCACGCGCTCTGTCGGTGTCAGTGTTCCACAATGTACGCATATCCATTTGCTCGGTATCCGTCGGATCGAGCGCCACCGCCTGATGGCCGATAATAGCCTGATAGTTCTGGAAATCCGTAATACGGAAGTCGCGCAGCATCGCGGTGCCTTCAAAGCGAGTGCCTTTATTCAGCGTGACAATCTGCGAACCATCTTTACTCTGCGCCAGCTGACCGGAATCGGCCACCACGACGGATGGACGCGCGTTACCTTTAGGTCGCAGCTGGGCCAGGAATACATCGTTGAATTTACTGCCGTCAACGCTCTCAATGAACAGCACAGAGTTACCGTCGGTCGCCTGCTGGAACTGCCCCTGCGCTAACGCCGCCATGCCGGGGTTCGCTTTCGCTTCGGCCAGCACTTCGTCCTGATGACGAGAAGACATGGGGCCCGCCCACATCACATTCACTGCCGCCACGATCCCCGTGAACAGCGCCAGTATCATCGCCGCTTTCACCAGTACGGCTTTGCTCAGGCCACAGGCATGCATCACCGTGATTTCACTCTCGGTGTACAGCTTGCCGAGCGTCATGAGCAGGCCGAGGAAAAGACTCAGCGGCAGGATCAGCTGCGCCATTTCCGGGATCCCTAAACCAAGCAGGGAAAGCACCAGATTCGTTGGAATTTCGCCGTCAACGGCCGCACCGAGGATCTTAACCAGCTTCTGACAGAAAAAAATCAGCAGCAGGATGAAGAGGATCGCCAGTTGGCTTTTGAGCGTCTCCCGCACCAGATATCTTATGATTATCACTTTAAATACGCCCGTAAAAACCCGTCTCTTTGCTGGAAAATCGCTTGTTTCATGGCTTAAACGTCATTTATTCTCTTGAGTCGTCGAAATCATCGCTAAGATTAAAACATCCGGCGGATTCACGCTTCAGGACTTTTTCTGACGTGTCGAAACCGTAGTAACGTAAGATTAACACGAAGTCACCACAACAGCGGACATGAGTTACGAAAGGTTTCAATTCTATCCGTAGCAGCCGCTGTTGTCTTTAAGATTCAGGAGCGTAGTGCATGGAGTTCAGTGTAAAAAGCGGTAGCCCGGAGAAACAGCGGAGTGCCTGCATCGTTGTGGGCGTCTTTGAACCACGCCGACTCTCCCCGATCGCCGAGCAACTCGATAAAATCAGTGACGGCTATATCAGCGCCCTGCTGCGCCGTGGCGAACTGGAAGGCAAACCTGGGCAGACGCTGTTACTGCACCATGTTCCAAACGTCCTGTCAGAGCGTATTCTGCTGATTGGCTGCGGCAAAGAGCGCGAGCTGGACGAGCGTCAGTATAAGCAGGTCATTCAGAAAACCATTAATACGCTGAATGATACCGGTTCAATGGAAGCCGTCTGCTTCCTGACCGAGCTGCACGTTAAAGGCCGTAACACTTACTGGAAAGTCCGTCAGGCGGTCGAAACCGCAAAAGAGAGCCTGTACAGCTTCGATCAGCTGAAGACCAATAAAAGCGAGCCGCGTCGTCCGCTGCGTAAAATGGTCTTCAATGTGCCAACCCGTCGCGAACTGACCAGCGGCGAACGCGCTATTCAGCATGGTCTGGCGATTGCCGCCGGTATTAAAGCTGCGAAGGACCTCGGTAACATGCCGCCGAACATCTGTAACGCTGCCTATCTGGCCTCTCAGGCGCGCCAGCTGGCAGACTCCTACAGCAAAAACGTCATCACTCGCGTCATCGGTGAACAGCAGATGAAAGAGCTGGGGATGCACTCCTATCTGGCGGTCGGCAACGGCTCGCAGAACGAATCCTTAATGTCGGTCATCGAATACAAGGGCAACCCGTCCGAAGATGCGCGCCCTGTCGTGCTCGTCGGTAAAGGCCTGACCTTCGACTCCGGCGGCATCTCCATCAAGCCTGCCGAAGGCATGGATGAGATGAAGTACGACATGTGCGGCGCGGCGGCGGTTTACGGCGTGATGCGCATGGTCGCGGAGCTCCAGCTGCCCATTAACGTGATCGGCGTTCTGGCAGGCTGCGAAAACATGCCTGGCGGACGCGCCTATCGTCCGGGTGACGTGCTGACCACGATGTCAGGCCAGACCGTTGAAGTGCTGAACACCGATGCCGAAGGCCGTCTGGTGCTGTGCGATGTGCTGACCTACGTTGAGCGCTTCGAGCCTGAAGCGGTGATTGACGTCGCCACATTGACGGGTGCCTGCGTGATTGCATTGGGCCACCACATCACCGGACTGATGTCGAACCACAATCCGCTGGCGCACGAGCTTATCGGGGCATCTGAACAGGCTGGCGATCGCGCATGGCGTCTGCCTCTGGGTGACGAGTATCAGGAACAGCTGGAGTCTAACTTTGCGGATATGGCGAACATCGGCGGTCGTCCTGGCGGGGCTATCACCGCGGGCTGCTTCCTGGCCCGCTTCACCCGCAAGTATAACTGGGCACACCTGGATATCGCGGGTACCGCATGGCGCTCCGGTAAAGCCAAAGGCGCCACCGGCCGTCCGGTGGCGCTGCTGTCGCAGTTCCTGCTCAATCGTGCGGGTTTTAACGGCGACGAGTGATGTAAAACGCCGGGTAGCGGCTTCGCCTTACCCGGCCGACAACGTCGCTCAACCGTAGGCCGGGTAAGCGTAGCGCCACCCGGCTTTGCATTTAAATCCACGACAAGAAGCCCCATATATGAAGAATGCAACGTTCTACCTTCTGGACAACGACACCCATCAGGATGGCCTCAGCGCCGTCGAACAGCTGGTGTGTGACATTGCCGCAGAACGTTGGCGCGCAGGTAAACGCGTTCTGATTGCCTGTGAAGATGAACAGCAGGCGATTCGCCTTGATGAAGCCCTGTGGGCCCGCCCACCGGAGAGTTTTGTCCCGCATAACCTGTCGGGCGAAGGTCCGCGCGGGGGCGCCCCGGTCGAGATCGCCTGGCCACAAAAGCGCAACAGCAGCGCGCGCGATATTCTCATTAGCCTGCGGGCAGACTTTGCAGATTTTGCCACCGCTTTCACAGAAGTGGTAGACTTTGTCCCTTACGAAGAATCTTTGAAACAACTGGCGCGCGAACGCTATAAAGCGTACCGCCTGGCTGGTTTTAACCTGAATACGGCAACCTGGAAATAATGGAAAAGACATATAACCCACGCGATATCGAACAGCCGCTTTACGAGCACTGGGAACAGCAGGGCTATTTCAAGCCTAACGGCGACGAAAGCAAAGAGTCCTTCTGCATCATGATCCCGCCGCCGAACGTCACCGGCAGTTTGCATATGGGACATGCTTTCCAGCAGACCATCATGGACACCATGATCCGCTACCAGCGCATGCAGGGTAAAAACACCCTGTGGCAGGCGGGGACTGACCACGCGGGTATCGCGACCCAGATGGTGGTTGAGCGTAAAATTGCCGCTGAAGAAGGAAAAACCCGCCACGACTACGGTCGCGACGCCTTCATCGACAAAATCTGGCAGTGGAAAGCGGAATCCGGCGGCACCATTACCCGTCAGATGCGCCGCCTCGGCAACTCCGTGGACTGGGAGCGCGAGCGCTTCACCATGGATGAAGGCCTGTCCAATGCCGTGAAAGAAGTTTTCGTCCGTCTGTACAAAGAAGACCTGATTTACCGTGGCAAGCGCCTGGTGAACTGGGACCCGAAACTGCGTACCGCCATCTCTGACCTGGAAGTGGAAAACCGCGAGTCTAAAGGCTCCATGTGGCACATCCGCTATCCGCTGGCCGACGGCGCAAAAACCGCAGACGGTAAAGATTATCTGGTCGTTGCCACCACCCGTCCGGAAACCCTGCTGGGCGATACCGGCGTGGCCGTTAACCCGGAAGATCCGCGTTATAAAGATCTGATCGGCAAATTTGTAGTGCTGCCGCTGGTAAACCGCCGTATTCCGATCGTGGGCGACGAACACGCCGACATGGAAAAAGGCACTGGCTGCGTGAAAATCACTCCGGCGCACGACTTCAACGACTATGAAGTGGGTCGTCGTCACGCCCTGCCAATGATCAACATTCTGACCTTCGACGGTGATATCCGTGAAAGCGCAGAAGTGTACGACACCAAAGGCAACGAATCTGACGTTTACTCCAGCGAGATCCCGGCTGAATTCCAGAAACTGGAACGTTTTGCCGCGCGTAAAGCGATTGTGGCTGCCGTTGACGCACTCGGCCTGCTGGAAGAGATTAAACCTCACGACCTGACCGTGCCGTACGGCGATCGTGGTGGCGTAGTTATCGAGCCAATGCTGACCGACCAGTGGTACGTCCGTGCCGATGTGCTGGCGAAACCGGCGGTGGAAGCGGTTGAAAACGGCAGCATCCAGTTTGTGCCGAAGCAGTACGAAAACATGTACTTCTCCTGGATGCGTGATATTCAGGACTGGTGTATCTCCCGTCAGCTGTGGTGGGGTCACCGCATCCCGGCGTGGTATGACAACGAAGGCAACGTCTACGTTGGCCGCAGCGAAGACGAAGTGCGTCAGGAAAACAACCTGAGCGCTGACGTTGCGCTGCGTCAGGACGAAGACGTACTGGATACCTGGTTCTCATCCGCGCTGTGGACCTTCTCCACCCTTGGCTGGCCTGAGAACACCGACGCGCTGCGTCAGTTCCACCCAACCAGCGTGATGGTGTCCGGTTTCGACATCATTTTCTTCTGGATTGCGCGCATGATCATGATGACCATGCACTTCATCAAAGACGAAGACGGCAAGCCTCAGGTTCCGTTCCATACCGTCTATATGACCGGTCTGATCCGTGACGATGAAGGCCAGAAGATGTCCAAATCCAAGGGTAACGTTATCGACCCACTGGATATGGTTGACGGTATTTCGCTGGAAGATCTGCTGGAAAAACGTACCGGCAACATGATGCAGCCGCAGCTGGCAGAGAAAATCCGCAAGCGCACCGAGAAGCAGTTCCCGAACGGGATTGAGTCTCACGGTACCGACGCCCTGCGCTTCACCCTGGCGGCGCTGGCCTCGACCGGCCGCGACATCAACTGGGACATGAAGCGTCTGGAAGGTTACCGTAACTTCTGTAACAAGCTGTGGAATGCCAGCCGCTTCGTGCTGATGAACACCGAAGATCAGGATTGCGGCTTCAACGGCGGCGAGATGACCCTGTCCCTGGCGGACCGCTGGATCCTGGCGGAATTCAACCAGACCGTGAAAGCGTTCCGTGAGGCGCTGGACAGCTACCGCTTCGATATCGCAGCGGGCATTCTGTATGAATTCACCTGGAACCAGTTCTGCGACTGGTACCTGGAGCTGGCGAAGCCGGTGATGAACGGCGGTTCTGAAGCGGAGCTGCGCGGCACGCGCAACACGCTGATTACCGTTCTGGAAGGTCTGCTGCGCCTGGCGCATCCGGTCATTCCATTCATTACCGAGACCATCTGGCAGCGCGTGAAGGTGATTGCAGGTATCAATGCCGATACCATCATGCTGCAGCCGTTCCCGGAATTCGATGCTGCGCGCGTTGATGAAGCCGCTGCTGCCGATACCGAATGGCTGAAGCAGGCGATTGTTGCCGTGCGTAACGTTCGTGCAGAAATGAACATCGCTCCGAGCAAGCCGCTGGAACTGCTGCTGCGCGGCTGCAGCGAGGCTGCCGTGCGTCGCGTGAACGAGAACAGCACCTTCCTGAAAACGATGGCGCGTCTGGAAAGCATCACCGTGCTGCCTGCAGATGACAAAGGTCCGGTTTCCGTGACCAAAATCATCGACGGCGCCGAGCTGCTGATCCCGATGGCAGGTCTGATCGACAAAGATGCTGAGCTGGCGCGTCTGGCGAAAGAAGTAGCGAAAGTCGACGTAGAGATTGGCAAAATCGAAAGCAAACTGGCGAACGAAGGCTTTGTCGCCCGTGCGCCGGAGGCGGTCATTGCCAAAGAGCGTGAGCGTCTGGTTGCCTTCGCGGATGCGAAGACCAAGCTGATTGAGCAGCAGGCGGTTATTGCTGCCCTGTAATGCTTTTACCCCTTACGCTTCAGGGCGTAAGGGGTACCCTTCCTGAAAACTCCTCGCTTGCACTCCCTTTTCTGCGGTGCTATTAACAGCAGTTGTGTGTCAATTTTTGTCATGAGTAATACTATGAGCGTGATTACCCCCGTCGCGACGACGATGCGTCGGATCACTGAGCAGGACAATCCGGCTATTGCCACCGTTATCCGCACCGTTTCTGCGGAGTATGGGCTGACAGCGGATAAAGGCTATACCGTTGCTGACCCCAATCTTGACGAGCTTTTTCAGCTCTACAGCCAACCGGGCCACGCCTATTGGGTCATAGAGCAGGACGGCCAGGTAGTAGGCGGTGGCGGCGTTGCGCCGCTGAGCTGCAGCGAGCCGGACATCTGTGAGCTACAGAAAATGTATTTCCTGCCGTCCGCTCGCGGACAAGGGCTGGCAAAAAAACTGGCGCAGCTCGCCCTTGATCATGCTCGTACTCAGGGTTTTACGCGCTGTTACCTCGAAACAACCGCCTTCCTCAAAGAGGCCATCGGCCTGTATGAACATCTTGGCTTTGAGCATATCGATGCGCCGCTGGGCTGCACGGGCCACGTCGACTGCGAAGTGAGAATGCTGAAAAATCTGTAAATTTTGTTCCTGCCCCCTTCTGTTAAGCGGCCGTAAACTGAATGCTCTACACTCTCAGTTCACACCACAACGGGGGAAACACGATGTCGAAGATAAAAAGCTACGCCGCACCGCAGGCGGGTGCAGAACTTGAGCTGTACGAATACGATGCGGGCGAACTAAAAGCAGAAGACGTCGAAGTGCAGGTTGATTACTGCGGGATCTGTCACTCGGATCTCTCGATGATCGACAACGAATGGGGCTTCTCGAGCTATCCACTGATTGCCGGGCATGAAGTCATTGGTCGCGTCGCGGCGCTCGGTAGCGCCGCCCAGGACAAAGGGCTGAAGGTCGGCCAGCGCGTAGGTATTGGCTGGACGGCACGCAGCTGCGGTCATTGTGATGCTTGTATCAGCGGCAACCAGATCAACTGCCTTGAAGGCGCGGTGCCAACCATTCTGAACAAAGGCGGATTTGCCGATAAACTGCGTGCCGACTGGCAATGGGTTATCCCCCTGCCGGAGAGCATTGATATTGAATCCGCCGGTCCGCTGCTGTGTGGCGGTATCACCGTCTTTAAACCACTGCTGATGCACCACGTCACTGCGACCAGCCGCGTAGGCGTCATTGGTATTGGCGGCCTGGGACATATTGCCATCAAACTGCTGCACGCAATGGGCTGTGAAGTGACGGCGTTCAGCTCGAACCCGGCAAAAGAACAGGAAGTGCTGGCGATGGGTGCGGATAAAGTGGTGAACAGCCGCGATCCTGAGGCGCTGAAGGCGCTGGCGGGTCAGTTTGATCTGATCATCAACACCGTCAACGTCGATCTCAACTGGCAGCCATACTTTGAAGCGCTGGCCTACGGCGGTAACTTCCACACCGTGGGTGCGGTAATGAAGCCTCTGCCGGTTCCGGCGTTTACCCTGATCGGCGGGGATCGCAGCGTATCCGGTTCCGCGACCGGTACGCCGTACGAGTTGCGCAAGCTGATGAAGTTCGCCGGACGCACCAAAGTGGCGCCCACCACCGAGCTTTATCCGATGTCGAAAATTAACGAAGCTATCCAGCACGTACGCGACGGGAAAGCGCGGTATCGCGTGGTGTTGAAAGCGGATTTTTGATGTGAGTTTGCCGGGTGGCGGCTTCGCCTTACCCGGCCTACTTTTACCGCTGTGCCAATACGTTAAATACTTCTGCCACCGCAACCGCCCCCGGATCCATCACGCCATCCAGGTTCTCTTTGTTCACATACGACGAGCGCCCAGCTCCTGCCTTCTCCATTTTTGCCGTTGCTTCTGCCCCCAGCTGTGCTGCCTGCGCCGCTGCCTGAAGATCATTTTTCTGCAACGCCTCCAGCGCCGGTTGGAGCGCATCGATCAGGGTGCGATCGCCGAGATCCGCGCCGCCATACTGCTTCATTTGCGCCAGCCCGCTCAGCAGCGCATCCGGAAGCGATTTTCCGTCATGCAGCTTTTGCCCGGCTGCCGTAAAGAAGATCGACATCAGTACGCCACTCGATCCGCCCATCACCGTTGCCAGCCGCTCCCCTACCAGCAGCAGAAGCTTAGAGACATCATCAAGCGGAAGCGCATGCTCCTCCAGACGCTGCGCAATATCCCGCGCGCCTTGCGCAAAGGTGGAGCCGGTATCGCCGTCGCCCACTTTGGCATCCAGCGCGTTCAGACGATTTTCCAGTTGGATCAGCGTCCTGGCTACCGAGGAGACAGACTTTTCGACCTGTGGGTTTTCCGACGGAGTGTATTCCACGCGGTCATGGATGGCGCTATGTGCGACGGTACGCAGTGGCGCAAACGCCACGGGTTTCTGCCAGCCGAGCGTTTCCACCTCTTCATGAAGCGCTTTTTCGAACAGATCGTTGAGCCTCAGCAGCGTCAGCGAAAAACCCTTCATATCCAGGGCGCTTACCAGCGGGGCCGGGCCAATAAGATAAGCAATACTCTCTTTCAGCGCCGAGTGCGCCAGCTCTTTGGTCAGTAACGCCATTTCCAGCGCCGATACGCCACCAAGATTGTTAATCAGCACCGCAAAGCGCCCTTCACCCGCCTGCGCTTTCAGCGGGGTCACCAGCGTGTCGATAATCGCTTTGCTGTTTTGTGTGTCGACAACGGAAGCGCCCGGCTCACCGTGGATCCCCAGCCCCAGCTCGACATGACCCTGCTTAATGCGTCCCTCTTCATCGTCACTGCCCGGCAGGTTGCAGGTTTGCATCGCCACGCCCAGACTCCAGAGGTTATCGCAGGCCTGTTGCGCAATATCCCGCACTTCACTCAACGATTTCCCCTGCTCCGCCGCATAGCCCGCAATCTTATGCACCAGCGCCGTACCGGCAATACCGCGCGGCTGTTTGTTGTCGGGCAGCGCGATATCGTCCGCCACAATCACCATTTCGACCTTCAACCCGTAACGTTTGGCCTTCTCGGCCGCCAGACCGAAGTTCAGCCGATCGCCGGTGTAATTTTTGACAATCAGCAGGCAGCCGCGATCGCCCGTGACCGCGACAATGGCATTCAGCACCGCATCCACGCTCGGCGAGGCAAACAGATCGCCGCAGACGGCAGCCGTCAGCATGCCTTTGCCGACAAACCCGGCATGCGCGGGCTCGTGGCCAGAGCCGCCGCCGGAGATCAACGCCACGCGGCTTTTGTCCCAGTCACCGCGCGCGACAATCCTGATGGCAGGATCAATATCGAGTTTGACGAGATTCGCGTGTGGCGCAGAAAGCAGTATGCCTTCAATGGCATCGTTGACCAGCTGTTTGCGATCGTTAAAGAAGAATCTGGACATAGTTTCCCACTATTTTGTTAACCGTATGCAAAAGCATAGTCCGCGCTGGATAATGCGCCGCAAAGTCAGCAATTTACTCAGCCATTTTGCCGTCAGGTTGCCTATACTCCACCCAGGACTAAGAGAGGAAGCGCATTATGAGTACACCATTGTTAATTGCCCGGACGCTGGAAAAAGAGCTGTATCTGCTGCCCGCGATGGCGAACCGCCACGGCCTGATCACCGGCGCGACCGGGACGGGGAAAACCGTCACCCTGCAGAAGCTGGCGGAGTCGCTTTCAGAGATTGGCGTGCCGGTCTTTATGGCTGACGTGAAAGGCGATTTAACCGGTGTGGCTCAGGAGGGTATCGCCTCTGAAAAATTGCTTGAGCGGCTGAAGAATATTGGCATCACGGACTGGACGCCGCATGGCAACCCGGTGGTGGTATGGGATATCTTCGGTGAGAAAGGCCACCCGGTCCGCGCCACCGTCTCCGACCTCGGCCCGCTGCTGCTCGCCCGTCTGCTTAACCTTAACGATGTCCAGTCCGGGGTACTGAATATAATCTTCCGCATCGCCGATGACCAGGGACTGCTGCTGCTCGATTTCAAAGATCTGCGGGCCATTACCCAGTACATCGGGGATAACGCTAAATCTTTCCAGAACCAGTACGGCAATATCAGCAGCGCTTCTGTCGGCGCGATTCAACGCGGGTTACTGACTCTGGAACAACAGGGTGCCGAACACTTCTTTGGTGAACCGATGCTGGATATCAAAGACTGGATGCGCACCGACAGCAGTGGAAAAGGCATCATCAACATTCTGAGCTCAGAGAAGCTCTACCAGATGCCGAAACTCTACGCCGCCAGCCTGCTGTGGATGCTCTCCGAGCTTTATGAACAGCTGCCCGAAGCGGGTGACCTGGAAAAACCGAAGCTGGTGTTCTTCTTTGACGAAGCGCACCTGCTGTTCAACGACGCCCCACAGGTCTTGCTGGATAAGATTGAACAGGTCATCCGCCTCATCCGTTCCAAAGGCGTCGGCGTCTGGTTTGTCTTGCAAAATCCGTCGGATATCCCCGATAACGTGCTCGGGCAGCTCGGCAACCGCGTCCAGCATGCCCTGCGCGCCTTCACGCCAAAGGATCAGAAAGCGGTGAAAGCCGCCGCGCAAACCATGCGTGCGAATCCAGCCTTTGATACCGAAGCCGCCATTCAGGCGCTGGGCACCGGTGAAGCGCTGATATCGTTCCTTGATGCGAAGGGCAGCCCATCCATCGTGGAACGTGCGATGGTGATTGCGCCCTGCTCGCGTATGGGGCCCGTCACTGATGATGAACGTAACGGCCTGATTAACCATTCTCCGGTTTACGGTAAGTACGAAGACGAGGTGGATCGCGAGTCCGCGTTTGAGATGCTGCAAAAAGGCGTGCAGGCAACAACGGAGTCCCAGGATGCTCCTGCCGCAAAAGGGCAGTCCGTCGCCGTAGATGATGGCATTCTCGGTGGACTCAAAGACATTCTGTTTGGCAGCACCGGTCCGCGCGGCGGCAAACGCGACGGCGTGGTGCAAACCATGGCGAAAAGCGCGGCGCGGCAGGTCACCAATCAGATTGTACGCGGCATGCTGGGGAGTTTGTTAGGCGGCCGTCGCCGGTAGACGGGGAACCCACGGGCGCCCCAGCGCCGAACCCTGTACGCCGTTTTGCTGCAGATAGCGGTCAATTTCCACCATCCCCGTCCAGCGGTTCTCACACCAGAGCGGTGCCAGAAGCGTTGGACGGCGGGCGCTGGCCGAGATGCGATGGTAAACAATCTCCGGCGGCGTGTGGCGAATCATCTCCCCCGCGGTCACCGTATAGTCCTCAAGCTCAATACCGCTTAACCGCCCCGCTTGCCAGGCTTTCGCCATAATGCTTCCCGTAACGATGTGTAGCGGATGCAGCTTGATACCGTCCACGCCGGTCTCAACGACTTTTTCCAGCGTCTCCAGGCCGTGCTGCTGCCCTTCGCCAGGGAGACCAACAATCAGGTGCGAACAGACCTTCAGCCCACGCGCGCGGGCGAGGCGCGTAGTTCGCTGGTAGCAGGCGAAATCATGGCCACGGTTAATGCGGTGCAGGGTATTGTCATGTGCGGTCTGCAGGCCCAGCTCCAGCCAGATCTCGTAGCCTTGCTCCTTATACTCGCTGAGCAAGTCCAGCACCGCCTCCGGCACACAGTCCGGACGCGTACCGACGCACAACCCCACAATGTTCGCCTGCGTGACTGCCTGCTGATACATGGACCGCAGCACCTGCACTTCCGCCCAGGTACTGGTGTACGCCTGGAAATAGGCCAGATACTGCTTTGCGCGGTTAACCCGGCTGGCCTGATGTGCGAGCTGCTCTGCAATAGATTTATGCTGCTGAGCTTCGTCAGCAAAGGAGGCCACGTTACAGAAAGTGCAGCCACCGCGCCCGATGGTGCCATCGCGATTCGGACAGCTAAAACCGCCGTGCAGCGTCAGCTTGTGAACCTTTTGCCCGTAGCGCTGCAAAAGATCCCCACCAAACATATTGACTAATTTCTGTAACTGCATAATCTGATAGACCGTCCCGAAGAAAGGGGACAAGCCTGCCATTTTTAGCCTCTGTCGGCGATGACCTGGATCAATCGCCCAGGACGGCCTTTATCTATATGAATAAATACTCAAGATTACTGCAGTTTCATTCACACCACCTGTGATTACTTTTCCTTATGTTCTGATTGTTTTTTTCATTTATAGCGCCAGCACTGAAAAACAGTGACTTTATGCGGGTTTATAACCCATGCCAGATTATTGTTCTGCGTTAAAACCACTATTCAGCACGCTACGTTGATAATACCGCTTACATATAGTGAGACAGATCACACTCCGTTACGGTCTACAAGGGCTTTTAATCAATGTAAAAATAGTTAAATACCCTTTATTTACAAATACATAGGCACTCTTTAGCACATTTTTGGATAAATAAGATTGCCATTTGACCTGTGTACCAATTCCCGATAAGTTGGAAATCCGCTGGAAGCTTTCTGGATGAGCGGCCTGCTCATCATATTTATGCAGTAATTGAGATTCCCTCTGAAGCAAGTCCTCAAACTTGTTTACCTGCGCGAAAGGATGAAAAGAGGGCGAATGCGAGGTACGCGTATGAAGCGCAAACCCCGTCGCCATGCTCTTTCTGCGCCTGTGCGCCACGGTAAAGTTCAGAGAGAAGCCCGACGAGCCTGGGGAGGTTCACTGATATGTTGTACGATAAATCCCTTGAGAAGGATAACTGTGGTTTCGGCCTGATCGCCCACATAGAAGGCGAACCTAGCCACAAGGTAGTGCGTACCGCTATTCACGCACTGGCCCGTATGCAGCACCGTGGCGCCATCCTTGCTGATGGTAAAACCGGCGACGGTTGTGGACTGCTGCTGCAAAAACCGGATCGTTTCTTCCGTATCGTTGCGGAAGAGCGCGGCTGGCGTTTAGCCAAAAACTACGCTGTCGGTATGCTGTTCCTGAACCAGGATCCTGAAAAGGCTGCCGCTTCACGCCGCATCGTTGAAGAAGAACTTCAACGTGAAACCCTGTCGATTGTCGGCTGGCGCGATGTGCCAACCAACGAAGGGGTGCTCGGTGAAATCGCCCTCTCCTCACTGCCTCGTATTGAGCAGATTTTTGTTAACGCGCCTGCGGGCTGGCGTCCACGCGATATGGAACGCCGCCTGTTTATCGCCCGTCGCCGCATTGAAAAACGCCTCCAGGACGATAAAGAGTTCTACGTCTGTAGCCTCTCGAACCTGGTCAACATCTATAAAGGTCTGTGTATGCCGGCTGACCTGCCGCGCTTTTACCTGGACCTGGCGGACCTGCGTCTGGAATCGGCCATTTGCCTGTTCCACCAGCGCTTCTCCACCAACACTGTTCCACGCTGGCCGCTGGCGCAGCCGTTCCGCTATCTGGCGCACAACGGCGAGATCAACACCATCACCGGTAACCGCCAGTGGGCTCGCGCCCGTACTTATAAGTTCCAGACGCCACTGATCCCTGACCTGCACGACGCTGCGCCGTTCGTGAATGAAACTGGCTCGGACTCAAGCTCCATGGACAACATGCTGGAGCTGCTGCTGGCGGGCGGGATGGACATCGTGCGCGCCATGCGTCTGCTGGTGCCACCGGCATGGCAGAACAACCCGGATATGGACCCTGAGCTGCGCGCCTTCTTCGACTTTAACTCCATGCACATGGAGCCGTGGGACGGCCCGGCGGGCATCGTTATGTCCGACGGTCGTTTTGCCGCCTGCAACCTGGACCGTAACGGTCTGCGTCCGGCGCGATACGTCATCACAAAAGACAAGCTCATCACCTGTGCCTCTGAAGTCGGTATCTGGGATTACCAGCCTGATGAAGTGGTCGAGAAAGGCCGCGTCGGTCCGGGCGAGCTGATGGTTATTGACACCCGCGGTGGGCGCATCCTGCACTCTGCCGAAACCGATCACGATCTGAAGAGCCGTCATCCATACAAAGAGTGGATGGAGAAGAACGTGCGTCGTCTGGTGCCGTTTGAAGATTTGTCGGACGAAGAAGTGGGCAGCCGCGAGCTGGACGACGATACGCTCGCAAGTTTCCAGAAACAGTTTAACTACAGCGCGGAAGAGCTGGACTCGGTTATCCGTGTGCTCGGTGAAAACGGCCAGGAAGCAGTCGGCTCCATGGGTGACGATACCCCATTTGCCGTGCTCTCCAGCCAGCCACGCATCATTTATGACTACTTCCGCCAGCAGTTCGCGCAGGTTACTAACCCGCCAATCGATCCGCTGCGTGAAGCCCACGTGATGTCCCTGGCCACCAGCATCGGTCGCGAGATGAACGTCTTCTGCGAAGCCGAAGGCCAGGCGCACCGTCTGACCTTTAAATCGCCGATCCTGCTGTACTCCGACTTCAAACAGCTCACCACCATGACCGAGGAGCACTACCGCGCCGACACGCTCGACATTACGTTTGACGTGAACGACGCGAGCCTCGAAGAGACGGTGAATGCGCTGTGTGACAAAGCCGAACAGATGGTGCGTAACGGTACCGTTCTGCTGGTGCTGTCTGACCGCAATATCGCGAAAAACCGTCTGCCGGTGCCTGCGCCAATGGCGGTGGGTGCTATCCAGACGCGTCTGGTAGATAAGAGCCTGCGCTGCGATGCCAACATCATTGTTGAAACCGCCAGCGCCCGCGACCCGCACCACTTTGCCGTGCTGTTAGGCTTTGGCGCGACGGCGATCTACCCGTACCTGGCCTACGAAACGCTGGCCCGTCTGGTGGATACCCGCGCGATCGACAAAGATTACCGTACTGTGATGCTGAACTACCGTAACGGCATCAACAAAGGCCTGTACAAGATCATGTCCAAAATGGGCATCTCGACCATTGCCTCTTATCGCTGTTCGAAGCTCTTTGAAGCGGTCGGCCTGCATGATGACGTGGCAAATCTCTGCTTCCAGGGCGTGGTTAGCCGTATCGGTGGAGCCGGTTTTGCTGACTTCCAGCAGGATCTGGTGAACCTGTCCAAACGTGCCTGGCTGGCACGTAAGCCGCTGGATCAGGGCGGTCTGCTGAAATACGTTCACGGTGGTGAATACCACGCCTATAACCCGGACGTTGTGCGCACGCTGCAGCAGGCGGTGCAGAGCGGTGAATACAGCGATTATCAGCAGTATGCTGAGCTGGTGAACAACCGTCCGGCGGCGACGCTGCGCGATCTCATTGCCCTGAATCCGGGTGATGAAGCGGTCAGCATTGACGACGTTGAGCCTGCTTCCGAGCTGTTCAAACGCTTCGACACCGCAGCAATGTCCATCGGCGCACTGAGCCCGGAAGCCCACGAGGCGCTGGCCGAAGCCATGAACAGCATCGGCGGTAACTCCAACTCCGGTGAAGGCGGTGAAGATCCGGCGCGTTACGGCACCAATAAAGTGTCCCGTATCAAGCAGGTAGCATCCGGTCGTTTTGGCGTGACGCCTGCGTACCTGGTCAACGCCGACGTGATTCAGATTAAAGTCGCTCAGGGTGCGAAACCGGGCGAAGGCGGTCAGCTGCCGGGGGATAAAGTTACCCCGTACATCGCCAAACTACGCTACTCGGTGCCGGGCGTGACGCTGATCTCCCCGCCACCGCACCACGATATCTACTCTATCGAGGACTTAGCGCAGCTGATTTTCGACCTGAAACAGGTCAACCCGAAAGCGATGATCTCCGTGAAGCTGGTTTCCGAACCGGGCGTGGGCACCATCGCCACCGGCGTGGCGAAAGCTTATGCGGATCTCATTACCATCGCCGGCTACGACGGCGGTACCGGTGCAAGCCCGCTCTCCTCCGTGAAATACGCGGGCTGCCCGTGGGAGCTGGGACTGGTGGAAACCCAGCAGGCGCTGGTGGCGAACGGTCTGCGTCATAAGATCCGTCTTCAGGTGGACGGCGGCCTGAAAACTGGCCTCGACATCATCAAAGCCGCGATCCTCGGTGCGGAAAGCTTCGGCTTCGGTACAGGCCCAATGGTGGCGCTCGGCTGTAAATACCTGCGTATTTGCCACCTGAACAACTGTGCAACCGGTGTGGCGACCCAGGATGAGAAGCTGCGTAAGAACCACTATCACGGGCTGCCGTTCAAAGTGACCAACTACTTTGACTTCATCGCCCGGGAAACCCGCGAGCTGATGGCGCAGCTGGGCGTGAAGCGTCTGGTGGATCTGATTGGCCGTACCGACCTGCTGAAAGAGCTGGAAGGCTTCACGGCGAAGCAGCAGAAGCTGGAGTTGAGCAAGCTGCTGGAAACCGCACAGCCACACCCTGGCAAAGCGGTGTACTGCACCGAGAACAACCCACCGTTTGACAATGGCGTGTTGAATGCGCAGCTGTTGCAGCAGGCGAAACCGTATGTGGACGAGAAGCAGAGCAAGACGTTCTGGTTTGATATCCGCAACACCGACCGTTCTGTAGGCGCGTCGCTCTCCGGTTATATCGCGCAAACGCACGGTGACCAGGGGCTGGCAGCGGATCCGATTACCGCGCACTTCAGCGGCACTGCGGGTCAGAGCTTCGGGGTGTGGAACGCAGGCGGCGTTGAGCTGTACCTGACCGGTGACGCCAACGACTACGTCGGTAAAGGCATGGCGGGTGGTCTGCTGGCAGTGCGCCCTCCGGTCGGCTCTGCCTTCCGCAGCCACGAAGCGAGCATCATCGGTAACACCTGTCTGTACGGCGCGACCGGCGGTCGTCTGTTCGCCGCGGGCCGTGCGGGTGAGCGTTTTGCGGTGCGTAACTCCGGTGCCATCACCGTGGTGGAAGGCATTGGCGATAACGGTTGTGAATACATGACGGGCGGGATTGTTTGCGTTCTGGGTAAAACCGGCGTGAACTTTGGCGCAGGCATGACGGGCGGTTTTGCCTACGTCCTGGATGAAGACGGTGAGTTCCGCAAACGCGTGAACCCGGAACTGGTGGAAGTGCTGGACGTTGATACGCTGGCTATCCATGAAGAACACCTGCGCGGTTTGATTACCGAACACGTGCAGCATACCGGTTCTTCGCGCGGCGAAGAGATCCTGGCGAACTGGCCGGCGTTCTCAGCGAAATTTGCGCTGGTTAAACCGAAGTCCAGCGATGTTAAAGCCCTGTTGGGTCACCGTAGTCGTAGCGCAGCAGAGCTGCGCGTGCAGGCGCAGTAAGGAATTCAGATGAGCCAGAACGTATACCAGTTTATCGACCTGCAGCGTGTTGATCCGCCAAAGAAACCGCTGAAGATCCGTAAAATTGAATTTGTTGAGATTTACGAGCCGTTTTCAGAAGGCCAGGCCAAAGCGCAGGCAGACCGCTGCCTGTCCTGCGGTAACCCTTATTGCGAATGGAAATGCCCGGTCCATAACTACATCCCGAACTGGCTGAAGCTGGCCAACGAAGGGCGTATTTTTGAAGCCGCCGAACTCTCACACCAGACCAACACCCTGCCGGAAGTGTGCGGCCGCGTATGTCCTCAGGACCGCCTGTGTGAAGGTTCCTGTACCCTGAACGACGAGTTTGGTGCGGTGACCATCGGTAACATTGAGCGCTACATCAATGATAAAGCGTTCGAGATGGGCTGGCGTCCGGATATGACCGGCGTGAAGCAAACCGATAAGCGCGTGGCGATCATCGGTGCGGGCCCGGCGGGCCTGGCCTGTGCGGACGTGCTGACCCGCAACGGCGTGAAGGCGGTGGTCTTTGACCGTCATCCGGAAATCGGTGGTCTGCTGACCTTTGGTATTCCGGCCTTCAAGCTGGAAAAAGAGGTCATGACCCGTCGCCGTGAAATCTTCACCGGCATGGGCATTGAGTTCAAACTGAATGTGGAAGTGGGCCGCGACGTGCAGCTCGACGATCTGCTGAAGGATTACGACGCGGTGTTCCTCGGCGTGGGCACCTATCAGTCCATGCGCGGCGGTCTGGAGAACGAAGACGCGCCGGGCGTGTTTGATGCCCTGCCGTTCCTGATTGCCAATACTAAGCAGATTATGGGCTACGGCGAAACCGCCGACGAACCGTTCGTCAGCATGGAAGGCAAACGCGTGGTGGTGCTGGGCGGCGGTGATACCGCGATGGACTGCGTGCGTACCTCTATTCGTCAGAATGCGGCGCACGTCATCTGCGCCTACCGCCGTGACGAAGAGAACATGCCGGGCTCTAAACGCGAAGTGAAAAACGCGCGTGAAGAGGGCGTGGAATTCCAGTTCAACATCCAGCCTCTGGGTATTGAAGTGAATGCTAACGGCAAAGTGAGCGGCGTGAAGATGGCGCGCACGGAGATGGGTGCGCCGGATGCGAAAGGCCGTCGTCGTGCAGAGATTGTCGCAGGCTCTGAGCATGTGATCCCGGCTGATGCCGTGGTGATGGCGTTCGGTTTCCGTCCTCACAGCATGGAGTGGCTGGCGAAGCACAGCGTTGAGCTTGACTCTCAGGGTCGTATTATCGCCCCTGAAGGCAGCGATAACGCTTTCCAGACCAGCAACCCAAAAATCTTCGCGGGTGGCGATATCGTTCGCGGTTCTGACCTGGTGGTGACAGCCATTGCCGAAGGGCGTAAAGCGGCCGACGGGATTATGAACTACCTGGAAGTGTAAGAAAAAAGCCGGACGGTATTTACCCTCCGGCTTTTTTTATGCGGTTTACAGCCATTGATTATCACCCTACCCCGCATGCAGCTCCGCTTTTAAGGAGTGCCGCGAAGAGAAGGGTTACTTCGTCAATAAACTCCAGGACAAATCACTTTCCAGCGTAGTTTGATCTGTCAGATGGCTGAACGCGCTATCGTTGAGAACCGGTGAGAGCGTTACGTTGAAACTCATCTGCTGGCCGGAAGGAACCTGGTTATTCTCAAGCGCAATCACCGCCTCGTTATTACGCAGGTAGAGAGGTGTCGGCGTACCGTTTTCAGGCGTAAAATTTAGCTGATCAACTGTTTTACCCACACTGTAACTTTTGCCATCGACGGTCATGTTGTCAATTTTGACCGCGACACCACCGGACTGCCCAAAAAGAAACCGCCCCTTATCTCCAGCTGTACCACGCAGTAACACCGCCATCTGCTGAGTCTGAGGACAGAAAACGTTGACCGTGATGTCACGATCGGCCATTTTGTGCCAGTCCTGTTGCGTCGTTTCGATCGTATCCCGACGCATCTCGTGATAATCCACCACCGGCTGTGAGAGGCTGATCTGGCAGTCTTCAGCATGGGTTACCCCTGTCATACCGAGCATCAGCAAGGCTACTAAGCCCGATAAGTGTCGACTGTTCATCGGCAGACTCCGTTCACTTCTTCGTAGAAGGCATTTTCGTCACGCTTATCAGCCAGAGTGTAATCAATCTTACACAGTCGGTTATTGTTACCGTCTAGCGCGTAGAGGGCGCTTAGCTGATCGGCATCGTTAATAAAGACGTGGCCATCATCAACCGTGGTCACGATATAGTTACCTTTCTCATCAACAATCGAGATCCCTTTATTCAGGGGCTGACCGTTAGCCTGCTTTACGCTCAGCATGACGCGGCGGCTGTTGAGTACTTTGAAATCAATCTCGCTGACCGAAGCATGGCCTGCGGCGATATATTTCGTGCCGTTAGCCAGCGTCATACTCTGCGGCAGCTTGTTAGCATCAATTTCTATGCGGGAGTTATGCCATTCGTTGAGAGAAGGCACCACGGCCTGGCCCCATGGATCGGTCCAGACGGTGCCTTGCGGAGTGGAAATTTCAACGCCGCTCTTCTTCTCGCTCAGTCTGGCAATCGCGAAGGTATCCTGAATCGAATACGGCGAGAAAGTCACGCCCTCTTTATGCATGGCCACGCCGCCCGACAATGTCGCACTGTAGTTCCGCTGATTATCACCACTGGTTCCGCCCCCCACGCTTAGCTGCGTATAGTGGAGGTTAGTGTTGATGTTGCCATTGAAGCTGTTGTCTTTGGTATCCTGATCGCGATCGGCTGAGATGTAATAGTGCGTATTGTCTCCCAGCGAGCCGCTGTTAGACACGCCATAGGTGGTGCTATCACCCTGTTTACGCATATAGGAGCTGATCGACTGACTGCCACCGAGTGGGATGCTCACGTTGACGTAGAACATCTCATTGTCCTGATCGTCATCGACATTACCGACCGCACTTTGCCAGTTCATGGACACTGACGCGTACGAAAAGGTCTTGCCCCAGGACAGCAGGAGATAACGTGAGTCATCCCTACCACCATTGGTCTGGTTGTAGTTGAACCCTGCGCTAAATACCCCCGCCAGAAGGGAGGAGAAACGAACGTTGCCAGAATAGGTATTGTCATATCCCTGATAATCGTCATCCATTGCGTCAGCCATTTCGCGGTACTCGCCGCTGTAATGCGTCGCACTGCCTGAAAGACCGACATACTCGTTCAGGATATAATCACTTTGCAGATCGGTTTTTACTCCGCTGCTGCTGTCACTAAAGTTCGCACTGCTGACTGCTGCGCCCGTTGAAAGAGTCCAGTCATCGTTTATCAGGAACTCTGTTCTGCCGCCTGCTGCCTGGTAGTTTTCCGCAGCTGCACCAGAAGCCAGGAGATTCATCCACGGTGAGATGCGCCAGCCGTCAGAAATGTTCATTACCAGCGGATCGCTATATTCGCTTTCGATGCTGCGCACCTGACCTACAGAAAGGGTCAGCCCCTGTGGGCGTGAAAGGTTGCGCGCCCTTACCTGAGACGCCGGGACAATAAACCGGTTAGTCGCACCATCGGACTCTACCACCGAGACGTCCAGATCCACATTGTTGCGAACCACGGGCACGTCATCCAGCGTGAAGGGGCCAGCAGGCACAAGGGTACTGAAGACCAACTGCCCGTTCTGGCGGACTTCTACACGTGCCTGGGAAGACTGGGCGATACCGGAAACACTCACGCCAGAGCTTGTTTTCGCCAGGCCGCTGGTCGGCATAAACTGCACGCCGGTAATCGGCACGCCGCTCAACACGTTGGACATGGCGTTGATTTCACCCACCTGCATCGTCATCTTCTGCGCGGCAAATACATGTTCTGCATAGGTGTAAATGCTTTCAGCATTTCGGCTACCGTTGTCATCCGTCAGGATATAACGGCTGCGCAGCGCCCAGTCCATCGTGTTGAATCCGGCTTCCAGGCTGGCCTGAGAGTAGCGGCTAGTGTCGTTGTCACCATAGTCGTTATGGGTACTGAACAATGAATAGTTCAGCAGCGCCGCCGTTCCGCCATGCTGAAAGTTTTTGATATCTGCTGACAGACTGTTCACCGCTTCAGCTGGCAGATAGAGTTCAACGGCTTCCTGGTTAGGCAAAGCGTTGATGATGGCTTTAGGATAGTTATCACGAATATCGTGACACGCCTCATCAGACTTTATTGGCACAGGCATCAGCCCGGCAAACTCCATGAGATCGTTGTCAAAGCAAAGCACGCCATCTTTGTTGAAACGAACTGCAGCCATTCCTCGCTCTTTCCCATTGACCTTCACCGAAACGGAGTGGGTTCCGGGTAAAAATCGCGGTGCTTCAGCGAAGTAATGGTTGAGATCTGTATTCAACCCCAGCGTTTGCATAATCCCCGTATCGAAGGTGACTTCCCTCGCCAGGACGGATGTCGAATCAAGTAATACCAGAGGTAATGTGCCGCAAAGAATGGCGCGGACACAAAATGCAAGGCGGCTTTGTTTAATCACCGTCATATCCCTATTTATTTAATTCCGATGTAAAGCTCGGTACCTCAACGCCATAGCGGCTGGCCGGGAAAAACTTAACGCTGCTGTCACCGCTGACTTTCTTTTTCATATCAGCCGTTAGCGTTTCGCCAGGAAGAATGTAGGTTTTGGACAGAGTGGCACTCACACCTGAAGGCAGCAGCATTACGTTCTGCCCAAGACGGACCACATATTTGCTAGGGTTTTTCACGGTGACAGACGCGCCGTTTGAAGACCACTTAAGGAACTTCCAGGCATCAGTAACCACTCCCAGAGATGCCGGACGAATAAGCACGGGGATATCCTGGCGAATGTTTATACCGATCTTGATTTTTTTATCATCGTTTTTAGGTGGAATACCGTCGAACGTGACGCGTTTATAATGCTCAACGTCCAACGGTTGTTTATTCTGAAGAATAAAGCGCAACTGCTGCGTCTGACCTGGCTCAAGACGTACCACTGGCTGCGTCGCAATAAGCTTAAGACCGGTATCATCCGGCAGATCAACGACATTCGTATATAAAAGTGAAGGGTGCGAGTCGGTATTCTTGACGTTTATCGTTCCACTGTGCGTCGCTTCATCAATGATTAACAGACTGGTTTCAGGCACCATGCCTTCTGCATGTACAGCAACACTGGCAGACAATAATGTGGCAGTAATAAGTGTATTAATTAAAGTGGATTTTAAACCTTGCATAATAATATCTCCTTGAAAGCAACAACAGAACAGTCCATGTTTATCGCGCCGTTAAAAAGAGAGTAAATGCAGCGCATTTACTCTCCGGTAATTAAATAACATTTACTCGATTAAAAAGTCTTACAGATAACGCAGACTGATTGTTACCTGACCGTCAAGCTGGGTGTCATCAGTGATCGCCAGCGTGGTGGTATCCTGGATCGCCAGGGAGGTTACCAGTGGGAAGGTTGCAGTTTCGAACGCCAGAGGAGCCAAAGAGCCAACAGTCGCAACGGTGAAATCACGATAATTGTCGCCCTGAGTAGAACCGTTGATGCTCTTAGTCCATTCACCCGCAGAGCCCTGCTGGTAAATTGGATCAACAGTAGCACCATCAGCCACTACGCTGTCAGTTTTAACAAACATTGAATAAGAACCGATGCTTACTGGTGTTGCACCTGCAGTTTTACCGACACCATAAAGCTGGCTTTCAGAAGTCTGAGAATCCCCACCAAACATGCCCTTCTCAACTTCAAGTTTCGCGTTTGAATCTTTGCGATCGTCAACCATGTTCCAGGAGACTTTCGTTGCCGCGGTGCAATTAATGGTCAGGTCGATATTTTTCTGACCCAGCTGGTTAACCGCTGTAGCACTCAAATTGCCCAGATTAATTCTACCGTAGTCAACGGTACCACCATTACTTAATGTTGGCGTACATGCTGCATTTGTCAGCGTACCCTTAACCTTCAGAACAGCGGTAGGGTTAGCAGCAAATGCTGATGTTACACACAGAGAAAGGGCGGTAGCGAGTAATACTTTTTTCACTTGTTAATCCTTAACATACGAGAAATTGCAATATTAAATCACGTAATGGTAAATGCCTTTACCGATTACTGATTGTAGTCATGCTTGTCAGCATGCGCCCATAATATTATTTTTATAAATACATGCAATTTAGCAAAATTAATTTTGATATTAAGAATATCAAAAAAATGATTATTTCCTTAATTTATTAAGGAATTACTCGTTTAAAAAGGAGATTAACATCAAAAAAATAATATTACCCAAAATTTACCTTTACTTTTATCACTGTTTTGATATTGGCTTAAATCACAATAATTCACAGGAATTATAAATCCATTTAATTATTAACCAAGTGATGAAGAATCAAGAGGTATAAACAATGCTTGTTTATACCTATCGTCACGATTATTTGAAATAAGAATAAAAAAAAGCCAGTGATATCACTGGCTTTTAATAAACAGGCCGCAAGCGGATTTATTTCACTACGCGTAGTGCTGGACGACCACCGCGCGGCGGCGGTGTGTCATCAGGATCGTCGTCGTCGTGATGGTCGGGCTTATCGCCGTCGATCACCGACATGACCGTTTCACCTTCAGCGCCAGCTTCTTCATCGTCATTGACGTGAATTGCGTCTTCGTCATACGCCGCTTCCGGCTCAAACATGGTGCCTGCACCGTTTTCACGCGCATAAATCGCCAGCACCGCAGCCAGCGGCACAGAAACCTGACGCGGTACACCGCCGAAACGCGCGTTAAAGCGCACTTCGTCGTTGGCCAGTTCGAGGTTACCCACCGCGCGTGGCGCGATGTTCAGTACGATTTGTCCGTCGCGTGCATATTCCATTGGAACCAGCACGCCCGGCAACGTCACATCCACAACCAGGTGCGGCGTGAGCTGGTTATCCAGCAGCCATTCATAGAAGGCGCGCAGCAGATACGGACGGCGTGGGGTCAGTTGTGACATTTCCACAGTCATTAGCCTCGGCCGAGACGCATTTCACGTTCCGGTTCAGTTAAAGATGCCAGGAAAGAGTCGCGCTCAAATACGCGGGTCATATAGCCCTTCAGCTCTTTCGCGCCAGGACCGCTGAACTCTACGCCCAGGGTTGGCAGACGCCACAGCAGCGGCGCCAGGTAGCAATCCACCAGGCTGAACTCATCGCTCAGGAAGAAGGGTTTTTGGCCAAACACAGGGGCAATGGCGAGCAGCTCTTCACGCAGTTGCTTACGCGCTGCATCGGCTTCAGAAGCGGAACCGCTGGTGATGACGTTCATCAGCGAGTACCAGTCTTTTTCGATACGCTGCATGTACAGGCGGCTTTCACCACGCGCAACAGGGTAAACAGGCATCAGCGGCGGATGCGGGAAACGCTCATCCAGGTATTCCATAATGATACGGGATTCCCACAGGGTCAGCTCGCGATCCACCAGCGTCGGTACGCTTTGGCTCGGGTTGAGATCGATCAGATCCTGAGGCGGGTTATCCTTTTCCACATGCTCGATCTCAAAACTGACACCTTTCTCGGCCAGCACGATACGAACCTGATGGCTATAAATGTCAGTAGGACCAGAAAACAGCGTCATTACCGAACGTTTGTTGGCAGCGACAGCCATGAAAACCTCCAGGTATATTCAGAATTTTTACTGCTACCGGCCCAACAGGGGCCAGCCAGATGTTGTATCGCCCATCCCAGAGAAGACACATTGTTCAGGAATCGAACAAAAATCGAGTATTCACCGACATTTGGGCAGAAAATTGGATGATAGTTTACCAGATTTTGATGGCTTTGTGGTGAGGGGATTCTGGAAAAGAGGAAAAAGAGAAGATATATGCATGGATATTGTGGATAACCTGCGCATTATCCATAAAAAAACCCGCCGAAGCGGGTTTTTCGCCAATCGTTCTGCGTAAGCAGAATGGATTAACGTTTGGAGAACTGTGGACGACGACGTGCTTTACGCAGACCCACTTTCTTACGTTCAACCTGACGAGCGTCACGAGTAACGAAGCCAGCTTTACGCAGTTCAGAACGCAGGGATTCGTCGTACTCCATCAGAGCGCGGGTGATACCGTGACGGATCGCACCTGCCTGACCGGAGATACCACCACCTTTAACGGTGATGTACAGATCCAGTTTTTCTACCATGTCAACCAGTTCCAGCGGCTGGCGAACTACCATGCGGGCAGTTTCGCGACCGAAGTATTGTTCCAGAGAACGCTGGTTGATTACGATTTTACCACTGCCCGGTTTGATGAAAACGCGAGCTGCGGAACTTTTGCGGCGACCAGTGCCGTAGTATTGATTTTCAGCCATTGCCTATAATCCCGATTAGATGTCAAGAACTTGCGGTTGCTGTGCCGCGTGGTTGTGCTCGTTGCCTGCGTAAACTTTCAGTTTACGGAACATAGCACGACCCAGCGGGCCTTTTGGCAGCATGCCTTTAACCGCGATTTCAATCACACGCTCAGGACGGCGAGCAATCATCTCTTCAAAGGTCGCTTCTTTGATACCACCGATGTGGCCGGTGTGGTGGTAGTACATTTTGTCAGTACGCTTGTTGCCGGTTACAGCAACTTTATCAGCGTTCAGAACGATGATGTAATCACCGGTATCAACGTGCGGAGTGTATTCCGCTTTATGCTTACCGCGCAGGCGACGAGCCAGTTCAGTAGCCAGACGGCCCAGAGTTTTACCGGTCGCGTCAACAACATACCAGTCGCGCTGTACGGTTTCTGGTTTAGCTGTAAAAGTTTTCATTAAAAGCTTACCCAAATAATAAGTTACACGTTGGTGAACACCCAAACGTTTAGTCAGTTGAGGTTCACACGACAAAGTCCGGCAAACCTACCCCTTCGAATAGCACATGCCGACACATAGAAAGTTTCGGGAAAAAAACCTTCTCGTAACGTGGGGTCGCAAGATTATAGAGAAGTTGAGGTCAAAGATCGACCCTTAAATGTGATTTGGAATGGGTTTTTCGGGGTTAAGTATTGTGTGGTCTGGTGCCCTCACCCCCGGCCCCTCTCCCACAGGGAGAGGGGAGCATTTATCTCACCCCCAGCCCCTTTCCACGGGAGAGGGTGGCATTTATGGCATATGCTCCCGCTTCAGGTATTCCTCGCTCTGCATCTCCTGCAGGCGCGACAGGCAGCGCTGGAACTCAAACTTAAGCCGCTCGCCCTGGTAGATCTCATATAAAGGTACCTCGGCGCTGACCACCAGCTTAACGTGGCGCTCATAAAACTCGTCCACCAGGGCAATGAAGCGTCGCGCTTCACTTTCCATCAGTTTCGTCATCACCGGCACATCCAGTACCATCACGGTGTGGAAGAGACGCGAAAGCGCAATGTAGTCGTGCTGACTACGGGCATCCACGCAGAGCGTCGTAAAGGAGACCGCCAGCGTTTGGTTTTCGACGCCGAGCGTTGGCAACGGGCGATGGTTTATCTCCAGCGTCGGAGCATGTTCACGTTTTGCGCCCGCCAGCGCCAGCCACAGTTTATCCATCTCGCGGGTAGTCTGCGCATTGAGCGGTGAAAGCCACAAATGGGCCTGGGTCAGCGTGCGTAACCGGTAATCCACCCCGGCATCCACGTTCATGATGTCGCAGTGTTGCTTGATAGCATCAATAGCGGGCAAGAAGCGCGCCCGTTGCAGGCCGTTGCGATAGAGCTCGTCGGGCGGAATATTCGAAGTCGCCACCAGCGTGATCCCTCGGGCGAACAGGGCTTTCATCAGGCCGCCTAGCAGCATGGCGTCGGTGATGTCAGACACAAAAAACTCATCGAAGCAGAGCACGTCTGTTTCCGCCTTGAATCTGTCGGCCACAGTCTCCAGCGGATCGCTTTTGCCCTGCAGCGCGGTCAGTTCCTCATGCACCCGCAGCATAAAACGGTGAAAGTGCAGACGCTGCTTACGTGCGCCAGGCAGGCTGAGATAGAACAGGTCCATCAGCCAGGTTTTTCCGCGCCCGACCCCGCCCCACATATATAAACCACGCACCGGAGCCTGAGTCTGTGGCGTTTTTTTACCGAGCAATCGTCCAAATGCCGCTTTTAGCCCACTGCTCTGATCAACGTCAGCGGGTTTTGCCGTGAGTTCCTGATAAATCATCTCCAGGCGGTTTACCGCCTCACGTTGAACATCATCTGGTTGGTGCGTGCCCTCGTTAAGGGCCTGTTGATATCGCGACGCAGGGGACAGGTTTTGCATAATCTTATTGTTATTCCTTCAATTAACGCTCACCAGCAGGCGTGACTGATGAAAAAAAGGCCGTTCTACACTACGCGATGATACGTCAGGATTCCACTTCTGCGGAAATAGCGGTTATAGTGGCATTATCAGGCACAGGCAGGAGCCGAGCCAACACCCTACGGAACAACAAGACAACGGGAGAAGTTCATGACCTGGGAATATGCGCTAATCGGTTTAGTCGTCGGCATCGTGATCGGTGCTGTGGCCATGCGTTTCGGTAACCGCAAATTGCGTCAGCAGCAGTCACTGCAGTACGAACTGGAAAAGAACAAAGCAGAGCTGGAAGAGTATCGCGAAGAGCTGGTTAGCCACTTTGCCCGTAGCGCTGAGCTGCTGGACAATATGGCAACCGACTACCGTCAGCTGTATCAGCATATGGCGAAGAGCTCCAGCAGCCTGCTGCCGGAAATGACCGCGGAAACGAACCCGTTCCGCAACCGTCTGGCAGACTCGGAGGCCGGTAACGATCAGGCTCCGGTTCAGATGCCTCGTGACTATTCTGACGGCGCATCCGGTCTGCTACGCGGTGGCGCAAAACGCGATTAATCGCACAACCTGAATATATTTTACGGGCGCATCCCTTGCGCCCGTCCTTTCTTCCCGTCCCCAGCTATTATTTAGTCAAACGCCTCATTGTTCAGCGGTATAAAATTCAATAACATCATTATGATTTTGGGCCGTTCTTCTTTCATTCCAGGATACGAGAGTCAGCACCAATGAAGAAAAAAAACCAGCTGTTGAGCGCTTTAGCGTTAAGTGTCGGGTTATCCCTCTCGGCGTCCTTCCCTGCCAGTGCGGCGTTGCCCTCACAGGTGCCGGGACAAGCAGCCATTCCAAGCCTCGCGCCGATGCTGGAAAAAGTGTTGCCTGCGGTTGTCAGCGTGCAGGTTGAAGGTACGGCAGTACAAAGCCAGCGCGTACCGGAAGAACTGAAAAAATATTTTGGCGATGAGGGCCCTGACCAGCAGGCACAACCCTTTGAAGGTCTGGGTTCAGGCGTCATTATTGATGCGGCCAAAGGCTATATCCTGACCAACAATCATGTCATCAGCCAGGCCGATAAAATCAGCGTACAGTTGAACGATGGTCGCGAATTTGACGCCAAACTGATTGGCGGTGATGACCAGAGTGACATCGCACTGCTGCAGGTACAAAACCCGAGCAACCTGACCCAGATTGCCATTGCGGATTCCGACAAACTCCGCGTCGGTGATTTTGCCGTTGCCGTGGGCAACCCCTTTGGTTTAGGACAAACCGCCACCTCCGGCATTATCTCTGCGCTGGGGCGTAGCGGCCTGAATCTGGAAGGTCTGGAAAACTTTATCCAGACCGATGCCTCGATCAACCGCGGGAACTCCGGCGGGGCGTTGCTCAACCTTAACGGTGAGCTGATTGGGATTAACACAGCGATACTGGCGCCGGGCGGCGGCAGTATCGGGATCGGCTTTGCTATCCCGAGCAATATGGCCAAAACGCTGGCACAGCAGCTTATCCAGTTTGGCGAAGTCAAACGCGGGCTGTTGGGTATCAAAGGCATGGAGATGAGTGCGGATATTGCGAAAGCGTTCAATATTAACGTGCAGCGTGGTGCTTTTGTCAGTGAAGTGCTGCCAAACTCCGGCTCGGCAAAAGCAGGCATCAAATCAGGCGATGTAATCGTCAGCCTCAACGATAAGCCATTGAGCAGCTTTGCTGAATTGCGCTCGCGTATTGCCACGACTGAGCCCGGTGCGAAGGTGAAACTCGGTCTGATCCGTGACGGTAAGCCGTTGAACGTCGAAGTGACACTGGATAAGAGTACCTCGTCATCGGCCAGCGCGGAGCTTATCGCCCCTGCGCTGCAAGGGGCGACGTTGAGCGACGGACAACTGAAAGACGGTACGAAAGGCATTCGCATCGACACCGTTGAGAAGAGCAGCCCTGCCGCGCAGGCCGGATTGCATCAGGAAGACGTCATCATTGGCGTAAACCGTAATCGCGTGCAATCCATCGCTGAACTTCGCAAAGTGCTGGAGAGCAAGCCGGCGGTCATTGCCCTGCAGGTGATGCGCGGCAATGAGTCCATCTACATTCTGTTGCGCTAAGCATTTGCTATCCCGGACATCACCGCTGCGTGTGATGTCCGGATAACTCATGTTATGCTGCAAATCGTTCCTTTTATCACGACACGCGCATCATGCTTTCAAAGCTCTTACGTTCCATTGTTATCGGTTTGATTGTCGCTGGCCTGCTGCTGCTGGCGATGCCGTCTTTGCGTCAGTTCAATAAACTGTCCGCTCCCCAGTTCGACAGCGCGGATGAAACGCCAGCAACCTATAACACGGCCGTTCGCCGTGCCGCCCCTGCCGTGGTTAACGTTTATAACCGCGGCCTCAATAGCTCGGCCCATAACCAGCTTGAGATCCGCACGCTGGGCTCCGGGGTGATTATGGACGAGCGCGGCTACATTATTACCAACAAACATGTGATCAACGATGCCGACCAAATCATCGTTGCCCTGCAGGATGGCCGCGTGTTTGAAGCATTGCTGGTGGGTTCTGACAGCCTGACCGACCTTGCCGTGCTCAAAATCAATGCCACCGGGGGTTTGCCGGTCATTCCGATTAACCGCAAACGCACGCCACACATTGGCGATGTGGTCCTGGCTATCGGTAACCCTTACAACCTCGGCCAGACGATCACGCAGGGGATTATCAGCGCAACCGGTCGAATTGGCCTTAACCCGTCAGGGCGGCAGAATTTCCTGCAAACCGATGCGTCAATCAACCACGGTAACTCGGGTGGCGCGCTGGTTAACTCGCTGGGCGAACTGATGGGCATCAATACCCTCTCGTTCGATAAGAGCAACGACGGCGAGACGCCGGAGGGGATCGGCTTTGCTATTCCCTTCCAGCTGGCGACCAAGATTATGGATAAGCTGATTCGCGACGGGCGCGTCATCCGCGGCTATATCGGCATTGGCGGGCGCGAAATTGCACCGATGCATACCCAGGGCGGCGGTATCGATCAGATTCAGGGCATTGTGGTCAACGAGGTATCGCCTGGCGGTCCGGCGGCTAACGCGGGGATTCAGGTGAATGATGTCATTGTCTCGGTTAACGGCACACCGGCCGTCTCTGCCCTGGAGACGATGGACCAGGTGGCAGAAATTCGTCCGGGTTCGATCATCCCTGTTGAAGTCATGCGTAACGATAAAAAACTGACGCTGCATGTGACGGTTCAGGAATATCCGGCAACAAACTAACAGCCATAAAAAACCGAAGCCAGTCAGTGCTTCGGTTTTTTTGCCGGGTGGCGCTAACGCTTACCCGGCCTACGGCAGTTGGCTCGTTTTACTTATTAACGAACTCTTCGCCCAGCGTGATATCTTTCTTCAGCGTATCCAGCATGCCTTCCATCGCGTTTTGCTCAAACGCGCTCAGCGTACCGATAGACTTACGTTCTTCAATACCATTTTTACCCAGCAGCAGCGGCTGAGAGAAGAAGCGGGCATGTTCGCCATCGCCTTCAACGTAAGCGCATTCAACAACGCCTTTTTCGCCCTGCAGAGCGCGAACCAGTGACAGACCGAAACGTGCCGCCGCCTGGCCCATAGACAGCGTTGCAGAACCGCCACCCGCCTTCGCTTCCACCACTTCGGTGCCCGCGTTCTGGATACGTTTGGTCAGGTCAGCCACTTCCTGCTCGGTGAAGCTCACGCCTGGGATCTGCGACAGCAGAGGCAGAATGGTGACACCAGAGTGACCGCCAATGACTGGCACTTCCACTTCTGTTGGCTGTTTGCCTTTCAGCTCAGCAACAAAGGTGTTGGAACGGATGATATCCAGCGTGGTCACGCCGAACAGTTTGTTTTTATCGTAAACACCTGCTTTCTTCAGCACTTCTGCCGCGATAGCGACGGTCGTGTTCACTGGGTTAGTGATGATGCCGATGCACGCTTTCGGGCAGACTTCAGCGATCTGCTGCACCAGGTTTTTTACGATGCCCGCGTTGACGTTGAACAGGTCTGAACGATCCATGCCTGGCTTACGCGCCACGCCTGCAGAAATCAGCACCACGTCAGCACCCTGCAGTGCAGGACGTGCATCTTCACCGGAGAAGCCTTTGATTTTTACAGCTGTCGGGATGTGGCTCAGGTCAACCGCCACACCTGGGGTTACCGGAGCAATATCGTACAGGGAGAGTTCTGAGCCTGAAGGCAGTTGGGTTTTCAGTAGTAGGGCAAGCGCCTGGCCGATACCACCAGCAGCGCCGAGGACTGCGACTTTCATCCTAAACTCCTTATTATGGTTAACTTAAGTATCTGTAAATCCGTTGCCGCGACCTTAATTCAGCAAGTCTTTAATTACAATTTTCGAAGCTAAAGAATTTGAGGTCACGCGTCTTTATCTCTCATCAGAAGGCTATCTGACGACAGAAGGCAACGCATTAAGAGGTGGTTACAATACACCCTGCCCCGCCACCAAAACAACATCATTTTGATAACATTTAATTTACTTTTAAGCTTATTTGCGTGGCGTGACCCAGGCATGTTTTCTGATAACGAAATCTGATAAAATCACTCCCTTTCATAACATTATTTCAGCCTTGCGCTGAGTAGATAATTTGCATAAAAATTCATCCACATGCATAATAATGTTGTTTCTTTCGTCATATTCCGGGTGACTTATGCGAAGCTCGTCTAAGCAAGAAGAATTAGTAAAGGCGTTTAAAGCGCTACTCAAAGAAGAGAAATTCAGTTCTCAGGGAGAAATTGTTCAGGCGCTGCAGGAACAAGGTTTCGATAACATCAATCAGTCGAAAGTCTCCCGCATGTTAACTAAGTTTGGCGCGGTACGTACCCGTAACGCGAAGATGGAGATGGTCTATTGCCTGCCGGCTGAACTTGGCGTGCCGACCACTTCCAGCCCCCTCAAAAATCTGGTTCTGGATATCGACTATAACGACGCCGTGGTGGTGATCCACACAAGCCCTGGTGCCGCACAGCTGATTGCCCGCATGCTGGACTCGTTAGGTAAAACGGAGGGCATCCTGGGTACCATCGCAGGCGACGACACCATTTTTACCACCCCGGCCAGCGGTTTCTCCGTAAAAGATCTCCACGAAGCGATTCTGGTTCTGTTCGAACAGGAACTGTAATCCTCTCTCCCCGTAGCGCTGCTACGGGGAACATCCTGCTCCAGCCTCGTTTTCCCCTGCATTCCACTGCCTCTGGTTTTAACAAATAGTGCTTTTTACCACCTATTAACATTCACCTGGTGAATGATAAATCAAAAAATCGCACAAAAAATCAAAATCAGATATCCATATGATTTACTTAGATTTAAACACACCTAAAGCTCAAAAATCACTCAATATTATGCATTTTGGTTATAAAAAACGGTGTGTTTAACACGTAATAACACAGGAAACCATTAGCCTGGTATTAATTTTTGCCGTTATTAGTGTATACTTGATTTTGTGATGAGGGTCACGAAACAAGACCCCACTAAAAAATTCGACGAGGTAAGAATCATGAAAATCAAAACTACTGTAGCGGCGCTGAGCGTCCTGTCTGTCCTGTCCTTCGGTGCTTTCGCGGCTGACGCTATTAATGCTGACCAGGCACAATCCCGTGAGGCAATCGGTACGGTTTCGGTCGGTGCAGTCGGCACGTCGCCAATGGACATGCATGAAATGCTGAACAAAAAAGCGGAAGAAAAAGGTGCATCATCTTATCGCATCATCGAAGCGCGTTCCGGTGACCACTGGCACGCAACCGCAGAGCTGTACAAATAAGTTTTAGTTATCACTGAAGATGTAATTCTCCACTCAACGGCACCAGGCATAAAAATAGCGGTTCAACCCTTCTCGCCGTTGAGCAAAAAACCTTTTCCAGGAGTAAAGACTATGAAAACCAAATTGATCATCGCAACCCTCGGTCTGGCATCCGTTCTCTCTTTCGGCGCAAGCGCAGCCGTACAGCAAGTGAATGCCGACCAGGCACAAAATCTGCAGCGTATGGGCAGCGTATCCGTCACGTCGGTCACCGGCTCACCGATGGATATCCGTCAGGAACTTGCCGCCAAAGCTGAAAAAGCAGGCGCCAGCAGCTATCGCGTCACCGAACTGAATCAGGGTGACCACTGGCATGCCACGGCAGAACTGTATAAATAAACCCTCGTCGTATCTCATCATACGACTTGCCCCTGGCCTGATGGTCAGGGGCTTTTTTATGGCTTGCTCAGTGGCGAGCATTGAAACGCAGTTGTCCTTCCAGCTCTTCTTCCGCTTCATCGAACAGTAATATCAGCGCCCCGAAACGTCTGCGCAGCTTATCGGGCAGATGGATAAACTCTATTTCCAGCGGTAGCGGCAACAGACTGCCGGTTACCACATCCCACAGCGTATCCAGGTTCGTCACGCTTTGTTGTTCAAGATCAAACACCCGTGTAAATTCCCGGTAGAAGTCTTCCTGACTGTCTATCTCATCAAAATCAAAGGTATAGGTTTTCATTACCAGCCACCAGTCCAGGCGAGCGGCAGATGCCGCTCCATCTATTATAATCCCCCGATATGCAGGGTTTTAACTTCCAGATACTCTTCCAGCCCCAGCACCGATCCCTCACGCCCCAGGCCGGATTCTTTTACGCCGCCAAAGGGCCCCAGCTCTGTGGAGACGGCGCACTCGTTAATCCCAATCATTCCGCTTTCAATTGCCTGTGAAACGCGGAAGACCCGCGAGAGATTCTGTGTATAGAAGTACGCCGCCAGACCATAAGGCGTGTTGTTGGCACGCTGGATGACTTCATCTTCTGAAGTGAAACGGAAGCACGCCGCGACCGGGCCAAACGTCTCCTCTTCTGCCAGCTTCATCCCTTCATGACAGTCCCCCAGTACGGTTGGCATCCAGAAATTGCCGCCAAGGGAATGAGGTTTACCGCCCGCCAGCACGGTTGCGCCACGCGCAACAGCGTCGTCAACATGTTCACGTACCTTGTCGACCGCTGCGCCTTCAATCAACGGCCCGACGACGACGCCGTCCTCAAGACCATTTCCCACCTTCAGCGCATTCACTGCATCAGCAAGTTTATTCACGAATTTGTCGTAGACGGTTTCCTGAATATAGAAGCGGTTCACGCTGACGCACACCTGCCCGGCATTGCGAAACTTATTGGCGATCGCGCCTTTCACAGCCGCGTCGATGTCTGCATCCTCAAAGACGATGTACGGAGCATTTCCCCCCAGCTCCATCGAGACTTTTTTCATGGTTTCTGCGGCGTTACGCACCAGCGTTTTGCCAACCGATGTCGAGCCGGTGAAGGAGATTTTTCGCACGTCCCGGCTGGCCATAATCGCGTCGCTGATTTCGTGCGTATTCCCGGCGACCGCGTTGAGTACCCCATCCGGTACGCCGGCCTGTTTTGCCAGCGTCAGCAGCGCAAAAGCGCTGAGCGGCGTGTTATTGGCCGGTTTGATTACCCCGGTGCATCCGGCTGCCAGCGCCGGGCCTAACTTGCGGGTGAGCATCGCCATCGGGAAGTTCCACGGCGTGATAGCCGCGACAACACCTATCGGTTCACGGGTCGCCAGAATGCGCGAGCCGGGTTTGATCGGCGGAATAATTTCACCGTTCGCACGCTTGGCCTCTTCGGCAAACCACTGGATAAAGCTGGCGGCGTACTCCACTTCACCTTCCGCTTCTTTCAGGGGCTTACCCTGTTCGGTGGTCATTAGCCGTCCGAGCCAGCTTTTATTCTCAATAATCAGTTCGTACCAGCGATAAAGAATGGCCGAACGCTCTTTCGCGGTTTTGGCGCGCCATGCAGGGAAAGCCTGGGTGGCGGCAGCAATTGCTGCTTCGGTCTCTGCTTTGCCGGCTTTCGCGACGCGGGCGATGACTTCCCCGGTAGCCGGGTTAAGCACATCAAACGTCGTATCCAGCGGTTTCCAGAGGCCGTTAACCAGATAGCCGGTCTGAAAAAGGGTATTGTCCTGAAGCGCCTGGGTCGTCATGTGTCCTCCCTTTCTGAATGTAAGAACGTGCTGGAATAAGTATAGCCACAAAAAAACCGACGCTTTTGGCGTCGGTTTTTTTACTTCAGTCAGTTATCGGTGAGAGCATTTTGATAGCGACGCAGCATCAGCGCCAGCCGCCCTACCGGTTCGGTGACCTGAAGCGGTGCATCCCAGTGCTTAAGCTTTTCCTGATAGATATCGAGCTCTTCAAGCAGCTGCGTAAAGTAACGGCGACGTTTGTCATCACTGCTGGCGGAAAGCACATGGTCCGCGGTACGACGCAGCTGACGGTGCCAGGCGGAGAGATCGTCGTTGATCGGCACCGGTGCACTGCGCAGACGCTGGTGCGCGATAATCATGGTTAACGCCAGGCGGAACTTCGCGATGTCGCCCGGAAACTTGTTCAGCAGTAAAAACAGCTGCTGATAGAGCGCCGGGAGGTGGTTCTCTTTACGACGCGCGGTATTGGTGGTCATCGACGACACGGCGGCAGAAACAAACTGATTCAATAACACACGCCCCGTCCGCGCCTGTGAGTTATCTCGCACCAGCAGAATGACCATCATCGCCAGGAAACAGCCCACCAGTTGGCCCAGCGCGCTGTCGAGGAACTGGCTGAAATGGAAAGTCATCGGGTTATCGAGCACGATGATGTTAATCGTACTCGCCAGCGCCCCCAGCGATCCCAGGCGACGCTTTTGCACTTCAATGCCGATAAAGAACGCCATCACCGCCAGGCTAATACAGAGCAGCAACATGCTTTGTTGCGTCGACGGGATGATGACCAGGAAATAAAGCGCCCCTATCGGCAGGGCGGCAATGGTACCGTAGAGGAAATCAACGGCAACCATACGGGGGTTAGGCAGACGCATCGCCAGTGCGGTCACAACGGCAATCATCACCATCGCGCCGCTGCCAGACGTCCAGCCTGTCCACAACCAGAACAGCGTACCGAGCATACAGGCAAGCGTGGTACGCCAGAAGTTGACCATCGCGTGGTGGCGTTCGGCAGATTCGGCCTTGATGACCACTTCACCCTGGAGGACCTCTTCTTCCGCCGCGCTAATTTTGGTGTTGCCGATCACGCCACGTTTCAGCAGCAGATAGCGCGTCGCGGCCCCGACCCAGGTGTAGATGGTCACCGGCGTGTCGCGCTCCCCGGTCCAGGCGATCACCCGACGCATACGCTTAAGCTGTTTATGCACGTCCTGCACGGTTTCCACCGGCTCGGCAAACAGCTCACGGAACGTATCGGTGACCGCTTCCGGACGGGTGTTCTGGATGAGATACGTTTCACACGCCTGGGTAATCAGCGTCAGGGAGACAGTATTGAGGGCTTTCAGGCGGCGGTTCGCACGGGCCCAGCGCGAGGACTCCATGTTGAGGTTGCTACGCATCCCCTCCAGCGCCTGCGTCCGGCGAACCAGCCCGCTCCAGGCGTTATCCACCTCTTCACTGTCGCCATGCTTAATGCACAGCTGCATCAGCTGGTACTGGGCAACGATCAGCGCGTCAAGTTCACGGTCGACTTCCTGTTTGATGGAGCGTGGAGAGAAAAGCAGGTCAGCGACAATCGCACTCACAATACCGATCACAATCTCGCTGCAGCGCTCCACGGCAAACTGCGGCGCGAGCAAAGGTTCAGACTGAATGGTGATGATAATAATCAGCGCGGTATAACCCGCCAGCCCCCAGGCGTAGGAGTTTTCCACTTTCACCAGAGACGAAATCCAGGTGCAGAAACCCGCCCAGATACAGCACACCATCAGCATCAGCAATGGCGTGCGGATCATCAGAATAATAATGGTGAGTGCCGCGAAACAGCCGATAAACGTCCCGATGATACGCAGCATCCCACGATAGCGGATCGCGCCAGAATAGGGTTCCCCACCCGCGGCAAAGGCAGGACCCGCCGCAACTATTGCAGCCGTCAGGACCGCCCAGCGAGGGGTTTCAAGCTGGAAGTGAAAGCCAACAAACAGCGCCAGCACAATGGCACAGGCCAGCTTCACGGCGAAGCGAATGTGCTGGCTGGCGATGGAAAAGATACCCATGGCGATTAACCAAACTCGCGCAGGCGATGGGCAATTTTACGGAAGAAGGAGTCCTGGCTGGCATCCCGATCTTTTTCACCGGTGATCACCACCGTCGCCGTGGTCCCCGCTGGCCACAGGTTGCCCTGCTGTTCATCAAGGTGAATACGTACCGGCACACGCTGCGCCAGACGCACCCATTCCAGGTTGGAATCCACCGTCGCCATTCCTTTAGTATCGTTAGAGCTGCTGGAGTTGGTCACCCCTGCAGCGACACTGTCGACGGTACCTTTGAAGACGCGGTTACTGCCCAGCGGCGTGATTTCCGCACGATAACCCGGACGCACGCCTTCCAGCTTGGTCTCTTCCATATAGGCGAGCACGTAGAAGGAGTTCTGTTTAACCAGCGCCACGGCAGTGGAGCCACGGGTAATAAACTCCCCGGCATAGACATTGAGGTTAGTGACCCAGCCGTCGGATGGCGCGCGGATCACGGTGCGCTCCAGATCGAGCTTAGCGAGATCGCGCGTGGCTTGCGCTTTCGCCAGCTGGTGCAGCACGGTTTGCAGCACGTTGTTAGACTGGTCTATCTCTTCACGGGACATGGCCTGAACGCCCAACTGGTTACGGCGGCCCGCCTCACGGCGTTTTTCCGATGCCAGCGCCTGGTAATAGGCGACATCTGCTTCCGCTTCTTCCAGCGCCTTCAGGTAACGAGGCTGGTCGATGGTGAACAGAACCTGATCTTTTTTCACCAGCTGGTTATCGTGAACATTCACCGCCGTGATTAGACCAGCCACATCGGGGGCGATGGCCACGACATCAGCGCTGAAGCGCGCATCACGCGTCCACGGTGATTCGGTGTAATAGACCCAGGCACGAAAAATAGCGATGAAGGCGAGGATAACCAGCGCCATCGTGATGGCAGTGCGGGAGATTTTTCTTGTTAGCGTTTTCACATCAACCTCAGACAAACATGCGCGATATCAGGTAAAACAGGCAGCAATACAGCGCGGTATTGAACAATGCAGGGTGCCAGACGAAATCGTAAATCCCGGTAGGGACCAGCACCTTGCGCACCAGCCAGAAGATCGCCAGTGATAAAAGTAGCTCGAAAAATATCGGTGGGAACGACAGACCGAACACCACGATAACGGGAAACAGACTCATGTTGACCTTGATAAGAGAGAGTGCAGGCTTCAGAATTTTTTAGCGCACGCCATCGCAGAAGAGCAAGAAACGTCGGGCGAGAATGGCGCAGCCGTTATGTAATTAATAATATATTAACGTAACTGTTATGCTGTTATCTATAATATGTGATCTAAATCACTTTTAAGCCAGAGTGAACAATGGAACGTTTAAAACGCATGTCGGTCTTCGCCAAAGTGGTTGAACTGGGTTCGTTTACCGCCGCGGCACGTCAGCTTCAGATGAGCGTCTCATCCATTAGCCAGACGGTCTCTAAACTGGAAGATGAGTTACAGGTCAAGCTGCTCAACCGCAGTACCCGCAGCATTGGGCTGACGGAGGCGGGTAAAATTTACTATCAGGGCTGCCGACGCATGATGCACGAAGTGCAGGACGTCCATGAACAGCTCTACGCCTTTAACAACACCCCGATCGGCACACTCCGTATAGGGTGTTCTTCAACTATGGCACAAAATGTACTCGCTGCCATGACCGCGGATATGCTGAAGGAGTACCCCGGGCTTACCGTCAATCTGGTGACGGGTATCCCGGCGCCGGATCTGATCGCCGATGGTCTGGACGTGGTGATCCGCGTGGGGGCGTTGCAGGATTCCAGCCTCTTCTCGCGTCGACTGGGCAGCATGCCGATGGTTGTCTGCGCCTCGAAAAGCTATCTTGCGCAGTACGGCGTTCCGGAGAAACCCGCGGATCTCACCAACCACTCCTGGCTGGAGTACAGCGTGCGACCCGACAATGAATTCGAGCTGATTGCCCCGGAAGGGATCTCCACCAAACTGCTGCCGGAGGGGAGGTTTGTCACTAACGATCCGATGACCATTTCGCGCTGGCTGGTAGCCGGGGCCGGGATCGCCTACGTACCGTTGATGTGGGTGATCAATGAGATCAACAGCGGCGTGCTGGAGATCCTTTTCCCTCGCTATCAATCCGATCCGCGCCCGGTCTACGCCCTGTATACCGAAAAGGACAAGCTGCCGCTCAAAGTGCAGGTGTGTATCAACTATCTGACCGACTATTTTGTGGACGTGGCAGAACTGTTTCAGGGGATGCGGGGAAGAAGGAAAGAATAGGCCTTTCCCCTCTCCCCGTTGGGGAGAGGGTTAGGGTGAGGCGGTGAAAAACTACGCTGTACCGCCCACCGTCAGATTATCCACTTTCAGGGTTGGCTGGCCGACGCCAACCGGCAGGCTCTGGCCCTCTTTACCGCAGACGCCCACGCCGTTGTCCAGCTTCAGATCGTAACCGACCATAGAGATCTGCTGCATGGCTTCGATACCGGAACCAATCAGGGTCGCACCTTTTACCGCTTTGGTCACTTTTCCCTTCTCAATCAGATACGCTTCTGAGGTAGAGAAGACAAATTTACCGGAGGTGATGTCCACCTGGCCGCCGCCAAAGTTTGGCGCAAAGATACCGTAATCTACAGACTCGATAATCTCCTGCGGCGTGGATTTGCCCGGCAACATGTAAGTATTGGTCATGCGCGGCATTGGCAGGTGCGCGTAAGATTCACGACGGCCATTACCCGTTGGCGCGACGCCCATCAGGCGCGCGTTGAGTTTGTCCTGCATGTAACCTTTCAGCACGCCGTTTTCAATCAGCACATTGTACTGGCCTGGCGTACCTTCATCATCGATAGCCACCGAACCGCGACGGTCAGGCATAGTGCCATCATCCACCACGGTGCACATCTCAGAGGAGACGAGCTGTCCAATCTGACCGCTGAACACGGATGTCCCGCGACGGTTAAAGTCGCCTTCCAGACCGTGGCCCACCGCTTCGTGCAGCAGCACGCCCGGCCAGCCTGCGCCCAGCACCACCGGGAATGTCCCGGCGGGAGCCGCAACAGCATTAAGATTCACCAGTGCCATACGCACGGCTTCTTTTGCCCACGCGTCAGCGCGCGCTTCGCCATCTACATCGCCCAGGAACCAGTCATAGCCGAAACGACCGCCGCCGCCGCTGGAGCCACGCTCGCGTTTACCGTTGTCATCAACCTGCACGCTGATGGAAAGACGCACCAGCGGACGCACATCGGCGGCCAGCGTACCGTCCGTTGCCGCCACCAGAATCAGTTCATAAACACCGCTCAGGCTGACAGAGACTTCCTGAACGCGTTTATCTGCAGCACGCGCCACTTTGTCCACGCGGCGCAAAATATCCAGCTTCTCTTCGCGGCTCATGCTTTGCAGCGGATCGATACTGGTATAGAGCGCAGAGTGCGACACTTCACCGAGGGTTTTCACACGGCCATCGCCAGTATCACGCACAATGGTACGCGCAGCCTGCGCACTTTGCTCCAGTGCAGCCAGGCTAATCTGGTCGGCATAGGCAAAACCGGTTTTCTCACCGCTGACGGCGCGCACGCCGACGCCCTGGTCAATGTTATAAGAACCATCTTTGATGATGCTGTCTTCTAAAACCCAGGATTCGTGATAGCTCGACTGGAAATAGAGATCGCCGTAGTCGAGACGGCGTTCGGTCAGTTGACCAAGAATGGAGAACAGGTCCTGATGGCTCAGGCCGTTCGCTGCGAGCAAATGTTCACTTACCAGGTTCAGACTCATCGTATTGCTACTCGTTCGTTGCCGCCCGTGGCGGTATAAAAATCGTATTTATTGAGAGTGAGGCAATTACCTGCCCACGTCAAATCATTGCTGTGCATCTTTGCGCGGCTGGCGCAGTACCTCGTTAATCTGAGGTTTATCCACCGGACCGGTAATGCGATAGCGCAGAATCGAGACTTTGCTCCACAGCGGGCCCAGCACTTTACTGGCAGCAAATACCGCCGCACCGACTATCGGGTTCACCACAAACGCCGCCGCCACGCCCACGCTCGCGGAAATTTCCGGCGCCACCACGGCTTCCATATCCAGCTCACGGCGTACCAGATTGACTGAGCCTTTCATGGCGATATCCGCTTCCAGGCCGTCTACCAGCGTGTCATCCGTATGCATCACGCCGTCCTTTATCCACGCCGTGCTGCGGATGGAATCGTAGTAGAAACCTTCGCTGAAGGTGTCGCTGAAATCGAAGCGCAGCTTGCGCAGCAGCGCATCAAAACTCAGCAGGCGCAGGATCTGCCCGGCGCGCCCCGTGCTCACATCGGCGATTTCACCCTTGCCAAAGCGGGTTTTTAAAATACCGTTCAGTGACGCTTCGTCTGGCTTCCACGGCGCGTCTCGCCAGTGAAGATCGTAATTCACGTCAAATGACGATCCCCGCAGCGGCGTAGTGATGCCAAAGAAATTGGTTGCCGCATCCAGTTTGTTGCCTTTAATGTCGCCCTTCAGGGAGGTCCGCTGTTCGCCAGGGTTATTGACCCATTCCCCTGCGGCCGTCATGCGGCCAAAACCGGTATCGACCAGGCCGCCGGAGAGCGTAAGCGTATTCCCCTGGATGGCAAAATCGCCGTCGATACGGCCATATTTTTGCCCCCACAGCCAGCATTCCGCGCAGCGCAGCTGGAGATCGGGCCAGCCGCTAAAATCGACACGGGAGGCTTGACTCAGCGGCGATGTGTTCGCCGGTTGATCTTTACTCGCGGTGGCCGGGTTGTAGTAGAGATAGCGAATCGCTGCCTGCCACGGCGCGTTATTACGCATGGTAAGCGTGCCGTTGATCTCCCGGCCCTGCGCCTCCACTTTGGAGCCATTCGCGGTGGGCTGAGAAACAATGCTAAGGTTGTTCCACTGCTGTCCGCCCAACATCAGCGACGGCGTGCGTACCGTAACGGTTTGCGGGAACTGGGCGGCTTCATCCACGTTTTGTCCAACGCCTTTCTGGAACAGCGCCAGCCACTCCGCGCCATCCATCGGCGGAAGATTGAGCTCAACGCCCTCATGGTCGGGCAGCGGTGGCGTGGTTTTGCTGTCCGTCGTCCAGATAGCCCTGTCGAGGGTGAGTTTGCGATTAAGCAGCCAGCGGCTGTTGAAATGGTTTGTGCTGCCCGCATTTCCGGTCAACGCAAAGCTGTTCAGGTTGCCATCGACGTCGACCTTCACCGGCAGCGATTGTCCGGCCTGTTTATCCAGCGGCGCGGGCAACTGGCTGTGGATGTTTTTCAGGTCACCCGTGATGTCGACCTTATACTGCACGCCTGCGTGATAAGGCAGCTCAATAGCCACTTTGCCATTCCAGGCTACCGCGCCATCCACTGACGCCTCAATTGGCTTCGGCAGGACGTCCATACGCGCAGGCTGCCAGTTACCGTCAAGATTGACGGCCACCTGGTAAGCTTTTTCACCCTCAGTGGTTGTGAAGTCAATATTCACCGGCTGATTAAACCAGCTGGCAGTCAGCGGCTCGCTCTTGAGGTTACCATTCACAAAACTGAACTGCCCGCTGAGGTTTTTCAGGGTGCTCTCAAGCGGTTTAATGTACAGACTGTTGTTCTTCAGACGGACGTCACCTTTGGCGGTGGTCATCTCACCGTCCAGCGGGATATCAAGATGTAAGCGAGCATTCACATCGCCATCAAGCTGGAGCTGCTGCAGCGTCGCCGCCAGCGACTCTTTCAGCGGCGTCTCCTCAAAGTACGGCCCCACCGCTTTACCTGGACCGTTGATGTCGGCATCGATAAGCAGCTTCTCTTTTGAGTAGTCCGGGATGTTAGCCGTCAGGTTGCTGGCCGTCACGCCGCCCAGCGCAACGCTGTCAGACTTCATCCATAAGCCGTCATTGAGGAAGTTAAGTTCGATATCCAGGTTTTTCAGCGCAGGCCAGCCAGGCTGGAACGCGAAGGTGGCGTTGTGCAGCGGCACCAGCACCTGGAACTGACCTTCATTATGTTTGTACGGGAAAAGGTGCGGATTACCACCGTAGACCAGTGTGGCATTATCCGCCTGACCGCCCTGAATCGCGCCGCTCAGATAGTCGACCAGCGCTTTCCCCATCAGGTTTTCCGGAAAATAGCGCCAGGCCTGAGAACCATCATCGGTACTGATGCCGGCCAGAATACCCAGCCAGGGCTCATCGCCATCTGGCTGCAGGTAGCGGAAATCGCCGCGTGCATGCACCGCTTTGGCTTTGACGTCGATATGCCTGCCATCAAGCTGGAAGCCCTTATCATTACGGAGCCAGTTCAGCACCGCATTGCCCTGTTCAATTTCCAGCGGCGCACGGAAGACCGTCTCGTAAGGCATTTTGGCGTGGTGCATATCCACCGTCAGCCTGCCGTTTTCCACGCTACCTTCCAGCTTGCCGCTGAAGTGCTCGGCCCCTGGAAGCAGCTTCCACTGCTTCCAGGCAAGATCGTTCCACGAGGCCTGGAAACGGGTTTTCTCTGTGGCCTGAAGCGGGATATCCAGCGCCAGCGCATCAATCTTGCCGCTCGGCTGCGTTGCCAGCCAAATCTCGCCCAGTTCCGGGGAGAGTTTCGCCGCCATCGAGCGCAGGCCTTCGATGGCTGTCAGATCCAGGTTACTGGCGCGGATACGCAGCTCATCGCTGCGTTTACTGGCCGCGCCGCCCACGTCCTGCTCCGGCATCCAGGCCAGCGTCAGCGCACCGCGCGGCCACGGCTTGCCGTCCATCGTGATGCGCGTATCCGGAATAGCAAACTGCCAGCCCTCTTTCTCCTGCGTCACATGCGCGGTGAGGCTATCGACGGAAAGCTGATGCTGCTGATTTTCGCCCTTCCAGCTTGCGCCCCCTTGCTTCAGCCAGATATCGCCGCTGGCGAATTTTCCTTTCGTCAGGGTTAGCCAGCCCTCAAGGCTGAAGCGGGCGGTTTCCAGCTGCATGTTTTGCTGTAACCAGTCGCCGAGCCAGGGCTTCACGTCCACATCGTCGGCCTGCAGCCAGACTTTACCGTTGTTTAGCAGGCCGTCATCGTCGCGCAGATCCATACGTACCTGCATCACGCCGTGCTGGCCGTTCAGGCTGGACAGGCTCACCAGTCCTTCCGCGCGGTGTCGGTTCTTGCCGTTAAGCCAGGTTAGCTGTGGGATCGCCAGTTCGGCGCGCTGGCCGGAAAGGGTAATAAAGCTCACTTCGCTGTCGCGCAGATCGAAATGATCGAACTGGCGGAGGAAGAGATCGCTGAAGCGGTTGGCTTCCAGGCCCTGATTATCCTCACCGCCCGTCAGCGGCGTATTGGTCAGAAACTGAAGCTGGTAAAAGGTGAGATCGCGAAACTGCCAGCGCAGATGCAGCAGGCTTTGCCAGACGTCCAGCGCCAGGGTCACGCGTTTGATTTTCAGATGGCCGCCATCTTTCAGGCTGGCATTGATATCCCGGACGTCGAGCGTCGGGCCAAAATTTTGCCAGCTGGCGCTTAGCTGGCTTACGTCCACCGGCACACCGGTGGTGGATTCGATTTTTGCCAGCAGCTGCGGACGCCAGCTGTCGAGATGCGGCAAAACGAGGCGTAGCCCGCTCACGAGCAACGCGACAATCACGACCAGCGTTGCCCCTGTAAGCAATAAAATCCCCGGCAATCGCCTCACGCATCTCTCCTTGTCAGCTTTAGTCACGCAGCGTACTGCGTTTTACATCATCACAACGTCAAACTGCTCCTGGTTATAGAGCGGTTCAATTTGTACTTTTACCTGTTTGCCGACAAAGATTTCCACTTCCGCCAGCGCGTGCGACTCTTCGCCTTTCAACGCTTCCGCCACCGCAGGGGAAGCATAGACCAGAAAACGGTCGGAGTCGTAGGCGTGATGAACACGGACGATTTCACGCATAATTTCGTAGCAGACGGTCTCAACCGTCTTTACCGTTCCGCGTCCATGGCAGGTTGGGCATTCATTACACAGCACATGCTCAACGCTTTCTCGGGTGCGTTTACGCGTCATTTCCACCAGCCCCAGCTGCGAGAAACCGTTAATGCTGGTTTTCACGCGATCCTTACTCAGCGCCTGCTCCAGTGAATGCAGCACGCGGCGGCGGTGATCTTCATTACTCATATCGATGAAGTCGATGATGATAATGCCGCCGAGATTGCGCAGACGCAGCTGGCGGGCAATCGCCTGCGTGGCTTCAATGTTGGTGTTGAAGATGGTGTCATCGAGGTTGCGATGGCCAACAAACGCGCCGGTGTTGATATCGACGGTGGTCATCGCTTCGGTCTGATCGATAATCAGATACCCGCCGGACTTGAGCTCAACCTTACGCTCCAGGGCACGCTGGATCTCGTTTTCGACATCATAGAGATCGAAGATAGGCTGACGCCCGGTGTAGTGCTCCAGCAGGCCCGGCATTTCCGGGATGTATTCAGCGGTAAATTCCAGCAGCGCTTCATACGTCAGGCGAGAGTCCACGCGAATGCGGTCGAGCTGCGCATCGGCAAAGTCACGCAGAACGCGCTGAGCCAGCGCCAGCTCACCGTAAAGCTGGTAGCGGGTCTGGTTGCGTTTTTTACGCTCCATCACTTTGGTCCAGACGCGCTTAAGGTATGCGGCATCGGATGCCAGATCGTCTTCGCTGATCCCTTCCGCGGCGGTGCGGATAATAAACCCGCCCTGTTCATCGCAGTAGGCGCTGACCACTTTCTTCAGACGCTCGCGCTCGCTTTCGCTCTCAATGCGCTGCGAAACGCCGACGTGTGACGCGCCGGGCATAAAGACCAGATAACGGGAGGGTAAGGTGATGTCGGTGGTCAGACGAGCGCCTTTGGTGCCCAGAGGATCTTTCACCACCTGCACCATTAAGTCCTGGCCCTGACGCACCAGTTCGGAAATATCGCGCACGGCAAACTGCTTTTGCTCTTCGCCTGCAACGCACTCGGTGTGCGGCATGATATCGGAGGCATGTAAAAATGCCGCCTTATCCAGACCAATATCTACAAAAGCCGCCTGCATACCCGGCAGTACACGACTGACACGACCTTTGTAGATATTGCCTACTATTCCGCGCCGCGCTTCACGCTCAATATGAATTTCCTGAAGAATGCCACCGTCAATATAGGCCACACGGGTTTCCGATGGCGTTACGTTTACCAACAATTCAGCCGTCATAATTATCCCTTCCCTCACGCAGTGAGTTAAAATTGCTCAGCAACTCATACGTTTCCACCAGCGGTAAGCCGACTACGGCGTGATAGCTGCCATGAATCTTCCTGACAAAACAGCCACCCAGCCCCTGAATACCGTATGCACCTGCTTTATCCATCGGTTCACCGCTGGCAATATAAGCGGCGATCTCGTCGTCGGTAAGTACTCTGAACGTGACATCGGTTACCACCAGACAATCCAGCACGTGCTGGCTATCCGCCAGCGCGACCGCCGTCATTACCTGATGCGTTTGCCCGGACATTTTGCGCAGCATACGCGTCGCATGTTCGGTATCGTGCGGTTTCTCAAGCACTTCACCATTAAGGATAACGATGGTATCTGCTCCCAGCACCGGCAGATCGCGGGGCACTAACGCCACGCCCGCCTGCGCTTTCTCGCGCGCCAGGCGAGAGACATATTGCTGCGCACTTTCGCCCTCAGCACGTTTTTCTTCAATGCCGGTCACGATGCGTTCAAAAGATACCCCTAACTGGGTCAGGAGTTCCTGACGGCGCGGGGAACCGGAAGCGAGATACAAAGACGTCATAGAAACCTTTTTATTGCACGGCAAACTGCTGGCGAACCTTACGCATCAGCAGGAACAGCCACGGCCAGAGCACACCGTTTACTACACTACTCCAGAACACTTCCGGTCGGAAAGAGACGTTGATCACTAAAAACTCTGCCCAGAAAACAACGATATCCGCAGCAAGCGACAACAACATCACGACCAGGGCCTGTTGCCAGAGCGCGAGGTTACGAAAGAGCTGGAATTTTAGTGCGACGAGGTACGCAATAATGCTCATGGACAGGGCGCGAACGCCCAGCGTAGAGCCACTAATGAGATCCAGTATGGCACCCATAACAAAACCCGTGCCGACATTTACGCGGTGCGGCAGGGCAAGGATCCAGTAAAGTAAAATGAGCAAGACCCAGTTTGGCCGGAAAACGAGAATGTTATCCGGCCAGGGCATAATCTGCAGCAACAGTGCAATGAGGAACGAGAGCCAGATGACCCAGCGTCCCTGGCTACGATAACTTGCCACTACTGCCCTCCCGAAGAGAGTTTAGGCGGTGGCGGCGCATCAGGCAGCGGCTGCGTTAACCCGGTTGCCGGCGCGGGCACTGGCGCAGGTGGCCCCATGGAGTCCGCAGGTGGAAGAACCTGCGGCATCATCTGCATCAGGCGTTCGTTTGCGACACGGTGCACCTCTTCAGGCGTCATCGGATTCGTGCCATTACGATCGGCACCCCAGAGCAGCAGCAGGTAGCGCAGACGCTGTAAACCCGCAGTCGGACGAGCCTGAATGACGGTGTACGCACGTTGAGTATCGAGCTTCACGGAAGAGACCACCGCAACCGGGTAACCCTCAGGGAAGCGTCCACCCAAACCGGAAGTCACCAGGACATCACCGACACGGATGTCCGTGTTCGCAGGCAGGTGCTCCAGCTGCAGATCGTCCGTACAGCCGTTACCGGCCGCAATCACGCGGATATCGTTACGCAGGACCTGGATAGGCAGCGCATGCGTGGCATCGCAAATCAGCAGCACGCGGCTGGTCAGCTTGGCGACGGCAACAACCTGCCCCACTACGCCTTTATCACTGATTACAGGCTGGCCTTCATACACACCGTTCACACTCCCTTTGTCGATCACAACCTGATCGCTGTAAGGATCGTTCACGGTGGAGATCACCTGGGTGACCATCTTCTGCTCATCCTGACGCAGCGGCGAGCCGAGCAGTTCACGCAGACGCGCGTTTTCCTGCTTATATTGCCCCAGCATCAGCAGTTCGCTGTTTTTCAGCAGCAGTTCCTGGCGTAATGCCCGGTTTTCAAGTTCGAGCTGGTCTCGTGAAGACAGCGTTTGAGAAACGGAGTCGAGCAGTTCACGGGGACCATTTGATATAAAGTAGAAAGGACTGACGGCGGTATCCATGTACGTTCTGATCTGGCTAAACGTACCGAGGCGGCTATCGGCAATAATGACGCCAAGCGCAACCAGAACCGCCAGAATAAGGCGAAACTGTAGCGATGGGCCACGGCTAAAAATTGGCTTCATAGGCTATGCGTATTCTCGTGTCAGAGAGAAAGGGTAGCGATTCGCTACCCTTTCACAATGACTACTCTTCGCTGAACAAGTCGCCGCCGTGCATGTCGATCATTTCCAGCGCCTTGCCACCACCACGGGCGACGCAAGTCAGTGGATCTTCTGCAACTACGACAGGAATACCTGTCTCTTCCATTAACAGGCGGTCGAGGTTACGCAGCAGCGCACCACCACCGGTCAGAACCATACCGCGCTCGGAGATATCGGACGCCAGTTCTGGTGGGCACTGTTCCAGCGCAACCATTACCGCGCTCACGATGCCAGTCAGCGGTTCCTGCAGCGCTTCCAGAATTTCGTTGGAGTTCAGGGTAAAGCCGCGTGGCACACCTTCCGCCAGGTTACGACCACGCACTTCGATCTCACGCACTTCATCGCCCGGATAAGCAGAGCCGATTTCGTGTTTGATACGCTCTGCGGTCGCTTCACCGATCAGAGAGCCGTAGTTACGGCGCACGTAATTAATGATGGCTTCATCGAAGCGATCACCACCGATACGTACGGAGGAGGAGTACACCACACCGTTCAGAGAGATAACGGCCACTTCTGTGGTACCACCACCGATATCCACCACCATTGAACCGGTTGCTTCAGACACAGGCAGACCTGCACCGATTGCCGCCGCCATTGGCTCTTCAATCAGGAACACTTCACGAGCACCCGCACCCTGAGCAGATTCACGGATTGCGCGACGTTCTACCTGGGTTGCGCCAACCGGCACACACACCAGAACACGCGGGCTTGGACGCATGAAGCTGTTGCTGTGAACCTGCTTGATGAAGTGCTGAAGCATTTTTTCAGTCACGAAGAAGTCAGCGATAACGCCGTCTTTCATTGGGCGAATTGCGGCGATGTTGCCAGGGGTACGACCCAGCATCTGCTTCGCGTCATGACCCACTGCGGCGACGCTTTTCGGCGAGCCTGCACGATCCTGACGAATGGCCACAACAGAAGGCTCATTCAATACGATGCCTTGTCCTTTTACGTAAATAAGGGTATTCGCGGTACCCAGGTCAATGGACAGGTCATTGGAAAACATGCCACGAAATTTTTTCAACATACTAAGGGATAATCCTGAAAGCTGGGGCGGAAAACAAAATCCGCTTACTTTACCAACCACACGCAGCAGCGACAAGGCGCAAAAATCATCTGCAACGGTGAAAATTTGTGCAGTACGTTTCCTGATGTTACAAAATTGATCCCTGACTCCCTCAGGGCTGAGTCAACAGCAGCATTCCTTACTGACCTTTGTAACCCGTTAAAGGTCGTTCACTGGCTTTTTGCTCGACATACTCAAAGCTACAGGCGCGATATTCTACGTGAAAACAACGTAAACGGCAGGTCAAACAGAGTATCTTTGCAAATATTTTTTCACGTTGGTGTCAAGCGGTTGAGAGGCGGCAAAAAAATCGCCCTGACCGCCCATGACACCGCGCTCTGTTAACATCTGCCATTCGCCCCTGGAGCGCACGCCCGCGGCAAAGACTTGTGTTCGGGTTCCTTTACACGCTTCAACCAGACTCTGAACCAGCAGCTGGTTTTCCGTGCGCTTTTCAATATTTCTTACCAGCCCTGGATGCAGCTTTAATAGCTCCACATCCAGTTCCTTGATCCAGTCGGTACTGACCAGCGTTAAACCAGCTTGTGTCACCGCCACACGCGCACCGAGCGCGTTGATCAAACGAACCACCGGACGTAACCGGCTGATGTGTTGACCCACATCCGCCTCAGCAAGTTCAAAAATAATGCGTTTGCGTTGCGATTTTTCGCATTGCATTAATGTATCACGCAACCAGCGCTGAAAACGCGGGCGTATTAACGACTCAACGGTGACCTGTAACGCCAGACTTTCTTCCGGCCAGAAAGATAAAAATGGGATCAGGCGGGAAATTTGCTGGCGGTCATACTCTTCAGACAGCCCGAATTGCAGCACCATTGGCAGATATTCCGCAGAAATAACCTCTTCCGTACCGTCAAAAATACGGCACATCAGTTCGCGATGATGGACATAGCCGTTTTTCATGACCGCCGGTTTTTGATAAATGCGTGGCCCACCGCGGCTCAGCATTTGCTCAATCAACGTACGCCACCGCACGTTTCCACGCCCTTTTTCCGGTAACGAGTCATCGTAAACGGCCCATCCGTTCGCCCCCTGCAACACGGCGTTGCGGGTAGCCGATTCCGCATGCTCCATCACCTGCTCCGTCGACTGACCGCCACGCCAGGCGCAGATCCCCATATGCACCATGTCGTCGCGGTCGAGCATTTTACTCTGGGGCAGCGCGTCTACCGCCTTCAGCAGCTGGCTGGCAATGCTTTCCGACTCTTTTAGCGTGCGATGCGGCAATAACACGGCAAAGTCGCTGCGGTGATAGCGGGCCAACAGTGCCCCGGGGTAGCGCATGATAAAGGTGGAGAGCAGGTTGATCAGCGTAAAGAGATTTTCTTCCGCGGCCCGCTGCCCCCATGTGTCGCGCAGCAGATCGAAATCGGGCAGGCGAATCATCATCACCACGCCGTGAGTGCCCACTTTTTCCGAATCGTCGAGCAGCGTGGCCAGTTGATTATCAAAGAAAAGGCGGTTGTTAAGGCCTGTTTTATTATCCTGCGCGGCATAAGAGCGGATCAGCGTATCCATACGGCTGCGCTGGTCGCTGGCAAACTGAATTTCTGAGAGCAACGTATCCAGCGCACTGCTGGTGCGTGACGGCCATTCATGAACAGAGCCGCGCACCTGCGGGCCGCGCTCACCGTTCAGGATGCGGACGGAGCGGATTTCCAGCAGTTCCTGCCCTGAGAGCTGGCGGCGCAACCAGCGAACCGCGAGAAAAATGAGCAGAATAATGAATGCAACCGCGATCGTGAGCGGCGCGGTGGTCATCATGGAACGGAAATAGCTGGCCATCGGATCGAGATAGACCATGTGAATGGTCATACCCGGGTTTTTAAGGGAGTGGACCGTTACTTCCCGGTACTGACTCACTACGCCCGCAGGGCGATAACTTCCCTGCCGTTCATGGCTTAAAACCTGATGCTTTCCCTGCTGAATATCGATCCGAATAATATCAACCGGCACCATCAGCTCATCCAGTTCCCGGGAGAGCGCCGGGAGTGGCGTGGTCAGCAGACGCGTATCAATGACCGACGCAACAGACTGCACCCGGTTGACCAGTTTGTCCTGAATGGCGTTATAAAAGCTCAAAGAGCAACCCAGAAGCGTGACAAAGATGGTCAGCCCCGTTAGCAGGGTGATAAAAGCCGAGAACTTCGTCGTTAATCGCATCCTTGAGATTACTCCGTGGGTTGAGGGGGTAGCGAGTAAGCGCTAACTTGCATTTCAAATGCGGCATACTACCAAATCGGGCGTATCTGGCAATTTATTGCGTTAAATCGGCATTGATTTACCCTGAGCGAGTATAGTCTTCAGAAATTATTTTCCAATCATCTGAGTCGTGAGGACCCCGTATGCAGGCTTTGATCTTAGAACAGCAGGACGGCAAAACGCTTGCCTCAGTACAGGCCGTAGAAGAGAGCCGTCTGCCGGAAGGCGACGTCACCGTCGATATCGACTGGTCCAGTTTAAATTACAAAGATGCACTGGCGATCACCGGTAAGGGTAAAATCATCCGAAATTTCCCTATGGTGCCGGGTATTGATTTTGCTGGCCGGGTCCACAGCAGCGAAGACCCTCGCTTCCATGCGGGCCAGCACGTGTTGCTCACCGGCTGGGGTGTGGGTGAAAATCACTGGGGCGGGCTGGCAACACAGGCGCGCGTAAAAGGCAACTGGCTCGTGCCGATGCCGAAAGGCATGGATGGTCGCAAAGCGATGATCATCGGCACCGCAGGCTTTACCGCCATGCTGTGCGTGATGGCGCTGGAAGAGGCGGGGGTTCGCCCTGAGTCGGGTGACATTGTCGTGACCGGCGCCAGCGGTGGCGTGGGGAGCACGGCGGTAACGTTGCTGCACAAACTGGGTTACCAGGTCACGGCGGTTTCCGGCCGGGAAAGTACGCATGATTATCTTCGCCAGCTCGGTGCCAGCCGCATTCTTGGCCGCGATGAATTCGCCGAAACCCGTCCACTGGAAAAACAGGTCTGGGCGGGCGCGGTAGATACCGTCGGCGATAAAGTGCTGGCGAAGGTCCTGGCGCAGATGAACTACGGCGGCTGCGTGGCAGCCTGCGGTCTGGCGGGCGGCTTTGCCCTGCCAACTACCGTCATGCCGTTTATTTTGCGTAACGTTCGCCTGCAGGGCGTGGACTCCGTGATGACGCCAGCGGCTCGCCGCACGGAGGCCTGGGAACGTCTGGTACGCGATCTGCCGGAATCGTTCTTTACCCAGAGCGCAACGGAGATAAGCCTCAGCCAGGCGCCAGACTATGCCAGTAAAATCATGGATAACCAGTTCCACGGTCGCGCGCTGGTGAAAATCGCCTAATCTTCAAATTTTCGTGACATATTCGCGTGAAGCGCTCTCCTCCGTCATGCTTAGAAAAACGCATGACGGAGGATGCCATGAAAAACCGAAAACTGACGGAAGCCGACGTAACGTCCGAGTCTGTCTTTATGTTACAGCGCCGCCAGATCCTGAAAATGCTTGGCATCAGCGCCACTGCACTGACGCTCTCCCCTGCGGCACATGCCGACCTGCTCGACTGGTTTAAAGGTAACGATCGCCCTAAGGCGCCTTCCGGTGCCCCGCTTACGTTTACGAAACCCGCCGAGTGGCAAAACAAACTGACGCTCACCCCTGAAGACAAAGTCACCGGCTACAACAACTTTTACGAATTTGGTCTGGATAAAGCCGATCCTGCCGCCAATGCAGGCAGCATGAAAACCGATCCGTGGACGTTGAAAATTGACGGCGAGGTGGCAAAACCCCTGACGCTCGACCACCACGATCTGACCACCCGCTTCCCGCTCGAAGAGCGCATCTATCGCATGCGCTGCGTGGAAGCCTGGTCGATGGTGGTACCCTGGGTCGGCTTCCCGCTGCATAAGCTGCTGGCGTTGGTTGAGCCCACCAGCAATGCAAAATATGTCGCCTTCCAGACGCGCTACGCTCCGGACGAGATGCCGGGCCAGAAAGATCGGTTTATCGGCGGTGGACTGGACTATCCGTACGTTGAAGGGCTACGCCTCGACGAAGCCATGCATCCCCTTACCCTGCTGACCGTTGGCGTATACGGCAAGGCGCTTCCTCCTCAAAACGGCGCCCCCATTCGGTTAACCGTACCGTGGAAATACGGCTTCAAAGGAATTAAGTCTATCGTCAGCATTAAGCTGACCCGCGAGCGTCCGCCAACGACCTGGAACCTGGCAGCACCGGGTGAATACGGTTTCTTCGCGAATGTGAATCCGCATGTGGATCATCCCCGCTGGTCGCAGGCGACTGAGCGCTTTATTGGCGCGGGTGGTGCGCTGGACGTTAAGCGTCAGCCCACGCTGTTGTTTAACGGGTATGCGGATGAAGTGGCTTCGCTTTACCGTGGCCTTAATTTACGGGAGAACTTCTGAGTGCGTTTAACGGCAAAGCAGATTACCTGGCTGAAAGTGCTGCTGCATTTAGCTGGGATACTTCCTTTTATCTGGTTGTTCTGGGCCGCCAGTCAGGGCCTTTTTAGCGCCGATCCAGCAAAAGATATCCAGCATTTTACGGGTCGGATGGCTCTGAAATTTTTACTGGCAACCTTGCTCGTCTCGCCGCTGGCGCGCTACGCTAAACAGCCATTATTGATACGTACCCGTCGGCTTTTGGGGCTATGGTGTTTTGCCTGGGCGACGCTGCACCTTACCAGCTACGCCCTGCTGGAACTGGGAATTAACAATCTGACACTGCTTGGCCGAGAGCTGGTGACACGCCCTTATCTGACGCTGGGTATCGTAAGCTGGCTGGTTTTACTGGCGTTAGCGCTGACGTCCACGCAATATGCGCAGCGAAAGCTGGGCAGACGCTGGCAGTTACTGCACAACTTCGTCTATCTTGTCGCGATCCTCGCCCCCATTCATTATCTGTGGTCGGTGAAGATCCTCTCCCCGCAGCCAGTCCTGTATGCGCTGGCGGCAGTGGCGCTTTTAGCATGGCGTTACAAGAAGTTCCGCCAGTGGTTGCGATAGTTCGCGAAACTGTGCGTTTTCCCGCAGATTCCCCCTCAACCGCAAATCTTTTTTGGATTGCGGTTGATAATCTTCCCTGATAAGACCAGTATTTAGCTGCCAAATGCTACGAAATCGTTATAATGTGCGACCTTGGTTCGCCTGACAGTGGTTTTTGGCCTCTGAAAAGGTGACATTTGCGCTTCGACGGTATATTTTGTTTTTTACCCGAAAATCGCAGGAGATAGCGGCATAATGACTGACAAGTTCCATATCTTAGTATTGAACGGACCGAACCTGAACATGCTCGGCACCCGTGAGCCAGAGAAGTACGGCACGCTAACATTGAGCGAAATTGTTAACCGTCTGAGCACGGAAGCAGCATCGCTGAATGTGGATTTGGATCATTTTCAGTCAAACGCGGAGTACGCAATCATCGACCGTATTCATCAGGCTAAAGACAATGTGGACTATATCCTGATCAATCCGGCCGCGTTTACGCACACCAGTGTTGCTATCCGCGACGCACTGCTCGCGGTGAGTATCCCGTTTATCGAGATCCACCTGAGTAACGTGCACGCCCGAGAGCCGTTCCGCCACCATTCGTATCTGTCGGATATCGCTACTGGCGTTATCTGCGGACTGGGCGCTGACGGTTATTCATACGCTTTACAGACAGCGGTAAAACGCTTGTCACAATCACACTAAACAAGAGTACGGAACCCACTCATGGATATTCGTAAGATTAAAAAACTGATCGAGCTGGTTGAAGAATCAGGCATCTCCGAACTGGAAATTTCTGAAGGCGAAGAGTCTGTACGCATCAGCCGTGCAGCCCCAGCCGCTAGCTTCCCGGTAATGCAGCAGGCTTACGCTGCGCCAGTGCAGCAGCCTGCGCTCTCCGCAGCCGTTGCACCAGCAGCTGAAGCCGCACCTGCCGCTGCAGCAGAAATCAGTGGTCACATCGTACGTTCCCCAATGGTTGGTACTTTCTACCGCACCCCGAGCCCGGACGCGAAGGCGTTCATCGAAGTGGGTCAGAAAGTCAACGTAGGCGATACCCTGTGCATCGTTGAAGCGATGAAAATGATGAACCAGATCGAAGCAGACAAATCAGGTACTGTGAAAGCGATTCTGGTCGAAAGTGGTCAGCCGGTTGAATTTGACGAGCCGCTGGTCGTCATCGAGTAACGAGGCGAACATGCTGGATAAAATTGTTATCGCCAACCGCGGCGAGATTGCACTGCGTATTCTTCGTGCCTGTAAAGAACTGGGCATCAAGACCGTCGCGGTGCACTCAAGTGCGGATCGCGATTTAAAACACGTATTGCTGGCGGATGAGACGGTCTGTATTGGCCCGGCTCCGTCCGTAAAAAGCTATCTGAACATCCCGGCTATCATCAGCGCCGCTGAAATCACCGGCGCGGTGGCAATTCATCCGGGTTATGGCTTCCTCTCTGAGAACGCCAACTTTGCTGAGCAGGTTGAACGCTCTGGCTTTATCTTCATCGGCCCGAAAGCCGACACTATCCGCCTGATGGGCGACAAAGTGTCTGCGATCACCGCGATGAAAAAAGCCGGTGTGCCAACCGTACCAGGCTCTGACGGCCCTCTGACCGACGACATGGATGCTAACCGTGCTCATGCTAAACGCATTGGCTACCCGGTTATCATCAAGGCGTCCGGCGGTGGCGGCGGTCGCGGTATGCGCGTAGTACGCAGCGATGCTGAACTGGCGCAGTCCATCTCCATGACCAAAGCGGAAGCGAAAGCGGCTTTCAGCAATGACATGGTGTACATGGAAAAATACCTGGAAAACCCACGCCACATCGAAATTCAGGTGTTGGCTGACGGTCAGGGTAACGCGATCTATCTGGCAGAACGTGACTGCTCCATGCAGCGTCGTCACCAGAAAGTCGTCGAAGAAGCACCTGCGCCGGGCATTACCCCGGAACTGCGTCGCTACATCGGTGAGCGTTGCGCCAAGGCGTGTGTCGATATCGGCTATCGCGGGGCGGGTACTTTTGAGTTCCTGTTCGAAAACGGCGAGTTCTACTTCATCGAGATGAACACCCGTATTCAGGTTGAACACCCGGTTACCGAAATGATCACCGGCGTTGACCTGATCAAAGAACAGCTGCGTATCGCTGCGGGTCAGCCGTTGTCCATCAAGCAGGAAGAAGTCGTGGTGAAAGGCCATGCGGTTGAATGCCGTATCAACGCCGAAGACCCGAACACCTTCCTGCCAAGCCCGGGTAAAATCACGCGTTTCCACGCGCCGGGAGGCTTTGGTGTGCGTTGGGAGTCTCATATCTACGCCGGTTACACCGTACCGCCGTACTATGACTCAATGATCGGTAAGCTCATCTGCTACGGCGAAAACCGTGACGTGGCGATTGCCCGCATGAAGAACGCCCTGCAGGAGTTGATCATCGACGGTATTAAAACCAACGTTGATCTCCAGATGCGCATCATGAGCGACGAGCACTTCCAGAATGGTGGAACTAACATCCACTATCTTGAGAAGAAACTCGGCCTCAACGAGAAGTAATCTAAAAACACGCCTGTTTATCAGGCGTGTTTATTTTTTGCGTCCTTGTTTCTCACCCCAAACTATTTACCGTCACTATATGTCCAACCCAACCTAGAAATATTCAATATCATCATTTTTTCTACATTTACTTTTCATCATTCCTCGGTTCTTAACGATATTACAGCGTGATGTAATGAGTCCGTTTTTCTTAATATTTTCTCGATAACGGACATATCTTTTATGAATATACTGAAGAGTGGCATACAGAAAAAATGTGTTGCTGCTGCGCTGTTATGTGCATCGGTAACGTCTTTGCCTTTATACGCTGAAACCACGGCCAACTGGTGGGAAAGATGGCAGGATAACCAGGCCTTCAATGAAGCTCTGGATGAACTCGGTATGAGTTATCAACTGTTATCTGAAGATCCACAAAAAACCCTCACCCGTTCAGCCGACCCGACTGATGTTCTCTACTGGCAAAAGCGCACCATGCAAATTTATGGTGATGCTGACAAAGACATTTATTATATTCCAGCCATTGAAGATCATGATGAAGCTCGTGCCAGAACAGGCTTCACAGGTCGCAATCCCTATTTTAATACCTATTATTATGGTGAAGAGGGTGATACGTTCACATTGACCACCTCTTCCCAACCCGATGATGTGGTCTGCTACGCAGGACTGGAAAATCAATACAGCGGTACAATCACCACTAAATATCAGGTGCAGTTAAATGCCAATCACTCAACGCAATATACCCTGAGTGAAAATGGATTAATGCTGCTGGCCTGCTGGGATAAAAGTGGTACCTATAGCCATATGAACACACTCGTTCGTGTGGATGTCACATCGACGACCGCGAAAAAACACCCGCTATTTGTTTTCGGACTTAACACAAAAGAAGAGTGGAAGGCCCTGAGCCAGCAGAGTACACCGACCGGGCAAACGCTGCTGTTTGACGGGCGCTCTCGGTATGTCGTGAATAATTCCACCGCTAAAGCGTCACTGAATACCAATGTGCTGCAAATGCTGCGCGAACAATTAAGCTACGTCATGGACTATGATAGGGTTAACGGGCTTGATGGGTCATCGTATTTACATCAGCCTCTGCGTGGTTTGAATTTCGGTATTTTTAACAGCTGCTGCTGGTCTCAGGGAGGAGCCGGACGTATTGGGATCGGCTTTGGCAACAGCTTACCAACCGAAACCAGCTGGGGCCATTGGCATGAATATGGCCACCAAAATCAGATGACCTGGGCATGGGACGGGTTAACGGAAGTGACAAATAATATTATGTCCGTTTCAGCCTGCCGTGTGTTACGCGGAGAAGTCACGGATAAATCCTGTCACGAAAACCTGTATTACAACAATTTCTCCTGGGATCAGCAGGCCGTAGGTTCTTTCCTGAACTCTGGCGAAACACACCAGTTTGATACTGACACTGACGTCTTCCGTAAATTAATGATGTTTGCGCAGCTGAAAACATCGTGGCCCGATCTCTTCGCTTATATTGGCAAAGCCTACCGCGAAACCTATAACGAGGGTAAAGGTAAATCTCTGGTTGCAACCAATCAACAAAAAATTGATTTCTTTGTGGTCAATGCCAGCAAAGCAGCGGGACGTGATTTACGTGAATTCTTTACACGTTGGGGTTTAGGCTATTCCGCTGATGCTGACTCACAAATTGCTGCTCTGAAATTACCTCAGCCGAACAAAGTGACGAAAACCTTTACCGGTAGCCTGAACGGCTCTTCCCCGATAACGATTGAAGTTCCGGCTGAAGATAACACTGTGAATATTGCTTTTGTGACCAACACACCTAAGGCTGGCCCTACCTCTCTGGTCTGGGTTGAGGATGGTGAAACGCCACTGTATGCGCAGGTTGTCGATAGTCGTAACAGAAGCTTCATCGTGAAACTGCGTGGCCAGAACAGCCATGGCGGCTGCAATATTCATTCCGTTAACACCGCGGTTAACTGCAACTCAGGAACAAGCGCATATTTAAGAGTCGCTTATAAAGCAGAAGATAACCCGCATCTGCCTCAGGGCAGCTATACGGGTGTTCTTCATCTGATTGCGCGTGACTGGCACAACACGGACTGGACGGCAAACGTGAATGTCGATCTCTCCATTGTGAAGTAAGTGCTTTATTGCTGCGCCAGTTTCTGGCGCAGCAGAAAATGATTCGGCCTGACTTGCTTATTTATCAGATTGACTACAATGAATATTAATTAGTTCTACATTTAATAATCCGTTACGAAATGTTGTAATTAAACAAGCTTCACCTCATGTTTAATTACGGACATTTTAACTATGAATATATTTCAACATGGAATAAAGAAAACTTTTTCCATCGCAGCACTACTTTGTGCGTCTGTTTCTTCCGCTTGTTATGCGGCGGAGACGGTCTCTACTAACCAAACGATGTGGGACGAGTGGAAAAATAATCCGGGATTTACTGAAGCACTCGATGAATTAGGTATTGACTACAATAATTTAATCAATCCAGCTTATGCATCAACCTATGATGTACAAAATGTCAATAACCCCCTGTTCTGGCTCAACCGTACTTTAAAAGTTTACGGTGAGGCTGAACAAGGTCGCTATCAAATTCCTGTTACCGAAGTTCATGGCAATGGCACGAACAGAACCACCAACGGTGGACGTAATAATTACATCTTAACACATACGTGGGGCGTCAAGGGTGAAAACGTTACCCTCCGTCTCGGTGATGTTCCGCAAAATGTTTCCTGCTATGCTGCCGTTGATCCTAAGGAAGGTGCGAATAAGTCACCAAACGCAAAAAAACGCCTATGTAAGTGATTGAATTTAATTGACTAAAAGTTTCATTTTCGTTGCGGAGGGTACTTATTCGCACCCTCCCTAACTACGAAGGTATTGTCGGTCCTGCTAATGAGCTTATTCTGAATGCAAACGGTGACACAACCTACACATTCTCTCAGAACGCGCTGCTTATCGTTGGGTGTCAGGATAAAACCAAAAAAATGGAGAATATTGATACATTCGTCTCCGTTGATATTGTTAACGGCGGTACGTATCACCCCCTCTTTATCTTTGGTATGAATGACAGAGCCGAGTGGCGCCAGCAAGCACAGGCCACAACGCCATCAGGCTACCACTTTATGTTTGATGGCAGGACACGCTTCGTTGCAAGTCAGGCAATTGCGCAAAACTCAGCAACTAAAAATATAGAGCAGACCCTCCGCCAGTCGCTGCTGCGAACCATTACTTATGACAAAGTCGATGGGCTGGATGGCTCGAGCTGGTTGCACCAGCCTAGCCGTGGCTTGCTCTTCGTCTCTTATCAGAGCTGCTGCTGGGCAAATAGCGGGCAAGGGCTGATTGGCGTGGGTGGTGACAGCTCAATCCCTGAGACGCCGAGCTGGCTCGACTGGCACGAATACGGTCATCAGTTCCAGATGGGATGGTCCTGGAGTGACCAGGGAGAAGTTACCGTCAACCTTTATTCTATCGCTGCATGTTACACCACCCTCGGCGATACCGATTTCAAAAACTGTCATAGTAATGAAGGCTTTTACGGTTTCGGTTGGGATCAACAAGCTGTCGGCACTCTGCTGAAATCCGGGCACACCTGGAATTTTGCTAAAGAAGATCTGTTCCGTAGGGCGTCTTTCTTTGGTGAAATAATGACGAGCTGGCCACAGCTTTACCCGGCACTGTCGAAAGCTTACCGTGAAGTTAACCAGAATGACCCAACCCTGGTTAATAGCAGCCAGAAAAAAATCGACTGGTTTACGCTTAATGCCAGTAAAATCGCCGGCGTTAATCTGAACCAGTATTTCCAGCAGTGGAATATTCCCCTTTCCGCAGAGGCGATTGCAGCAATTAATGCGCTGAATTTACCTCAACCTAAGAAAGTTGCGAAAACCTTTACCGGTAGCCTGAACGGCTCTTCCCCGATAACGATTGAAGTTCCAGCTGAAGATAACACCGTAAATATTGCTTTTGTGACCAACACACCTAAGGCGGGCCCTACCTCTCTGGTCTGGGTTGAGGATGGTGAAACGCCACTGTATGCGCAGGTTGTCGATAGCCGTAACAGAACCTTCATCGTGAAACTGCGTGGCCAGAACAGCCATGGCGGCTGCAATATTCATTCCGTTAACACCGCGGTAAACTGCAACTCTGGAACAAGTGCATATTTAAGAATCGCTTATAAAGCAGAAGATAACCCGCTTTTGCCTCAGGGCAGCTATACGGGTGTTCTCCACCTGATTGCGAATGACTGGCACAACACTGACTGGACGGCAAACGTGAATGTCGATCTCTCCATTGTGAAGTAAATGCTTTATTGCTGCGCCAGTTTCTGGCGCAGCAGAAAATGATTTGGTATCCCCCCTGCAATGCGTACAATCCGCCTCTCACTATGAATTATCCAGGAGAGTGGATGGACGCTCGTTTTGTTCAGGCCCATAAAGAAGCGCGCTGGGCGCTGTGGCTGACCCTTCTCTATCTTGCCGCATGGTTGGTAACCGCTTACTTACCTAATTCAGACATCGGTATTACCGGCCTGCCACACTGGTTTGAAATGGCGTGCCTGCTGGTACCGCTGGTATTTATCCTGCTGTGCTGGGCGATGGTTAAATTTATCTACCGGGATATTCCGCTGGAGGACGATGATGCAGCTTGAAGTCATTCTGCCGCTTGTCGCATACCTGCTGGTCGTATTTGGCTTGTCCATTTATGCCATGCGTAAAAGGGCGACCGGCGCCTTTCTGAATGAGTATTTCCTCGGTAGCCGTTCGATGGGTGGCGTCGTGCTGGCCATGACGCTGACGGCCACCTACATCAGCGCCAGTTCATTTATCGGCGGTCCCGGTGCCGCGTATAAGTACGGGTTAGGCTGGGTACTGCTGGCCATGATCCAGCTACCTGCCGTCTGGCTCTCTCTGGGTATTCTGGGTAAAAAGTTTGCCATTCTGGCACGGCGCTATAACGCCGTGACGCTCAACGATATGCTGTTTGCACGCTACCAGAGTCGCTTGCTGGTATGGCTGGCAAGCCTGAGCCTGCTGGTCGCCTTTATTGGTGCGATGACGGTGCAGTTTATCGGTGGAGCTCGTCTGCTGGAAACGGCAGCCGGGATCCCCTACGAGACAGGGTTGATTATCTTCGGGGTAAGCATTGCGCTGTATACTGCGTTTGGCGGATTCCGCGCCAGCGTGCTGAACGATACGCTGCAGGGAATGGTCATGCTGATTGGTACGATCGTTCTGCTGGTGGGCATCGTTCATGCTGCGGGTGGACTTACGCATGCGGTGGAAACCCTGGAAGCCATAGATCCGAAACTGGTCTCGCCGCAAGGCGCGGATGATATTCTTTCTCCGGCATTTATGACGTCGTTCTGGGTGTTAGTCTGCTTTGGGGTGATTGGTCTGCCCCATACCGCCGTGCGCTGTATCTCCTATAAAGACAGCAAAGCCGTTCACAAAGGCATTATTATCGGGACGATTGTCGTCGCGATCCTGATGTTCGGTATGCATCTGGCGGGTGCATTAGGACGTGCAGTCATCCCTGACCTTACCGTGCCGGATCTGGTGATCCCGACACTGATGGTTAAAGTGCTGCCGCCATTTGCCGCCGGGATTTTCCTTGCTGCGCCAATGGCCGCTATTATGTCCACTATCAACGCCCAGCTACTGCAAAGCTCCGCGACGATCATTAAAGATCTCTATCTCAACCTGCGTCCTGAGCAGGTAGAAAATGAACGTCGCCTGAAGCGTATGTCAGCCATTATTACGCTGGTGTTAGGGGCATTGCTGCTGTTAGCCGCATGGCGCCCGCCGGAGATGATCATCTGGCTGAACCTGCTGGCGTTCGGCGGCCTTGAAGCCGTTTTCCTCTGGCCGCTGGTGTTAGGTCTCTACTGGGAACGTGCCAATGCTGCAGGCGCGCTGGGCGCGATGATTGTTGGCGGTGTGCTGTATGCCGTACTCGCAACGTTTAAGATTCAGTACCTGGGCTTCCATCCTATTGTGCCTTCGTTACTGCTAAGTTTACTGGCGTTTGTGGTGGGGAACCGTTTCGGTCAGCCCGTCCCACAGTCCGCTATGATTTCTACTGATAAATAAAGAGTTTTGCCATGCCGTGGATCCAATTAAAACTGAACACAACCGGCGCGAACGCCGAGGAACTGAGCGATGCGCTGATGGAGGCCGGCTCGGTCTCCATCACCTTCCAGGACACGCATGACACGCCGGTCTTCGAGCCGCTGCCGGGCGAAACGCGCCTGTGGGGTGATACCGACGTCATTGGACTTTTCGATGCCGAGACCGACATGAAAGAGGTCGTCGCGATTCTGGAAAACCATCCACTGTTAGGTGCAGGTTTCGTGCACAAAATCGAACAGCTGGAAGATAAAGACTGGGAACGGGAGTGGATGGATAACTTCCACCCGATGCAGTTTGGCAAGCGTCTGTGGATCTGCCCAAGCTGGCGCGAAGTGCCAGATGAAAACGCCGTCAACGTGATGCTCGACCCGGGCCTGGCATTTGGTACCGGCACCCACCCCACCACCTCCCTGTGCCTGCAGTGGCTGGACGGTCTGGATCTGGCAGGAAAAACCGTGATCGACTTCGGCTGCGGCTCCGGGATCCTCGCTATCGCGGCGCTGAAACTGGGTGCGGCAAAAGCGATTGGGATCGACATCGATCCGCAGGCAATTCAGGCCAGCCGCGATAACGCCGAGCGTAACGGCGTCTCCGATCGTCTGGAGCTGTATTTGCCGGATGCGCAGCCAGCGGCCATGAAAGCCGACGTGGTGGTCGCCAACATCCTGGCAGGCCCGTTACGTGAACTGGCACCGTTAATCAGCGTACTGCCCGTTGAGGGCGGTCTGCTGGGGCTTTCAGGTATCCTGGCAAGCCAGGCCGACAGCGTGTGTGAAGCCTACGCGGATCTCTTCGCCCTTGACCCGGTGGTAGAGAAAGAAGAGTGGTGCAGGATCACCGGTCGTAAAAAATAAGCATTTGGCGTGGTCATCTGACCACGCCTCTCCTCCACTGATAGTCCTCTCTCCCCGCGCATTTCTCCGGTAAAATAACCACACAAATCATAATGATTTGAATTACAACAATTCACCGGAAGAATATTATGAAACACATTACTGGCAAGGCAGCGCTGATTGCGCTGAGTATGATCTCGGCATCAGCTTTCGCTTCACACTGGAGCTACGAAGGGGAAGGTTCACCGGAACACTGGGGTGAACTGGACGAGGCCTACAAGACCTGTCAAAACGGGATGTATCAGTCTCCGATTAACATTGAATCGACTGCAAACGCCCATTTCTCTCCGCTTAAAACGCACTACATTGATGGCCCCATGACGTTGACGAACAATGGCCATACCATTCAGGCCAGTGAGAAAGCGGATACCCGCGACACGATAACCCTGGATAATCAAGCCTGGACTCTGCAGCAGTTCCATTTCCACGCGCCGAGCGAGAACACCGTGCATGGCAAAAAATACGCAATGGAAATGCATCTGGTGCATAAAAATAGCGCAGGTGAGCTGACCGTAGTGGCCGTCATGTTTGACAAAGGCGCCGCGAACCCGGAGCTTGATAAACTGTGGAGCGTGATGCCCCAACAGGCCGAACAGAACATCTCCATTAAGCAGGATCTCAACCTGAACAAGCTGCTCCCGGTCAACAAAACTTACTGGCGCTTCAGCGGTTCACTGACCACCCCACCTTGTTCAGAAGGCGTCACCTGGATTGTGCTTAAGCACCCTCTCACGCTCTCAGCTGAGCAGCTGGAGAAATTCACCCATACAATGCATCACGATAACAACCGCCCGGTACAGGCCCTGCATGGCCGTCTTGTGGTCGAATAATCTGCATTTTTTGCCCTGAGATCATGTTCTAAAATGCGACAGAGATCGCAAAGAAGTGAGGAAATCTGCTGTGAAAAACAGCAGATTATCCCGCTCAACTGTCGCGTTTAATGAGAAATGATGAGAAGTTACGGGAAATTGTAAGCGCTCATAAAACAATCATTTAATTATAACCCAATGATTTAAATGATGAATAATTTTTAACGGAATGATTGAGCGGCGATTCCTTGATCTACAACAGTGGATTGTTCAAAGTTTGGCCTTTCATCTCGTGCAAAAAATGCGTAATATACGCCGCCTTGCAGTCACAGTATGGTCATTTCTTAACTCATGCGCATCGGACACCACCAGCTTAGAAATCGCCTGATCGCAGCCCCAATGGCAGGTATTACCGACCGGCCGTTCAGGACGCTGTGCTATGAGATGGGAGCCGGTTTAACCGTATCCGAGATGATGTCGTCTAACCCGCAGGTCTGGGAAAGCGATAAATCCCGCCTTCGGATGGTGCACATTGATGAGCCAGGTATCCGCACCGTGCAAATCGCCGGAAGCGTGCCTGAAGAGATGGCAGATGCCGCGCGTATTAACGTGGAAAGTGGCGCCCAGATTATTGATATCAATATGGGTTGCCCGGCCAAGAAAGTGAATCGCAAGCTTGCAGGTTCAGCCCTTCTGCAATACCCCGATCAGGTGAAGTCTATCCTGACGGCGGTTGTCAGCGCGGTGGACGTTCCTGTTACGTTGAAGATTCGCACGGGTTGGTCGCCGGAACACCGTAACTGTGTAGAGATTGCCCAACTGGCCGAAGACTGTGGCATTCAGGCCCTGACCATTCATGGACGCACTCGCGCCTGTTTGTTCAATGGTGAAGCTGAATACGACAGCATTCGGGCAGTTAAGCAGAAGGTTTCCATTCCGATTATCGCGAATGGCGACATAACTGACCCGCTTAAAGCCAGGGCTGTGCTCGACTATACGGGAGCTGATGCTCTGATGATAGGACGTGCAGCTCAGGGAAGACCCTGGATCTTCCGGGAAATCCAGCATTATCTGGACACTGGGGAGCTGCTTGCCCCACTGCCTCTGGCAGAGGTTAAGCGCTTGCTTTGTTCGCATGTTCGGGAACTGCATGACCATTACGGTCAGGCAAAAGGGTACCGAATTGCGCGTAAACACGTCTCCTGGTATCTCCAGGAGCACGCTCCAGATGACCAGTTTCGGCGCACATTCAACGCCATAGAGGATGCCAGCGAACAGCTGGAGGCGTTGGAGGCATACTTCGAAAATCTTGCGTAATGAAATAAAGAGCTGACAGAACTATGTTCGAACAACGCGTAAATTCTGACGTACTGACCGTTTCTACCGTTAACTCTCAGGACCAGGTAACTCAAAAGCCCCTGCGTGACTCGGTTAAACAGGCACTGAAGAACTATTTTGCTCAACTGAATGGTCAGGATGTTAATGACCTGTATGAGCTGGTACTGGCTGAAGTTGAACAGCCACTGTTGGACATGGTGATGCAATACACCCGCGGTAACCAGACCCGCGCTGCGCTGATGATGGGTATCAACCGTGGTACTCTGCGTAAGAAACTGAAAAAATACGGCATGAACTAATTTCGATTAGCGAAATGCTTGTTTAAAAAGGCGCTACTCGGCATGGGGATGCGCCTTTTTTATTGCCTGTTAATGTTATCGTCAACACTTTGTAAACCGTCGCGTATCCCGCTTTTAAACCGCAACTTTTCGTGTATATTTCCACCACTTCAGTGGTTCTCTTCACGCGGAATGACACAATGATTCGTAAATACTGGTGGCTGGTTGTCTTTGCAATCTCCGTTTTCCTCTTCGATGCCCTTTTGATGCAGTGGATTGAACTGATGAGCACTGAAACCGACAAGTGCCGCAATATGAACTCCGTGAACCCGCTCAAATTAGTGAACTGCTCAGAACTCGATTAACGCCCTGACGTCACTGCCCCCGAATTACCCACTAAAAACGGGGATTTAAAACCCTTTGAGCCGTTACCTTACGGTGATAATGTCTCGCCCTTCTCAACCTCTCCTGCTTAACGTCAGACACGAGTAGAACCGACCATGCTGGTTAGCCAATACAACCTTATCCTTGTAGTTCTCTCCTTCGTTGTGGCCATCCTCGCGTCGTATACCGCACTGAATATGGCCGCACGTGTCGCCGGAAGTCAGGGCGTCGCCGCCCGCGTCTGGTTGGCTGGCGGCGGTATTGCGATGGGCATTGGCGTGTGGGCTATGCACTTTATCGGCATGCTGGCGATGGACCTCTCCATGAGCATGAGTTACAACGTAAGCCTGACCATTTTATCCATGGTCATTGCCGTGGGTTCTTCACTGTTTGCACTCTGGCTCGTCAGCTGTGAACAACTGCGCTTGCGCCGTCTGCTACCCGGCGCGCTGGTGATGGGAAGCGGTATTATCGCCATGCATTACACCGGTATGGCCGCGCTGGAAGTGAGGCCCGGTATCGTCTGGGACACGTTGTGGGTGGCCATTTCAGTCGTCATTGCCCTTGCCGCTTCGCTTGCTGCATTGTGGCTGACCTTCCGCCTGCGTCACGAAGCGGCTCAGGTCGTGCTGATGCGTCTGGGTGCCGCCATCACAATGGGCATTGCCATTGCCGGTATGCACTACGCCGGGATGAGAGCCGCGCAGTTTCCAATGTCGACGATGACGCACCATGTTGGTATTAACAGCAGCTGGCTCGCCATGCTGGTCAGCGTCGTCGCGCTCTCTATTCTTGGGATCACCCTGCTGGTGTCGATGCTGGATGCCCGTCTTCAGGCACGTACTGCCCTACTGGCCTCATCGCTTGCAGAAGCGAACCGGGAACTTGCTCAACTGGCGCTGCAGGATACGCTAACGCGTCTGCCCAACCGCATCCTGCTGGAAGACCGACTCGATCAGGCGATCAGTAAAGCCGATCGTGAAGGAACCCATTTTGCGCTGATGTTTATGGATCTCGACGGCTTTAAAGCCATCAATGACGCCTATGGTCATGATGTCGGTGACAAACTGCTGGTCGCCGTTACGCAGCGTCTGCTACTGCTTCTGAAGGGCCAGTTCACTCTTGCACGTATCGGCGGTGATGAGTTTGTTCTGCTGGCTGAGGGCGAAGGCCCGGACGATGCCGCCTCGCTGGCAAATTCGCTGGTACGCGCAATCGATAGCCCGTTCAACCTCGACCCTTATGAACTGATGGTGACCCTCAGCATTGGTATCGCTTTTTATCCTCACGACGGCAAAACCGAACGCGAGTTGATGTTTAACGCCGACGCGGCGATGTACCACACCAAGCATATGGGCCGAAACGGTTATCACTTTTTCCAGCCTTCCATGAACACCCTGGCGCAGACCCATCTTCAGTTAATGAACGATCTGTGGATGGCCATCGAACGCAATGAGCTGCGCCTGTTGTATCAGCCAAAATTTCACGCGCCCGCAGGACCTCTCCTCGGGTTTGAGGCACTGTTGCGCTGGCAACATCCTAAGCAGGGACTACTGACGCCGGATCTTTTCCTGCCACTGGCGGAAAAGACGGGGCTTATCATCCCTATTGGTAACTGGGTGATCAATGAAGCCTGCCGCCAGCTGAGAGAATGGCATCTTCAGGGACATCAAGACTGGTCAATGGCTGTAAACCTGTCGACATTGCAGTTTGAACAACCATCACTGGTTAAAACGGTTCTCGACTGCCTGGAGCGCCATCAGGTACCGCCGGAAATGCTGATCCTGGAAGTTACGGAAACGACGGCAATGAGCAACCCGGATGAGAGCGTACGGGTGCTGACAGAATTGACGAATGCAGGCGTGAAAGCGTCCATTGATGACTTTGGAACCGGGTATTCAAACCTGCTGTATCTCAAGCGCTTACCGGCCTGTGAACTGAAGATCGACAGAGCATTTGTAAAAGAGTTAAGCGGGGAAAGCGAGGATGCCACCATTGTCTCGGCGATTGTGGCTCTCGCAAAAACACTTAACCTGAAAGTCGTGGCTGAAGGTGTGGAAACCGAAGCCCAGCAAACCTTTTTAACAGAGCTGGGTTGTAACACCCTTCAGGGTTATCTGTTAGGCAAACCAGCCAGCGCGCAGACCATAGAGGCGCTTTGTGCGCGAGGTGAAATGTTGCCTGGCGCTGAGCTGTAGTCATCCTGAGGCGACACGCGCAAGACAGGGAGTGTCGCCAGAATACTGTCGACCAGCGCGGGTGCCTGTTGATAGAGATTAAAACTGTCGGTATTCATTAACCAGTTTTTAATGATTCCGCTAAAAAAGCCATGCAATACAATCATGGTCAGTTCAACATTCATCTGCGCCGCAACGATTCTCTGAGAAATACATTTTTCTAGCGTAATACGTAAAGAATCATAATTAAAGCCAATGCGTTTACGGATTTCATCTTCTGAAATCATATCGCTATGAAACTCACATTTATGATACAGAATTTGTAAAAGCGCGCATTGCCGGGGTTCATGCGCGATATACTGTAGCGCAGTAATAAATTGCTCACGAAGCATTAACAACGGGTCATCATTTTCGGAAAGAGAAAGCCTGTCGCAAATAATGTCACGCAGCGGTAATTGCTGTTCCCAGATCGCATTAAATATCTCTGTTTTACTGGTAAAGTGCCAGTAGATGGCACCGCGCGTAACCTTTGCGGCATCCGCGATATCCGTCAGCGTCGTGCTGGCCACGCCACGCGTCGCAAACTGCCCGATAGCCGCCTCAATCAACTGCTGTCGGGTCTGTTGAGCCTCTTCTTTCTTTTTACGCGCCATAGGCAGCTACTCGTTACTCACTGGGTTTATACGTAACCTCGGGTTCGGATGGCTGGAATTATTCCCTAAAACCCGTTTTCATTTTGCACAAAAAAAGTCAATCCCCTTAACTCATAATTAATACAAATGCATAATCAATATTTAATTCATGATATGAATATTTTAAGGCATTAAACCCGCTTTCTCTGGTTAGCCTGGAGGGGAGTATATTCATATCTTCTCCGGGCCCCATTCTGATTTTTCCTTCACGCCTCGTCATTCGCACTTATAAATTAAAAAACATTAAATATCCTCATTATTATACGCAGCTACATTTTATTTTTTTATCCCTCTGCCCCAACGACCGTTCTACGGCAAATCTCGGTTAATGGGTATTTAAAGGAACAGTAATGACGAATCATTTCAGACGTTTGCCCTTATCCGGTTTCATTGTCTGCGCTGTACTGCTCTCTGGATGCGATGGCCAGGAAGACCAACAACAACATCCCCAGGCACCTCAGGTCAGCGTGCATATCGTGAAAAGCGCGCCGCTGGCGGTCACCACTGAACTCCCGGGCAGAACGGATGCATTCCGCGTGGCGGAGGTTCGTCCACAGGTTAGCGGTATCATCCTGCGTCGTAACTTCACGGAAGGTAGCGATGTAAAAGCAGGAGATTCGCTTTACCAGATTGATCCTGCGACCTATCAGGCGGCTTACGACAGCGCGAAAGGTGAGCTGGCGAAGGCCCAGGCGGCGGCCAATATTGCGCATCTGACAGTAAAACGTTATCTCCCGCTGGTAGGCACCCAGTATGTCAGCAAGCAGGAGTATGACCAGGCGGTGGCAACAGCCCAACAGGCCGATGCCAGTGTTATCGCCGCCAAAGCCGGCGTCGAAAGTGCACGTATTAACCTTGCCTATACCAAAGTGACGTCTCCCGTCGATGGGCGCATCGGCAAATCCAGCGTGACAGAAGGTGCTCTCGTCACGAACGGGCAGGCCTCTGCACTGGCAACAGTCCAGCAGCTTGATCCGATTTACGTCGACGTCACCCAGTCCAGCTGTGAATTTATGCGCCTGAAACAGACAAGCCTGCAAAAAGGCGACACGGCCAGCAGCGTTGAACTGCTGATGGAAAATGGTCAGCCTTATCCGCTGAAAGGAACGTTGCAGTTCTCAGACGTCACGGTGGATCAAAGCACCGGTTCGATTACCTTGCGCGCCATTTTCCCTAACCCTCAACACCTTCTGTTACCCGGGATGTTCGTTCGCGCCCGCATTGATGAAGGCACACAGCCGAATGCAATTCTGATTCCCCAGCAGGGTCTGACCCGTACGCCGCGAGGTGATGCAACCGTCATGGTGGTTAACGATAAAAACCAGGTTGAGCCACGCACCGTCGTTGCGCCTCAGGCCATTGGCGATCGCTGGCTGGTGACGGAAGGGCTGAAAAACGGTGACCGCGTGATTGTCAGCGGATTACAAAAAGCCAGGCCAGGTGCCACCGTCGTCGCCACCCCAGATACCACCACAGCGCCCGCCAGTTAAGGAACGACGACATGGCTAATTTCTTTATACAGCGGCCGGTTTTCGCCTGGGTACTTGCCATCATTTTGATGATTGCAGGCGGGCTGGCTATTCTCAAACTGCCCGTTGCCCAGTATCCAACGATTGCCCCGCCAGCCGTTGCGATTTCCGCAACCTACCCCGGCGCAGATGCCCAGACGGTACAGGATACCGTGACCCAGGTTATCGAACAGAACATGAACGGTATCGATAACCTGATGTATATGTCCTCCACCAGCGATTCAGCGGGTAATGTCACCATCACCCTGACCTTCGAGTCGGGAACAGACCCGGACATCGCCCAGGTGCAGGTACAGAACAAGTTGCAGCTGGCCATGCCGCTGCTGCCGCAAGAAGTTCAGCAGCAAGGGATTGGCGTTGAGAAGTCCAGCAGCAGCTTCCTTTTGGTCGCCGGTTTTGTTTCGGACAATAAAAGCCTTACTCAGGATGATATCTCCGACTACGTCGCTTCGAACGTCAAGGATGCCATCAGCCGAACATCGGGTGTCGGCGACGTTCAGCTGTTTGGTGCCCAGTATGCGATGCGCATCTGGCTCGACAGTAACGCGATGAACAAATACCAACTGACGCCGCTGGATATTATCAATCAGTTAAAAACGCAGAACGACCAGATAGCGGCAGGCCAGTTGGGTGGAACACCATCAGTCCCTGGACAGCAGCTGAATGCCTCCATCATCGCGCAAACTCGCCTGAAATCACCGGAAGAGTTTGGTCGCGTCACGCTCAAAGTGAACCAGGACGGCTCAATGGTTCATCTGAAGGATGTGGCTCGCATTGAGTTGGGTGGCGAAAACTACAATATGGTGACCAAAATCAACGGGCAGGCGGCAACCGGTCTGGGGATTAAGCTCGCTACTGGTGCAAACGCGCTGGATACGGCGGCAGCCATCAAGAGCAAGCTGGCACAACTGCAACAGTTCTTCCCGCAGGGACTGAAGGTCGTCTACCCCTACGACACCACGCCTTTTGTGAAAATCTCGATTCATGAAGTGGTGAAGACCCTGTTTGAGGCGATCATTCTGGTCTTCCTGGTCATGTATCTGTTCCTGCAAAACCTGCGGGCAACGCTGATCCCAACGATCGCCGTGCCGGTTGTTCTGCTGGGGACCTTCGCCGTGCTGGCTGCGTTCGGTTTCTCCATCAATACCCTGACGATGTTTGGGATGGTGCTGGCGATAGGGCTACTGGTTGATGACGCCATCGTGGTCGTCGAGAACGTTGAGCGCGTGATGGTGGAAGATAAACTACCGCCGAAAGAGGCCACGCAGAAGTCGATGGAGCAGATTCAGGGCGCGCTGGTGGGGATCGCCATGGTCCTCTCGGCGGTCTTTGTTCCGATGGCATTTTTTGGTGGCTCGACTGGGGCCATCTATCGCCAGTTCTCGTTAACTATCGTTTCCGCGATGGCGCTATCCGTACTGGTCGCGCTGATCCTGACCCCCGCACTCTGCGCAACGTTGCTTAAGCCCGTCTCCAGCGACCACCACGAGAAAAAAGGGGGCTTCTTTGGCTGGTTCAATGCGCTCTTTGATAAGAGTGTGGAACACTACAGCAACAGCGTGAGCGGTATTTTGCGTAAGACCGGTCGCTATCTGGTGGTGTACGTCATTATTGTTGGTGGCATGGCGGTGTTGTTCCTGCGCTTACCGACCTCCTTCCTGCCCGAAGAGGACCAGGGGGTCTTTATGACAATGGTTCAACTCCCGGCAGGGGCGACCCAGACGCGTACTCAGGCGGTCCTCGACCAGGTTCAGGACTACTATCTGGGCAAAGAGAAGGCGAACGTTGAATCCGTCTTCACCGTAAACGGCTTTAGCTTTAGCGGCCAGGGTCAGAACTCCGGTATTGCCTTTGTCAGCCTGAAGCCCTGGGAGGAGCGCCCGGGCGAGAAAAATAGCGTTGAAGCTATCGTGGGTCGCGCGACAAAAGCGTTCAGTCAGATTAAAGACGGCCTGGTGTTCCCGTTCAACCTGCCTGCGATTATTGAGCTTGGAACCGCAACGGGATTCGACTTTGAACTTATCGATCAGGCTAACCTGGGACATACCCAGCTAACGCAGGCACGTAATCAACTGCTCGGGATGGTAAAAGAGCACCCAGACCTGCTGGTGCGCGTGCGTCCAAACGGGCTGGAAGATACGCCTCAGTTCAAGCTGGATGTCGATCAGGAAAAGGCGCAGGCATTGGGCGTCAGCCTTTCCGACGTCAACCAGACTATCTCGACGGCGTTGGGTGGCACCTATGTGAACGACTTTATCGACCACGGGCGCGTGAAAAAAGTTTACGTGCAGGCAGATGCCCGTTTCCGCATGCTGCCGGGGGACATTAACAACCTCTACGTGCGCAGCGCGAACGGAGAGATGGTTCCCTTCTCCGCCTTTAGCTACTCTCACTGGGTTTATGGCTCACCTCGCCTGGAACGCTTCAACGGGATGCCTTCAATGGAGATCCTCGGGGAATCCGCACCGGGTAAAAGTACCGGCGAAGCGATGGTGTTGATGGAAAGCCTTGCCGCAAAACTGCCTGCAGGAATTGGCTATGACTGGACGGGCATGTCTTATCAGGAACGCCTTTCCGGTAACCAGGCGCCCGCACTGTATGCCATTTCACTGATCGTGGTGTTCCTGTGTCTGGCGGCCCTGTATGAGAGCTGGTCCATCCCATTCTCCGTGATGCTGGTTGTGCCGCTGGGTGTTATCGGTGCTCTGCTCGCCGCGTCGCTGCGCGGATTGAACAATGACGTCTATTTCCAGGTCGGCCTGCTGACGACAATTGGCCTGTCGGCGAAAAACGCCATCCTGATTGTCGAATTTGCTAAGGACCTGATGGATAAAGAAGGTAAAGGGATTATTGAAGCCACCCTGGAAGCATCAAGGATGCGCCTTCGACCGATCCTGATGACCTCCCTGGCCTTTATCCTTGGCGTCATGCCGCTGGTAATCAGTACCGGAGCCGGGAGTGGTGCGCAAAATGCTGTCGGTACGGGCGTTATGGGAGGCATGCTTTCCGCGACGCTGCTGGCGATTTTCTTCGTTCCCGTTTTCTTTGTGGTTGTCCGGCGACGGTTTACCCGCCATAAAGAGTAACGCCCCCATGAAAGGCACCCTGCGGTGCCTTTTTTATTTTTAATATAAACAATAAATTAGACATTATTGAATTGCAGTGTTAAAAATGCGGTGATTTACATTAAGTAGAAACGCCCTGTTGTGTCTCCATAATTTCTCCATTAATTCATCCTGAAACCGACTTTTCTCCACGATTTTTACAAACGACATACTTTGAGATTATTCCCCGTGCAACGAGGTGTTACCCCGGTGGTAAAATAGCCTCCGGTTCGTTAATAGCCCTCCTGGCTTTGTAGCGAATGAGAAATAATACTGAGGTAACATCATGAAAAGATTCATTTCCGTTGCACTTCTCGCTGCGCTACTTGCTGGATGCGCGCACGATTCTCCATGTGTACCGGTTTACGATGACCAGGGTCGACTGGTTCATACCAATACCTGTATGAAAGGCACCACCCAGGATAACTGGGAAACCGCGGGTGCTATCGCCGGCGGAGCGGCTGCCGTGGCGGGTTTGACGCTAGGTATCGTTGCCCTGACGAAGTAACATCCATTAAGAAAGCGCGGCTCGGGCCGCGCTTTTGCGTTTAAAAAGTGCATTGTTTTCTAATAAGTAAAAAAATAGCCCCGTTTTTATTCAAGAAATTAATTCCCATCGACTGGCTATCACATCTTTTTAGTATATAAAAGTTTATTTCATATTTTATCGTGATGATTTTCACACATTAATCTTATTGAATACCCTGCCAATATTCACTTCAGAAACTATCTCTTGATTTATCTCATCCTCATCGAAACTTTTGCTCCGATTTGTGGCACAGGTTGTAATTTCGCACCGTTTCGGGGCGTTCGTTTTATTTAAGCGTGTCTACACTCAGCATTAAGCGTTCTGTTATCACTTATTTTGTGGAACGCAAAACTGGCATTACGTTTGCTTTATAAACGTTGGCCAAAGCCACAGACAGGTTTAGCGCTTAAAAAGCGCTTCTATAACGATAAATTTCGCCACACAGGATGCATTATGAAAAAGACGATGATAGCCAGCCTGACCGCTGCAGGCATGTTGTTTGCCGTAGCGGGCCAGGCCCATGCGGGTACGACACTGGATGCCGTTAAAAAGAAAGGTTTTGTTCAATGTGGTATCAGTGATGGTCTGCCTGGCTTCTCATATGCCGATGCGAACGGCAAATTTACCGGTATTGATGTGGATGTCTGCCGCGGCGTCGCAGCTGCCGTTTTTGGGGATGACAGCAAAGTAAAATACACCCCGCTGACGGCGAAAGAACGCTTTACGGCGCTGCAATCCGGTGAAGTTGACATGCTCTCTCGTAATACCACCTGGACCTCCTCTCGTGATGCAGGTATGGGGATGTCATTTACCGGCGTGACCTATTATGACGGCATCGGATTCCTGACCCACAATAAAGCGGGCCTGAAAAGTGCCAAAGAACTGGATGGCGCCACCGTGTGTATCCAGGCGGGTACGGATACGGAGCTGAACGTCGCGGATTATTTCAAAGCCAATAAGATGAAATACACCCCTGTGACGTTTGATCGCTCGGATGAATCAGCCAAAGCACTGGAATCCGGCCGTTGCGACACGCTGGCCTCTGACCAGTCACAGCTGTATGCCTTACGTATTAAGCTGAGCAACCCGGCAGAATGGATTGTGCTGCCAGAAGTGATCTCCAAAGAACCTCTCGGACCTGTTGTTCGTCGTGGTGATGAAGACTGGTTCTCCATTGTTCGCTGGACCCTGTTTGCCATGCTGAACGCGGAAGAGATGGGCATCAACTCGAAAAACGTTGATGAGAAAGCCGCTAATCCATCCAACCCGGATATGGCTCACCTGCTCGGTAAAGAGGGTGATTTCGGCAAGGATCTGAAGCTGGATAACAAGTGGGCTTACAACATCATCAAGCAGGTGGGTAACTATTCTGAGATCTTTGAGCGCAACGTGGGATCGGAAAGCCCGCTGAAGATCAAACGCGGCCAGAACAATCTCTGGAATAACGGCGGCATTCAGTACGCGCCACCAGTACGTTAAGTCAAAGCTGTAACGGGCACTGCTCAGGCGGTGCCCAGTCCAGAGTCATGGTTACTGAGGTTTCTTTATGTCCCATCGCCGCTCAGCCGTAAAAGGAACGCTATCCTTTTCTCATCCCGCGGTCCGCGCCTGGCTATTCCAGATCATTGCTATTGTTGTGGTTGTTCTCATCGCCGTGTATCTCATCCATAACACCATCACCAACCTGAATAACCGCGGTATTACCTCCGGTTTTGCGTTCCTGGATCGCAGTGCAGGGTTTGGTATTGTTCAGCATCTTATTGATTATGAGGAAGGTGACACGTACGGACGCGTGTTTGTGGTCGGTTTACTGAATACGCTGCTGGTATCGGCGCTTTGTATTGTCTTCGCCTCGATATTGGGTTTCTTTATTGGCCTGGCTCGTCTTTCTGAAAACTGGCTCCTGCGGAAGCTTTCAACCTTTTATATTGAAACGTTCCGCAACATCCCACCGCTGCTGCAAATCTTTTTCTGGTATTTCGCGGTCCTGCGTAACCTTCCTGGCCCCCGTCAGGCCGTCGATGCGTTTGAGCTGTTTTTCCTGAGTAATCGTGGGCTATACATTCCCTCTCCGCAGTTCGCCGAAGGGCTTTACGCCTTCATCGTCGCAGTTATTATTGCGATCGCCATTTCTGTCGGGCTGTTCCGTTATAACCGCAAGCACCAGATTAAAACAGGGCAGCTTCGTAAAACATGGCCCGTTGGCGCTGCGCTAATTGTTGGCTTACCGTTAGTCGCACACTGGCTTTTTGGTGCGGCTTTGCACTGGGATATCCCCCATCTGCGCGGGTTCAATTTCCAGGGCGGGATGGTGTTAATTCCTGAACTGGCAGCACTCACGCTGGCGCTCTCGATTTATACCTCCGCATTTATTGCAGAAATCATTCGCTCCGGGATCCAGGCGGTGCCTTACGGACAGCACGAGGCGGCGCGTTCACTTGGTTTACCGAATACCGTGACGCTGCGCCAGGTCATTATTCCCCAGGCCCTGCGGGTAATCATTCCGCCACTGACCAGTCAGTATCTCAACATTGTCAAAAACTCCTCGCTGGCCGCCGCGATTGGTTACCCGGATATGGTGTCTCTCTTCGCCGGCACCGTGCTTAACCAGACCGGACAAGCTATAGAAACCATTGCCATCACCATGTCTGTCTATCTGATCATCAGTCTGGCGATTTCATTGCTGATGAACCTTTATAACCGCCGTATTGCACTGGTCGAGCGCTAAGGATTTATGATGTCGAAAGCGATACTGTCGCACTCCTCGCGTCCAGCCAGCACAACCGGTGGACGTTTCATTATCTGGGCACGTAAGAACCTATTCTCCAGCTGGAGCAACAGCCTGCTGACAATAGTCTGCCTGTGGTTGATGTGGGAACTGATCCCGCCGCTACTCAACTGGGCATTCCTGCAGGCGAACTGGGTGGGTTCCACGCGTGCCGACTGTACGAAAGCAGGCGCATGCTGGGTGTTTATTCACGAGCGTTTCGGCCAGTTCATGTATGGATTGTATCCTCATGAACAGCGCTGGCGGATTAATCTGGCGCTGGTTATCGGTCTGCTTTCCATCGCCGTAATGTTCTGGAAAAAGCTACCTCATCGCGGACGCTATATTGCCGGCTGGGCTGTAGCGTATCCCATTATTGTTTGGGTGTTGTTGTATGGCGGCTTCCTGGGGCTGGAACGCGTTGAAACACGCCAGTGGGGCGGTCTGACGCTGACGTTGATTATCGCTTCTGTGGGGATAGCTGGCGCTCTGCCGTGGGGCATTTTACTCGCTCTGGGGCGTCGTTCAACAATGCCGGTCGTGCGTGTGCTCTCAGTGATCTTTATTGAGTTCTGGCGTGGCGTACCACTGATCACCGTATTGTTTATGTCTTCGGTCATGCTGCCGCTGTTTATGGCAGAAGGTACAACGATCGACAAACTGATTCGTGCCCTGGTCGGGGTGATTCTGTTTCAGTCTGCCTATGTCGCTGAAGTTGTGCGTGGTGGCCTGCAGGCGTTACCTAAAGGCCAGTACGAAGCAGCGGAATCACTGGCTCTCGGATACTGGAAAACGCAGGGGTTGGTCATCCTTCCACAAGCACTCAAGCTGGTGATCCCGGGCCTGGTCAACACGATCATTGCCCTCTTCAAAGATACCAGCCTGGTCATCATCATCGGATTGTTCGATCTCTTTAGCAGCGTGCAGCAGGCAACCGTTGACCCTGCCTGGCTGGGCATGTCCACCGAGGGATATGTCTTTGCTGCTCTGATCTACTGGATCTTTTGTTTTAGCATGTCGCGCTACAGCCAGCACCTGGAAAAGCGCTTTAACACCGGGCGTACACCGCACTGAGGAAATTATGAGCCAAATTACTATGACACCCGCCGACGCGATGATTACGCTGGAAAACGTGAATAAATGGTATGGACAGTTTCATGTCCTGAAAGACATTAATCTCAAGGTAAAGCAAGGCGAACGAATCGTTCTTTGCGGCCCTTCCGGTTCAGGGAAATCGACAACCATTCGCTGTATCAACCATCTTGAAGAGCATCAGCAGGGACGCATTGTGGTTGATGGTATCGAGCTGAATGAAGATATTCGCAATATCGAACGCGTACGCCAGGAAGTGGGGATGGTATTTCAGCATTTTAATCTATTTCCCCACCTGACCGTTCTGCAGAACTGTACGCTTGCGCCGATTTGGGTACGAAAGATGCCGAAACAGGAAGCGGAGGCGTTGGCAATGCATTACCTCGAACGCGTACGTATTGCAGAGCACGCCAATAAGTTTCCCGGCCAGATCTCAGGCGGACAACAGCAGCGTGTGGCTATCGCCCGTTCGCTATGCATGAAACCCAAAATTATGCTGTTTGACGAACCGACATCTGCGCTGGATCCGGAAATGGTGAAAGAAGTGCTGGATACTATGATTGGGCTGGCGCAATCCGGGATGACAATGTTGTGCGTGACGCATGAGATGGGTTTTGCCAGAACGGTGGCAGACCGGGTGATCTTTATGGACCGCGGTGAGATCGTTGAACAGGCCCCACCGGATGAATTCTTTGCGCATCCGAAGTCGGAACGTACGCGTGCATTCCTGTCGCAGGTGATTCATTAGTCATTTGCTTTGCCGGGTGGAGGCTTTGCCTTACCCGGCCTACCGTTTTTTCTGCACATAAACGCAAAAAGGCCATCCTTTCGGATGGCCTTTTCACTTATTTGATGTCTGGCAGTTCCCTACTCTCACATGGGGAGACCCCACACTACCATCGGCGCTACGGCGTTTCACTTCTGAGTTCGGCATGGGGTCAGGTGGGACCACCGCGCTAAAGCCGCCAGACAAATTCTTTTACTTCTTGCCGAACTTTAACCTAAGTATAAAGTGGTGCTGATACCCAGAGTCGAACTGGGGACCTCACCCTTACCAAGGGTGCGCTCTACCAACTGAGCC